>SVJA01000007.1 GCA_015069195.1 Oscillospiraceae bacterium | reverse complement strand
AAATAATAAGTCATAACAAGTTGAAACGAGTTGTTTGCGAAAAACCCTATATTTACAGGACTTTTAGAGAATTTTATTAACACCTAACAATTATTGATAATAATTCACATAATATTAGTTGTCAAATTGGAATTTGTCATTTTATAATACACCAAACAGCTAATGGTATATAGCAACTCACCAAAACGAGTCTTTGCCAAAGACCGCCGTATCGTAAAATCGTATTCGCAAACTTTTCTTTCTCTCCCATAATGAAAAAGCAGAAGAACGCGAAAGCCACAATAAAGCTCACAAGTGAGATCGCTCCCATAATTATATTTGTCGCTTGAAACTGCAGTATTGCCAAGAGTAACGGTACAACGAGTAATGTCATAAAACCAATAGCAGAAGTTCCTCCGTGAATTTTAGTAACAACATCTTCGTCCTCCCTGCTTTCGTTTAACGGACATAACCCAGATATAATTTCACATCCAATGCCGTATATTGCAAGCAATACCCATATTGCTATCATCAAACCACTACTATTTTCTTTGTACAACTCATAAGGAACAATGCAAAAAACAATTCCGGATATGATACACCACACATTGTATATCCATTTTACAGGGCTTTGCCGTGAGCCCAGTACTGAGAGTGCCATTTCTTTATGCTTATAGTTTGGATAAAAATGCGCCAGCAACAATGGTAGTAGATTATCTGCTACCAAAATAATAATCCATAATATTTTCATGTATTTCATCTCGCCAAATTCTTATTTATCGAATACTTTATAACATCGAAAAACAAAATTTTCTTTACAATCATTTCCCTGCCATCAATCCATCCAAATACTTCTGCAATTCGTCCTTCCTCTCCGGAGAGAGTGCCTTAAGGTGTTCAAGAGGGTTTTCTATGCCGAGCTCTTTGTACTTAAAGAAACCCATTGTGTGAAAGGGGAGCAATTCGTATTTTACGGGATTTATATATTTGGCAACTTCTGCGTACTTTGCAATTTCCTCTTCGGAGTCGTTAATTCCGGGAACGATAACCGTTCTGAGCGTTATCCGTACACCGATTTCTTTACAATATTCAATGAATTTTTGTAATTTAGCAAAATCACCTTTGCAGTATTTTTGAAACTTTTCAGCGTCATAAAATTTCAGGTCGAGTAATATGCCTTGGGCGTTTTGCAGGGCAGTTTTTACGTCGTCGGTGAGTTCGACACAACCGCTTGTGTCGAGCATATAGTTTACATCTTTTTCTTTGAGAATAGATGCAACTTCGTTGATGTACGAAGCGTGTAAAAGAGGTTCGCCGCCGGAGAATGTGACTCCGCCGTCGGTTTTGAAATAGGGTTTGTAGCGTACAAGTTTGTTTGCAAGTTTTTCTGCGGTCATCTCGGTGCCGCTTTGATGCCAGGTGTCGGGGTTGTGACAGTATACACAACGAAGAGGACAACCGCAGAAAAAAACAGCGCAGCGCACTCCGTCACCGTCGCGCGCTGCTAAACTCTCTATAGAATGAATATTACATGTGCTCATGGAATGTTCTTGAAATAACTTCTTCCTGTTTGTCTCTCGTAAGCTTGTTGAAGTTTACTGCGTATCCGCTGACACGGATTGTGAGACTTGGGTAGAGTGATGGGTTATTCATGGCATCAATGAGTTTCTGTCTGTTGAGTACGTTTACATTGAGGTGGTGTGCCTCCTGTGCGAAGTACCCGTCAAGAACCGTTGTAAGATTCTTTATTCTGTCTGCTTCGTCTGCGCCGAGTGCGTCGGGAGTGATTGAGAATGTATTTGAAATACCGTCACGGCAACATTCGTAATCAAGCTTTGCTACGGAGTTAAGGCTCGCAAGAGCACCTTCCGCATCTCTTCCGTGCATCGGGTTTGCACCTGGGGCAAATGCTTCGCCTGCTTTTCTTCCGTCAGGTGTAGCCCCTGTTTTCTTTCCGTACATTACGTTTGAGGTGATTGTAAGGATAGAAAGTGTGTGGATAGCACCACGGTAGGTTGGAGTCTTGCAAAGTTCTTCGTAGAAGAATTTAACAAGGTTTGCACCGATTTCGTCAACCCTGTCATCGTCGTTTCCGTATTTCGGGAAGTCACCCTCAACTTTGAAGTCTACGATTATACCTCTTTCATCCTTTATAGGAGTAACTTTCGCATACTTTATAGCGGACAAACTGTCTGTTGCAACGCTCATACCGCTTATACCGAAAGCCATAAGTCTTTCAACCTCTGTATCGTGGAGACTCATCATAAGTCTTTCGTAAGCGTATTTGTCGTGCATAAAGTGAATGACATTCATCGTATTTACATAAAGTTTTGCCATCCAAGATAAGTAGTATTTGTATGCTTCGATAACTTCATCATAATCGAGCGGCTTTTCTTCAAAACTCTTACCTTCGGGAGCAATCTGTGTGCCGCCGATTTCGTCACGGCCGCCGTTTAATGCCATAAGGAGAACTTTTGCCATATTACAACGAGCACCGAAGAACTGCATCTGCTTTCCGACCTTCATAGCAGACACGCAACAAGCGATAGCATAGTCATCGCCGTATGACTTTCTCATAAGGTCATCATTCTCATACTGTATAGAGTCTGTGTCGATGGATACCTTTGCACAGAAGTCTTTGAAGCCCTGAGGAAGTGTTTGTGCCCAAAGGACTGTGATATTCGGCTCTGCGGATGATCCGAGATTGTAAAGTGTCTGTAAGAATCTGAAGTCATTTTTGGTGACCATAGATCTGCCGTCTTCAGTAACACCTGCAAGTGATACAGTAACCCATACCGGATCGCCTGCGAAAAGCTCGTTATACTCAGGTGTACGGAGATGACGTACAAGTCTGAGTTTTATTACGAGGTCGTCGATAAGCTCCTGTGCACCTGATTCGGTGAGAATACCGTTTTCAATATCTCTTTCGATATATATGTCAAGAAAAGCTGAAATTCTGCCGATACTGTTTGCCGCACCATTTTGCTCCTTTACGGCACCGAGGTAGCCGAAGTAGAGCCACTGAACAGCCTCTCTTGCGTTTTCTGCAGGCCTTGAAATGTCAAAACCATACTGTGAAGCGAGAATCTTGAGCTCTGCCATAAACTCAAGCTGTCTTGCGACATCCTCCATCAAATGGATATTTTCTTCACTCATATCGCGCTCGCCGAGCATTGCCTTGTCAGCTTTCTTTTCGGCAATAAGCCTGTCCATACCGTAGAGTGCTACACGGCGGTAGTCACCTATGATACGTCCTCTGGCATAAGCATCCGGAAGTCCTGTGAGGATACCTGCGTGACGTGCTTTTTTCATAGTATCATTGTATACACGGAAAACACCTGTGTTGTGTGTTGTGCGGTACTTAAATTCTTTTACTATCTCATCACCGAGTTTGTAGCCGTATGCTTCACACGCAGCAACTGCATTACGAAAACCTGAGAACGGACTGACACCTCTTTTGAGAGGGCTGTCTGTCTGGAGTCCTACGATGATATCATCCTCACGGCTCACATAACCGGGCTCGTGAGAGAGTATGGACAAAACATTTTCGTTGTCAACGTCAAGGACACCGCCTTTTTCGTTTTCGGCAACCAAAAGCTCATTAACTCGTTTATTAACACGTTCCGTACGCTGTGTAGGACCGCTGAGAAACTCTGCACCGCCGTTATACTGTGTATAATTAAGGCGAATAAAGTCGGAAACATTTATAGAATCGCACCATGCACCTTTTTTAAATTCTTTCATATGGCTCATTCCTTTCTGTAAAACTAAATGTTGTGCTGAGTACATTAAAGTATAACAATATAGTGTGTGGCTGTCAATGTGTATTTTGCCCGGTTTTTTACATTTTTAAACTTGTTTTAACATTATAGATGTGTTAAAATCGCAAACGTATTTTACCCCTTGCAAAAGCAACGGGGTTTTATTATTAAAACAGAGCATTTTCAGGAGCACATTATGAAATATTTGAAACCTAAACTGTTTGAATGTATGAAAGGTTATACTAAGGCGCAATTTGTAAAAGACCTTGTTGCCGGAATAATCGTAGCGATAATCGCATTGCCGTTATCCATTGCACTTGCCATCGCATCGGGTGTGAGTCCTGAAGTCGGACTTTTCACTGCCGTGATTGCTGGTTTCTTCATATCTTTTGCAGGAGGCAGCCGTGTGCAGATAGGCGGTCCGACAGCGGCGTTTGTTGTAATAGTAGCGGGCATTGTTGCGGACAATGGATTGTCCGGACTCATATTAGCGACAATTCTTGCCGGAATATTTCTTGTACTTATGGGTGTATTCAAACTCGGTTCGCTCATAAAATACATTCCTCATACAATAACTGCAGGCTTTACGTGCGGTATCGGTGTTACATTACTGGTCGGTCAGTTAAAAGATTTCTTTGGTCTGAAAATTGACTCCGTACCGTCAGAGTTTATCCCGAAAATTGTAGCCTATGCAAAAAATATAGATACCGTGAATTTTTGGGCACTCGGTATCGGTGCATTGGCTCTTGTGATACTCATAGTTTTTCCTAAAATAAACAAAACAATTCCTGCGTCCATCATAGCAATTATAGTTACAACACTTGTAGTGTGGGGATTCAAACTTGATGCAGTGCCGACAATCGGAAGTGTTTTCGGCGAACTTTCATCGTCGCTTCCTAAACTTTCAATTCCGAAGGTTGATTTGAAAACAGTAAAAGATTTGATATCTCCTGCCTTTACAATAGCAATACTTGCAGCAATCGAATCACTTCTTTCGTGTGTCGTGTCTGATTCGATGGTCAATGACAAACACAATCCGAACGCAGAACTTATAGGTCAAGGCCTAGGTAATATTTTTTCAGGCCTTTTTGGCGGAATTCCGGCGACCGGTGCAATCGCAAGAACTGCCGCAAATGTAGCAAACGGCGGCCGTACACCTATCGCAGGAATAGTTCACAGCATAACACTTCTTCTGATAACGTTGCTTCTTATGCCCCTTGTGTCACTCATACCTATGACAACACTCGCGGCGGTACTCTTAGTTGTAGCTTGGAATATGTGCGGTTGGAAATCATTTATTAAACTTATAAAAACGTCCCCTAAAAGCGATGTGCTGATAGCTGTGATGACATTTGTTCTGACAGTAGTATTTGACCTTGTCGTGGCAATCGAAGTCGGTATTGTTGCCTCTGCAATCCTTCTTATGTACCGGATGGCAACTGTTACAGATGTAAAAGGTAATGACGTTAATGATGATTCCGTAAGCGATGACGATTCAAAGAAAATTAATGAACTTCCCGAGTCAATAAGAGTATTCGAAATAAGCGGACCGCTTTTCTTTGCTGCCTCTGACAAAATTGCAACAATAAGTTTTGCAGACAAAGCAAAAGTAATAATAATCCGAATGAACGGCGTTCCGTCAATCGACGCTAGTGCAATGCGTACAATGAACGGCCTTTGGGACAGAGCCGAGAAACGCTCAATAAAAATTATTATGTCTCATGTGAACGAGCAACCATTAAAAGTTATGAAAAAGGACGGTTTCTTCGCGAGAGTCGGAGAGGATAACTTTACTTCTGATATAGATTCGGCAATAGAGCGAGCACAGAACATTGTAAAAGAAAGTGATTGACCCAAGATGGAGAAATCTGCAAAGAACAATCTGAAAGGAAGCTTGTTGCTGTGCATTGCGGCAATGATATGGGGTTTTGCCTTCGTGGCCCAGACCGATGCGGGCAGTAAAATACCGCTTTTTACATTTAACGGTATGCGTGCTTTTATTGCAGCCGTGTTTCTGTTTGTAGTCGGTAGTATAATAAAGTTTGGCGACGGTACAAAATTCTTGCCGGCTGATAAAACCGATTGCAAAAAAATGTTCAAAGCAGGAATTATATGCGGTGTATTGCTTTTTGTTGCCACAAATCTCCAACAGTTCGGTTTGACAGTGTATCCCGAAGGTGTCGCCGCAGAGGCAAGGGGCGGATTTCTGACTGCACTTTACATAATAATCGTACCGGTTTTATCGCTCTTTATGAAAAAAAAACCGGGAATAGTTGTGTGGATTGCGGTTGTTTTAGCTATTGCCGGAACTTATTTGCTTTGTATCGGGGCCGGGCAGGGTGGTTTCCACCTTGGTGATATAATGCTGATACTTTGTGCCGCAGGATTTTCTGTACACATAATGGCAATATCAAAATTTGGTGATGGTGTAAACGGAATAAAACTTTCTGCAATACAATTTCTTGTGTGTGGAGTACTTTCACTTGTACCTGCATTGGCTTTTGAATCTACGAATTTTCAGACTCTGTTATCAGCAATGCCTCAGATTCTTTATGTGGGTATTTTATCCAGCGGAGTAGCGTACACACTTCAGATAATCGGTCAGAAGTATGCAGAACCATCTGTTGCCACACTTTCAATGAGTCTCGAAAGCGTTTTCGCTGCACTCGGCGGATGGCTGATATCTGGTAATTCATTAGGTGCTAAAGAACTTATCGGATGTGCTTTTGTATTTGTTGCGGTTCTGGTAGCGCAGATAAAAGCTGACTGACAACATAAAAATCCCGGTTTAGACTGCGTCTAAAAGGGATTTTTATGTTGTCAGTCAGCTTATATATATATTATTTTAAACTTCTCAAGTATTTAAATGTTTCTTTTTCGCCCTTTTCGGCAAGCATCGTGAGTATGTATTCTGTCATCTCCGCTGTTTTTGGGTGGATTTCGTGCAATCTGTGCTTCTCGCCGTTATAATAATCAAGAGCATCACTGTCCTTATATTTCTTTCCTTTGTAAACTTTGCTTGCGGCAATCCGATCGCAAATCATTTCTTTCAAAAATTCAAGAGGCATTTCAACAGGCTGTGTACGGCGCGTCTTCGGGTTATAATCGTTCCAATACTCAAAATGGTGACGGTTGCGTCCCTTGTGATGCATCCACGCGGTAGAGTATCCGTAGAGTTCCCTCTCTTTGGCATTCGGGCTTCTCGTGCCTTGATAATACTTGGCACCTGCGCAAAACTCAGCCGGACTGTATTTGGAAAGGTCATGTAAAAGGCCTCTTTTGAAAATACCTGCCTTGAAACAATGAAGCATAACCAAGTGTCTGTGTTTTGTAATTGTGTGAAAATGTTTGAAAATGTGCATAGAACCGTTCAATCCCCTTAAAACAAACTGTGAAGTAACCCCTTACAGTTAAAAAGTTTTGCGCTATGATATTTTGTTATATATTATAGAATCAACAACATCGGACACGTCACTATCTATGTCAGTAACTGTAAGTTTTGATGATGTAAGCGTATAAGACAGTGTTTCTGTGATTTTTTCTCCGCAAAACTCGTATGAACAAGTTAATTTTTTATTAGCAATGGTGTATGTGCCTTGTGTCATTTTAGGAAAGTTGTTTTCTATGTCGGCTGCTACAAGCAGATCTGCAATATAGTTTTCCATTTTCGTATATCCTCTTAGCGAAAGCGCTTGCTCAACCGATATATTATTAGCTTCTGCGTCGGCTACTAATATTTTTTTGTAAATGTTTGCATAAAAGACTTCTAATTTGGATTTATAATCATCTTCAAAATAGTCCGTATAAGAACCGTCCGGATTGAATTCGTAGTAATTTTTTAACATCAAACTGTCAACAAATTCGGCATAAGCCATTGTCTGAGGATTAGATTCATAAATTTTTTTTGTGGCTAAACCGAAATCTATAATAGTTTCCCATTTTCCTATTATGAGCTCCGCATCAGTTTTTACAACTGTTGTAGCTGTGGGTTTAGGCGTACTTGGCTTTTGTGTCGCTGATGGACTCGGATTTTCAGTTGCCGTTGTCATAACAGGTGCTGTTGTGGCTGGTACATTTGTTGTAGCGGTTGTTTCAGCAGATGTTGTTGTGGCAGGTTTCTGTGTAGCAGATTCTGTCGTTGCAGACACCGTTGCTGAACTCGAAGGTTCTACTGTCGGTGCAGGCTTTTTTGATTCGGTAGATTTATCGTCACCGCAGCCTGAAAGTACAGTCATAGACAATGCCATTATTAAAACTAATATTAATGTAACAATCTTTTTCATATTTACCTCCCATTTAGTGAAGTGTCTATACATAATATAGTTCTGCATATGAAGATATTTCAAGTGTTTTTTGAAAATATTAATGATTTTTCATATTTTTATTCTTTTGAAATATAATAGAAATGTGCAAGATTTAATTTGTTTGCGTTTTTGTATGATTTCTTGATTTTAGGTATTGCATTATTCTTTTAAATGTGTATAATAGTATCTGTTCGCAAGAAACATATCGCGGGATGGAGCAGTTGGTAGCTCGTCGGGCTCATAACCCGAAGGTCGTAGGTTCAAGTCCTTCTCCCGCAACCAACAATGCGAACCGAAAAAGATATCGGTTCGGAAAACCCAGAAACCACAACGGTTTCTGGGTTTTTTCGTGCCATTTTTCAAGGTGCAATCCAAAAGATATCATTTCCCTAAAATGCCCTTTGGGGAGGACTTGAACTAAAACATATTGCAAACAGATTGGATTTTTGATATAACACAATTAGAAAACGAAACAAAGGAGTGCCTTATAAATGAACAACGCTAATGCTTTCGTTACTGAAACGGATGCAAAATATGTAAGACTTCAATCAAGCAAAGCGCTATTAATTACTTTTTTCGTTTTATCACTTTTTGCGTGTTTGGGTTTCCTTGTTGCGTGGCAGACATTTGCTTTTTTTGAGAGCATTATTTTAATTTCTTGTGCCGTTGTGTTCTTTCAAAAAAGAAGCAAGGGTCATAGTTGGAAACTGGAATTCAATGATGCTGTAATAACAATTACGAATCTTACTACTAAAGAAGAATTTTGTGTTTATGATATACCGGCTTCGGATTTGGTTATTAACCAATCTAAAAATGAAATAAAGCCAGATTATTGTAGCCTTATGATAAAAAACACTGTTTTTGCATTTGGCGGAATAAAGAACTGTAGACAATTAAAAGCATACATACAAGAGAACTTCGATTAACCGATATCTTTTTCGGTGCAACGAGCCACAAAGCCGAGTCGATAGACTCGGCTTTTTTGCACGGAAAAAGGATTACAAAAACATCTCAAGTCGAAAAACTTGGGATGTTTTATGTTTATTGCCTTGCAGAAGCTAAAAATTTATATTATTTGGTGGCAGAAAAACATTAATTTATGTTATAATTATGCTGTGTTGTAAGTGTGTATTGCCCGAAAGGCTATGCACAGGAAATTTTACATAATAGGAGTGTTATAATGGATAAGGTTAATCAAAAGTTATCTATACGATGGTTCTATATGGTGGTTGGCGTTATAGCTATGTTGTTTGCAGGCGTTTTATATGCATGGTCTATATTGAAGTCTCCCTTGTCTGCTGAATTCGGTTGGGGTACGTCAGCGCTTGCTTTGAATTTTACACTGGCAATGACATTCTTTTGTATAGGCGGTCTTTTGGGAGCGCAGATATCTAAACGTTTGGGTCACAGAGTTGCTATTATTTCATCAGGTGTTTTGTCTGCTGCTGGTTTTATTCTGACGGCGCTCTTAAATAATGTTTCTGTGGTGTTGTTGTATGTTACATACGGCGTTCTGGCAGGATTGGGCATCGGTATTTCCTATAATGTAGTTATTGCAACAGTAAGTTCTTGGTTTCCGGACAAAAAAGGACTCTGTTCAGGTTGTCTGATGATGGGATTTGGTGCTTCGGCGCTTGTTTTGGGAAATGTTGCTGATGCTATGTTTAAAAGCAGCATCGGATGGCGTACAACGTATATAGCATTGGGCGTTGCTATTTTTGCTGTTCTTACGTTGGCTGCCGTTATACTTAAAAAGCCCGGCTCGGAAGTTGTTTTCCCTAAGGCTGAACGCTCAAGGAGTGTGGGTACGGAAACCTCTGAAAAACAGGAATTTACATCTAAACAGATGCTTTGTCGTTTGTCGTTCTGGATGGCATTTATATGCATATCATTTTTAGCAGCAGTAGGTAACTCCGTTATCAGTTTTGCTAAAGATCTGGTCATTTCGGTTAATGCTCCGGAAACTTTGGCTGTAACTCTGGTCGGTGTACTTTCTGTATGTAACGGTCTTGGTCGTATTATTACAGGTGCAGTATTTGATGTGATAGGATGCCGTAAAACAATGGTGTGTGCTAATGTTCTTACTATCGGTGCAGCGGCTGTTACTCTTTTGGCTGTGTGTATAAATTCTTTGCCTTTGTGCATTGTCGGTGTGTGTCTTACAGGAATGTCATACGGTGCTTGCCCGACTATTACAGCGGCTTTTACTTCGTCATTCTTTGGCATGAAGAATTTTTCCAACAATATGGCGCTTATGACATTTACAGTTATGGTCGGTTCATTCGTGGCTACGGCGTCAAATAAGGTGTTGGAAGCAACCGGCGGATACACATATACATTTGTAATGCTGCTTGCTTTGACATTTGTAGCTTTGGTATTGAATTTATTTATCAGAAAACCGTAAGAATATAACTCTTTTTGTAACTGAAATCCCGAAAGCAGGTGCAATGTAATTATGATAAAACATATTGACGAAAAAGAATTAAGTACACGAATATTTTTAAATTATAAAAGACTTGCAGAGTCTTCTTACTATCAGATAGATGAGGTGTTTGCGCCCGAAGATTATTCGTGGCCTGCAGATAAAGAAGGTCGTGCTTTGTTAAGCTTTGTATCACACTACAAAATAAATGGTAAAAAAATACCTTGCATGGAAGAAATGCTTGAAAAATTTCCATCTAAACTGAACGAAAAAGGGTATATGGGTACTACCAGAACTGATGTTATTGTAGAACAACAGCTTTCCGGTCATTCATGGCTTCTCAGAGGATTGTGTGAATATTATGAACAGTTTTCCGGAGATTCTATTCTTGATTTTATAAAAAATATAACTGAGAATCTTTTTATGCGAACCAAAGGCAGTTATTCTACTTATCCGATTGATCGTTCTGAATCTGAGTCAGGCGGTGTCAGCGGAAGTGAAATCGGTTACTGTGATAATTGGCTTTTGTCTACTGATGTCGGCTGTGCTTTTATGAGTATTGACGGACTTTCTCATACATATAAAATTACAAAAAACGAAGAACTAAAGAAATTGATTGATGAAATGATAGATGTATACCTGTCGATTGATAAGGTCGAACTTCGTGTGCAGACTCATTGCACTTTGACTGCCGCAAGAGGAATGCTTCGTATGTTCGCTGTTACATCGGAAGAAAAATACATAAACGGTGCAAAAGAAATATACGATTTATATGTAAACGGCGGTGGTATGACATATACTTACCAGAATCTAAATTGGTGGAATCGTCCTGACACTTGGACAGAGCCGTGTGCAATCGTTGATTCACTTATGATTGCGTTAGAGCTGTATAAGATTACCGGTGATGCAGATTATCGAAAAACTGCTGCGAGAATTTATCATAATGGCTTTGCTACATTGCAGAGAGAGAACGGTGGTGCAGGTACTGATACACTTGTAACTGCTGACAGCTCATGGGATTATCTTGGCGCACAGATGTATGAAGCTTTCTTTTGCTGCACTATGAGATTGTCGGAAGGATTGTGGTATATAAACGAAAATGTGAAGCTTTTATATGCTGAAACTTTCGGGAATGTTACCAAAAACGCAGACGGCGTTTATTGTGACGGAGATATAATTTACGCTTTGCCTGATGAATCACTTTTACCGTACGCTGAAGAAATTGTTTCTGTTGATGGTATGAATTTAGCTCCGATAGTTAAATATTATCGTGTTCCAAAGGAAATAATTGAAAGCGCGAAACAGAAGATATTATTCTAACAAAGGCTTTGCGATTTGTGTCAAATGGTTTTCAAAAAATTACAAAACCGCTGCGAAGGCTGGTAAGAATGCTATAGCCGAACATTTTGAAAATTCAAACGGAAATATATTTGAATGGATGAGTTGCGATGTTTGTTATGATAGAGAAAATGATTTGTATTATGTCAGAACATATTATGTCAATCCTCTCATAGCAGGCGGAGCGTATGATGTGATTATAAAATCAGACGGAACGATAATTGCTATTTGGGGAGAAAAGTAACTTATGAATTTCCTTGCAAAAATTAAGTCCTTATTCAAAAAGAAATGCCATATGAGGTACCATATGAAGTACCGCCTATGCCGTCTTATCAGAATGTCGTTGAAATGATGTACGACCAAAAGTTAGACGCTTTTGCTGCCGGAGTAGTGAGGGTTATATATTCCAAAATTATATATTTATCGAAAAACGGTAACAATTTATTGACAAACAATAAAAAGTGTGATATTTTGATGGAGTAATAATTGTTAAATTTTGTTTGGAGAGGTGTCGTATGTGGAGTAATAAAAGATCAATCGTTCTTTCGATATGTGTATGTTTTGTCGTTGCGGCGATGCTTTTAGTGCTGGTATTTTTCGGACCTAAATTGTTTGAAATTTATATGATTGCTTTCCGAGGATTGTCTGCCGGCGGGGAAGCGATTACGCGTATAGGTAAGATTTTTGCGTGGGCGTTTTATCCTTCTGCTTTTTTTGCGGTAATTATAATCGGTGCACTATTGAAATTGCTTTTTAATATAAAAGCGGACAATGTTTTTATTTCCCGGAATGTGATGCTTTTAAAGGCTGTATCGTGGTGTTGTTTTGCGATAGGTATAATCACGTTGATAAGCGGATTTTTCTATTTGCCGTTTTTTGCGATAGCAGCTGCAGGCGGTTTTACCGGTATGCTTCTGCGAGTGCTTAAAAATGTTATGGAAAGTGCCGTTGAGCTCAGAGCGGAAAATGATCTTACAATATGAAAGGAAAGTCTGAATGATAGAAGTTAATCTTGATATAGTTCTGGCGACTCGTCGTATGACTTCGGCAGAACTTGCAGAAAGAATCGGAATTACGCAGGCAAACCTTTCCGTCCTTAAAACAGGAAAGGCGAAGGCAGTGCGTTTTTCGACCCTTGAAAGTATTTGTAAGGTGCTGGATTGTCAGCCCGGTGATATTTTGAAATATATACCTGATGAGAAGGAGTGATTAGAATGGATGAAATGTTTACTTCGTTTGTGGTTACCGATGACAGCGGTATGAAAAAAGTTGAGTATCCGAATCCGAAACCGCCGGTTGTATCAAATTTGTTTGATATGAGTCGCAAGGATAGTTTGTTCGGATTGTTGTTTTTTGTATTAACGATTCTGTTTACGATTTTCGGTTTGTGGGGTGGTTTTCAGGCAGGTTTTTCTGCTGTAGCATTGCTCGGATTTGTTTTGATGACCATATACTTTGCCGGTAAAAATACAAAAATAAGATTTTTTCCATTTGTGTGCGGGATTCTGTCTTGTCTGGTATCGTTGGTTTTCGGTGTTACTTCGAACGGTGAGGTTCGATTTTGGAGTTTTGTTTCTGTTCTGATGCTTTCTACGGTTTGGTTTGATTCTCTTGTAAATTCCAATCCGGACAAAGGTGACCTTGGTATAATCGGCCGTATTTGCCGTGCGATTTTCAAAGGTTCTTTTGGGTCTATGCCCAAGTCGCTTGCATCATTATTTGCATCAAAAGGCGAAAAGCGTGTAAGTGTCGGAAAAGTTATGATTGGTATACTTTGTTCGATGCCGGTTCTTTTTGTTGTATTACCGCTTCTTATATCATCAGATGCGGCGTTCAGCGGACTGGCAAGTAAAATAACCGAAAATATGTCACTTACAATATTCCAGATAATAATCGGATTGATGATTGCGCCGTTCGTACTTGCTTATTGCTTTGCGCTTAAAAAGATAAAAGCTCCTGAGGAAAAAGAGAGTAGTTTCAAAGGAATAGAGAATACAGTTGTTATTTCATTCTTGTCGGTTTTATCACTTTGCTATCTTACATATCTTTTCTCGCAGCTTGCATATTTCTTCAGTGCCTTCAGCGGATTTTTGCCGGATGATTATTCATTCACCGTTGCAGCTTATGCCAGAAGAGGTTTCTTCGAGATGAGCGTAATTGCTGCCATAAATTTGTTAATAATCTTTTTAGTTCTTTTGCTCTCTCGTAAAAAGAACAACAAAATCTGTGTTGCATCGAGAATTCTTTGTCTCTTTATAGGAATATTTACACTGGTTATAATATCGACTGCTTTGTCAAAAATGATTTTGTACATTGATAGTTTCGGTATGACAAGACTCAGAATAACTACCAGTGCATTTATGGTATTCCTTGCAATTGTATTTATAAGTATAATGTTCAGATTGTTTATGTCTAAGGTCAGAGTTCTACGCACTGCACTTGTTACTGCAGGAATCATATTGGTGGTTCTCGGAACGGTAAATGTAAATTCAGTGGTCGCTATGTACAATTATGAGGCTTACAAGAGCAAAGACCTTATAAATATTGATGTGGATACAATCGCAGAACTCGGTGACGAGGGCATACCGTACCTTGTACAGCTTGCGGGTGATTCTAACAGTACTGTGTCTGCAAAATCAAAACGTCATTTATCTGATGCGATAAAATACGGATATTATGAAGTCGATTTCGAATTAGGTAAATATTTTATAAGAGGCAAGACATACGATGACATAGGCGAGTACAGTATTGCCAGAAGTAATGCGTACGAAGCATTAGACAGATATATAGAGAAAAATCCGTCAGTGTTTGAACCGAGTTGGGTTTAAAGTATATATTTGCAATAAGTAAAATTTGTGTTAAAATACTAATATATTTCCAAAATTATTTTGAAAGGAATTGATAGTAATGGGAAAATTTGTAATTAAAGAAACTGCT
The DNA here is from genome assembly GCA_015069195.1 of Oscillospiraceae bacterium. Classification (GTDB taxonomy): domain Bacteria; phylum Bacillota; class Clostridia; order UBA1212; family UBA1212; genus SIG423. The sequence goes on along the minus strand of SVJA01000007.1, from coordinate 95,083 downwards.
ACAGGTTTTAAGTTTGACCTTAAGGCAGGTAATGGTGAAGTTATTGCTACTTCAGAAGTTTACACAACAAAGGCTGCTTGTCTCAAAGGTGTAGACAGTGTAAAGGCTAACTGTGTAGGTGATATCGAGGATCAGACAGTTGAGAACATTGAGACAGTTAAGCATCCTAAGTTCGAACTTTATACAGACAAGGCAGGCGAGTTCCGTTTCAGACTCAAAGCTAAAAACGGAGAAGTTATCGCTACATCCGAAGGTTACAAGGCAAAAGCAAGTTGCGAGAACGGTATCGCAAGTGTTAAGAAAAACGCTCCCGATGCTGATGTTGTAGAGGCTGAATAATAGTTTTTACTTGTAAGAGATAATTTTTGCAAGGCATTCCGTTTTTGTGAGTGCCTTGCAATTTTTTGCGGATAATATTTTTTTAGTGAGATTTACAGCAATGGTTGCAATAAAGGAGTTTGTAAAAAAGAATACGGTAATGTTGATCGCCTTTGCGGCGGCTACTTTGTCATGTGTTTTTGTACCGTTCGACAAAGAGTATTTGGGATATTTTGATTTTAAGACATTGACTTGTCTTTTCTGCGTTCTTGCTGTTGTCTGTGCTCTTAAGAATATAAAGTTTTTTTATACGCTTGCAAAGAAGGTAGTCCAGAAGTTTAAAAATGCCAGGATGAGTGTACTTGCATTAGTGTATATAACATTTATAGGTTCGATGCTCATTGCAAACGATATGGCACTGCTTACTTTTCTGCCGCTCGGATATTTTGTTCTTTCCGAAACCGGCAAAGAAAAATATATGGCGTTTACATTTATTATGCAGAATATTGCCGCAAATTTAGGCGGTATGCTGACTCCTTTCGGAAATCCGCAAAATCTATATTTGTATAACAAATTTCACATTCCTAATCTTGAGTTTATTCAGATTATGGTGATTCCTTTTATGTTGTCCATAGCAATGATTACTGTTTGCTGTATGATTTTTGTAAAGCCGGAGCCGCTTACGATGAAATACGATATTGTGAGACTCCCTCGTGCAAAGACTGTTTTGTATCTGGTTCTTTTTGCGTTGTCGATAATCATTGTTTTCAGATGGATACCTTACTGGATAGGTCTTATAGTTATAACGATTGTGCTTCTGATTGCTGACAGAAGTGCACTGAAGAAGGTAGATTATCCGCTTCTTTTTACGTTTGTTTTCTTTTTTATTTTTGCGGGAAATGTTGCGAGAATAGACATTGTAAAAGAATTCTTTTCAACGCTCATGGATAAAAGCACGTTGCTTTTCAGTATCCTCAGTTGTCAGGTCATGAGCAATGTGCCGTCTGCAATACTTTTGTCGCAGTTTACGGAAAATTATACTGATTTGTTGCTTGGTGTTAATATAGGCGGCGTCGGTACTTTGATATCGTCGCTTGCAAGTCTTATTACTTTCAGAGAGTATACAAAACACAATCCGGGTCATACCAGATATTATATAAAAGTTTTCTCGGTTTATAGTTTCTTATTCCTTATTGTTCTTACGGCTTTCGCATTTGCTTTAAAGTTCTTGTAAAATTTAAAGTTTTTCACCGATTTTCATACCTAACTTTACAACGGTTTCTTTGTCGTTTTCGGTGTTTGCAAGTATCTGACTGTCAGGTGCTATTGTGCCGTCTTTGAAAAGCACAACGATTGTTGACCCGCCGAATTCGAACATTCCTTTTTCTTCACCGCGCTTTACAACGGTTTGCTCTTTGTTGTTTGAAATTTTACCTATGAGGAGCGCTCCGATTTCAATTTGTACGATTTTTCCGAAATTTTCAGTTTCGATAATCGTATATTCCCTTGAATTTTGAGCGAAAATAGGGTAGCGGTTTTGTGCAATCGGGCGGACGGTGTGAAGTACACCGTTAATGTATTTTATATATATAATTTTCCCGTCGTCGATGTGTGAATATCTGTGATAATCGTCGGTCGTCAGACGGTAAATAAAGCAATATCCGTTTTCGTATTCTTTTGAAATTTCCTCGTTCTGAAGAAGATCATTTATTGTGTATGATGAATGTTTTATCGAAAACACACTATCAGAATTTATTTTGTATACTGAAAGTTTACTGTCGCAGGGCGCAATAAGTGCGTTAGGATTAAGTTCAACAGATCTTTTGTCCGGAAGGATTTTTCGGATAAAAAAGTCATTAAATGAACCGTATTTTCTGTCCTCATACTGCGACATATCTATGCTGTTTCGCTTTATAAATCCCTTTATCCATACGCATGATAATTTTGAATTCATATATTTTCCGACAAATTTCGACAATGACGGTTTTATAAGCAATTTCAGAAACGCTCTGCCGACAGAAGTGTTATATAGAAATCTTACGGAGAGTGTGTCTTTTTCGCATATATCAATTGCTTCGTATTTGTTTTCTGTTTCAATCATATATGTAACCATCCCGTCAACTTTGTTATGTAATGGCAGTACCGACTATGTATAGACAATATAATTGTAAATAACACATCGGATGTTTGTCAATGGAATATATGAATTGTTGCTTTGTACGTCATATTATGTTAAAATTCGACGGTATAAATTTTAATTTTGCAAACCCAGAAGCGGAGGATTTCAATATGAATAAATTTGTCATTTTACCGGATATAACATGTGATATTTCAGAAGAGATAAGGTCTTATTTCGGACTTGAGGATTATTTGTGCGGTCATATAAATATTGATGGTGAAAACGAGATTGATACGCGCCTTGATTGGTCGCTTATAGCTTGCGAAGATTTTTACAGAATTTTGTCTGATAAGAAAAGAAAGATAACGACAGCTCCTCCGAATATTGACGAGTACTATGCTGCTTTTGAACATTATGTAAAAGATGGTTATGCTATATTGAGTATGTCTATTTCTTCTAAGATTTCTTCTACATACAGTATTTCATGCACGGCAGCGGATCGTATAAAAGAATCTTATCCTGATGCTGTTATATACAATATTGACACTTACAGAATGTCAGGCGCTTTCGGTTTACTTGTATGCTACGCGTGTGATTTGAAGCGTTCCGGAAAGTCGATAGAAGAAATCGTCGCATGGCTTGAGGATAATAAGAATTGCGTGCATCAGATGGGTCCCATTGATGACTTGATGTTTGTTGCACGTCGCGGAAGGATAACCATGGGAAAGGCTATTATGGGGTCTTTTGCAGGAGTAAAACCGATGGGTGACTGTAATGCTGACGGATATGTTTCGACGTTGACAAAAACAAAAGGCATAAAGAAGGCGCTCGAACTTACGGTTGCTTATATGAGATTAACAGCGGTCGATATAGAAAATAATTACGTTATCATTTCACAGTCTGATCGCCGCGAATACGGTGAAACTCTCAAAGCTATGATTGAAAAAGAGTTAAAACCTAAAAAAGTCTTTATGACAGATGTGTTCAGTGGTTGCGGAGCAAATATAGGCCCCGGTATGATAGCCGCATATTATTTCGGAAATCCTGTTTCTGATGATATGTCAGCAGAAAAAGAAGTTATTGCACGTATTACGGGCAAGTGATAAACCGCAAAGAGGTATTGTTAGTATATGTTTGATACACTAAACGGATATAACTACAAAAATTTAATAGTGAGCGGTATAAAAAACCTGAAACTTCATATTGCGGAGGTTAATGATCTGAATGTTTTTCCGGTGCCTGACGGAGATACCGGAACAAATATGGTCAGCACTTTGCATAACGGCTACAAAGCTATCGAAAATAATCCGGGAGAACTTTCCGAGTTATCAAAGGCTTATGCAAAGGCTGTTACATTCGGTGCACGCGGTAATTCCGGCGTTATAGTTTCGCAATTCTTTTACGGCTTTTCCAAATGCTTTTTTGATAAGGCTGTTGCTGATTGCGGCAACTTTGTAAATGCACTTCGAGTAGGCACTTCTTATGCTTACAAAGCTGTTGCCAATCCCGTAGAGGGTACTGTTCTGACAGTTATGCGTGAGGCGTCTGAATACGTACAGGCTAAGTATGAGTCGGGTGTAGAGTACATCGACGACATAATAGAATTATTTCTTGAGAAGGCAAGGGTTTCTCTTGCGAGAACTCCTGAACTTTTGCCTGTGTTGAAAGCTGCCGGTGTTTGTGACAGCGGTGCTGCGGGGTTTGTATACTTTTTTGAAGGTGTGAAGAAATATATAGACGGTACGCCTATAGAATCTGATACTACGGAACTTGATAACGATGGCTTTGTGGATTATTCTTCATTTGATAAAAACAGTGAGTTTACGGAAGGTTATTGCACCGAGTTTTTGTTGCAGTTACTTGAAGCCTATGATGAGCCTGACGAGCAATCATTTACCGCAGAACTTGAAAAAATCGGAACTTCTGTTGTAACTGTTTTTGAGGGTGACAAAATAAAGGTTCACGTGCATACGGACAGTCCCGAGAAGGTGATGGCTTTCGCTCATAGATACGGAGAATTTCTGAGTATAAAAATAGAGAATATGAGTGTTCAACACACTTTGTTGCAAAGCCAAAATAAACAACCTGGTGTGGAGATATTAAAAGAGGAGCGTTTCGGTGAATTTTCGGTAATTTCGGTGACCTCTGATGATAATATGAAGGATATTTTTGTAAATATGGGTTCTGACATTGTCATATATTCTCACGGAAATGTACAGCCTGCCGTTACTGATTATCTTAAAGCGTTTGAATGCGCGGATACGGAGAATATTTTAGTATTTCCTAACAGCAAAAATTCAACATTGGCCGCACTAAAAGCAAAGGATTTGTATAACAGAAATGTAATCATTTTTGATACAAAATCTGATGCGGAGTGCTATGCGGCACTTTCAATGATAGATTTTGACGAGAGTGATATTTCGATTGTAGAAGAAACTGTAAGATGTGTTATAGAAAACATTTACTCTGTAAAGATTATAAAAGCCGTAAAGGATTCTAAGTATGGTGAAGTACGCATAAACGAGGGCGATTATATCGGTGTTTACGGTGATGAGGTGCTTTCGTGCAGAGATGATTTTTCGGATTGCTGCGAAGAAGTAATAGATAATGTGTGCCGATCAAAAGATTGGGACGTTATAACATTCTTTGCGGGAGATGCGGAATTGTCGGAGATAGAGAATATCCGGAAAATTACAGGGAATAAGTACAGCGGTATTGAAACAGATGCCGTTGAAACGAATAGTAAAAATTTTGCGACATTGATTTCTTTTGAATGATATATAGCAATAAAATAAATTTAAAAAGGTGAGAATATGAAGAAAATTTCGAAGAAATGGAAACTGATATTATACGGATGTTCCGGATTGGGCGTAAATATGCTCAATATGATAGTGGGTACATATCTTTGCAGCGCTCTTTTGGTCGGAGGTTTTGTAGATAATGTTGCGAATTGGACTTACCTCGGGAAAGATCTTGTAATAGCTGCGCTTTGGGGAACATTGATTCTGGTAACGAAGGCGATTGACGGTATTATTGATATTCCGTTGTCATCGGTAACTGACAATCTGCGTACAAGATGGGGCAGAAGACGTCCTGCGATAGCTATCGGATTTATTCCGATGCTTGTTGCTTATGTGTTGTTCCTTTTTCCGTTAAGTTCCGAAAAAGGTCTTGCTAATACACTTTGGTTTGCAGGATTACTTGCTGTTTTCTATGCTGCATATACTCTCACAATGCTCACTTACTACGCGACATTTGCTGAGATTGTTGATAATGACAAGGACAGAGTATTTCTTTCAAATGTAAAGTCAATATGCGATGTAGTATACTTCTCGTTGAGCTTTGCACTTGTTCCTGTATTTGTTGGAATGGGTATAAATATCAGAATAGTAGCACTTATATTTATGCCTTTGGCTCTCACAATGCTTATTCCTTTCTTCCTGATAAAAGAACCTTCAAACAGAAAGGCTGATTTAGCGAAACTCGAAGAGAATGAACTTCCGAAAGATGCAAAAGGTGTAAACTTCATACTTGCACTTAAAACATCTTTTTCAAATAAAGCCTTCCTCTATTGGTTGTTTGTTATTTCCGTAATGAATATGGGATTACAGTTGTTCCTCAGCGGAATTAATGAATTCTTCTCAACATCGGGTCTTAATATGACTTTTGTAATGGCATCATCTTTTGCACCGGTGCCGTTCACATTACAGCTTTACAATAAGTTTGTGAAGAAATTTGGTATAAAGTTCGGTTTGCAGTACATATTGGTTACATTTTCATGTGCAATGGTCGGAATGTTTATCTGTGCGGAATTGTTCACCGGCACATCTCTTCTTATAGGTGCTATCGTGTGTGCCGTCATAGCATCTTTTGCTATCGGTGCATTCTTCTCAGTCGCATATACAATTCCTTCACAGCTTGCAGCTTCCGAAAATGAACGTACAGGTATTTGTGTATCTTCAATGTACTTTGCAGTACAGGGACTTTTCGAGGGTATTGCGGCAGGTATTGCTTCCGGTGTGATTTTGGTGTTCCTCAAGCAGAGCGGATTTGTTCCGTATATGACACTGATAATTGCAACTTTGTGTATGCTCGCATTTGTATTGGCTATTTTCTTACCTAAGTCAATCGCACTGATGGGTAAAGAAAATAAATAAAAATATTCGGAGTTCTCTTAATGTCTTCTGTTAAAAAAACGATTAAGAAAAATGTATACTTTTTAAATAACAGTCAAAAGCGTCTTAAGGACGTTTTTGACGTTATTTTTTCATGCCCTGAAAAAATAATGGTTGAGGATGCTTTTTATGTCGGCAAAAGACGTTATAAAACATACGGACGGGTTCGAGAAGAGGCAGAGAAAGTAGCTGCCGGTATTTATGAAAAGACAAAGTCCGCAGGACAATATATAGGCTTGTACGCAGAAAACAGACCTGAGTGGTTTTCTATGTTCTGGGGGATTTTGATGAGCGGTAATTATCCGTATCTTATAAATCTTCGTCAACCGATATCATTCTCCGATGAGATGCTTTTTCAGCTCGGCGGAGAGTATACGATATATTTAGGTGTTGCACCGAAAACAGCTGCCAAGGTGATTTCATACGATGCGCTTGTTTCGTGTGAAAGTATTCTTCCCGATGTTACATTTGGTGATTCTTTTGCATTATCGACAAGCGGAACGACACTTAAAAAGAAAATATGTATTTATACGGGTCGTGAGATAACTGCGCAGATAACAAATGCCGTACATATAATGCAGGAAAATTCTTCCCTTGTAACGGGTGAAAAACGCGGAAGTGTACCGAGGCAACTTGTATTTTTGCCGCTGTATCACATTTTCGGACTTGAGGCAGTATTCCTTTGGTATTCGATGTGGCAATCTGTTTTTATATTTCCTCCTGATATGTCACCTGAACATATTCTGTCAACTATAAGAGATTGCAGAGTGACACATATATATTCGGTTCCTCTGTTTTGGGAGAATATAGAAAAGTCGGTAAGAAAAAAATTAAATTCCAACGAAAACTTGAAAAATAAATTTGAAAAAGCAGTAAGGAATTCCGTGGGATTACAGAGTGTTTGTGCGCCTTTGGGAAGATTTTTTGCAAAGAGAGCATTTGCTAATATCAGGCAGGTACTTTTCGGTGAAAGTATAGTTCTTTGTATTACCGGCGGTAGTGCAGTAAAAAAAGATACTTTAAAATTTTTCAATGCGATAGGCTATCCGCTTGTAAACGGATACGGAATGACCGAACTCGGAATAACTTCCGTTGAACTTTCTAAAAAAATAAACAAAAGATTGGAAGCTTCTATTGGTCGCCCTGTGAGGACTGCCGAATATAAAATCGGTGAAAACGGACAATTGTGTGTAAAGGGCGAGTCTGTCTGCAAGAAAATGATAATTGACGGTCAGCTTGAGAAAAATGACGGATATTTTGATACCGGTGATATAATGAGTGTTGATTGTGACGGAAGATTTTTTATAAAAGGTCGTTCATCTGATATAGTTTTCGGTGCAGACGGGGAAAATCTTAATCCGGATTTTGCGGAGCAAATATTTACATTGCCCGGTGCTAAAAATTATGTTGTAATGGGTGACAGCGAGAATTCCCGATTGATGATGATAGTTGAACTTCCGGAAAATATTACCGATGAGCAAAAGATTGATTTGATGTCAGATATTGAAAAGGGTTATTCAAAGCTTCCCGCTGCGTACAATATTTACAAAACGTATTTTACATATGATGCATTAAACGGTTCAAACGGTATAAAAGTCAGTAGGGCTTATGTAAGAAAAGCTCTTGATGAAGGCAGAATAAAGCTGTTTGACAGTATAGACAAGGCAGAAAAAGAAACTTCTGAAAGTGCCGACACAAAACTTAAATCAGAACTTCGCGTGCTTGTTGCGGATATATTGGATATCGATGAAAAGAGTATTTCAAACAATGCTCACTTCTTCAACGAACTTGGCGGTTCGAGTCTTGATTATTTCTGCCTGCTCGGAAAAATCGACGAAGTTTACGGAATAAAGCTTGATTTTGAACCGGAGAATTTCAGGTATTCGATTGATGATATTGAACGCGTTTTATCGGAGAGGTTAGGCTGATGAGAGAGTTTTTACGATGGTACGGAATGCTGAACGCATGGATTTTGCAACTTGCATTTTTTAAAAGAAAAACTTATTACGAAGATAAATCGGTGCAAGGCAGATACATAAAAGGCGGTGCACTCGTTGTATCAAATCATTTTCATGTGTTTGACTATATGATGACGGCGTATGCGGTGATATTTCGCAAACTTTATGTTGTGATGCGAAGTGACGTTGCCCAAACACCTTTCAAAAAATGGATCATGAGTATATTCGGAGGAATTCTTTCTGACCGTGATGTAAACGGTATGAAGTTTGTTGATGAAAGTGTTTCTTTGCTCAGAAAAGGTCGTGTAGTACAGATTTTTCCCGAAGCATATATAACAACGGACGGAAATATGAGAGATTTTAAGTACGGATATATAATTATCGCTCAACGAGCTGACAAACCGATAATTCCGATAATAAGCGACGGAAATTACGGTTGGCTCAAAAGAACTCATATAATAATAGGAAAACCGATAATTCTTTCTGATTACTGTCCGCTTGCATATCCGTCAAAAGAAGATATTGCCGAATTGAACAGTATTGTATACAATAAGTGTGTTGAACTTAAAGCAGAACTCGATCGCAGAATAGCCGAAGATAAAAAATTCGGCAGAACTACAAAGAAAGGAACCGCGCAATGATTTTAATTCCACCATTTTTAGCTGAAATTTTGCCTGGAATATTGAGAGTAAGTGCGATAGTTACCGTTATTGCGCTTGTGTTTTTGTTTCTTTGTCCGAATCTTATAGTGTCTGAAATAATGTATATCATGCATCTCAAACGCACCAAAAAAGAAAAGTGGGCAAGAGAATGCTCTTGCGATGACCCTACTCACGTAAGAATGTATAACGAGGGAAAAGAGTGGATTTCTCAGTTTGCTGACAAAAAAGTTGATGTACATATAGTAAATGAAGGATTAAATCTCTACGGAGAATTTTACGATTTGGGTGCGACAAAGACTGCGATATTGGTTTCAGGCAGAACAGAGGCACTTGAATATTCGTATTATTTTTCAAGACCGTACATACTTGCAGGTTGTAATGTGTTATTTATCGACCAGCGTGCTCACGGATTAAGCGACGGTGAGTACAACACCATCGGATTTGAAGAACACAAAGATCTGATAGCGTGGATAGAATATCTGCAGAAAAATCATCATACAGAAGCTGTTTATTTGCATGGTTGCTGTATTGGTGCATCGTGTTGTCTGTTTGCGTTGACCGCTCAAAACAAGCCGGATTGTGTGAGAGGATTTGTCGCAGAGGGTATGTATCCGAATTTCTATGAGTCCTTTAAAAATCATATGATAGAACTCAAAAAACCGGTATTCCCCGGAATGGCTATGATAAATATGATGATGGTATTACATACAGGACATTCAATGAAAAACGGCCCGATAGAAGTTATTGACGAGCTTACGACTCCGATATTGATGCTCCACGGAACAGCTGATTTGTACTCGCTTCCCGAAAAAGCGGAGTGTCTGTACGATAAGTGCGGCTCCGAAAACAAAAATATAATATGGTTTGAAAACGGAGAACATTCATTGCTCAGACCGCTTGACTCGGAAAAGTATGACAGTGCGATAATAACTTTCATACAAGAGGTTGAGGAAAGAGAGCGTATTTCAGCATAACAAAAGGGTGGACTTTGCATTTCACAACGGCTTTACATAAAGTTGTTTAAATGATATACTTTGTTGGTATTTTTTAGATAATAAATCTTAATGAAAAGAGTGTTTTTATAATGAAAATTTACGATGAATTGGTAGCAAGAGGCTTGATTGCACAGGTTACGGACGAGCCCGAGATAAAAGAATTGGTGAATAACGGTAAGGCGACATTCTATATCGGATTTGACCCGACCGCAGATTCACTCCATGTAGGTCATTTTATGGCACTTTGCCTTATGAAAAGACTTCAGATTGCAGGTAACAAGCCCGTTGTTCTTCTCGGCGGCGGTACAGGCTATATCGGAGACCCTTCCGGCAGAACAGATATGCGTTCTATGCTCACTCCTGAGACTATTCAGCACAACTGCGAGTGCTTTAAAAAGCAGATGTCACGTTTTATCGACTTTGAGGGAGAAAATGCTGCTATCGCAGTAAATAACGCTGATTGGCTTTTGAAACTCAACTATGTAGAGCTTCTCCGTGAGGTAGGTGCTTGCTTCTCTGTAAATAATATGCTTCGTGCAGAGTGCTACAAGCAGAGAATGGAGAGAGGACTTTCATTCCTTGAGTTTAACTATATGATTATGCAGTCTTATGACTTTTATCATTTGTTTAAAGAGTACGGCTGTAATATGCAGTTCGGTGGTGATGACCAGTGGTCAAATATGCTCGGTGGTACAGAGCTTATCCGTAAGAAACTCGGAAAAGACGCGTATGCTATGACTATCACGCTCCTTATGAATTCCGAGGGTAAAAAGATGGGTAAGACTGCAAGCGGTGCTGTATGGCTTGATCCGAACAAAACTTCTCCGTTTGAGTTCTATCAGTATTGGAGAAATGTTTCCGACGCTGACGTTCTTAAATGTATCAGAATGCTCACATTTATTCCTGTTGAGGAAATCGACAAAATGGATAAGTGGGAAGGCGCTGAACTTAACAAGGCAAAAGATATTCTTGCTTATGAACTTACTGCTTTGGTTCACGGAGAGGAAGAAGCTAAAAAGGCAAAAGAGGCTTCTATGGCGCTTTTTGCAGGCGGAAGTGATGATTCTAATATGCCTACAACAGAACTTGACGAAAGTGCGCTTACAGACGGTAAGATCGGCATTATGGACTTGCTCGTTGTATGCGGCTTAGCACCGACAAAGAGTGAGGCGAGACGTCTCGTTCAGCAGGGCGGTGTATACGTTGACGAAGAAAAAGTTGCAGCGGTAAATGCGACAATTTCGGCAGACGCTCTCAAAAACGGAGTAAAAATCCGTAAAGGTAAAAAGACGTTCCACAAGGCGATTTTGAAGGCTTGATGAGATTGATTGAATTTGAATAATAGTATAAAAAACTATCCCGAATTCTGTATAGTTTTCGGGGCAGTTTTTTATGTTGGGATAATGTATAATGAGATGTCGTATTGACATCAATTCAAAACTAAAGTAATATAATAATATAAAGAGGGTGTTGCCGATAGCGGTTATACTCCTCTTAGTTCAAGTTAAAAAGTAACTGAGCCATTGGGGTTGGGGCAGTTACTTTTTTTGCTTTTTATTGTTCAGGATTAAACTAATAATAGTTAGAACTATAATAAGTAGCTCATAGTCTGACACAAGCACCACACCTCCCTTCTCTTATGTAAGGTCGCGTTAAAACGCGCCGGTACTACACTAGAGAAACGGAGGAGAATAACCGCCACCGCTTGGGCAACACCCAAGGGGATGTTAACAGATATAGAAGCTTTTTACTATTTCCCAAAAATTGAATTTAATATTATCTAAAAACTCTGCATAATTCTTTCCAACAATCGGTATCGACGATTTTGAATAAGCCCGAATGGTTGATACAATATTAACTAAAAATCTATACACAATTCTTTCATAAATCGGTATCGGTAATTTTGAAAGGGTTGTGTATAGATTTTCCCGGGAAATTATTTTATATTTTACAAAAAAGTAAATTCGTTTTTATATATTTTAAGATAAAATTAAGCATATTCGTGTATTCTTTTGTTGTGGGGATAAGAAAGCGAAGTGTTCTTATGAAAAGAAAAACTAAATATATCATTGCAATCTTAATTATATGTGCGTTGATTTTCGGAGGTTGTGGTGATAAGACTGATAAAGGCGATGCGCCTGACAAAGGTAAACCTGATTTACCACAGCAGAGCGTTGACATATCTGCTACTCCTGATGCGACATTTGAGTCGGTTTTGGGTGAAGATGAGCTTTTTGGTGATGTGCCTGACGAGATTGTTTATAATCCTGACGAAATTGTCGAAATATTGCTTAAAAATACTGAGATCGTCTGTGACAGCAATGTAGTTACGGTAGACGGATGTCGTGCGGTAATTTGCGCAGGCGGAACTTATGTAGTTTCCGGAAGTCTTGATAACGGTATGATAATTGTCGAAGCTGCAAAACAGGATGTAAACATTGTTTTGAAAAACGCATCCGTCACATCCAAGACATCGGCGGCACTGTATGTGAGAAAGGCTGCGGAAGTGACTGTTTCACTTGATGAATTAAGTCGGAATGTGCTGAAAAACGGTGGTACGTATACTGCAATTGATGAGAATAACATTGATTCAGTAATTTTCTCAAAAGGTGATTTGGTTTTTACAGGCTCCGGAACGCTTGATATAGATGCGTCTGCAGGACACGGAATCGTTTCTAAAGATACGCTTTCGATTGTGAACGGAAAGTACAATATAGAAGCCGCGAGCCACGGTATTGCAGGTAAAGATTCCGTAAATATAGGCGGCGGTGAGTTTAATATAAAGTCGGGAAAGGACGCCGTCCACGCGGAAAATTCGGACGACACGACTCTCGGATATATGTGTATAACGGGTGGAAAGTTTACTCTTGATACAGAGGGCGATGGCATCAGTGCTTCTGCGTATATGCAAATTTCGGGCGGAGAGTTTAATATTACGACAGGCAGCGGAAGTAAAAATGCGACATCAAACGGCGGAGATTCTTTCGGCGGTCGTAATCCATGGGGCGACAGCAGTCAGGTCGAAACCGATACTGTCAGTACGAAAGGGGTAAAGGCAGGCGGAAATCTTGTGATAACATCCGGTGTATTCAGTATCGATTCGCAAGATGATGCCATACATTCAAATTCAAATATAACAATAGAAAATTGCACCGCAGAGATAAAGTCAGGTGATGACGGCGTTCATTGTGACAATGCGTTCATCGTAAAAGGCGGAACTCTTAAAATTGAACAGAGCTACGAAGGTCTGGAAGGTCTGACAATAGATATAAGCGGCGGAACGGTAAGTGTTACTGCAAGTGATGACGGCCTCAATGCAGCGGGCGGAAATGATGCAAGCGGATTCGGCGGTATGGGCGGTGCCTTTGATGCAGATGGCAGTGCCTACATAAAATTTACAGGCGGAACTGTAAATGTGAATGCAAGCGGTGACGGAATAGACTCAAACGGAAGTATTATCGTAAGCGGAGGAGCGGTCTATGTTTCGGGCCCGACAAACAGCGGAAACGGAGCTTTTGATTACGGAACCTCGGCTGTGGCGACAGGTGGTATATGCATAGCGGCAGGTAGCAGCGGTATGGCTGCAGGATTCGGAAATTCTTCCACACAAGGAGCGATGCTTCTCAATGTCGGAAATCAATCAGCCGGAAGCAAAATTACCGTGAGTGACAGTAATGGCAAAGTTTTGGCAGAGTATTCACCGGAAAAGATATATTCTTCTGTTGTGATAACCTGCCCCGGACTGAGTGTCGGCGGAAATTACACTGTTACGGCAGGTTCGTATTCGCAAAATATAACATTATCAAGCATTGTGTATGGTGCATCCGGCGGCATGGGCGGAGGTGTGCCTGGTGGCGGAATGCCCGGTGGAGGCGGACGCCCGGGAGGCAACCGTTATTGGTAAAAACAGGCGTGTGGAACAATATGGTTTCACGCGCTTTTTTATGTAATAATTTTCAGAAAATTAATAAAAAAGCACATTAAAATTTTTGACTTTTACATATAAAAATTTTATAATGAATAAGTTAAATTGGCGTGTTATGTTTTTTGATGAAATTGATATACAATAGATGTTTTTAATATTACGGAGGCAATTGATGGGACAGGATGATTTGATAAAAGAAAACAAAAAATCTGTTTTACATATAGGTCTTGATGTCGGCTCAACCACTGTAAAAATTGCAGTTATTGACGATGACGGTAATTTGATTTACAGTAAGTACCAAAGACATTTTTCTGATATAAGAAAGACGATTTACGAAATATTGGGAGATGCCCTTGAGATATACAAAGATTATGATGCTACATTTGCCGTTACGGGTTCCGGCGGTATGCTTGTTGCTGATTGGCTTGTTCTTCCTTTTGTTCAGGAAGTTATCGCATCTGCAGAGGCTGTAAAGTGCTTGATCCCCGAGACAAATGTTGCCATAGAGCTCGGCGGAGAGGATGCAAAGATTACGTTCTTTGATAATCCTGTCGAGCAACGTATGAATGGTACTTGCGCAGGCGGTACAGGTGCATTTGTTGACCAGATGGCTATCCTTCTTAAGACAGATGCTATGGGACTTAATGAGTTTGCTAAAAAGCATACGACAATATATCCGATTGCAGCTCGTTGCGGTGTTTTTGCGAAAACTGATATCCAGCCTCTTCTCAATGAGGGTGCGGCTAAAGAGGATATTGCGGCATCGATATTCCAGTCTGTTGTAAACCAGACGATAAGCGGTCTTGCGTGCGGTCGTCAGATAAAAGGAAAGGTTGCTTTTTTAGGTGGACCTCTTAATTATTTGTCAGAGCTTCGTGCAAGATTTATTGATACTCTTAAACTTACAGACGATGATGTAGTATTTCCTAAAAATTCACATCTTTTTGTTGCTATGGGTTGTGCTTTTGTTTCTGAGAAGTACAGAGCTTTACCGATTGCAGAAGTCATAACAAGACTTCCTAAAATATTTGAAACAAAGAGCGAAGAAGTTGTCAGACTTGCACCGCTTTTTGAAAACGAAGAGGATTACAAAGAGTTTAAAGAAAGACACGATGCGGAGAAAGCTCCGAGAGGCGATATTTCCACATACAAAGGAAAATGTTTCTTCGGAATAGACGCCGGTTCTACCACGACAAAGGCTGTGCTTATGGGTGAAAATGACGAGATACTTCACTCATGGTACGGTAGCAATTACGGCAGCCCGTTCAATTCCGCTTTGTCAATATTAAAGGACGCTTATTCAAGACTTCCCGAGGGTGCTGAGATTGTTTACAGTGCCGTAACCGGTTACGGTGAGGGTCTCATAAAATCTTCACTCGGTGTCGATGAGGGCGAGATTGAGACTATTGCGCATTACAGAGCTGCTGAAAAATTCCTTCCCGGTGTTGAGTTCATACTTGATATCGGCGGTCAGGATATGAAATGTCTTAAAGTCCGTGACGGCGTTATCCAGAGCATTATGCTTAACGAGGCTTGTTCTTCGGGTTGCGGTTCTTTTATTGAGGCATTTGCGACATCACTCGGAATGGACGTTACATCGTTTGCAAAAGAGGCATTGCACGGTGAAAAACCGGTTGACCTCGGTTCTCGATGCACGGTATTTATGAATTCAAGAGTAAAGCAGGCTCAGAAAGAAGGCGCTTCGGTTGCCGATATTTCAGCCGGTTTGTCGTACTCTGTAATAAAGAATGCACTTACTAAGGTTATTAAAATAAAAGACCCGGCTGAGATGGGAAGCAAGATAATCGTACAAGGCGGTACATTCTATAATGATGCGGTTCTCAGATGTTTCGAAATTATATCCGGCAGAGAGGCTGTAAGACCTGATGTTGCAGGACTTATGGGTGCGTACGGCTGTGCGCTTATTGCAAAACAGCGTTACAGCGAGGATAAGAAAACAACACTCCTGTCAATTGAAGACGCATCGATGATAACTACAAATATTGTAAAGGCTCGTTGCGGAAGATGCGCTAATAACTGCTTGCTCACTATAAACAAATTCTCAAACGGTAAGAGCTTCATAACGGGTAACCGTTGCGAAAGAGGCGAGGGGGGCATAAAGAGTGAAAAGAAGAGCGATGTCCCGAATCTTTTTGCGTACAAATATAAGAGATTGTTTGATTATGAGCCTATTGCTGCGGATAAGGCAAGAGGTACAATAGGTATTCCCCGCGTTCTCAATATGTACGAAAACTATCCGTTCTGGTTTACGTTCTTTACTGTTCTCGGTTACAGAGTAGTATTGTCTGACCAGAGTTCAAAGGATATATTTAAACTCGGTATGGAAACAATGCCGTCCGAGTCTGTGTGTTATCCCGGAAAGCTTGTTCACGGACACATAATGAATCTTGTAGAAAAGGGTGTAGAGAACATTTTCTATCCCTGTATACCTTATGAGAGGTACAAAGACGAAAAGGCAAATAATCATTACAACTGTCCTATCGTAACTTCTTACCCGGAAGTTATCCGTGCAAATATGGATATACTTGAGGAAAAGAAAATAAACTATATGAATCCGTTCCTGCCGTATGATGACAGAAAACGTCTTGAAGAAAGACTCTGTGAAGAATTGGCGTCGCTCGGAATCACTAAAAAAGAGATACTTGCGGCATCGGAGAAAGCCTATGCCGAAGATGAAAAGTTCCATAACGACGTAGCAGCAGAGGCTCAGGGGGCTATTGCTTATGCAAAAGAACATAACATCAGAACAGTAGTACTTGCAGGACGTCCGTATCACCTTGACCCTGAGATAAATCACGGAATTCCGGAGCTTATTACATCATACAATATCGCAGTTCTTACCGAGGATAGTGTATCAATGCTCGGCGAACTCGAAACACCTATCAGAGTAGTAAACCAGTGGGCGTACCACTCGAGACTTTACCGCGCGGCAGATTATGTAAAACATACACCGAATACAGAGCTTATACAGCTAAACTCGTTCGGTTGCGGACTTGATGCCGTTACAACAGATCAGGTGAATGAAATACTTGAATCGAATAACAACATCTACACTTGTCTTAAAATCGACGAGGGTACAAACTTAGGTGCGGTCAGAATCAGAATACGTTCTTTGAAGGCTGCACTTGAAGAGCGAGACGCAAGCGGCAGAACGCAGACCGAGGATAAGGGTTACGCACTTCCGAAGGTCGAGTTTACGACGGATATGAAAAAGAAATATACAATTCTTGCACCGCAGATGTCACCGATTCATTTTGATATGCTTGTAGATGCATTTACCAGTGAAGGCTACAATATGGTCGTACTTCCTTCAAACGACAGAGGAGCCGTGGAGGAAGGCCTTAAATACGTAAATAACGACGCTTGTTATCCGTCTATACTTGTAGTCGGACAGTTTGTTGAAGCTATAAAATCCGGTAAATATGACCTTGATAATCTTGCTTTGCTGATAACACAGACAGGCGGAGGTTGTCGTGCGACAAACTACATAGCATTCATACGAAAAGCTTTGAAAGATATGGGTTACGGACATATTCCCGTAATATCGCTCAGTGCATCCGGACTTGAATCAAACTCCGGATTTAAAGTAACTGCGAAGTTGTTGAACAAAGCCGTTATGGCGATATGCTACGGTGATTTGTTTATGCGAGTTCTTTACAGAGTTCGTCCTTATGAGGCAGACCCTGGAAGTGCAAATGCGCTCCATTCAAAGTGGAGAGATATTTGTAAAAAGGCTGTTGCAAAGGGTAGTTTCTCTGAGTTCAGAAGAAATGTAAAACTCATTGTAAGAGATTTTGACAGACTTCCGATACTTAACATAAAGAAGCCGCGTGTAGGTCTGGTAGGGGAAATTCTTGTGAAATTCCATCCTACGGCAAATAATTTTGCGGTAGATATCGTAGAATCCGAAGGCGCGGAGGCAGTTATGCCTGATATGGCAGACTTCTTTATGTATTCGGCATACGATAATATATATAAGCATAAAAAGCTTGCCGGAACAAAGAAAAGTTCGGTTATTTCTACGGCTATAATAAAGGCAATAGAGCTTTACAGAAAACCGATGCGTGATGCACTCGAAAAGAGTGAAAGATTTGAACCTCCGTGTAATATATATAAAATGGCGGAGATGGCAAGCGAAGTTCTTGATTTAGGTAACTGTACAGGTGAAGGCTGGCTCCTTACTGCAGAGATGATAGAGCTCATTCACTCGGGTGCACCGAATATTATTTGTATGCAGCCGTTTGCATGCTTACCTAATCACGTTACAGGTAAGGGTATGATAAAAGCACTCAGAAGAAAATATCCTGAGTCAAATATCGTGGCTGTGGACTATGATCCGGGTGCGAGCGAAGTAAATCAGCTTAACCGTATAAGACTTATGCTTTCATCTGCTTTCGATAAAATCAAAGAGGAGAGTCAATCTTGAAAGATAAAAATGAATTATTAAAGGATTTAAAATCACACTTTAATACAAAACTGATAATAGTTGCATTTGTTGCTGAATTTGTAATGCTTGCAGTACTTTTTTGCTTTGCCGGACGAAGCAGTGTACAGAAAGAAGGTTCTTATGCATTGAGAGACATTCTCTCGAACGCAGGCGCCGCATCGTCGACACAATATTCCGAAATATATTCGGGTGCGACTGATGACGGCGAACTTGAAACATTTGTATCTAAATATATTGCCGGTGACAATATGATGATGTCATCCATATCGCCGTCTCTTGCAGGATATATAAATCACGAATACAACGTGAAGAATTATATTCAAGGCAAAAGTACGGAAACAGAAACGCCGGTTTCTGATAACAAAGTTCCGACAGATGACAAAAAGGACAGTGTAAACTACAAATATTACCAGTTTGTGCTCAACGGTGACAGTTATCACTCGGAGTTGTTGATAGACGGAGCTGATTCCGTGCCTGCCGGTGTACTGATTGACCAATACAGCGGTAAGATGATAGTAAAAGCTTCTGAGGACTTTAGATACGGACCGCTTTTGATACAGAATCCGTCAAAAGTTCCGGAGTTTGATTTGAAGGAGTACCTTAAAACCCCACTGGCTATTCCTATGTACGAGGATAATTCACCGACTGTAATGCTTTATTATACACATACTTCCGAAAGTTACTGTGTGACCGAAAATGACAAGTATGCGTTAAAGCAGAATAATACCGATGACAGTTCGAAAAACGTAATTGCCTGCGGAAACAAGATAACGGATATACTTAAAAATAAATACGGAGTAAGTGTTCTTAACGATATAACCAAAAACGATGTCGATTATAATAATGCATATACCGCATCTGAATCGTTGCTTAAAAAGAAATTGGCTGAAAATCCGACCGTGGATCTTGTTGTCGATATACACCGTGACTCATATAACGAAGGCGGTAAAAAGAGCGGACCGACAGTGTCTTGCGAGGGTAAGTCTTATGCCCCGATAACATTTGTAATGGGGACAGGTTGTTATGTAGATAATGACAACAGAGAAGATAATATGAAACTTGCTATGTTGTTGATTGAAAAGATGGAACAAAAGGTTCCGGGTATAACGAGATATATGACGCTCAGAAAGGACAACTATTTGTCTGATTATGCAAACAAAGGATTGCTTGTAGAGATAGGTTTCAGCGGAAACTATGTCACAGAAGCAGAAAATACAGCCTCGGTATTTGCCGAAGCATTGGGAGAGGTATACGGACATAATGCACGATAAACAGAAAAATATAAGAAATTTTTGTATTATAGCTCATATTGACCACGGTAAGTCCACTTTGGCGGACAGAATACTTGAGCTTACCGGTGTACTTACAAAACGCGAGATGGAAGAGCAAGTTCTTGACAATATGGACATTGAACGTGAAAGGGGCATCACGATAAAAGCCCAATCGGTAAGACTTAATTACAAAGCTAAAGACGGTCAGGAATATGTTTTCAACCTGATAGACACTCCCGGTCACGTTGACTTTAACTATGAGGTGTCGAGAGCTTTGGCTGCCTGCGAAGGCGCTGTGTTGGTAGTGGATGCGGCTCAGGGTATAGAGGCGCAGACACTTGCAAATGTCTACCAGGCGGTAGACAGCAACCTTGAAGTTGTTCCTGTAATAAACAAAATAGACCTTCCGTCGGCTCAGCCTGATGTCGTTAAAAGAGAAATAGAAGACATCATAGGTCTCCCGGCAGATGATGCACCGCTTATATCGGCAAAAGTAGGTATCGGTATAGAGGACGTTTTGGAAGCCGTAGCAAAGAATGTTCCCGCACCTTCGGGAAATCCTGACGGACCTCTCAAAGGACTTATTTTCGACTCTTACTATGATGCATACAAAGGCGTAATTATCTATATGAGAGTCGTTGACGGATGCGTGAAAAAAGGCGACACAATACGCCTTATGTCTACCGGAAAAGAGTATCCGATAACGGAACTCGGATGGCTTAAGCCAGGTTCGTTTGTACAAAGCGATGCGCTTTATGCAGGTGAGGTAGGTTATATCGCAGCAAGTATAAAAGATATTCACGATGCAAAAGTCGGTGATACGGTAACATTGGCAGAAAATCCGGCAGCAGAACCTCTCCCGGGATACAAAGACGTTCAACCGATGGTTTACTGCGGTGTGTATCCTATTGACGGTGGAGACTACGAAGATTTAAGAGATGCTTTGTTTAAACTTAAATTAAACGATGCGGCACTCGAATTTGAACCTGAAACATCACAGGCACTCGGCTTTGGTTTCCGTTGCGGTTTCTTGGGACTTCTCCACATGGAAATCATTCAGGAGAGACTTTCAAGAGAATATAACATTGACCTTATCGCAACAACCCCGAGTGTTATTTACAAAATATACAAAATGAACGGCGATGTTGTGACTCTGGACAATCCGACAAATATGCCGAATCCTGCTGAGATAGACTACATCGAAGAACCGATAGTGAAAGCGTCCATAATGACTCCTACAGAGTATGTCGGAAATATCATGGAGCTTACTACAGAGCGTCGCGGTACATTTATAAATATGGACTACATCGAGGATACACGTGTTGTTATCACATACGAAATTCCTCTGAACGAAGTCATATACGACTACTTTGACGCGCTGAAATCACGTACAAGAGGTTATGCTTCTTTGGACTACGAGCTTGCAGGATACAAAAAGTCAAAACTTGTAAAACTTGACATAATGCTAAATAACGAAATTGTCGATGCACTTTCGTTTATTGTGCATGAGGACAAGGCATATTCGCGTGGCAGACGCATTGCGGAAAAACTCAAGGAGACAATTCCGAGACATCAGTTTGAAGTTCCGATTCAGGCTTGTATCGGTGGCAAAGTCATTGCACGTGAAACCGTTCGTGCTTACCGTAAAGACGTTTTGGCGAAGTGTTACGGCGGAGATATTACCCGTAAAAAGAAACTTCTCGAAAAGCAGAAGGAAGGTAAGAAACGTATGCGCCAGTTCGGCAGCGTAGAAGTTCCCCAGGAGGCTTTCTTAAGTGTACTCAAACTCGATACGTGATTTAGCTTTATATATTCATATACCGTTTTGCAAATCAAAATGTATTTATTGCGATTTTCTGTCCTTTTCAGGCAGGGAATCGCATTTTGATGCGTACTTTGCGGCGCTTTTTGACGAGATAGAAAAGAGCGCCGCAAAGTGTGACGGCGTACCGGTGCGCTCAGTATTTATCGGTGGCGGTACGCCGTCACTCGCAGGTGCTGCGCGTATTGAACAGCTTATGCAGCATCTGCGGCGACACTTCGGTATCCGGCAGGATGCCGAAGTGTCCATAGAAATTAATCCCGGAACGGCATGTGCCGAGGATTTTATCGGTTACAAAAATGCCGGTATTAATCGAATAAGTTTCGGATTGCAATCAGCCGATAATGGACTTTTGAAGAGTATGGGAAGAATTCATACGTTCGAAGAATTCAAAGATGCGTATAAGAATGCAAAAAATGCCGGTTTTGACAATACTAATGTGGATTTGATATTCGGCATTCCCGGACAGACAAAAGAGCAGTTTGAGGACACTTTAAGCGTTGTAACAGATTTAAAACCGAGTCATATTTCTGCATACAGCCTTATAATTGAGCCTGATACGAAACTTGAAGAAATGATTTCAAGGGGAGATATAAACGAACCTTCCGATGCAGATGACAGGGCAATGTATAAACTTTGCAGAGAGTATCTTGCCAAAAAAGGTTACAAGCAGTACGAACTGTCAAACTTTGCCAAAGAAGGCAAAGAGTGTCAGCACAATATCCGTTATTGGGTAGGCGGGGAATATCTGGGATTCGGTCTCGGTGCGGCTTCTCTATACGGCGGAAAACGTTTTAATAATACAGATGATTTTTGCGAATACATAAAAGGTAACAATAAAATTTGCGATGAAATCGTGTTGACTAAAGATGATATGATGAACGAATTTATGATGCTCGGTTTCAGAATGGCTGACGGTCTGTCAAGAGAATTGTTTTATGAGAGATTCGGTTGTGATTATATAGACGTTTTTTGGGAGAATTTAAAGCGTCTGAAAGATCAAGGTCTTGTCGAAGAAAATGAAATCGGCAATTTTGCTTTGACCGAAAAAGGTCTTGACTTCGGAAATGATGTTTTTCGTGAATTTATATAAATTTAATCAGCAAACATGAATAAATTTCTCCTCCTTGCAAAAGATAATCTTTGCAGGGAGGGGTTATTGTTATAGTCTTTATAATAGAATCACACTTGTGCCCGTTCTCTCAGAGCGTCCATTCGTGCATCAAGTTCTGCGCTCATGTGGGCGCAGGTTGCAAGTTCTTCCATCATTTCTGTGGTAAAAGTCGTATCTTTTTTGTAGTAGAGCTGATGTTCGAGAGTTGCCCAGAAGTCCATAGCGATAGTTCTGAGCTGTATTTCGACTTTCATACGTCTTTTTTCGTGTGCAAGGAAAATCGGTACCGACACGATAAGATGTAGGCTTCGGTAGCCGTTTTTTTTCGGATTTGCTATGTAGTCCTTTTTTTCGATAAGGACAATGTCATCCTGACTCAAAAGCGCATCTGCAAGCGCGTAAACATCGTGCGGGAAAGAGCATACAACACGAACTCCGGCGATATCGTTAAGATTTTTCTCGATAGACTCGAGAGAGAAGGGGAAACCTTTTCTTTCCATCTTTTCTTTTATGCTGAATGGTGTTTTGAGACGATATTTTATGCTGCTTATGGGGTTACGCTCATGTTTTAAGCTGTAATCTTCGTTCAGAACGTTAAACTTGGTTTCTATTTCCATCATTGCACACTTGTAATATGCCATAAGCTTTGAGTATTCCTGTATTTTTTGCTTTGCCCAGTCGGATGTTTCTCCATCAAAAAAGTCTTTAAGTCGAGGGTCTTTTAAATATTCTTCTTTTATAATGCCTTTACTCATTTTGCATTTCCTTTTGTAGTTTAAATATACGACAATATTAACAAAAATTTCGACTGTATTCAATGTAAAAAATCGTTGATTTCTCAACAATAAACAAATATAATGAATTGAAATTTAATTAAAGGACAAATTCGATATGAACAGACAGTTGCGTTGGATGCGGCTTGATAACGCCGCGAAAATATATCCGGCAGCCAAAAGAAGAAATTGGAGCAATATTTTCAGACTTTCCGCTACGTTGACCGAAGAGGTTGACAGGGAGGTTTTGCAACGTGCGCTTAATAAAACCGCAAGGCGTTTTCCTTCCATGGTTGTTCGTATAAGACGCGGTATGTTCTGGTACTATATCGAAGAGTTAAAAGAACCTCCGGTTGTGCAGGACGAAAAGAGTCATCCGCTCAGTAGAATGCCTTTTGATGATATCAGAAAGTGTGCGATAAGAGTTATTTGCTATAAAAACAGAATTGCCTGCGAATTCTTCCATGCGATTACAGATGGAAACGGCGGATTGATTTTCTTGAAATCTCTTACAGCCGAATATTTGAGATTGAAGTACGGTGAGAATATTCCTTGTACAGACGGTGTTTTTGATGTGGAAGAAGATCCCGACCCAGCGGAACTTGAGGATAGCTTCTTTAAAAATGACGGTCCGGTAAAAGCTCCCAGAAAAGACGATGATGCTTTCCAATTGGAGGGTGTAAAAGAATTTGACGGATACAACAATCTTATAACCGGTTTGATAAAAACAGATGAGATTTTAAAACTTGCGAAAAAACACGGTGTTACACTGACGACGTTTATTGCTTCGGTTATGATTGCGAGCCTTATAAATATCCAAAACAGGCAGGTTCCGAATAAACGCAGACAAAAGCGTGTAAAGGTACTCATTCCGATAAACCTTCGCAAGATGTTCGACAGTAAGACCGTCAGAAATTTTGTTTTGTATATCACGCCCGGCATCGACACGCGACTCGGAGAATATTCATTCGAGGAAATTTTAAAGTCAGTTCATCACCAGATGGGACTCGGCATTACAAAGCAAAATATGGCGGCGAAGATTGCGAAAAATGTAGGCATCGAAAAAGTATTTATTGTTAAGATAATGCCGCTATTTATTAAAAATTTTGTTATCAAAACCGTTTATAACCTTAACGGCGAGAGAAAATCATGTATCACAATTTCAAATCTCGGAAACGTTTCTGCACCGGACGAATGGCGTAAATATGTTTCTCGTTTGGATTTTGTTCTCGGCGCTCCTTCGGAAAATCCGAACAACTGCGGTGTGTTGTCGTACGGTGAAAATCTTTATATAAATATTACACGAACGATAAAGGATGCTGAATTGGAAAGAGAGTTTTTCTGCTATCTGCGAAAACTCGGATTGAATGTTAAAATTGAGAGTAATAGGAGAGATAGATAATGTATTGTGTTAAATGTGGCGTAGAGCTTGCCGAAAGTGAAAATATTTGTCCTCTGTGTGAGACTCCTGTATATTACAATGGTGTTTTAGCAGAGAAAACGGAAGGTTTATTCCCTACGGAAGAGCCTGAATTTAAAGCGGTAAACAAAAAGGGCATATTATTTTTGTTCAGCGTTGCGTATGCTGTTGCAGCAATCGTTTCGGTATTGTGTGATTTGAAAGTTACAGGCACGGTTTCGTGGTCCGGGTATGTTGTGACATCGTTGATTTTGATGTATGTTCTGCCGATACTTCCGTCATGGCTCAAAAATCCGAATCCTGTGGTGTTTGTACCTGTTGACTTTGCGGTGATAGCTTTGTTTTTGTGTTATATTAATTATGCTGTCGGTGGAAATTGGTTTTTAACATTTGCATTGCCTGTTGTAGGCATTTCGTGCATAATTGTGACTACTGTTGTTACTTTGGTCAAATACGTCAGAAAAGGCTATTTATACATCTTTGGCGGGGCTTTGATCGCTTCGGGATTATCTACGATTCTCGTGGAATTTTTCAGCTATATAACATTCGACCTTAATACATGGTTTGCGTGGTGGATTTATCCTGCGGTTGTAGGTTTTTTGTTTGGTATGGCTTTGATTGTTATTGCAATCTGCAAGCCTCTCCGAGTATCGCTCAAGAAGAAGTTGTTTATATGATTTTACAGATTTAGATATATGAAAGCCCGTTCGTGTGAACGGGCTTTTGTGTGAGTTATTAACTTGATAATTTTGCTGTTTTTGCTATACTAAAAGACATAAAAGGAGTTGTTTTATATGCGTAAAAATTTTGGCTCAAAACCTATGGTTTATCCGATGCCGGTCTTTATAATCGGAACTTATGATGAAAACGGCGTGCCGGATGCTATGAATGCCGCTTGGGGCGGTATCAGTGAGGAAAACGAAATATCAATTTGTGTCAGCGATAACCACAAAACCACTGCCAATTTGCTTTTGAAGAAAGCATTTACGGTGAGCGTTGCGACAGCCGATTATGTCAAAGAGTGTGACTATGTAGGCATTGTTTCGGGTAACAAGGTGCCTGATAAACTCGCAAAGTGCGGTTTTCACACGGTAAAAAGTGAGTTTGTTGACGCTCCGATAATTGAGGAACTTCCTATGGCTCTTGAATGTAAATTAAAAAGCTATGACGAAGAGTCGTGCAGGCTGGTCGGTGAAATTGTAAATGTATGTGCCGACGAAAGTATACTTACAAACGGTAAAATTGATCCGATGAAACTTCGTGCAATTACCTATGATAGTGCAAACCACGGATATCATGTGATAGGCGAGCGTGTCGGCAATGCTTTTTCGGATGGAAAGAAGTTTATGCTTTAAACTGAATCATTTGAATATTATCGTTTTTACGTCAAAAAAGACTCCCTGTCAAAAGGGAGTCTTTCTATATCGAGATGACAGGATTTGAACCTGCGGCTTCTGCGTCCCGAACGCAGCGCTCTACCAAACTGAGCCACATCTCGCAACGGATTGTATTCTACCACTAAGTGCCGAAACGGTCAAGTAGAAAATATTATTTCAAAAATCCGTTTATTATCTGTTCTTCTGCCTCTTTTTCGGTGAGCCCGAGAGTCATAAGTTTTGTGAGTTGCTCACCGGCGATTTTGCCGATGGCTGCTTCGTGAATAAGGCTTGCATCAATATGATTTGCAGAAATTTCAGGAATTGCGCTGACTTTGGCATTGTCCATAACAATCGCATCACATTCGGTATGACCGGAGCATTTGTTGTTTCCTTTTACATTTGAGAGGAACAATTGATAGGAGTTGTCCTTTGCAACGGAACGCGATACTACGTGAGTGCCGGAGTTCTCACCGTTAAGCTCTACAACGAATTCGGTCTTTGCCTGCTGGTCGTTGTGAGTCATTATTTTCTCATATACGACGAGTGTAGCATTGTCCGCAAGGGTAGCGGTTGTTTTTCTTGTGGTGTCATCGACGCCTTTTATCTGGACGGTGTCCATCTCCATATAGCCGCCGTCTGCAATGTAAACGACGGTAGTGGGATTCATAACATTTTTTCCGGAACTTTCTGTTTCGCCGTAATGCTTTTCTATATATTTTACGTGTGCATTTTTGCCTACATAGAACGTGTGGATACCGCTGTGGGCTGATGTGCCGTTTCCGCAGTTGTGGATACCGCAACCTGCCATAATCGTAACATCTGCGTTATCTCCGATGTAGAAATCATTGAATACGGTTTCCTGAAGACCGCTCTGGCTGATGATTACAGGGATATGCACAGTTTCTTTCTTTGTATCAGCTTTTATATAGATATCGATACCGGATCTGTCCGTTTTGGTCACAATATCAATATTTTCGGTAACTTTTCTGCCTGCGCCTTGGCTGTCGAGGCGGAAGTTATATGCACCGTCTTCGGGAAAGGCTCTGATACCTGTTATCTGTTCGAGAAGATCTTCTGTAGTAAATTCCATATCAGTTGCCTCCTTTGAAGAATTTGCAGTTGTAAGAAGAATTCAGAAGTCCGGGGAGTATTTCGTCCTTTTTACCTTCTGACGTAACTTTTCCGTCTGCAATGACCAATATCTTGTCAGCTATGTTGAGAATTTTTTCCTGGTGTGAAATGATTATGATAGAACCGTTGTTCTTTTCGTGCATTTCTTCGAAAACTTTAATTAAGTTATTAAAACTCCAGAGGTCGATGCCGGCTTCCGGTTCATCAAATACGGTGAGCTGTGTACCGCGTGCCATAGTCATGGCAATTTCGATACGTTTAAGCTCGCCTCCCGAAAGACTTGCATTTACTTCTCTGTTTATATAGTCATTTGCGCAGAGTCCGACTGCTGAAAGGTACTGACAAACCTGAGATTTTGTGACATCTTTCCCTGCGGCAAGGCTTATAAGGTCGCGTACTGTGATGCCTTTGAAACGGACAGGCTGCTGGAATGCGTAGCTGATACCTGCCTTTGAACGGTCTGTGATGCTCATATCGGTGATGTCTTCACCGTTGAAGAATATCTGACCGGAAGTAGGGGTGATGATACCCGCAATCAATTTTGCAATAGTAGACTTACCGCTGCCGTTGGGGCCGGTGACTGCGACAAAGCGCTCATTTATTGTAAAACTTACATCTTTTAGTATATCAATGTTACCTTCTACCGTGTAACTTACATTTCTGAATTCTAACATAAAAATCGCTTTCTTTCTTTTTATCGGTAATGTTTACCGTAACTTGTAATATATCACAATATAAATGTTATTTCAATTTATCCGTTGCATATTTTTATTATTGAATAAGTGAAAATTTCTGCACTGGTGATAAGCTCATCTATAACCGCAAATTCGTCAGCTCCATGCATTCTGTTGTCCGTTCCGGGCATAGCACATCCAAATGCAACTCCGCCGGGAATATCGTGTACATAAGTGCCGCCGCCGATAGCGATACATTTCTTTTCGTTACCTGTGAATTTTTCGTAAGAATCGAGCAATATTTGTACCAAATCGGAGTTTTCGTCGGTAGCGTGGGGAAGTGTGAAACTTTCTCCCGATATTTCGAAATCAAATCTTGTAAGTGTTGTTTTTATCGTATTTCGGAGCACTTCATAATTATTATCCTCAAACAGAGCAATACCGGGGTATCTTATATCTATTCCACATTCCAATGGTTTGCCGACATCATAATATAAAACACCGAAGTTAAGTGTGAGTGCTCCTGTTTTCTCGTCTGTAAAGTCAATTCCGATACTTCTTCCGGATGTATCCCCGTGCGGGAAAAGCTGGAGAAGAACTTTTGAGTAGTAGAAAAAGTTTGCTGTGTCACACATCTGACATTCGCTACAACGGTTTTCCGAGCAAAGTCCGTCTCTGAATTTGTTATACAGTGCAACTAAAAGGCAGAGCAGAGCCGTTTGTGCATTATTACCTTTTTCCGGTGTGGATGCGTGTGCACCTATACCTTCTGCATGAATGATAAATGTGTTTTCAGATGTTCCTTCTGTGATTTCAAATTTTACATTTGTGTAAGCTGAAGTTCTGTTTGCAAAGTCATTTAATAATTCAAAAGCATCGTGGTTTACAAATCTCACACAGCATGTCGCTTCTTGAGGAACAATGTTTTGTGTATCACCGCCGTAAAAATAAATAACTTCGGGGCACATATTTGCCGTAGGTTTTACTTTTGCGGTAAATCTAAGTGCAATTCGACCTTTTTCGACATTTATAAGTGGAAACTCCGCATCAGGAGAGAACACCATATCGGGCATTTTGTAATTTTTTTTGTAATAATCTAAATCTTCCGAACCTGTTTCTTCACAAGTGCCTAAGATGACTCTTACAGGCTTTTTTAGTCTGCCTGTGATGTCATTTGCGGCTTTTACGGCGTACATTGATACAACGGCAGGTCCTTTGTCATCTGCGGTACCTCTGCCGTAAATCTTTCCGTCTTTTATAATGCAATCAAAGGGATCATGGCTCCAGCCGGAACCCTCGGGAACTACATCAAGGTGTGCAAGTATTCCGAGGTGTGCTTTTAATTCGTGAACATCAATTTCAGAATCTGCCCCATAATCTGCTATTCCGACATAGTTTTCACCGTTTTTTACTATAAATCCGAGTTTTTCGGCAATTCTTAATCCTTTGTCCAGTGCCTTAGCAGTATCTGCTCCGAAAGGCATACAAGGAGTAGACTCGTCACGTACGCTTTTTATACCGACGAGTTCACATATATCTTTTAAAATATTATCTTTTATGTTATCAAAATAAATCTTTATATCCGAAATAAGTTTTTCGTCATTACCAAGATTCGTTTTCATCTTTGAACTCCTCTGAGTACATACTGCTGTTTTCGTCGTCTGAATCGCGCTCGTCAAAGTTTTCGCCACTCGCCGTAATAACATCGGTTCCGCTTATCTCAAAACCGGTTTCTGCGGAAAGTTGCTTTAGAAGGTTTACAGATGTACCGAATTCTTCTGCAGTCATTTTTTTTTCGGCAGGTTTTTCACTATCGACAGTTTTTTTCTTTTCCTCAAACACTGTGATGTCAAGTTCTGCAAAATCATTTTTGTCAACGATATGGACATTTACTTTTTTACCGAATGCAGACGATGCACATTCTTCTAAAAGTGCAGTGCAGTTTTGCTTTATCAAAAGATTCTTCATAGCAGTGCTGTTGAAAACGATGTAAAGATTGCTACCCGGAAGCATATAACCTTTGCTGTTTACTCTGATGTTTCCTGCGATACCGCCTTTTTTCTTGTCAGAAAGTGCCGCGATGAAGTCATTCCAATCAAGTTCTTCTGCTTGTTTCAAATTTTTACGGATGTCATCTTTTTTCTCTGCTTTTATATTGTATTCTGCTCTGTCATCCGGTAAATCTCCGGGAATTTCGGGAGCGGTAGGAGTAGAAGGAATATTTTCTGACGATACTGAAGATGCAACTCCGGTAGGTGCCATAACAGCAGCAACTTTAAGTCCGTTTGCAGTAAGGTCTGAAACCCTTTCTTCGAGATATTTGAGCCGCGAATTTACATCACCGTTTTCCGCACTCCAATTTCTGTCTGCGATAGCAAGAACGCCTGCTTCGAAAAGTATTTTTCTCTGAACGGCCCATTTTAATGTATTATCAAGTATGGCGAGTTCTCTGATTATGAAAATCGCTTCTTTTACATTTGTAAGACCTGAAAGTTTTCTTATGGTTTCAAGTTCTTCGCCTGTTTCACAGATGAGAGTACCCGGATTTCTGACGTTAAGAACTACAAGAATATTTCTGAATATCTCTATAACTTCCGTGATAAAGTTTGACGGGTCGCGTCCCTGGACAAAGATATCGTCAGTAAGTTTCAAAAGTTCTGCACTGTCTGAAAGGAGCAGGGCTTCTGCAAATTTTTCTACACAATCGCGGTCTAGTGCGCCTGCGGCACTTCTCGCATCTTTTAATGTTATTGTCTCTTTTACCGCGGCAATTGTCTGGTCGAGCAGGCTGATACCGTCACGAAGAGCTCCGTCTGCTTTCTGGGCAATATATTTTATAGCGTTTTCCTCATAGTCAATGCCTATACTTCTGCAGATTTCTTCAAGTCTGCCGGCGATACCGTCACGTGAAATTCGTTTAAAATCATATCTCTGGCATCTGGAAAGAATAGTGATAGGCAATTTGTGAGGTTCGGTCGTTGCAAGTATAAATACAACGTTTGCCGGAGGCTCTTCCAATGTTTTCAAAAGAGCATTAAATGCACCTGTAGATAGCATATGAACCTCGTCGATGATAAATACTTTGTACTCTGTACGTGACGAAGCATATGCTGAATTTTCAATAATCTGACGGATATTTTCCACGCCGTTATTTGAAGCTGCGTCGATTTCCGATATATCAAGGAGTTGGTCAGACATAATGGCCTTACAGATTTCGCACTGATTACAGGGGTTTCCGTCAATCGGTGACTGACAATTTATAGCACGTGCAAATATTTTTGCCATAGTGGTTTTACCCGTACCGCGAGTTCCGCAGAAAAGGTATGCATGTGCAATACGTCTGGATTTAACGGTATTTTTCAGTATAGTCACAACACTATCCTGTTCTACAACTTCATCAAAAGTGACAGGTCTCCATTTTCTGTAAAGGGCTACGTAATCCATCAGAAATCTCCTTCGAAAAAAATAAATCAAAACAAGCCTCTATGGCAACAACCGGGCTGTTCATGTCACACGAAAGGGTTTGCTTACCGTTGCTTCCTTCCGAACCTGGCGGGGTTCACAAAGTTCCGTTGCATGAGACCCGGCTGCACCCATAGAGGCTTGCCCCGGCGAATAAATTCGACTATCAAAGTTTACAATATTTTATATTTAATGTAAAGGTATTTTTTGTGTCGAAGTACTTTTAATGTTTTTAATCTGACTTGTTCTTCCGTAACTTTCCCGGGAAATGTTCTTTAAATTTTTCGTATAGTATGGTAAAATATTGGAACTTGATGGATATTTCATTTTGATTTCTCAAAAAAGAGGTGCCGTGCTTATGAAAATAGGTATTATCCAAAATAAAACTAAGGAAAATTGCGATATATATGTTGAGAAAATCGTTCGTGCGATAGAGAAACACGGCGGTGTTGCCGTTGTTGCGGATTGTGACGGTGATATGACGACTGCATATGATGGCTCGGATATGGTTATAAGTGTAGGCGGAGACGGTACTTTTTTGAGTGCGGCGGCTTCTGCTGTTGAGAAAGATATTCCTGTTCTTGGATTTAATTTAGGTACTCTGGGCCTTTTGACTGAGTTTGAAAAAGACGATATTGACAGTAAAATTGCCAAAATTGCATCAGGCGAGTACGACATAGAGCAGAGAAGAGTTATTGACGTATATACTGTTGACAGAAAAGGACATGATGAGTTTTTGGGTATAGCTCTTAATGATTGTGTGTATACACGAGATGTCCTTTCCGGCATAGCGTATGTGAATTTGTATATAGATGACGTTTTTGTAGATATGTATCCGTGTGACGGATTTATTGTTGCGACACAAACCGGTTCGACTGCATATTCTATGTCTGCAGGAGGTCCTATTGTGGAGCCGGGAAATGATGTAAATATTATCACATCTATTTGCCCGCATACTTTGTTCGCAAGATCTTTTGTCGCAAAACCTACAAGCACCGTTAGACTTGAACTTTGCCGTGAACACGACGGTATGCACGTGATTTTAGACAGCAGAATCAGCCATACTATTTACGGAAAAGATACTATAGAGTGCAGAGCAAGTGATAAGAGTCTGAGGATTGTAAGAATAGATCCGCCGAACTTCTATACGGCGCTTCGTTCTAAGTTTACTGACAGAAACGGAAAAGTTTCGGGAGTGTGAGTAATATTTTATGATTCAGTCACTTACTATAAAAAATACTGCGATAATAGATAAATTGACAGTCGAGTTCGGAGAAGGTCTTAACTGCCTGAGCGGTGAAACCGGTGCCGGAAAGTCGATTATCATCGATTCGATTTGTTGTCTTTTAGGAGAACGTTCATCGCGTGAAAATATAAGAAATGGCTGCGAAAGTGCTTCCGTTCAGGGTGTATTTTATGACGAATCAGAGGCTGTTCTCGATCTTCTGGAAGAATTTGGAATAGATGTAGAAGATGACGGTACATTGATATTGTTCAGAGAATACGGTGTTTCCGGAAAAAATATCTGCAGAATAAACGGACAGGCAGTTACACTTTCTATGCTCAAAAAACTCGGTGAAACGTTGATTGATATTCACGGACAGCACGACAGTCATGCGCTTTTAATGCCTGCTTCACACATAGATATACTTGATGCATTCGGCGGCGAAGAGATCACTGCCGTAAAAACTCGTTATAAAAGTGCATATGCACATCTGCACGAAATAGATGCAGAGATAAAATCGTTGTCGGGAGATCCGGAAGAGCGACAGGCGAAGATTGATCTTTTGTCATTTCAGATTGAAGAAATAAAAAGTGCAGAGTTTAAAATCGGTGAGGAAGAAGAACTCGAAGACAGAAGAAAAGTTCTTGCAAATGCCGAGGATATATCTGTATGCCTGAACGGTACATACGCGCGTCTGACTGAAAGTGACGGTATGCACGGCTCTGTTTGCGATGCTCTCTATGACATTCAGTCTGATTTTGAAAAAATTTCTGAATACAGCGAAAAATATTCGGAACTTCTGGAGAAAATAAATGATGCGGTGTATGCACTCGAAGATGTTACATCAGTACTCAGAAGAGAAAAAGACGAAGATCTTTACAACAAAGAAGAAGCCGACGAAATTGACGAAAGACTTGAATTGATATTTAAGTTAAAAAGAAAATACGGAGCAACGATAAAAGAGATACTGAAATTCTGCGATGAAGCTGCGGAGAAACTTTCTGCTATAGAAAACAGTGCGGAGCGTTATGATGCGGCATTAAAAGAGAGAGCATCTGTGTGTGAAATTTTGAAAGACCTTTGCGAGGACTTGAATTTTATGCGAGCAAAGGCTGCGTTAATTCTTGAATCAAACATATCGGGCGAGCTTTCAGATATGGATATGAGTAAAGTAAAGTTTAAAGCAAAGATAGACTATGAGAATACTGATGACGGAGAGGAGATTAGTTTCGGAAAGAATGGTCTTGACAGTGTAGAA
This sequence comes from Oscillospiraceae bacterium, assembly GCA_015069195.1. GTDB lineage: Bacteria > Bacillota > Clostridia > UBA1212 > UBA1212 > SIG423. The sequence continues at coordinate 60,934 of SVJA01000007.1, read as the reverse complement.
TTTTTGGTTTCGACAAATCCCGGCGAGCCGCCGAGACCTTTAGCTAAAATTGCTTCCGGCGGTGAACTTTCGCGTATAATGCTTGCGATAAAGTGTGTACTTGCCGAAATTGACAATACACCGACCCTTATATTTGATGAGATAGACACCGGTATAAGCGGTCAGACCGCGATAAGCGTCGGAACAAAATTTAAAAAATTGTCAAAAAATCATCAGGTTATCTGTGTAACTCATCTTGCTCAGATAGCAGCGATTGCAAATCACAATATTTTTGTAAGCAAAGTTTCGCTGGATGAACAGACAAGAACTTCCGTAAAAGTTTTGAATGGCGACGAGAAAGTATTGGAAATCTGCCGGCTTTTGGACGGCGGTGAAATTACAGAAACTACAATCGGTCACGCGAAAGAATTGATACAAAGGCTTAGTAAATAATTTACAAAAAATTGTAAAAAATATCATTCCGTATAATGGTTTTTAATGTGTCATTTGACAGCATATCAAAACCTTTCTCAGGACAATTTATAATCGGACGGCAGAAAAAATCTGCGTCCGATTTTTTTGTGTAAAGGAGGTTTTAAATGTGAAAGAAAAAACGAAACTGTTTGCTAAAAATCTTTGCTTTTTGTCATTTGTTTTAATGATTTTTTCATGCGGTTTCTTTGGCGGAATAAATACATGTGATACCGTAACGGCTGTAGAAACTTACGGATACAGTGAAGTGAATGCTTATCCGTCGCACCTTTATGTGTGCGGTGTTCCTATTGGTATAAAGATGCAATCGGACGGAGTTATTGTAACAGGTTTTATCGGTTTTAAAAATGAAAACGATAAATTCGTAAATCCGAGCTTTGATGCGGGAATACTTGTCGGTGACAGAATTGTTTCGGTTTCCGGAGAGGAAGTTCATTCAACGGTAGATTTGCAAAACTGTATTTACAAAAGCACGGGCAGTTGTGATGTAAATGTCATACGAAATGATGAAGTTTGTACAATTACAGTGACACCGGATGTTTCGGCTGAAAGCCATCAGAACAAGCTTGGTTTGTGGGTAAAGGACAATGCGGCAGGTATCGGTACACTCACATATATAAATCCTGAAAATAATCAATACGGTGCTCTCGGTCACGGCATAGGCGGTGCGGAGTATTGCGGACTTTTTGAAATGTCAGACGGTACTTTATACGATGCTGCAATAGGCGGTTGTGTAAAAGGTAAGTCGGGTTCTCCCGGTGAATTGCAAGGTTATTTTCTGAATTCAGAAAATGAAAACGGAATAGGAAACGTTGAAACAAACTGTGACAGAGGTATCTACGGAACAATATCTGAAAGCGTAGTCAATGATATGGACGAGTACGGAATTTTAATGCCGGTTGCACGGATGAGTGAGATATACTCCGGAGACGCAACGATTATTTCTACGGTATCGGGAACAACTCCGAAAGAATATGCCGTGAAAATAGAATTAATTAAAAATGATTCGAGCGAAACTTCAAAAGGAATGTCAATTTATGTAACTGACCGTGATCTTCTTGCAGAGACAGGAGGAATTGTTCAGGGTATGAGCGGCAGTCCAATATTACAGGATGGCAAACTAATCGGTGCGGTGACGCATGTGCTAGTGAATGACCCAACGAGGGGGTATGGGATATTTATTGAGAATATGTTGGATCGTTGATATAACCCCTTAAAAATGTAAACAATTAATATATATGAAAAATAGCAGACTTTCGCATTTCTGTGCGAGAGTCTGTTTTTGTTTTAGTAATGTTTGTTGTAAGAATGAATCCGTTGTGCTATAATATAAAAGTAAACTTATATATGCAGAAAGGAATATACTAACATGGCTATGAAAGTAAGTTATAACAAGCTTTGGAAGTTACTAGTGGATAAGAAAATGAGCAAAGCAGATCTTAGGAAAATGGCTGAAATTGCACCTAATACGCTGACTAAAATGCGCAAAGATGAGCCGGTGTCTATTGATGTTTTGCTTCGCATTTGTGATAAATTAGACTGTAACATTGGTGATATGATGGATGTAATTAAAGAGGCATAAAGGAGATCGTGTATGTGGAACAATATTAGCATTTTTATTTTAATTGTCGAAGTCGTGCTATTACTTAGTTTTATTATTGGACGATTTAACAGGAAGAAACTCAATGAAACGCTCCCATATTTAGCGGTTGTATTTCTTGTGAATTTGGCGTTAAATCTTGTGCCGTATCTGTATAACGTGATAGTGCTTGAGGAAAAAGTAAATCATGTTTTTGGGTTGTTCGGCTGTGTGATGTCGGCGGTTCAGATGTTCATTGGCCAGGGTGGCGGTGAATCAGCAATTGCTTTCTCTGAAGTCGTTTCGATTTTTGCATATGCCTATATATTGGCGGTTCTGGTATCCCTCATTTCTGTTATCAGTACAGTTGTTGAGGCTTTTCACAATTCAATAGTCAATAGCTTTCGTCTTGCAAAGGCAATGAAACAGACAGATTGTGATGTGGTAATGGGGAACAGTCCACGTGCCTTGCGTTATGCGAAGTCATACAATGCAGTATTGCTACTGGATGACAGCGTAAGCAAAGATGCTATTAATGAATTAATCGAAGATAAGTATGTAATTTTACACAAAGGCTTTACAGAGACTTTGCTAAAAGGTCACCTGTTCAACACCAACACACGTTATAACCTGATTTGTATTAATGAGGAAAAGAGCCTGGATTGTGTAGACACATTCATTGCGTACAAGAAAGCGGCACAGGAATCTAAAAACATATACCTCTATGTAGAGATGGAGGGAGAGAAGGCCGAAACGATTCGTCGTGAAATTATTGAGAAGAATGGGATGGAAGCGTACATTGACACCTTCAGCACAAATGAACTGTTAGTACGTATGCTTATGGAAGAACATCCTGTTACAAAGTATCTGCCAAATAACTTTATCGAAAAAGCTGCTGTTAAGCAAGGAACGGAAATCAACATGTTTGTGCTTGGTTTTGGAAAGTTTTGTAAAGAATGGTATCGTCAATCCATTCTGAACAATCAGCTGGTTACTTTTGATGGCGAATATAAAGTCCTGCCGATAAATTATTTTTTATGCGACACAAATATTGATACTGCAGAATGGGATATTGGCGGTTTGGCAGAGGAACTGGAAGAATGTAATACTGCGGAATATTTCCCATTACCAGAATTGCCATATAAAACCGTGACAATCGATAAGTCGCCTGCCTCACGCGAGGTGCTAAAGGCAATTAAAACAAAGGTACAAAAGGATAACAGTTATACATTGATTGTTGTGGATACCAATGAAGATTGTCATAATATTGAGATTGCTGCAAAAATAAATACGGCTCTATTTGATAAGGACAATTATCAGTTGTTTGTGCGTAGCGAAGCTGCATATACCGAGGACAATGCGAATACTACATATTTTGGAAAGAGTGAAAGCGTGTTTAATCACGAGGTTATTGTTAATGATAGTTTGTCGGTTATGGCAAAGAAGCTTAACGAAGTATACACCGCACAATATGCAGGGGAAGAGGAAAGAAAACGTCCAGATTTTGCCGAGTATATTCAGAAAAAAGCAGAAGAAGATTGGAACAGCCTTGACTATTTTACCTTATATTCCAACATCTATTCGGCAATGAGTCTGCGAGTAAAGCTCAATTTGCTTGGTTTGGATTATGTAAAGGACGGCAATGGAGCAAACACTGCACTTGTTGGGGAACGTTACGGACGCAACGGAGAATACGCTTACAGCGAATATTTTACACCTTCTGTTCGTAATGCATTGATTGCCCAGGAGCATGCAAGATGGAATGCGTATCATCTGCTCGGGGAATACCTTCCTCTTAGGAAAGACGGTATTACAATCAAGTCTGAAGACGGTAAGAAAGTACGCTTTAATGTGAAAAATACCGTGTCTAAAAAACATGCCTGCCTTACGACATATAATGGTCTGAACGATTTATCATCCTACCTAGCAGAAAAAGCAGGAAATGGATGTACCGCCGAAGACTATGACTATTATATTTATGATGAAATGCTGATTACCTCAGCCGAGGAACTATTAACATCTCTTGGTTATTCGTTAATAGAAAAATAAAAGATGAATGGAGGTGCGCTATGAAGCTGGTATTTGTTTCATCAACATTTAAAGACATGCAGTTTGAAAGGGATATGTTGCAGACCTATGCTATTCCCACGCTTAACGAACAATTGCGTGAATACGGTGAAAAAGCGTACTTCGGCGATTTGCGTTGGGGTGTTAACACCACGGATTTGGATTCGGATGAAGGAAGCCGTAAGGTTCTTAAAGTATGTCTCGACCAAATCGACAATTGTAAGCCATATATGATTGTGCTCATTGGTGAGCGATATGGATGGATACCGGCACAGGAGTTAATCGATGAGGCTTGTGTATTAAAGGGTATTGAAAAAATCAAAGATATTTCCGTAACGGAATTAGAGATTGATTACGGTGCATTACTGAATCCGGAATATGAAGGTCGCATCTTGTTCTATTTCCGTAATCTTGATAAATCCGGCATGACCGATGTAGAGCGTCGTGATTATGAAGCAGAAAGTGAAATTCATTTAAATAAGGTGAATGAACTCAAAAAACGCATTGGAGAAATTTATCCGGATCAGATTCGCTATTATGATGCTATTTGGGATGCAAAGAACAAAAGAGTTGTAGGTCTTGAAAATTTCCTATCGCAGGTAGAGGCAGATCTTAGTAAAGTATTACTTCGGGATTTAGAGGCAGAAAGCAATACTCCATGGCAGGAACGTAGTATGCAGGCCGCCCAACGCTATTTTGAAGAAATCAATAAAACCATCGCTGCTGTCGATAATTATGATTTTGCTTATTGTGGCTCAGAGGTCACAGAGGATAGAATGTTCATTTATGTTAACGGAGAAGAGGGCAGCGGTAAAAGCACATCAGTTATTAGCTCATATTGCAAGTGGAAGGGAGAAAAACTGGCATATTCCTTTGGCCTTGATAAATTCAGTAGTGATTTTCTCTCATTTCCAGAGATTCTAATCTATAAATTAGAAGATATCTTAGGATTGGAACACAGGGTCTATACGGATGAAGATTTATACGCAGAAATTTTGAGTATGCTATCAAAATTGGAAGAACCAATTGGTATTTTTATCGATAATGCCGATAGAGAATTGCTGCAAAATATGGCTTTTTTGGAAACAACATGGCGCAGTAGTGAAGAAAATATGGAATTTAAGGCTGTTTTTGTGATAGCAATGCAAAGGGAACTTCCTTTTTATCCTTTTTTCGAGTTTTCGAATAAGGCACTTATGAGAGGGCTGACGAAAGAAGAGTCCAAATTAGTACTTGACAGTATTGTAAGAAGTAATCACAAAGAAATCTCGGAGGTAGTAAAAGAATGTATTCTATCTAAGGAAAGCAGTTGTTATAGTTCATATCTAAAAAGCATTATTAAGAGACTGCTGATTCTGGATAGTGAGGATTTTGCCACTATTCGTGCTATGGGAGATGGTATGGATAACATTAATAAATATATGATATCCATTGTAGATAACACTACCGATGAACGATATGAGATCCTGGGTGAGCTTATGGAAGAGGCAGGGGAACGTATTAACCATGTGTTTGTAGAGAGAATAATAGGACTCTTCACACATGTTCCTGTCAGTTTTAGCATTGAAGATATTCGTGGTATTTTCGCAGAATACAATTGGGATTTTAATGACCTTGAGTTTTCGCTTGTAGTACAGATGTTAGAAGATGTTCTAAGCTACAATCCTTACCATCGTTTTTATAAAATAAAAAACAGAGCAATTGAACAAAGCATTTCTAGATATGTGAATGATTGGGATGCCATTCCGGCGGCTGAATACATGCTACAGAATGAAGAACTGCGTCCATACGCGTTTAAATCGGCAATACTAGATTCTTCACCTGAGTATTTGGTTTCTGTACTGAGACGTTCTAAAATAGAAGATATTACGGATAGTATTTGTTATTTGCTTATACGAGGATATTATCAAAAAGCGATTGATTTGTTGCTTGCAATTGGAAAGAATGAGGAGTTTTATAATGTTAGGCTTTTACCGTCTTTCTATGATGTTGATGCGGACTCGGAAAGTTTAGTATATGATTTTTACTCGCCGCTTGCAATTGCCTGTGATGAGTGTTTAACCAAAGATAGCAAGCTTCTTTTTATAATCGAAATAAAGGCACTTATTGAGTTAGTTGAATGTTTGATTGATATCAAACCTAAAAACGCTTTTATATTACTAACGAATACACTTGATTTGTTTCAAAAAAATGAAATGGAGTTTGATGAAAACTTAGCCAACAAAATCTATTTTTGTTTACTTAAGGCTGTTAATAAAACGAAATCCATTGCGTTTTTTGAACAGTATATTAAGGGAGAGGAATTTCTGGATGTTTTCTCATATGATTCGGAATATGAAAATATCTTTTTAAGAATGAAGGTGTATACCGAGTTTTCAGAAATAGTTAGCTTATTCGATGATGAATTAGGAGAAAAATATCATGATATGGCCTACGACATTGCTTATGAATCAGATATATTTGAAGCTAAGAAAGAAGATTTTATGTATATTTCCAAGCTTATGGAAGATGACTATTGGATTATGATTGGTAAGCAGGAATATCCTTTCGATTTAGATTTGCTCCGTGCAGAAATTCAGGTAAATCTTGATGTCAAAGAGGTTGATAATGAAGACCTTATGCATAAAGCCGAGGAAGTATGGAAACGTACAAGTCATAGGTCAGATGGTATCATGTTTTGGCGTGCATTGCTGTTTTATTTTGCTGATTTGTCTGATAAAGAAGAGGAGCTTGACGAGAATTTAGTAGATTGGTATATAACCATTACGAAGTATTTGGTAGAAACGGTATTAGATGTTTCAGATTATGTGGACATTCTCCACTGTGCATATGTGTTGCAATACATAGACGACATAGAAAGATTGCTTGAAGCGGCAAAATGCGACGGAGAATTGGAAACCATCGTACAAGATATCATCAGGTACTATTATATTGAAGAGGATATGGATAAATTTTTAGAAATCGTAGAAAAATTTAATACGATCAAGGACCAATATATGGGATTAGAACGTATTGCTTCTATATCAATCGAGGCATATTGCGAGATTTTAAAGGAGGAAATTGAAAATGGCTGATAAGAAAAATTATGATGTTATTTTAGAAAAAGTTGGAAATCAACAGTTAAAGACGACCAGAGCCATATGCCAGGCATTAGGGCTTGGTCTTGCTGCAGCTAAAGCTATGGTGGACAAAGCGCCTTCAACTGTTGCAACAGGATTGGACAAAGACAAGGCGACCGCTCTATTCAAGGAACTGGACTCACTTGGCAATACCGTGTCAGTCCCAGGTCTTGAACTGAAAATAGAAGCTCCTGCAGAAAAAAAGACTACCACAACAAAGAAGTCTAACACAACAAAAAAATCCGCTACGAAAAAGACTACTCCTTCTCCAGCAAAGGTATCTACGCCGAAAAATGATGAATTTGATGCTATTTTCGGTGCGGAAGCACAGAAAAATGAGATAAAGCCTCAGTCTGAAACTCCAAAGAAAGCAACTGTCATTGAAGTGGAAGACTGTATAGAAGAAGTATACGAGCAGGATGTGGATACTTATGACGAAGAATTTGAAACCATGACAGACTATTACAACGCTTGTATGGATGAAGAAAGCAGTTTGTATAATGATGGATATGGTAATCTGGATAATGCTGTAAATAATATCGGTCCATTCTTCCAGGCAGTTTTGAACAACTTAGAAGAAAGAGACCTCGGTACGGCACAGGAATTTTTGGCTGAAATTGTACAGGTGGATGCGAATGTCTTGAATAGTGCTACTTCTGATGAAGGAATTTTTTCGGGTGAAGAAGTACAGCTTTTTGACCTCTGTGAATGTGCGTTGAAATGTGCATATAACGAATGTCTTGCTGAACCTAACGATCTTACCGAAACTGCCATGCTTCATTTTGCGCATTACCTTTATAACGAATATTCTACATTAAATGATCGTTGCCCATCGGATCTGTTTAAATATTATCTTGATTACTATTTAGAAACCTATGGACTTGAAGAAAACATTATGTGGGATATAGGGGCCCTGTATTTTGCCCGATTGTTCGTAAATGATCAGCAATATTCATGTATTGTTGAGGGGGAATCCTATTATGAAATCGAGAAAATCTATGGTGAGTTTTTAGACGAACTTCTAGAGATGGAAGATATGTATATCACACCAAACGTTCAAGGACGTCTCTATGATACGGATTTTGGGTACATAAATGCGGAGTATGATGAGGACGAAGAGGAAGAAGGGTGCGAGGAAAGCAATGAGACCGAAGAGGAGAATGAAGGACTTTTTTACGATGGATTCCAATCTTTTATGACCGAAAAAGGCCACGCTTACATCGGTTATGCCACCGACGAAGGCACTCCAAATGGTTGGGGAATTTCCTATTTCTCTGATGGCAGCATATATGAAGGGTTTTGGAAAAACGGTTCTATGCACGGATTTGGAATCTACAAAGATGGAGATACAATCTTTGTAGGAAATTATAAAGAAGGAGTTCTACACGGTCGTGGATTTGACCGCAGTCTTTCCTATCCTAGCGGTCAAGGCCCAATAAGCAGTCTTTATTATAATAACGGTAACGGTGTTAGTTCGCCAGATTTTGGATGTAGGGAAGCAGGAGAATTTGGCATATATTCCGGTGATATGTGGTATTTTGGTAATGTTGATAATAGTTTAAAGGCACACGGCTGGTGCTGCCTTTGGACATCTTTTAGAGAACCCCAGTATTACGAAGAGGGCATCTTTGAACACGGAATATTAAAATTTGGACTTCGTGCTTGGCTATATGATGATAAAAGCACAAAATGGGAATATGGCGCTTTTGTACGAAATAGCAATGGTGACTACATACTGAATACAACAGTGGAGCGCCCGATGGGTTGCAAAGGATATTTTGCGTATCCAAACGATAAGATTAATTTGGTATACTATGATAATGGGGAATTTATAAATGGTTCTCTTAACGGAAAAGGCACCCGCGTATATCCGGATGGGCATAGTTTTACTGGTTATTTTATGAATGGTGAGTTATCTCGCATTTTGTCAGTGGTTTTACCAAACGGAGAGCAAGGTGACCCTGCAGAGTTTGGGCGTTATCTAAGTTACGATTATAATTGTGAGAAGGTATGGAATCGACTGTTGGATATGAATACCCAGGAGAAGCAGAACTTTTTCGCTAAATGTCCTGTGTTGGTTGTTCCGAATGGCGTAAAAAAGATCTCAGATTATGTGTTCTCTAAATGCGAGAATTTGAAAAAAGTTTGCTTTAATGAGGACTTAGAGGAAATCGGTAAGGATGCTTTTTCGTGGTGCAAAAATATTGGTCCTGTTTTAAGAATTCCTAACAGTGTAAGACGTATTGGAGCTTCGGCATTTTCAATTTGCTTCGAAATTAAAACTATTTATTTGCCTAATAATATTAATGTGGAAAAATGGGGCTTAATGTGTGGTGTAAGGGATGTAATATTTGAAACTGACCCACCACGGGGAGTTGAACTGGAAAACGGTGCTTTCTCAGAATGTGATGTGGCTATGTCTAAGGATATGATTAGGAAAATCAAAGACATAAATCGCAGAGCGTTTAAAAAATAAAAGAGAAAAGATTATGGGAAAATGTAGATACTGTCAAGGTGAATTTGATTACATACCCTGTAAAAAGGAGGGATGACCTATGAAACCGGAAATTGCGTTGAAATTTGATTACGATATTCTTAAAAAGTACACCCGACAGCAAATTGAGGCGGCACGGGATGAATGGGTTGCCGCTTACCGTGAGATTGCGGAAAAGGACTCCTCTAAACGCGAGTTATGCGATTACTTGGTTGTTCGCATAATTCGTGTCGCAGAGTTGTTCATCCGCCGACATATTGAACCTGTCGTATCCGATGCCATCAGTCACGATGACTCTTATTATGAATGGCTGGATGAGATGAAGAAGGAGGAAAACGATAGTCTTGACGGCGATTTCCCATTGGGCAACGAGGAAGATATGGCGTTTGCTTCTTCTTATTTCACGGTAAAAGAACTGGCACAAATTCAAACGGGATGTGCGGACGATATTTTTGCGGGACACTACGTGGAATATGCCGACCGTGTGCTGGTGCGTAAAGGCGTTTTGGCAGAGGTAAAAGGCGACTTTAAAGAAGCGGCAGCCGCTTATTCGGGTATATCCACCAGTAAGATGATACAAGACCGTGAAAATGCCTGCCGCAGAAAAATGAGGGAGTTAATGTTGGAACATAATGAGCGCTTAAACAAGGCATACAAAGAGTTTCTTGAGGTTTTGGCTAAACAAGACGAGCAGCTCCAAAGCATCTTTTCTATACAGTATAAATTTTACGCCGCCATATCGGATTTGCTCTATTGGGCGTTCCGTGAGGAAGAAAAAGCATTTGTGCGGGAATGTGAACTCAAAATGATTCCCTACTACCAAAGAGCGTTGGAAGAGGAATATCGAAAGTTCAAAGCGCAAAAAGAGATTGGCATACTTGATTATACCGTGATTGATTCCTGGACACTGACCGTGGACCAAAACGGTAACCCGGTAAAGACAACGGTCGTTGATGTGCAAAAGGGCAAACCGGTTTACGCTGACGGTTGCATAGGTATAGAAATCGCAGATGAAGCACGAAGCGTAGGCAACTGTCGTTATGAATTGAGACAATGGCTTGAGTCCAACACAAACGTTTACGAATTAAAAGTAGCGGCCGAAGAACTAAAGAAAAAAGGCGCGCTTGGTATGTCCCCTTCACCTGAGCCTAATTACGATCTGGGCGGACTGAGCGGCGGACAGCTTGACGCAGCGGCGTGGCAGAACTATGCAATTGAGCATGGTATGGTGCGCCGTACCAATTACGATGAAATGCTGGATAAGCTTCTGATCGCCATTGATGAGTGTATTGACTTTTATGAAAAAGCTATCTCTATTGTATAAAAGAAGGTGAAGAAATGGAAATTGTAAGTGCTATTCGAAAATTGTGTGAGGGTGAAAATGCCTTCCGCGATTTATTTAACAAAAATAAAAGTTATTTTAAATTGAACTTTATTACCGATGATAAAAAGGATTTCGAATTATTTACAACCTTAATTTACGGCAAAGCAAGAAGCGTAATTATTGAAATGATTAATGATGCGTACAACTTCAAAGAATATGCTGTCAAGGCGCATGGAATTCTTGTGTCAGATGGACTCGATGCGATGGATGCCAAGCGAGCACTTGAAATCTTTTTTACGGCGTTCGGATTCCCTGGCTACAGAGAAATGGATCAGGCTAAAGTATCCACGGTGAGCGATACCATTAGCGAAAACTTTACGACAGAATACGAGGGCGAAGTGCTCGGCGGCAAGGAATACGGCGTTGGCACCCGAACCTGCTATTCAAACGGCAAATGGTGCAGCTACGATGAATGTGTGTGGATTGACGGCGTGATGATCGGTTACGACTTTGCCAAAGAGATAGAGTTTGGTGCATTTGAAACCCAAAAGATAGGTTTTGTGGTTGAGGATAACTTTGTCGGTAATATCAAATGCTTCTACGGCGAGGATGAAGAAATTGACGCGGTCAGTAAATTTACTGTATAACTATCGAAGGAGGTATGGCGATGTCAAGCTTTGATGGCGCAAGAGAACAATGGGAAAATTACCATAAGGGTAAAATAAAAGAATATAAGGAAGCTGCGGAAAACGGCGACCCCGAAGCGATGGAAATGTTGGCATTTCACACCCAAAAAGTGATGTATCCCACCCGCGAAGAGATAATAGAAATGCTGACTTTTGCCGCCGAGCATGGTCGGGAAACGGCGTATTGGAAGTTGGCAGACCTATATGCCAATTGGGACAGAAAGGAACACCACGACAAAATTGAGCATTACTGCCGTCTGGCCTTTGCATCGGGCAAAACCTTTACGGATGTTGAGCCTGAATGTCTTTATGGTTCTATTGAATATTGGATCAAGGAGCATCACCCCGAATGGTGCGAAATGGAAGAGGGCTTTCGGTCTGATGGCAGTTATTATTTACGGCCTGCCTACCCCTGCCGTTATGGAATGAACGTGTTTCGGGGTGTAGGTGAAGAAGCGGCAAGGCAAAAACGCAATGAGAAAAAGGATGATTGATTATGAAACTGAAGATAACAAGATATAGTGATTTTGGTGCAAGGAGACCTTCCTCGGGGAACTTCGCTGATGAAATTGAGATGGAAGCCGTTTTGGGTGAGTATTCAACCCCTTCACTATTTGGCATTTTCCACGCCTTTCGCAGTTTTGAAATCCTGTCAATGGACGAGAACAGTGTCACGATATCGGCGGTTTCCAAAACCGACCGTGGAGTGAAAAATCACGAGCCGCAAAGACTTATAAAAGGCAGTATCATTGGCTTTGAGGATAGTCAGTACGAAACCAGTGACGACGGCCCGGGATGGTATGCAACCGATGAGATGAACTTTCAAATTGTCGAGTAACAAAGAGGGATGCGTATGAGTAAAGCAATCAAGATTACAGTAAAAAAGGCTCCAGAAGGCTACGACCTTGGAGCAAGTAAGTTCTTCGGAACACCCACCGTTCCCCTTGTATGGGACGGAGATTTCTACGATGATGAGATATTTTTCTGTCAGATAAGGCTTTCCGATATAGCACTTCTTGACACGGAAAACAGACTCCCGCATACGGGATATCTTTACGTGTTTTTACATACCGAAGATGGAAAATATCATCTCTGCGCAGATGTGCGTTATCATGATGGGGAACCTGAGCTTGCCATCGATGATTTCAATGCTGCCGTGGAAGGATATGAGAAATACACTCATGCGTACATAATGGAGTTTTCCGAGGTGGACGAGGATGAGATCTGCACCCGACTTTTCGGTATACCGAGCGATTGGAACTACGTGGACGAGCCGCCGAAGCTTCTGATGCAATACGATCCTCTGGATAACGATATGGATTTCCTCGATACTTTGGATGGATTTGTTTACTTGTTCTTCGGTGAAAATGAAAAAGACCTTAGCGATGTTACGCTAAGGGAAGAATATACATAAGCGGTGTCTAAAAGAAAGAAGGTTAAGTTATGAGTAACGCAAAAGTTTTTGAAATTGAAGACGGCGTTTTGAGAAAATATCTTGGTAACGGTGGCGATGTTGTGATCCCCGACGGTGTGTACGAGATCGGTAGGTCTGCGTTTTATGGCTGTCGGGAAATGAAAAGCGTAACCCTCCCCGATGGCGTTATGAGAATCAGAGGGTCTGCGTTCCAAGATTGTGAGGGACTTACCGAAATCACCATTCCTGCCCGTGTTGAAAATGTTGAAGACTGGGCGTTTCAGGGCTGTACGGGCCTTACTGATGTTACCGTTCTCGGCAGCAGTACGATGATAAGCAAATGGGCGTTTTATGAATGCTCACCTGATCTCTGGTTCGATGTGCCGGAAAACAGCAAAGCGAGTAAGTTTGCGGAACGCTATGAGGATGACAGGCTTTGGTCGGATGATGATTATAATCCGCATTAAGAAAGGGCGGTGGATAAAGGATGGCTTATAGTAAAGAAACCGAAAAGCAACTGACCGAATTATTTTGGAAAATAGAAGGTCGCAAAGAACACGAATATGCCGCCGCTACCTATAAGGATGTCCCTGCGCTGAAAGAGATTGTGCGACTTGTAGAGGAACAGTTGGCTGGGGACTCTGACGAATCTACTTATGTTGATAGCATCGCAGTTTTAGGATACGTAGCCGACCGCTACGATAGTTTGGGGCGCTATGCTGTGTCAGCAAAGTTTTATAACCAAATTCTTACATTGGCGCTGACACTGAAACAGCAATACGGCACGGATACCGATTGCATTGACGGGTATCTTTATGCCGCCTTGCAAGCAAGAAATTTTTATATTGATGATGACTGTGACGACCTTGCCGGCATTGCGACAGAACTTATGAATGCCGATGATGCCTGGCGGATCATAAACGAACGAAAAGAACGACGTCGCTCGCTGAAACATGACCCTATTGAAATGACCGAAGAATACCTTGCGGTTATTGATGAAATAGAAGAAAAAGTCGAAAAGAGCCGCACGACCTACGGACACGGCTCCTGTTTTGAGGTATGGTCGCTGACAAAATCCTATCTTTTGGAGCACGATATCGAGTGGCATACGCCCGCCGAATTAAATCCGCGAGTTCTTTTTGATTAATAATAATGAGGTGATATTTATGGATAAATATTTGTTAGTAATGAAATGGGACTATGAATACGACAAGGAAAGCACTTGGTTTGACGAGGATAACGGCGAAAAGCGATACGAATTAGTAGAGGGTGCCCAGTATCCTCTACCCCACGAAGATAAGATAAAAGTTGAAATCCGCTCGGTTACACAGGAAGGTGACATCGTCAAAGCCGAAGTGTATGTTGACCATCATACCGTTACGGTTGTCAGCGGTGGTGAACCCGTCATCGCACACGCAAGCAATAGCTATTCCGTTGCCGGTGACTCAGTTCACGAAAGCTGGTGTCTGAAGTTTACCATTGAGAAGGAATAAGGGTACCGGCATTACAATAGGTTTATTAAATTGCCGAAATAAAATATATTTCGGCAATTTTTTAAAGTGATAAAGAAAGGAGATTTGTTTTCGGAGCTTGATCCAAAAATTGACCAAAATATTTTAATTTACCATACAGATAGCAGTAGGCAGATAGCTTGCTGCTATTTTTATTTTAAGTGCAGAAGCTTGTTGGTCCTATATTGACACACTCGTGTCTGGGTCGCCAGTCATACAAAATGGCAAATTAGTAGGTGCTGTAACCCATGTTTTGATAAATGATCCTACGAGAGGGTACGGAATTTTTATAGAGAATATGCTGGATGCAGCGGGATAAAAGTATGACAGGGGCTTTTGCTCCTGTCATTTTGATGTTCTTTAGCTATTCCAACGATTTGTGAGGTACCGGATGCTCTGCCTACTACAGTGTGTGCCAGATCTGCTCCGTTTAAGGTCAATATTAATTGACCTGCTTCATCTACACTCACTTCAAAGAATATCTGATAGGTTCCGATCTGTGCCAGATTAAATGAATCCGGTCCGATTCTGGAGATATCAGAACCACTATTGGGACCATCTTGCGGAAAGCTGACATCGGTTCCGGGAGCTACGGTTGCCGCATTATCGGGTGGCATTAGTGCGTAAAAGTCGGCATAGTTAAGAATTCCGCCTGCAGCGCCCTGCGGTCCGGTAGGACCTGTTTCGCCTGTAGTGCCTTGTGGTCCTGTAGGACCGATCGGACATTCCGGACAATATTTATCCTCGCAAGTCTCTTTTTGACAACAGAAATCACAGTTGAATTATTATCATTGCAATGGTTTTGTCTGTCATCATTTTCACAACAGTTATTACGCAAATTTCGTCTGCTCATTAAATTCACATCCTTGAAAGTCTGTATTACCATAATATGCTTGCCTATGTTATTTTGATAATAGAAAAAGCCTCATAGCACAGTTCTGTATTGCGTTTGTTTAGCCTTATGACGTGTGTCTGTGCTCAAAACCTGACCTTTCTTTACATTGAAATTCATTTTTTCATATAATATCTCTTTGCAGAGAGATGTCTTACTCAACAAAAGAGAGGAAGATAAATGCAGTGAAAGTTATATATACATCACAGTTGCTTTCCTGTAGAAAATGAGCGTTTCTACTACTTGTTTGATTATGAAAATGGTTGCTTTCCGGACATGGATGTCAATAAGACGATTTTTATTTTTGCAAGTTATGGTCATTCTGATTATTATAACGCAGAAATATTTTCGTTGCTGGCTGACAAAGGTATGCAGTATATATTGGCGGTTTTATCCGATAACATTGAAGTTCCTGGATATGCAGAAACGGCAGAGGTTAAAAAAACTCTGCTTTTTTCGTTTGTTTATGCTATAATAATCGAAAGTAAATTTTCACAGTATTAGGAGCAAAAAATGGATTCATTAAAATATCCTGTATTATTTGTACACGGTATGGGCTATCGCGACTATAAGCTTATTTCATACTGGGGGAGAATTCCGCGTGTTTTTGAAGAAAAAGGTGTTCCCGTGTATTATGGTTATCAGGACAGCAATGCAGATATCGAGACTAATGGATTGCATATCGCAAACAGGATTGATGAAATAATCAAGGAGACCGGAGCTGAAAAATTAAATATAATAGCACATTCAAAGGGCGGACTTGATTGTCGCTATGCGATTTCCGCCTTGGGAAAGGGCGACAGGATTGCTTCGTTGACTACGATATCTACCCCTCATAATGGCTCTAAAACTGTGGATTTATTGATGAAGTTTCCTAAGTTTTTAGTGAAATTTGCCGGCTTTTGTACGGATTGTGTGTTTCGCGTTTTGGGAGATAAAAAACCGAACTCGTATAGAGTATTTCAGGCATTTACAACAAAAGAAGCAAAGATATTTAACGAAAAGTATGTGAATGATGAAAATGTGTATTATCAGAGTTATGCGTTTGTTATGAAAAATGCATTCAGTGACATATTTATGTGTATTCCTAACATAGCGGTATCAATTATTGAAGGTAAGAATGACGGTCTGCTTACGCCTGATGCTGCAAAGTGGGGCGATTTTAAAGGCATTTACACCGGAACAGGGCGCAGAGGTATTTCTCATTGTGACGAAGTCGATATGCGAAGAAGAAGGTTTACAAAAAAGAAGGGCGACGGAGTCAGTGATATTTTGGAAGTGTATGAAGAAATATATGCTACGTTGCTTAAATTAAATTATTAGAATAAACGAGAATATGATTATAATGCAAAGATATAACAGTCCGAGAGTTATTAAATTGATAAAATCTTGCGAACGTGATGAAACTCTGCAGTGATACCATAAGTATCATCAATGTGAAAATAAGTTTATTTAAGTTTTTTTAGTCCTTTGATAGTTTTGAATCAAGTTAAATTGCTAAAAAGAGAGGACTTGGAAAATGATAAGAAACGGAAAAAGATTATTGCTTATAGGTGTCATATTTATTCTATTGTTTGTGCTGTGGACATTGTTAATTCAAACGATAGATGTGCAGGTTGCAGGGCAAACCGAAGCTGAAGTTGGTTTTGCGACATTAAATTGTTGTTTTCACAAATTCACCGGAGTTCATATGTCAGTATATTACATCACAGATTGGCTTGGGCTTCTTCCGGTGTTTATTTGTATGGTGTTTGCTGTGTTGGGTCTTACACAACTTGTCAGCAGAAAAAGCCTGATTAAAGTCGATTTCGACATCTTACTTTTGGGTATTTACTATGTGATTGTTATTTTTTGTTATCTTGTTTTTGAGATGGTTCAGATAAATTACAGACCGATATTGATAGAGGGTTTTAGGGAAGCTTCGTATCCTTCATCGACTACCTTGCTTGTGTTGAGCGTCATGCCGACACTTATTTTCCAGATAAATCGCAGATTGAAAAATTTGATGATCAAAAAGATTATAATATTTTCTGTAATGACGTTTTCAATTTTTATGGTAATAGGCAGACTGATTTCCGGTGTGCATTGGTTTACGGATATTGTTGGCTCTGTTCTGCTCAGCGCAGGGATGTTTTGTGTTTATAAAGCGATTGTTTTGATTTATAATAAAGAAAATTGAGTCGGAGGATTGACTATGGAATTTGGTGAAAAACTTCAGGAGTTAAGAAAGAACAGATGTCTTACGCAGGAAGAACTCGCGGAAGCATTGTATGTATCCAGAACCGCCGTTTCAAAGTGGGAATCGGGCAGAGGTTATCCGAGCATTGATTCGTTGAAAGAAATATCAAACTATTTTTCGGTGTCAATTGACGATTTGCTGTCCGGAGAAAAATTGATATCAATCGCTGAAAAGGAGAATAAAACTAATATCCGTAACATGTGCAATTTATTGTTTGGAATAGTCGATGTCTTTTCTTTTTTGCTCATTATATTGCCGCTGTATTCAAAAACTTCGGATGGATACATTTATTCGGTAAATCTGTTCGCGTATACCGAGACCGCTGCGTTTAATCGTTTTATATATTGGGGTATGTTTATAGCACTTGTTTTACTCGGAATTCTTAAAATCTTATTTACACAATTAAAAATTGTGAAAAGTCAAAAAATTTTGACTGTCTGCTCGATACTGATCGGTGTTGCAGCAGTTTTGCTTTTGGCACTTGCAAGAGAACCGTATGCCGTGGTAGTGATGTTTCTGCTCACGGTAATAAAGGGGTTGTTGCTTTTTAGATATGTGAGGGCAGAGTGATCAAAACGGTCACAGATGAGTACGTACAGTCATAATACTAATCGTAATTATCAAAAAAGTTGAAAATCGTTAATATGTTAGTTACAATAGCAATAGATGCAAGGAGGTCGATCTTGTGAAAAATGTATTTTTAAATAGCAATCAATACGGAAACAGGGCAAAAACTGATGCGCAGATAATTGATGTGACACACGGACGAAAGTTCAACGGAATTATGGACATGCAGGCTCGATTTATTGAAGAAAATCAACTTTTTAACGAAGATGAGTGGTTTTTATTTATCGAGCAGTTTGGTAATTCGGTAGATGATGCCGACAAAGGCTGGCGCGGTGAATACTTAGGTAAAATGATGCGCGGTGCTTGTATGACATATCAATACACATCAAATGAAGCATTATACGAATTGCTTTACAAAGTTGCGGAGCAAATGTTGTCCCGCCAGGAGAGTTCGGGTCGGTTTTCCACATACAGCGTTGAATGTGAACTTGACGGATGGGATATGTGGAGCAGAAAATATGTATTGCTCGGATTTTTGCATTTTCATGAGATTTGTCGCGACGAGGAGATGAAGGACAGAATTATTGTTGCGCTTACAAGACATCTTGATTATATCATTGAGCGTGTCGGCGGTGGTGAAAAAAGAGACCTTTCAAAGACATCTGAGTGTTGGGGCGGTATAAATTCCGCGTCGATTTTAGAGCCGGTTATGCGTATGTACAATATCACCGGCAAAGAGATGTATATTGAGTTTGCACAGTACATAATTGACTTTTTGCTTAACAGTAATGTAAACATTTTTGCACTTGCGCTGGAAGATAAGCTGATGCCGTATCAGTATCCCGTTACGAAAGCCTACGAAATGATGTCTTGCTTTGAAGGCCTGTTGGAGTATTACAGAGTAACAGGCGAAGAAAAGTGGAAAGACGCTGTCATAAAATTTGTTGACCGTGTGAAAGAAAGTGATATTACGGTTATCGGCTGTGCAGGTTGTGAACACGAGTTATTTAATCATTCCGCAGCAACCCAGACCGACACTGACTATACCGGAATTATGCAGGAGACTTGCGTAACGGTAACTTGGATGAAGCTTTGCAACCAGTTGCTTCTTCTGACAGGTGATGCGAAATATGCAGACTACATAGAACTCTCTTTGTACAATGCACTTCACGGTGCAATAAATAACAAAAAACGTTCTGAAAACGGCGGATTTATGTTTGACAGTTACAGCCCTCTTACTATCGGTAAAAGAGGCCGTTTTATAGGCGGTTACAAAGATATTGCTCCCGGTAAATATTACGGCTGCTGTGCGGCAATCGGTGCTGCTGGTACTTCTTTGCCGTTACTTACTGCCTTTACTGCTACGCAAAAGGGTGTTGCCGTGAACTATTACGAAGCAGGGCGTGCTGAAATAAACGGTTTCAAATTCACTGTGGAAACTGAATATCCTACCTGCGGAAATGTAAAAATAGTTATCGAAAAAGCAAATCCGGATGCAAACGAGCTTCTTATAAGAATTCCTGCATTTTCTGGTACAAACAGCAAGATTTTTGTAAACAAAACAGAGCAACCGATAGATATCTGTGACACTGAAAGTTTCTATGTTTCTCTTTGCAGAAACTGGACAGACGGTGATGTGATAGAAATTGAATTTGATATGAATCCTCGTATCGTCCGACCGTGCGGTGTAGAGGGAAAAGAAGAATCAAAGAATTATTTTGCGGTTTTGTACGGACCTCTGGTTCTGGCAAGAGATCTGCAGATTTCAGATGCAGGCACTAAAGTTGAACTTTCTGATACGTTAAGTGTTTCACGGAAAATAAGCAATGATTTTGATTGCTTGTTCCGTGCTGATGTTACTGTCGGAGATCGTGTAATGGATATGGTTGACTACGGAAGTGCCGGAAAAACATGGAATGACTCATCACTTACGGAAGCGTGGATAAAATGCTGAGAACTATCAAATTGAATGAGGTTTAATTGATGAAAATTAACGTAAAAGAAATGTCTTATGAAGAAGTTCTGAAATTACCCAGACTTAAACATAAGAAACCGTTAAAACCGCAACTGTGGCTTACAACTCTTGTTCGTATTATATGTGCGCCTACACTCAGCCGGATAAAGTTTTCATATACAACCGAACGCATGGATTTGGTAAAAGATCAGCCGTGCTTAATTTTAATGAACCATTCAAGTTTTACCGATATGAAACTTGCTTACGGAATTTTTTACCCTAAAAAAATGGGAATTGTTACATCTGTTGATGCTATGAGCGGTATTCTGGGAAAACTTATGCGTCTGTTAGGATGTACTCCGACTCGTAAATATGTTCCTGATATGACTCTGATAAAAGATATTGAATATATGCTGAAGAAAAATAAAACCAGCGTTTTGATGTATCCTGAGGCAGGCTATTCATTTGACGGTTGTGCCACAACCATGCCGAGAAAATTGGGAATATTGATGAAACGTCTTGGTGTACCGGTCGTAACAGTTATCACACAGGGTGCCTTCCATCGAGATCCGCTTTACAATATGCTGCAAATTCGTGATGTAAAAGTCAGTGCGCATGTAAAGTGTATCGCTACTGCGGAAGAAGTCAAAGAAAAATCGGTGGATGAACTGGATGCGTTGCTTGCTGATTCATTTTCTTTTGATAATTTTGCATGGCAGAGAGACAATCGGATTTCTATTGACGTGCCTTTCCGCGCAGACGGATTGCACAGAATACTTTACAAATGTCCTCATTGCGGTGTTGAAAATCAGATGGAGGGAAAAGGTATTTACTTGACTTGCCATGCTTGTGAAAAGCAGTGGACGATGGACGAATACGGACAGTTATCAGCGGATGTCGGTGATACAGAATATCCGCATATTCCGGACTGGTACAAGTGGCAAAGGGAATGTGTTCGGACCGAACTCGAAGAAGGCTCGTATTCATTAGATACCGAGGTCGATATTGCCATTCAAGTAAATTTGAATGGTGTATGCAAGATCGGAAGCGGTCGTTTGATGCATACCTTAGATGGATTCCGATTGGTAGGGGCAGACGGAAAGTTAGATTACAGTCAGTCTCCTGCGTTTTCACATACTTTATATTCTGATTACTATTGGTATGAAATCGGCGATGTGATTGCAATAGGTGACAATGAGTTTACCTATTTCTGCTTCCCGAAAGAAAATATATCCGTAACTAAAGCTCGTTTGGCAACCGAAGAACTGTATAAGATGAAAAAGAAACACAGAAGAGGTTAAATTAAATGGGGACATTACAAACTACATCAAATAAAAATAGCATAGATTTAACGAAGTTTATTATGGCGATATGTGTTATTGCTATACATACGGGTCCTTTGGGGCATTGCAAAAATTATAGTATATTGACAATCTATGATTTGATAGTGTCTATGGCAGTTCCTTTTTTCTTTCTGGCATCTGGTTATCTTCTTGCTGTAAAGTTTCGGGAGTATGATCCAAAAGAAGTGAAAATTAGAATTGTTTTTAAGCAGTTGTCCAAAATTATACGGATGTACTTTGTTTGGAATCTTATTTATCTTCCTTTGGCAATTTATGACTACTATTTATGGGATACTTCTGTTACGAAAGCAATTTTTTACTATATCAAAAATTTTGTTTTTATCGGGGAACACTATAATTCTTGGCATTTATGGTATCTGCTGTCCACTATTTATGCATTCCTGTTTGTTTTGTTATTGTTGCGAATGAATGTGAAACCGATAGGTATGCTCATTGTAAGTGCTTTGATCAGTATAATCAGCATTGGTATAGATGAACTTACAGTATCCAGTAGTTCTTCTTTAAATATTCTGGAATTGGCTAAAAAGATAATAGGATATACGATAGCAAACGGCAGAATTTTTCAGGGATTAATTTTCATGCCTATCGGAATTTATATGGCACATAAAGTGATAGCACCGAAAATCTGTGCAATAGTTTTTGCAGTGTGTTTTGCAGGTAATTATTTTGTGACAAATTCTGTAATCAGCAATTATTTATTAATTTTTACATCGATTGCACTTTTCGGAGTTATTATCAATATAAATCTCAAAGATCACTTGATATATCCGATTCTCAGAACTATGAGTACGGACATATACCTGATTCACATGTATATATGGACATTTTATTATTTGTGTGTATACGGAAAGAAACAATTCGGTTTAGATAGTTTTATTTTTACGACTGCTTTATCGGTGATTATAAGCTATCTGTATTATATGTGTAAAAAATATGTAGGTACAAAAAAATTAAGTTGGAAGTAAACTAATTCAATTTGCTTTAAAGGAATTTGCTGACAAAATTTTACATGTGTGATATTATTACAGACAACTTTTAAACTTGTTTCAACAGAAAAATGATAATAAATTTATTTCAGGCGGTGTAAAAAATGAACTTTTTAGAAGAAAGAATAGTAAAAGACGGAATAGTAAAGAAGGGAAATGTTCTCAAAGTTGACAGCTTTTTGAATCATCAGATGGATATATCTCTGATGGAGGAAATGGGCAGAGAATTTAAACGCCGCTTTGCCGATAAAAAGGTTACGAAAGTTTTGACGATTGAGGCTTCCGGAATCGGTATAGCGTGCTTTGTTGCAAAAGAATTCGGTGTGCCGATGGTGTTTGCTAAAAAGTCAAAGTCGATAAATATTGACGGCGATATGTATGTTGCCGAGGTTGAGTCATTTACTCACAAAAATAAAAATCAGGTCATAGTATCAAAGAAGTTTTTGAATGCAGATGACCATATTTTGATTATAGATGACTTCCTTGCAAATGGTTGTGCTCTCCAAGGCCTCATATCGATTGCAGAGGATGCAGGTGCGACAGTAGAGGGTCTTGGTATTGCAATAGAAAAAGGCTTCCAGATCGGCGGTCGTGTTATAAGAAATCTCGGATACAAATTAGAATCACTGGCTATTGTCGACTCAATGGACGACGAAACAGGAAAGATAGTTTTTCGTGAGCAAAACTGAGGGTATCAAGATATGATTTTTCAGGCACATAAAGGCGTAAGTACAGAAAATCCGGAGAACACAATGCCTGCGTTTGAGGCAGCTATTGAGCAGGGTTATAAGCTTATAGAGCTGGATGTAGGGGTGACAAAGGATATGCACTTTGTTTTGCTTCACGATGCCAATATAAACCGTACCGCAAGACATAATGACGGTGGTATTATTGCTGAGCCTGTGCGAATAGATGAGATGACTTATGAAGAAGTTTTGGAATATGATTTCGGAGTATGGTTTGCAAAAAAGTTTAAAGGAACCAAAATTGCGCTTTTAGAAGATGTTTTGAATCTGGCACAAAAGAATGGCATTCTGTTAAAAATAGATAACAAGTTTCAATCTTTTACAGAGGGACAGAAAAAGGCTCTTTTTGAGTTAATAAAGCCATTTGAAGAAACTGCTTGTCTTACATTTAATAATGCAGAAAAGCTTATTGAGGCAGCGGAGTTTTTTCGTGATATGCACTTCCACTATGACGGTATTGTGACAGAGAATATTCTGAAAAGCATACGAGCTGTTTTGCCGAAAGAAAGACTTACTGTATGGTTGCCTTTTGAGTGTCAGAAAACAGCGTGGGTTAAGGTTCCTTTTGCAAATGAGCAGTTTGCGGCGCTTGTGAAGGAATATGCGAGGCTCGGTCTGTGGATTTTGTCTCGGAGCAGCGAGTTATCGGCGGCAGTGAAGCTCGGTGCAGATGTCATTGAAACAAACGGTGAAATAAAACCGACATTGATTGAGGGCGTGTGTGCCGATATGCACACACATTCTGAAAGTTCGCACGATTCGGTTTGCCGGATCGAAGATATGTGCCTATCGCAGATTGAAAAAGGCACCCGGATAATGGCGGTGACAGATCATTTCGACACGGCGTCTTTTGACAGATACGATATTTTTACTCCGATACGAAATGCTTATAATACGGTAGGAGAGTTGAATAAAAAGTACGGTGAAAAGTGCCTCATACTTTCGGGTGTTGAGATAAGTGAAAGCTTTTGGTATCCCGATGTGTATGAAAAAGTTATGAAGCTTGCTGAATTTGATGTTATCATCGGTTCTGTGCATCTGGTGAAGTACAAGAAAATGACAAGCGCTTATTCAGGTATTGATTTTTCTTTGATCGATATGGACGAGATATACGGTTTCCTTGACGCATATTTTAACGATGTGTTGACGATGGTCGACTTCGCGGATTTTGATATATTGGCACATCTTACGTGCCCGCTTCGTTACATTGTCGGGAAGTACAAAATTGATATTGAGTTATCGCGGTATGCTGATAAGATAGAAACGATTTTGAAAAAAATAATAAAAAAAGGAATTGCTCTTGAGGTGAATACTTCGTCGTTGGTTTTGACGGGTGACTTTATGCCGTCGATTGAAATAATTAAAAAGTATTATGACTTGGGCGGATATCTTATAACATTGGGCTCTGATGCGCACATTGCGGGAAATGCTTCGTTTGGTTTTGTTGAGGCGATTGAAACCATAAAAAGAATTGGTTTTAAAAACATTTATTACTACCAAAAGCGAAAACCATATCCGATTGAGATATGATACTGCTGATTTTAAGGGGATATGATTATGGATTTAAAAGACAAAAAAATTGTTTTTTTAGGGGATAGTATTACGGAAGGTCACGGCACAAGCTCTATTGAAAATCGTTTTACGGAGTTGATTTCAAAAAATGAGGGTGCGGTATGTTATAACTACGGAATAGGCGGTACGAGGATTGCATATCAGCATGCACCTTCGGCGGAGCCTCGTTGGGATATGTGCTTTCTCGACAGGGTAGTTGAAATGGAACACGATGCAGACATAGTTTTTGTTTTCGGAGGTACAAACGATTTCGGTCACGGTGATGCTGCTATCGGTTGTATGGAGGACAGAGATCCGTATACATTCTACGGTGCGCTTCACACGTTGTTTACAAAGCTTATTACAAAGTACCCGGATTCAAAAATTGTTGTGGCAACTCCTTTGCACAGATGCGATGAAGAAAATTGCATGATTAAAGGCGGTATACCCAAGGCAGTCAAGCTCATTGATTATGTGAATATCATCCGAGAGGTAGCAGAGTATTATGCACTGCCTGTTTTGGATTTATATAAAGACAGCGGTCTTCAGCCTCTTGTTCCGATTATACAAGAGAAATATGTACCTGACGGACTTCATCCGAATGATGCCGGCCACGTGATATTGGCGGATAAAATAACGGCATTTTTGAAAAGTAAGTTTAGTTAAGCCTGATTTTGTAAAATTTAAGATTGTGGAATTTGTAAATTTATTATGATAAAATAAGAACGGTGTAAGTTCATTTTAGCGGGGTGATTTTGTGGGCATATGTATTAAGCGTGAAGTAATGCAAAAGGGCTGGAAGTTTTTTGATATAATGCATAAGGAGCGTAGGGTAGCTCGTATTTACGAAGACGGAAGGTGTACAATAAATTATCCCTCATATATGCCATATAACTTATATTTAGAAAAATCAAATGATTTTGACAGTAGGGTTAACAATTTAAATAATTTTTACTATTGGTGTGCTTCAAGGGTTTTGACATTAGATAGAAAATATGCAAAAGAAATTCTGCGTGCTATCGGTGCAAGCCAGGCACTAACCGATAAAGATAGGGCAATGATTGCTGTTTCTTATCATGGACTTACATTGACAGATGTTTTTTGGATTAGAAGAGCTAATGAGAAAACGACTTTTGCCGAACTCAATTTATATAATCATTCTCTTTCTGATGCATTTGCGGATGTAAGTTTGAGAGGAAAAGATATAACTCTTCAGAATGCAGAGCTGTTTATGTCAAAAGAAGCTGCCGGAGATGTGGGAACTCCCGGAGTAGCACCAAAGGCATGGATCAGAGAAAACGGAAGTTTTTATCTATTAAAAGATGGTGATGAACGTGATGTGGATGCTGAACTACTTGCTTCAAAAATAGCAGGTTGCTTTAGAGTTGATTATGTTCCTTATCAAGAAGCTTTTTTTGATGATTTAAGGGTATCAAAATGTAAAATTATTACATCTGAGATGATAAGTATAGTGCCGTATGAGTTTATTGAGGTGTATTGTACAAACCGTGGTATTGATACCCTCAGTTATGTATTAAAAAAAGATAGTTACTCCTATTATATGATGAATATTGTTGACTATCTCATCGGAAACACAGACCGGCATTGGGGAAATTGGGGTTTCTTTGTTGATAATTCCACAAACAAATTACAAGGTTTATATTCACTGATGGATTTTAATAAATCATTTTTATCATATGACACTATTGATGGAGCAAAATGTCAGACTACCGATAAAAGAATTACTCAACGAGAAGCTGCAATTGATGCTGTTAAACATATTGGATTAAATAAAATTTCCGAAATACAAAGAGAATGGTTTTCTGATAAAAAAGAATGTGAAATATTCTTCAGAAGACTTGAAATATTAAAACAATATGATAAATAATAATATTTGGTAGTTACTATTTTTCGTTAAGATGTTGCAGAAAAACTGAGCGGTGCCTACAGGGCGCCGCTCAGTTTTTCTACCGTTTGATATCTGTCATTTGGATTTACATTAGTGCATTTTCTGACAATACGACCGGCTTTACCTTTTGCAATAAGTTCGCTTGGATGCTTGCCTGTCATCATAACATTCAGAAGAACTCCGATAGCGTAAATATCTGTTCGGGAATCGCTTTGGGCAATACCTATTTGTTCCGGAGAAGCATATCCTACAGTTCCCATGACAACTGTATCTTTGCTGTCAGGCGTTATTGTTCTGGAAGCATTAAAATCGATTAAAACGACTCTGCCGCTGCTGTCAACCATTATGTTTTCCGGTTTTATATCACGGTGGACTATGTTTCGTGAGTGGAGTACAGATAGTGCATTGCAAACTCCTTGTATGACTTTTTTTGCTCCGTGATATGTATATCTGCCGGTTTCCATAACATCTGCGACCGTGATGCCTGAAATGAATTCTTCTAAAACTATCCGGAAATCGTCAAGATCAATAACATCATAAATAACAGGGAGATTTTCACACTCTATTTTAGATAATGATTCGTACGCTGCAATGTTTTTAGGCAAACGGTGGAGAACAAGATCTTTTTCGATCTTTTTGTGGCGTAAACGGAGAGTCTTGCAGTCGTTTTTATCAGCAAGAACTCCGACAATGTCATACATTTTTTTTAGATTTTCGATGAAGTTTTCATAATTCATACGTAAGTCCTCAACCTAAAGTTATCCACATAGCAGGGCGAACTGCGTGACCTCGTATTGAAACACTTTCGCCAAATTCGAAGATAAAACCGTTGTAGTAGACGCATGTAGCGTATTTTTGAATATAACCGGAAGTTCGTAACCACCAATAAACAGATTCATTGTCGGATCTTATAAACACTCCTTGTGCTTTTGCATAGGACGTAGCATAGCACATTCTTGCATTATCTGAACTGAAGTATTTATTAGCTTCGGATGTGCTAAGTAAAAATACTTTGTCATTTGTTTTGAAACCATTATCCTCAGGAATTATTGTGACGGCCGGGATTTTATTCTTTTCTGCACTTGTAAAAGCATTGTTTAAAAATGTGTCATTCAGCCATGCCCTGAGAGTACAGGAGTCCCAGCTGAAATATCCGGCAGACGTATTATACGGCTGACTGTCCAGAGCATATTTACTAATAACAAGGATTCTGTTGTTTTCCTTTGCCAGTACTATCCATTCTATGTCTTCTTTGCCGTTTGAAGTGTTATTATCTTGTTCGTATTGTCCGAATTTTATAATATCTCCTACATTTGTTGATGTTGAAATTGACGGTATGTTACCGGAATCAGTTGCTGACGGTGTAGATGTCGGAACTTTTGTAGCGGTTGTTGACACGGTAGGTTTAGCCGTGGATTTTTTAGTTGACGTAGGGGTAGATGTTATCACATTTGTAGTCGTAGGTGTGGGTTTATAATGATTATCTGTCTCAATCGGAAGATTTCCCATTGTAGCATACGAGGGTCTTATGGTTTCGGTGGGTTTCTTTATTGGCGTAGAAAAAGCCCCTGAATTTGTGAAATTAGGACCGTTTCCATTAACTCCTGTAAGATCATCTGTCTCCGGAATACCGGGTGATTTTGTAAGATTTATCGGTTTTGAGGTGCCGGTCGGGTTGGCGGATGGGGTAACTCCTATGAGAGTATCGGTGGTACCTGAATCATTTGGGGTCTTACCGGGGAGTATCAGAATGATTGTCACTATGACAGATAAGAACGCTAAAAATAACAGTACCGTCAATAGTATTCTTTTTTTAGTAGTAGCAACGGTTGCTGCAACTTTAGTTTTTTCATCGAGAGAAGTCATGCAATAAATACAGAAATTTGCATTATCTTCAATATGTTCGCCGCAAAAAGGACATTTCTTCATTAAACATTACCCCAAAGTTTCAAGTTTGTAGTTGTACAAAATATTGTTAATTTCTATCACGGATAACTTGTTGTAAATTCCGTAAATTGTGATACTGTCAAAAGGACGTTTTGCATAGAGCGGAGAATACCCGGAACATTTGAGTAGTGTCTGGACTTCATCAAGATCCAGCTCCATAGCCACTGCAAGTGAAAGTAATTTTTTCCTCTCGGGAATTCTCACTCCGGAGAATATCTGATATGCATAGATTTCTGCAAGTTCAGATTTCTTTATAACCTGCGATTTTTTCAAACCTTTTTCTGAAAGCAACTTTTCAAGCATAGTCGAAAGTGTTTCCGAAATCATATAATCTTTGTTTTCGTTATAGAATGTGTTGAAATCAGGGCAGATACCGAGTTCTTCAATAATCTTAACAGTGTCTTTTTTCAATACAGTGCATCCTCTCACTGTATGCAGTCAGCATAACAGATTGTATTTTATTTCTCAACTATAAAAATGAAATTTTGAAAATTATATAAATGAAAAGATTGTCTATGCCTCTAGCATAAACTGAGAGTGAGTTTATAACGAAAATACAAAAAAGTCCTATGCTGATTGCATAAGACTTTTGACTTAGTACATATTTTTAGCTTTGTAAAGTTAAAATGTATAAATTATCCCAAAGTTTCAAGTTCGTAGTCATATAAAAGGTTGTTAATTTCCATAACCGAAAGTTTCTTGCATATACCGTAGATAATGATACTGTCGAAGGGCAATTTTATATAGAGCTGAGAATAACCGGCACATTTGAGCAAAAGCTGGACTTCGTCGAGCTTAAGTGACATACCGACTGCTAGTGAAAGAAGCTTCTTTCTTTCTGGAACTCTGACACCAGAGAAAATCTGGTATGCATAAATTTCTGCAAGTTCGGAGTTTTTTATAACCTGAGATTTTTTCAGACCTTTTTCTGCAAGTAACTTTTCAAGCAAACTTGAAAGCGTGTCAGAAACCATATAATCTTTGTTTTCATTGTAGAATGTGTTGAAATCGGAACAAATACCGAGTTCTTCTACGATTTTTGATGTATCTTTTCCCATCTGAGTACTCCTGTAAGAATGAATCACTGCCACAAAAGGTTAACACATTTAATGATACTTTTCAACATTTAACGAGAGATACAAATGTGGAGTTGTGTTAGACATGGTGAAGTGCAATATCAGAAATTATCCGCGATAAGCGAAAGCTTCAAAAATTGTAAAAAAACAAAGTCCTATGCTCACAGCATAGGATTTTGAGGTGGAGTGGGTGTAAAATGACAAATGTTACTTGTGATTTTATTAGGAGATGATGTATTGGCTGAAGTAATTGATAAAACCAAGTGGATTTATTTTCCGCAGTTGGGAAGTTCTGATGAGTTGGAAAAGTATTTTGAACATAGAACTGTCGGACACAGTTATTTTTTTCACTATACTTCATTAAAAGCAATAAATGAAATTTTAAGAACAAAAACTCTTCGTATATCCTCTGTGGATAGGTTTAATGATGAGAAAGATAAAAAACAATTCGGGGATAATAAGAAAGAACAGAAGAAATACTATTCTATTTGTTTTAGCTCCGGTCAGAATGAAAATCTTTCTTTGTGGTATTTATATTCAGGTTTGAATGGAAAAGGCGGACGAATCGGTTTTACTCGAAACAAGCTCTTTCAAATGATTTCGGAAGGTGAT
The DNA here is from genome assembly GCA_015069195.1 of Oscillospiraceae bacterium. GTDB lineage: Bacteria > Bacillota > Clostridia > UBA1212 > UBA1212 > SIG423. The sequence goes on along the minus strand of SVJA01000007.1, from coordinate 30,426 downwards.
TTCTTTTGGGCTGAGTATGATTATGATAACAATAAAATTATGGGTGAAGAAATTTTGTTGTCTCCCAAGGACGATATAGATATTTCTTTCAGAGATGTATTGTATTCTAAACTAACCGCTAAGGGAGATAAGAAAGATGAATCTGATGCAAATTGGCGCGTTGACTTGAAATATAACACGATGACAAATCACGAAAAAATAAAAAAAAGTGAATTTGAAACGTATGCAAATAAACACAATGGATTCAACAAATCTTTGGTTTGGTACTATGAAAAGGAAACTCGTTTGTTGATCAAGTTAAAAGGTGATTTAGCCGATAAGATTAATCCGGATAAATGCTATGCTGTTTTGTGGAAACTATCCCAAAGACAGATAGATGCTATGAAAATAATGTTCGCTCCGGAGATAGAAAATTTTTTAGAGGTTACTAGATACGAGTATATAAATGATTTTATGCTCAGAAATTCCCGTACAATGTTGAGTGAAAATGCGGGAGATATCAGCATGAAATTGTGTTATAAATGCGAAAAAAATAAGGAGGAAAATAAAAGAAAAAATGAAAAGTAAGAAAGTGTTTTTAATTAATGTGCTTTTTGTTGGTGTTATAATTTTTGGTGTTGTGTTGTTTGGAAACACTCAATCAAATAAGCAAATGCCGGTAAATGCTGAAACAAGTGGGTATTATACATATAAAGTTTTTAATGGTGTTGCTAGAATAACAGAAGTCGAAACTAGCATTAGTGGTGATGTGACGATACCTTCATCATTAGGTGGTTACCCTGTTGTAGAAATACAGTATAGTGCATTTAGTCGTTGTAATTCATTAACGAGTGTTGTAATTCCGGACGGCGTGCTTAAGATTGAATATCGTGCATTTGAAAATTGCGAATCACTTAAAAGTATAACAATACCTAATAGTGTTACGACAATAGAGAAAAGAGCTTTTTCTGGGTGTAAGTCGCTTACAAGTGTGGTGATTCCTAACAGTGTGACTAGTGTTGGAGAGTGTGTGTTTGAATATTGTTATAGTATTGAAAAATTGACTATACCTTGTTTTCCAAACCATTTGTTTAGCGAATATTCAACATTGTTTTTCCCAAAATCTTTAAAGGAATTGGTAATAACCGGAACAATCGGAGGTGGGAGCTCTATAGGGACTGAGTATTTTGCCAATTGCGAGTATATAAAAAGTATTACATTACCTGAAGGTATCAATTCTATCGGAAATGAAGCTTTTCAATTTTGTGAGTCCCTGGAATATGTTTATATACCTGAAGGTACAATTTACATTGGTGAATATGCTTTTAGTTATTGTAAATCGCTTAAGAGTATCACTATCCCTGATAGTGTGACAACAATAGATGAATCGTCATTTAGGGGATGTAGTTCACTAGAAACAGTTACCTTGGGAAATGGAATCACAAGCATTTCTGATTATATGTTTTATGACTGCACATCTCTTAAGAGTATTTCAATTCCGAAAAATGTAACACAGATTTGTGGTGGCGCTTTTAGCGGTTGCAGCTCGCTTGAAAGTGTTGAGCTGGTTGAAGGACTAACAGAAATAGGTCGTGCGTTTTTTGATTGTACTGCGCTTAAAAGCATAGTTATACCAAGTAGTGTAACCAGTATTGTCGATTATGCTTTTCCGAGATGCGAATCCTTTGAAAATATATACATTTCAGATAATAATTCGGTATATTCAGATATCGAAGGGGTAATGTACGATAAGACTGGTACAATATTGCTGTGTTTTCCTTCTGGAAGAAAAGGGTATTTTGAAGTTCCTGAAAAGGTGACGCGCATTGAAGAATATGCATTTTCTGCTTGTGAAGGTTTGATCGGTGTAACGATACCTGATAGTGTGACGAATATAGGTTATTATGCATTCGGTGAATGTTCAAGCTTGAAGAGTATATCTATACCGAATAGTGTGACAAGTATTGGCAGTTTAATTTTTTATGATTGTACACAGCTCGAAAAAATAACATTACCATATTGTTTAACTATTTCGGATTTATTTGGTCTATCTGCTTCTCGTAATGGGGTAAAGGAGATTGTGCTGACTGGAGGAGATGTTGTCTTAGCTGGTTTTTGTGATGGTTGTAGTTATCTTACTCAGATAACTATACCGCGTAGTGTGAAAAATATTTATTATACGGCTTTTAGCGGGGCATTGTCACTTGAAGATGTCTATTTTAACGGAACCGGGAGTGAGTGGAATAAAATTGGCATTGGGTCATATAATGATCCTTTACTGAACGCAAATATTATATTCTTAATAAAGCAGTATTGCGGAGACCTTAATGGTGACGACAAGATTAATTCACTTGACGGTCTTTTGCTGCTCAGATATTTGAATGGCTGGGATATTGTGATTTCAAACACAGAAGTTATGGATGTAAACAAAGACGGAAAGGTTAATTCACTTGACGGACTTATATTGGCAAGATATTTGAATGGATGGAATGTAACTATTGGATAAAAAGGAGGATATTATGAAAAAATTTTTGTTATTTATATTAACAATTGTACTTGTTTGTACAATGAACTTTGTGCCTGTAAAAGCCGGAGCTTATGCTTTTGCTTATCTTACTGAAGCAGCAGGAAAACAAGGTAGTACGGTCAACGTAAATTTGAATTTGAGAACAAATCCCGGATTGGTAACATTGACCGTTAGAGTAACTTATGACACATCGGTTTTGGAACTTACAAAGGTTACTGATAATGGTATATTAGTTGGTTCGCAGCTTAATACCAGTTATGGTTCTCCGTACACAATATCTTGGATTGATGGTACTACAACTGTTAATAATTTTAAAACAGGTGATATTGCAACATATACATTTAAAATAAAGGAGAATGCACCTGTCGGAAAGACTTCTGTACAATTACAAGTGGTTGATTCGTATGATGTTGACTACCAACCTTTATCTTTTCAAGGTTCCTATACGAGTAATGTTACAGTAGAATGTAAAACACATACATATGGTTCGTACAAGAAGACTGACAGTACTCAACATGAACGTACTTGCAGCGCATGTCAATATGTAGAAAAGACTAATCACACTTGGAATACAGGTAATATTACCCAAAATGCAAGTTGTAAAGAATATGGCAACAAACATTACACTTGTACAAAATGCGGAACTTCAAAAAATGAAACTATTCCAAAAACTACTAACCATACATATGGTGCATGGTCTATTACCACGAAACCTACATGTACAAGTAAGGGTAGTCAACGTAGAAGTTGTACAATATGCGGTAAGATTGAAACACAAAGTATAGATGCTACCGGACACAGTTATGAATCATGGGTTGTATCAACCACAGCTACATGTACTAAAAACGGAACAGAGGAAAGAGCTTGTGCTGATTGTAGTCACTCTGAACGAAGAACAATATCTGCTGTAGGACACAAATTCAGTGAACCGACAATAGTAACTCAGCCGACAATAAGTTCGGAAGGTCTTATGGAAGGTACTTGTACTGTATGCAATGAAAAAACACAGCAAGTGATTCCTTGTACAGCCAAAGACGAAACGACAGGTACTGTTTTCAATGCAGAAAAAGGTGTTTTTGCAGAAGGTACAGAATTGAAAATAGAGAGTGTGACTTCTTCAAATTCTGTCTACGAAAATATTAAAAAATCATTGAGTGCTGTATCAAGTGATTTTACCATATACAATATTTCTGCTACTGTAAACGGAAGTGCGGCTACACCAAACGGAAGGGTTGAAACGATTTTTAATATTCCTGATGGTTATGGTAAAGAAGTAAGATTGTATTCGATTGTAGATGGCGTTGCGACTGTCACAGATTCAAAAGTTAGTGACGATGGAAAAACTATTTCAGCTGACTTGTCTGAATTGGGTACGTATGCAATTTGCAAAATAGCATCAGATGTTGATGGGGAGCCTTCAAATGATGTTACTCCTGACAATTCCGGAGATGCTGTTTCCCCTGAAGATAGCACCAGTAAACCGAGTGAAACTCCTGAAGCAAATACTAATCAATCTTCAGATGGTAAGGATGAAAACAAAAACGCATCTCCTGTTGTAGGTATAATCATAGGCGTTGTAGCTGTTCTTGCTGTAGGCGGAGCCGGTGTGTTCATTTTCTTGAAAAAGAAGAAAAAGGTTTGATATGGATTTTACCTGATAAGTTTATGACAAACACGGAGTGGAAGTAATAGCTTTCACTCCGTGTTTGTCATTGAAATCATACTGAACGCAAGCTTATGTCAAAACGCACCTACAGTGTCCAATCGATTTATAAAAGATACGGTTGTAGGGTATTTAGGTGCGATTAGCGTTTTCTTTATCGTTATTTGACAATTCCCCAAGATTTTAGAATTTGTTTAATTGTAAATTATAGAATTTTCCGGGAAATAAATTTGCTACTGTTTTGCTAATCTTTGTAAAAAAGGTAGCATTCAATCGTAAAAATCTGATATCAGTTGATTTAATCCTATCCACTCTAAATTGTCAATTCTCATAAAAAAGTTAGTGTTCAATTGCAAAAATCGGATATCTGCATATATTGTTAAACTCTCGGTAAAAAAGTCAGGCATCAATCGTTAAAATCGGATATCGGGCCGATTTTACGATTGATTGCCTGACTTTTTTGTTGTATAATAACTAAATTAAAGAAACTTTTTTACGAAAGGTCTTTTATCATGAATAAGTACAAAGATTTTGATAATTATTTAAAAGAATATCCGGATGAGAACGGTTACTTCGGTGAGTATGGCGGTGCATATCTTCCCGAGGAGCTTATAAAGGCTTTTAAGGAGTCCGATGAGGCTTACGAGGCTATTTGTCATTCGGCACAATTTATAAATGAGCTTAGACGTATCAGAAAGGATTTCCAGGGCAGACCGACTCCGGTTCACCATTGCGAGAGACTTTCTAAGCTTTTCGGAAATTGCCAGATTTACTTGAAGCGTGAGGATCTTAACCACACAGGTGCTCATAAACTCAATCACTGTATGGGTGAGGGTTTGCTTGCAAAATATATGGGTAAGAAAAAGATTATTGCAGAGACGGGTGCAGGACAGCACGGTGTTGCTATAGCTACTGCGGCTGCATACTTCGGTATGGAGTGCGATGTTTATATGGGCGAGGTTGATATTGAGAAGCAGCATCCGAATGTTATCCGTATGAAGATGCTCGGTGCTAATGTTGTTCCGGTAAGTGCAGGCCTTAAGACTCTCAAAGAAGCTTGCGACGCTGCATTTGACGCTTTCCTTAGAGAACACGAGACTGCTATTTACTGTATCGGTTCAGCACTCGGACCGCATCCGTTCCCGATGATGGTTCGTGATTTCCAGTCGGTTATCGGTATTGAGGCGAGAGAGCAGTTCCTCGAGATGACAGGCATTATGCCTGATGCTGTTTGTGCTTGCGTAGGCGGCGGTTCAAACTCTCTCGGTATGTTTGTTCCTTTTCTTGCAGATCCTGTTGAGATTTACGGTATTGAGCCTTTGGGTAGAGGCGAAAATATCGGTGATCATGCGGCTACGATGAAGTTCGGTACAAAGGGTCGTATTCACGGATTCAATACTTACGTTCTTCAGGACGAGGCCGGAGAGCCGCTCCCTGTTTATTCTATTGCCAGTGGTCTTGACTATCCCGGTGTAGGCCCTGAACATGCACTCCTTCGTGACCTTGACAGAGTGCATTACGATACTGTTTCCGATGAGGAAGCTATGGAAGCATTCTTCTTGCTTTCGAGATATGAGGGTATCATTCCTGCGATTGAGAGTGCTCACGCTGTTGCGTATGCTATAAAATATGCAAAGACTCACAAGTCGGGTTCGATACTTGCTTGCCTTTCCGGTCGCGGTGATAAAGATATTGACTATGTGTACGAAAAGTACGGTTGCGGTGAGCAATTCAAACTTAAGTACGATAATTGATTGTTTGCAAGTTGTTAAAAGTCAAGGTTTTGTGCCTTGGCTTTTATTTTATATGATTGGAGGTGACAGACTTTGGATGAGATGAAAAAGTTTTTTGTTGTAAGTGATATTCACGGACATTGCAGTATTTTAAAGGAAGCTCTTTCAAAAGCCGGTTTTGATAAAAATAACGAAGAACACGTGCTTATATGCTGCGGTGACCTTTTTGACAGAGGCCCTGAAAACATGAAAGTGCTGAAATTTATTGATGCTATTGATAATAAAATATTGATAATGGGTAATCACGATGAAAGGTTTCTTGAAATTTTCAGAACGGGAAAACTGAAAGAACATGACTTTGATAACGGCACTGCAGGATCTATGGTTGAATTTTTCGGTAAATATGCAGTTGACGGTAATACAGGCGATGTTGATTTTTCGGGGAATACCAGAACTGTTGACCGGATAAGCGATCTGATAGGTGAGATGCGTGATTATTTTGAAACAGAAAATTATATTTTCACTCACGGTTGGTTGCCGACAGTTATTCGTGACGGTAAGAATGTTATTTATGACGGTTGGAGAAATGCTGCGCCTTCTGTGTGGAGTCAGGCAAGGTGGAAAAAATGGCCCGAGATGTACGGTGATGGTGCTTTGGTAGAGGGTAAAACTATCGTTTGCGGACATTATCCTGCGATTTTTGCTAATATTTTTGACAGGTCGCGCAAGCCCGGTTCTTCAGAGCCTTTTTATGATGAAGGAATTATTGCTATTGACGCCGGAACTTATACAAGCGGACGCATAAATGTGTTGGTAATAGAAGACAAAATGTATTATAATAGCTAGGTTATATTTTAATTTAGACTAAGCATGTTTTATACGAGGTCATTTTTTATGAAATATTTACTTTCATATCTGAAAAAGTATAAAAAAGAAAGCATTTTAGCACCCCTTTTCAAGTGCCTGGAGGCATGCTTTGATCTCGTTGTGCCACTTATAGTTGCGGATATTATAGACTATGGTATAGCCGGCGGAGACAAAGGCTATATTTTATCACGATTTAGTTTACTTGTGCTGATGGCAGTACTCGGACTTGCTTCGAGCGTTACTGCCCAGTATTTTGCTGCAAAGGCGGCTGTCGGAACGTCGGCGATGCTTCGTCACGATTTGTTTTCAAAAATTCAGACGCTCGGATATTCGGAACTTGATAAGGTCGGCACATCTACACTTATTACAAGAATGACAGGTGACGTAAATCAGATACAAAGCGGCGTAAATATGTTTTTAAGACTTTTTATGCGAAGTCCATTTATTGTATTCGGTGCGATGATACTTGCATTCACCATAGATTTTGAACTTGCGATGCTTTTTGTTGCAGCGATTTTAGTTTTGTTTGTGATTGTTTTCGGATTTATGAAAATCACAAATCCGATGTATAAAAAAGTGCAGGAAAATCTTGACGGAGTTACGGAAGAAACTCGTGAAAATTTAAACGGTGTCCGAGTTATACGTGCGTTTTGCAGGGAGGAAACTCAAAAAGAAAAGTTCCGCAGGCATAATTCGATGCTGCTTGCATCTCAGATAAAGGTTGGAAATGTTTCTGCTTTTATGAATCCTCTTACTTATCTTGTTGTAAATACGGTTGTTATCCTTGTTCTTTGGATAGGTGCGTCAAAAGTAGACTCCGGTGTTATAATGTCCGGAGCAGTTATTGCACTGATAAATTATATAGGTCAGATTTTGGTAGAGCTTGTAAAACTTGCAAATCTTATTGTCTTGCTCGGTAAATCTGCAGCGAGTCTCAGCCGTGTAGGTAAAGTTTTTGAAGTAGAGAGTTCCCTTGTATACGGCTCAGATGTTTCTGAAAAAGATTTCTGCGAAAGTCAGACGGATGAGGCGGTTCGCTTTGAAAATGTGAGTATGCACTATGACGGAGCAGGCGAAGAGTCATTGGCGGGTATCAGTTTTACTGTTAAAAAGGGTGAAACGGTTGGTATTATCGGTGGTACAGGCAGCGGTAAGTCCACTTTAATAAATCTTATTCCGAGATTTTATGATGCGACAGAAGGCTCTGTATATCTGAATGGTTTTAATGTAAAAACACTTGATAAAGAAACTTTAAATAATGCTGTAGCTGTTGTTCCGCAGAAGTCTTTGCTTTTTGCAGGTACTATAAAGAGTAATCTTCTTTGGGGTAATAAAAATGCTACGGATGATGATATAAAGACGGCTCTTGAACTTTCACAGGCAGCCGAGTTTGTTGCGAAAAAAGAAAAAGGAATTTACGAAGTTGTCGAGCAGGGCGGTGCAAACCTTTCCGGAGGTCAGAAACAACGCCTTTCTATTGCGCGCGCATTACTTAAAAATTCAAAGATACTCATACTCGACGACAGTTCTTCTGCGCTGGATTTTGCAACAGATGCCGCACTCAGGAGAGGTTTGAAAACGTTGACTGATGATACTACCGTATTTATCGTTAGTCAGAGAACCGGCTCTGTTTGTCACGCTGACAAAATAATAGTTTTAGATGACGGAAAAGCTGTCGGTATAGGTCGCCACGAAGAGCTCCTTGAAAATTGTACGGTCTACCGTGAAATATACGAAAGCCAGTTCAAAAAGGAGGATATGTGATGAAAAACAAATCTTCCTTAAAACGTGTTCTTTTGCTTATAAAACCGTACGGATTTATGATTTTTATGAGTGTTTTGTGTTCGGTAATAAGTGTTGCGGCAAGTCTTTTGATACCGATATTCAGCGGAAAAGCGATTGATTATATGATCGGCGACGGTCAGACAGTATTCGGCGAAATACTAAAATTTATAATTATCATTGCTGTTACCGTAGGTGCGGCATGTCTTGCCCAGTATTTTTCTTCTGCGCTGAACAACCGTGTTACATTCAAGATATGTAACGATATCAGAAATAAAGTTAATGAAAAACTTCACAAGCTTCCCGTTTCGTACACGGATTCGCACCGCACAGGCGATTTGGTAAGCAGAGTGACAGCAGATGTTGACAGCTTCGCCGACGGCCTTTTAATGGGCTTTACGCAGTTATTTACAGGTGTGCTGACGATTGTTGCCGCATTGGTGATAATGCTTGTACTTAATTGGGTAATCGCTTTAACCGTGATAATTTTAACTCCTGCTTCGATATTCGTAGCAAAGTTTATTGCATCACATACTCACAAATATTTCAAACAGCAGTCTGCCATCCGCGGAGAACAGACAGCTCTCATAAATGAATTGATAGAGGGACAGAAAACAGTAAAGGCTTTCGGCCATGAGGAAGAGAGTATTGAGGATTTTGATGAGGTAAATAAACGCCTTGAGAAGGCTGCGCTTAATGCGACTTTCTATTCCAGCCTTGTAAATCCGAGCACCAGACTTATAAACAACGTTGTGTATGCTTTTGTAGCATTGATAGGTGCTTTTTTTGCAATAACAGGCGGCGTGGGTATGGCTATGACTGTCGGAGGTCTCAGTGTGTTCCTGAATTATGCCGGTCAGTATGCGAAACCTTTTAATGAAATAAGCGGTGTGATAACAGAACTTCAGAATGCTTTTACTTGCATAGAAAGAATTTTTGAGCTTCTCGATGAAAAAGAAATTGTTGAAACTGACACACCGGTAAATCCGACTGTAAAAGGTGAGGTAGAACTTAAAAATGTTGCATTCTCTTATGAACCTGAAAAACCGCTTATTACCGACCTTAATCTTGATGTAAAAAAAGGCCAGAGGGTTGCGATAGTAGGTCCTACAGGTTGCGGAAAAACTACGCTTATAAATCTTTTGATGAGATTTTACGATACCGACAGTGGCGAGATTATAGTTGACGGCGTTGAAATAAAAGATATGACCAGACATAATCTCCGATTGAGATACGGAATGGTGCTTCAGGATACATGGCTTTGTCACGGTACGGTAAAAGAAAATATTTCATACGGAAAACCTGATGCGAGTGATGAGGATATTGTTACTGCTGCAAAGGCTGCTCACGCACATTCATTTATAAAACGTTTGCCGCAAGGTTACGATACTGTGATAATCGGGGGCGGTGCAAATCTTTCAGCCGGTCAGAGGCAGCTCATTTGTATAGCGCGTGCTATGCTTAGTCTTCCTCAGATGCTTATACTTGATGAGGCTACTTCGTCGATTGATACGAGAACTGAACTTAAGATACAATCTGCTTTTGCCGTAATGATGAAAGGTCGTACAAGTTTTATAGTTGCACACAGGCTTTCTACAATACGTGAGGCAGACGTTATCTTGGTAATGCGAGACGGTCAGGTTATAGAGCAGGGCAACCACGACGAACTGCTTAAAAAAGGCGGTTTTTATGCTAATCTTTACAACAGCCAATTTGATTGATAAAATTTAATGCGACGCATACAACGCTAGAATAGAAGGTATATTTTAAATGGATAATAAAAATGCAAAAAAACTATTGGTCCTTATGATGTCGATGACATATTTTGTCAGCTACATAACAAGAATAAATTACGGTGCTATTATATCGGAGATGGTAGAGGATACCGGTTTTTCGGAAACGATGCTTTCGATGGCGCTTACGGGTAATTTTATCGCATACGGTCTCGGTCAGATTGTCAGTGGTTTTTTGGGTGATAAATTTTCTCCGAAGAAGCTCGTAAGCTTAGGTCTTATAGTTACGGTTTGCATGAATTTACTTATTCCGGTTTGTGCAAATCCGTACCAGATGCTTGTTGTGTGGTGTATAAACGGTTTTGCTCAGGCGTTTATGTGGCCGCCGCTGGTTAAAATTATGTCAGGTTCTTTGACAAGCGATGAATATAAAAAATCTATTGTTAAGGTTTCCTGGGGCAGTTCATTCGGTACGATACTTATATATTTGATAGCTCCGGTATTTATTTCACTTGCCGGATGGAAGAGTGTTTTCGTGTTTTCTGCCGTTTGCGGTGCAATTATGATTTTTGTATGGAATTTCGGTATGGCAAAGCTTCCTTTTGTTACACAAAATGTGCAACCTGACAAATTGAAGTCAGATAGTTCAAAAGTTACAAAAAAATCATTTATGTCAGTTGTTTTGGTAGGAATTATGCTCGCAATTGTTTTGCAGGGAATGCTTCGTGACGGTGTTACGACATGGATGCCTTCGTACATAAAGAGTACGTACAATCTGGGTACTGAAATATCGATTCTGACCGGTGTTGTACTTCCTGTTTTTAGTATTTTCTGCTTTAACTTTACATCAAGCATTTACAGAAAGAAGTTTTCAAATCCGATGACCTGTGCTGCCGTATTGTTCGGTTGCGGTGCCGTTTCGTCTCTTTGCGTGGCTCTTTTCACAGGAAAGAGTGTAATTCTTTCTGTGTTGTTTTCAGCGTTGCTTACAGGTGCAATGCACGGTGTTAACCTGATGCTTATAAGTATGATCCCTCCTTTCTTTGAAAAACGCGGAAATGTTTCGACAGTTTCCGGAGTGCTGAACAGTTGTACCTATGTAGGTAGTGCCATTTCTACCTACGGAATGGCTGTTTTGAATTCACATTACGGCTGGGGATTTACCGTTTGTATATGGGCTGTGATTGCTGTTTGCGGAACTCTTGTATGTTTGCTTTGCATAAGACCTTGGCTTAAACAAATGGAGATTTTGAAATAACTCCGGGATTATTGAAAGATATATTAATTTTTAGTATTATATGAGTGTTATGAAAAGAAAGAAATTTAAACTGTCTACATCACAATTTATATTGCTTGGTTTTATGGCTGTCATACTTTTGGGCAGTGTTCTTCTTTCGTTGCCTATAAGTACGGTTGACGGGGTGTCTGTTTCATATATAGACGCTCTTTTTACTGCGACGACTGCCACTTGTGTTACCGGGCTTGTCACAGTTCCGACATTTTCTACATGGAGTTTGTTCGGGCAGATAGTTATACTGATTCTTATACAGGTTGGCGGTCTCGGTATTGTAACGGTTATGTCGGGTGCAATGATTTTATTTCACAGAAAGATAGGTATTGCCGACAGACTTTTGATACAGGATGCTTTTAATCTTAATACTCTTCATGGGCTTGTTGCTTTTGTTAAAAAGGTTTTAGCCGGTACGTTGATTGTGGAAGCTGTCGGAGCACTTCTGTATATGTTTGTTTTTGTTCCTGATTTCGGTTTAAAAGGCATATGGATTTCTGTGTTTAATTCTGTTTCGGCGTTCTGTAATGCCGGTATTGACATTTTTGCCGCAGACAGTCTGTGCGGGTATGCAAAAAATCCTTTGATAAATATTGTTACTTGTATGCTTATAATTCTCGGTGGTCTCGGATATATCGTCTGGTGGGATATCATCAGAGTTTACTCATATCGTAAAACAGGTATTAAAAGTCGTATAAACCGTTTGACTTTGCACAGTAAGATTGCGATTCTGGCTACTGTTTTGTTTATTGTAATCGGTGCGGTTCTGATATTTGTTTTCGAATATAACAATCCCGATACCATAAAGGATTTTTTCCTGCTTGAAAAAATTCAGGCATCCGTGTTCCAGTCGGTTACTTGTCGTACAGCCGGATTTATGACAATTCCGCAGGAGAATTTCACCAATGCTTCTGCTGTTGTATCGGTGATTTTGATGCTCGTAGGTGGTTCACCCGTGGGTACAGCCGGCGGTATTAAAACTGTTACCGTGATAATATTGATTTGTGCAGCGTATTCGGTTATAAAAGGTAATGATGATGTAAATATATTCGGCAGACGTATTTCTGAACAGGCGATAAGAAAATCGGTTGCCGTTACAGGATTGGCAATTTTGATTGCTGTACTTTCTACTGTTTTATTGGCATTTGTCACACCGAATGTCGGTCTTACAGATATAGTGTATGAAACGGTAAGTGCAACTGCTACGGTAGGTTTGTCACGGAATTTGACATCGGGTTTAAATCTGTACGGTAAGCTGATAATAATATTTACAATGTATTTCGGTCGTATAGGCCCGATATCTCTTGCTTTTGCATTGAAATTTAAAAAGAGTAATAAACTGATAGTTAAAAATCCCATTGAGGAATTAAGTGTAGGATGAGGTGTTTGATATGAAGAAGACTTATGCAGTTTTCGGTTTGGGAAGATACGGTAAGGCTGTTGTAAAAGAACTTGTTGAAAGCGGAGCCGAAGTTATAGCCGTTGATGATAACGAAGAAAATGTTGATGAAATTATAAATATTGTTCCGGTGTGCAAATGTGCGGATGTTACCGATCCGGAGGTAATAAAACAACTCGGTATTGAAAATGTTGATACCGTCATTATTTCTATGGCCGGAAATCTTGAGTCCAGCGTAATGGCGACCGTTCTTTGTAAAGATGTAGGTGTGCCTACTGTTATTGTTAAATGTGCGAGTGAGATTCACGGAAAAGTTCTTGAAAGAGTAGGTGCGGATCGCGTTGTAATTCCTGAAAAAGAGTCGGGAAAGAGACTTGCGAAGAATCTGCTCAGCTCAGGTTTTGTAGATATGGTGGAACTTTCGGACGGCGTTTCAATGGTTGAGATTGATGTCAAAGCCGATTGGATAGGAAAAAGCCTTAAAGAGCTTAATTTACGAAAAAAATATTCCGTTAACATTGTTGCTCTCAGACAGCATGATAATATTATGACATTTATAGATCCGGATATGCCTCTTGCCGAAGGTATGAAATTTATAGTAATTGCTGATACAGAGAAATTAGGTAAGTTAAGTTGATTATGCGTTATGATTCCAGGAGATGTGATAGGGCAGAAGAGGTTAACTAAAGCGATAATTATATGATAAGAAAAAATACTTATAATTTCTTTTAGCAATCCATATTGGTAATGAAAAGGTCCCCGCTTATAAATTCCTTTTTAGCGTAAGCTAAACCAGGAATTTATAAGCGGGGACCTTTTCGTTTTTATAATTTATTTTGCTGTTACTACTTTTGTGTTTGTGAATGCATCTGTACCGATCTGAGCACTTGCATTGTACTTTGCTTCCTCAAGGCTGAGGCAGTTAAAGAATGCATAGTTTCCGATTTTTGTAACGCTTGCAGGAAGCTCAATCGAAGTAAGTGATGTACAGTTATAGAATGCATAATCACTTATCTGTTTTACTGAAGAAGGAATCTTTATGTAAGAGAGAGAAGAACATCCGTAGAATGCCTTCTGACCGATTTCTCTGACACCTTCCTCAATAATTACTGCCTGGAGATTTGTCGCATAGTAGAATGCATAATCAGAAATCTTTGTAACAGTACCGGGAATTGTAATTGTAACAGGAAGTTTGCTGTTGTAGAATTCCTTCTCTGTGATAGTGGTTTTTGAAGATGCAAATGTGAAAGCTGCGATAGCCTTTACGCCTTCCGGAATTGTTCCGTCGAGTGATTTGATAAGAATGCCATCACCAACAACAAGTGCTTTGTTGTCTCCTTCACCGGCCCATTTGTCAAACCATGCTGTACCGTCGAATGCCTTGATACCGATGTGTGTAACTGCGTTGCCAACTGTGATTTTTGCTATTTTCGAGCAACCCTCAAAACAGTACTCTCCGATACTTGTAAGTTCATTTGAAAGAGTGACTTCTGTGAGAGATGAACAACCGGAGAATGCTCTGTCACCTAATACTGCGAAGCTTCTGGAAAGATCCGCCCCGACAGTAGAATCTGCTGCGATAGAACTTGTTACAATTTTAGAAAGCTTTGAACAACCTTTGAATGCATTTTCTCCGACAGCCGCGATGTTTCCTTCGACAGTAACTGTTTCAAGAGCAGTGCAACCGAGGAACAAGTTTGCAGGGATTTCTGTAATTTCTTCTGTCAAAGTGATTTCTTTGAGTTTTGTCATACTTGCAAAAGCAGACTCATTTATTTTCTTTACAGCATCTTCTGATAAATCGATTCTTTCGATTTTGTCTTTTATGTCAGCAAAAGCACCTGTAGAGATATATTTCACGGAGTAATGGAGTACGATGTTATTAATTATAACATCATTTTTTGCAGAATCGTAAGTGAGGTTAAGTGTTGTACTTTCGAAGACATTGTTGTCGTTTACCTTGGCTTTTACTGTTGTAGCATCTGCAAGTACATATTTTACAAGGATACCGTGTTTGCCTAGAAGTATAAACCTGTCATTGCTGTCGATATCTTTTGTCTGCGCTTCTGCAACTGCTTTTTCTAACCATTTTGTTCCGTCGAATGCGCCTGCTGCAATAGATGTTATCGAGTTAGGTATGTCGATTTCGTAATCAGCTTCTTCTGCTTTAAGGGAACCGTCTTCTACTTTAGAAAGCTGTTTCCCGGAAATACCGAGATATGTACAACCGAAGAATGCTTTTGTGCCGATTGACTCAACACCCTTTCCAAACTCTATGTCGGAGAGTTTTGTACAACCTTCGAATGCACTATCACCGATAGTTTTAGCGGCACCGGGAATAACTATAGAAGCAAGATTTGTACAGCCGAAGAATGCTTTTGCGGGGATAGCTCTTGTAGATGCTGAAATTGTAGCTTCTGTGAGAGCTGTACAACCTGAAAGTATACCTTCTCCAATCTCAACTGTTTTTGCAGGGAACGAAATCTGCTTGAGAGCAGTACATTTTGCAAATGCAGAGTTACCGATAGATTCTACGGATTTAGGTATTTTGATTTCAGCGAGAGCACTGCAACCTGAAAAAGCATTTTTCTCAATCTTGATCAAAGAATCGGGAAGAGTGATGTTCTTAAGAGATACTTTGTTCTCGAAAGCGGAGGCGCCGATTGCCTTTATTCCATTTGGAACTGTAACACTTTCTGCAGAACCGAGATATTTAACAAGTGTAGCGTCTTCTACCGTAAAGAGCTTCTTGTCGTATTCGATAATGACGTCAGGTGCCAATGTAGCTGTAGGCTCTTTGCTGACTTCGGGTGCTGTTGCACTCGGAGTGACGGTAGGTGTGTTTTTTGCATCATCTGTACATGCGCAAAGCAACGAACAGACCATAACAACAGCAAGAATAACTGCCAAGGATTTTTTCATGATCTAATCATCCTCCATATTTCATTCATATGATGTTCATTATATATTCAATCAATACCTAAGTCAATTCAATTTTATATAATATTATAAAGAAAAAATGTCGGAAGTATGTAGTTTTGTATTGCGAAAAAAGGGTTAGTTGTTATAAAATATGTGTGCGAAGATTTTTCGGAGGAATTTATGAAAAAAGTTGAAATTTTATCGGTTGGTACCGAGTTATTGATGGGTCAAATTGCAAACACAAATGCACAGTATATTTCCAGACGTTTTCCGGAGATAGGATTAGGTGTTTTTTATCACAGTGTAGTCGGAGATAATCCGAAAAGGCTTGCCGACAGTCTCTTTATAGCGCTGAAAAGAAGCGATGTAGTAGTTACAACCGGCGGTCTCGGTCCTACGCAGGACGACCTTACAAAAGAGACTGTTGCGGCGGCACTCGGTATACCTATGGTGCTTAATGAGAACTGTAAAGAAATGATAGAAGCATATTTTAAAAACATAGGCAGAGATATGCCTAAGAATAATTATAGGCAGGCATTTTTTCCAAGCGGAAGTACACTTATGGAGAATGGGATGGGTACTGCCCCGGGCTGTATAATAGAGACGGAATATGAGGGTAAGGAGAAAGTTGTTATATTGCTTCCCGGACCGCCGAAAGAGCTTGTTCCGATGTTTGACAATTGTGTTTTACCGTATTTCAAAGAGAAAGCAGAACACCGCATATATTCAATGTTTTTGAAAGTTATCGGAGTAGGAGAATCCAAAGTCGAGGAGCTGCTGATTGAAACTATTGACGGTCAGACAAATCCTACAGTAGCTACATATGCAAAGGACGGTATCGTTACAATAAGAGTTACCGCGAATGACGAAAACGGAGAATCCCCCGAAGCTCTTGTAGAATGTACAGTAGAGAAGATATGTGCGATACTCGGTGAGAATGTTTATGCGAGGGTTGACGAAGATCCGGAGTTTACCGTTTTCAGAATGCTGAAAGAGAAAAGTATGACTATGGCTGCTGCCGAGTCTTGTACAGGCGGTTTGATATCACAGAAAATGACTGCTTTCCCGGGTTCTTCTGCGGTGTTCAAATGCAGTACTGTTGTATATACGGCAGAGTCTAAGTGTAAGCTTCTTGGAGTATCTGCGGATACCATAGAAAAATACGGAGTTGTCAGCGGTGAGACGGCTCTTGAAATGGTGCAGGGCATATGCAAATTGTCAGGTGCTGATTGCGGTATATCGGTTACCGGTTATGCTGGTCCCACTTCAGATCCGGGTATGCCAGTCGGCTTGGTATTCATAGGTATAAAATGCTTTGATTGCGAAAAAGTTCACAAATTTATATTTAACGGAAACCGTGAGCGTGTAAGAACTTTGTGTGCGGTAAATGCATACGATCTGCTCAGACGCGCGATAAAAGCTTCCGATAACAAAGGGTGATTTTTATGAAGAAAAAAATAGTATCATTTGTGTTGGTATTGTGTTTTGTAATGTCGTTTTTGTCGCTTGCTACGATAGCGGAAAGTAATGATGAAATCGTTATTTTATATGAAAATGACGTGCATTGTGCTGTCGACGGATATGCAAAGATTGCTGCGTTGAAGAAAGAAATGGCTGAGAAGTCAGCTCATGTCTGTGCTGTATCGATTGGTGATTTTATACAGGGCAGCAGCTTGGGTGCGATATCGCAGGGAGACTACATTGTAGAATTGATAAACCTTGTCGGATATGATGCCGTTGCGTTGGGAAATCATGAGTTTGATTACAAGTTGCCGCGCCTGAAAGAATTAGTTGACACTATGAGTACAAAGCCTGTTTGCTCGAATTTTCAAAAAATCGGTGAGAGTGAAACCGTGTTTGATCCGTTTTCGATAGTGACATACGGTGATACAGATATCGCATACATCGGCGTGACAACACCGGATACATTGACGTCTTCTTCACCTGCACAATTCAAAGATGAAAATGGCGATTACATATATACATTCCACGGCGATGATCTTTACGAAACAGTGCAGAAAAATATTAATGCGGCAAAGACTGCAGGTGCAGATTACATAATAGTACTTTCACACCTAGGAACGGAAGATGTTTTTGAAAAGTGGAGTGCACAGACACTTGTAAAGAACACTGAAGGTATCGATGTTTTGCTGGATGGACATTCCCACAGCGTACTAGAGAAAATGACGGTGGAGGACAAGTTGGGAAACGATGTTATTATCACATCTACCGGTACAAATTTCGAAAATATAGGTAAGCTTACGATATCCGGAGGAACCGTTAAAACTGAGCTGATTTCTACCGAAACTTACACAAAAACAGACACCGAAGTAAGCGATTGTATCAAACGCATAAATGACGAATACAGCGTACTAGGTGAAAGAAAAATCGGCATAAGTAAAGTAGATTTGATAGCTTCAGACAAGGACGGAAACCGACTTGTAAGACATACGGAAACCAATCTCGGTGATTTCTGTGCGGATGCATTCAGAATCATAACTGATGCGGATATCGGTCTCATAAACGGCGGCGGTATGCGTGCCGGTATTCCGAAAGGCGATGTGACTTTTAACGATATATTGAATGTATATCCTTTTAATAACCGTGTATGTGTAGTTGAGGTCACGGGACAGCAGATTTTAGATTTGCTGGAGCTCGGGCTTATGTTTTATCCGGACGAAAACGGATCATTCCAGCACGTGTCAGGTATAACATTTGATTTGGATAAATCCGTGCAGACTTCCGTAAAACTTGATTCGGACATGGCTTTTGTAAGTGTTGACGGTGAATACAGAATGTCAAATGTCAAAGTACTTAATAAAAACACAGATAACTATGAGCCGATAGGTCTTTCGAAAAAATACACTTTGGCATCGCACAACTACCTTCTTTTGGAGCAGGGCGGAGGAGCGACAATGCTTGCAGATGCAAATGTTCTGAGCGACAGCGGTATGCTTGATGTCGAACTTTTGGAAGTCTACATAACCGATCATTTAAACGGTGTTATAGGTGACGAATATAAGGAAACACAAGGCAGAATAAATGTAATTGACGGAAAAGAAAAAATTCCCGAGACATCGGATGCAAACTTGAGTGTGTTAATTATATTGATCGGATTTGCGGCGGTTATGGTGTTGGCTACTGTTTTGTCAAATCGTATGCAAAAAACATTTTAATTTGAATATTCAAATTTTGTAAACCGTACAAAAAAACGGCAGGGAATCGGGCTGTTGCCCGATTCCCTGCCGTTTTTTTGCAGCTTTTTGCGAATACAAATTGAGAAAAACTGCAAAATAGTAATATCAAATGCGTTTGAAAGGAATATAAAACGATGAAAGCTTTGATATTGAACAATGTTAACTTTGATTTCAACGAAAATAGAGCTGAACCGGAGATTTTTGCAAGAATCGGTTTAGCGCTCGGTGAATTTTTCGGAACAACTTCAACTGTCGCTATAGGTTGCGAAAGTGATATTGAGTCGCTTGCGGCAGTGAATGCCGTTTCCGCGGGTCTTATGTTTTACGGTATAAACGTAAAGATTGTTGAAGAAACAGTGCTTCCGGTTTTGCGTTGGATGTGTAGGCAGGGAATTTGTGACGGTGGTGTTTATATAAGCGGCGTGAAATCTGAAAAAATTTGTATTTTAAATAATCGCGGCAATGATATCACGTCAGATGAGAGAAAAAAATTTGCGAGAATTTTCATAAAAAAAGAGTTTGCTGATGTGTTGTGTGAATATTCCGGAAGCTCCGAGAAAATATCTGCGCCGGAAGAGTTTTATACTGCATATATTTCCGGAATTTTTCTTGAAGCTTATCGATGTTTGTGCCTTGATATGAAAAATATAGACGGAAATATAAAAAACATTGTATGCGCATTTATAACATCGGAACTTTTTCCTAATGCACCGATATTTGTACCGGAAGAATCATATCTTGCTGTGTCAAAAGTATTGGGTAAACATCCTAATATTATACGATGCGGTTCATATGTCGGGGACATTATGGCGGAAATGGAACGCTTTATAAGAATCCCCGGAGTATATGAGCAATATCTTATGATGTTCGACGATTTTGCATTTGAAATCGGTCTGAGCCATTATAAAGCTTTGAAAGGTCTCGATAGACTGAGAAGTATAGTTATTCCGCGAATTTACAGAAAAAATATTTTTATTGATTGCGATGAATGTGAGGAAAACGAGCTTTTGGAGTATATAGGCAGAAATAAAGCTCTAAGAAAATGTTTTAAGCAGGGAGAGTTTCTTTTGCATAACGATGATGACGGATACGTGATGATTTCTGTCAATTCAGGCAAAAAGGGTATTGATATAGATATTGAATGTTACAGGGAAGAGTACGCGGAGGATATAAGCGCGGAATTGAACGAAATTATTTCCGAATATAAAGGTAAAAAAGCATAAAATTACTTTTGTTTTTGACAAACTCGTGGTATACTGAAGAACGTGAGAAATTTGTTAAAAATGTCAAAGACAAAGGATGATATATTTTATGTTGCAGATCAGAGATAAAGTAAGAAATATAGCTATAATCGCCCATGTTGACCACGGAAAAACAACCATGGTAGACGGACTTTTGAGACAGAGCGGTACTTTCAGAGATAACGAGGTTGTGGCAGAACGTGTTATGGACTCAAATGATCTCGAACGAGAAAGAGGTATCACCATTCTGTCAAAGAATACGGCGATTTCATACAAGGACTACACGATAAATATTGTGGACACTCCCGGACATGCCGACTTCGGCGGAGAGGTAGAACGTGTACTCGGCATGACAGACGGTGTTCTTTTGCTTGTAGATGCTTTTGAGGGTGCTATGCCGCAGACGAGATTCGTTCTTTCAAAAGCTCTTGCGATGAATCTTACGCCTATCGTTGTTATAAACAAAATTGACCGTGACGGTGCAAGGCCTCTTGAGGTGCTTGACGAAGTTCTTGAACTTTTTATGGATTTAGGTGCAAGTGATGAGCAACTCGATTTTCCTGTTGTGTACGCTTCGTCGAGAGAGGGTTATGCATCTTTAGAACCGGACGGCGGAGATAAGAAAAATCTGGAGCCTTTGTTTGAGGCTATAATAGAGCATATACCGGGACCTAAGGTAGACTGTGACGCCCCGTTTCGAATGCTCATTTCGAATGTTACTACTGACGAGTATGTAGGCAGAATTGCCGTTGCACGAATTGACAGAGGAAGTGTAAAAAACGGTCAGGCGGTTGTTGTTTGCAACAATGACGGTATGTCAAGGAGCGCGAGAATAAACTATCTTTACAAATATAAAGGTCTTAAAAGAATAGAGGCGGACAGCGCAGAAGCCGGTGATATAGTGGTTGTAGCAGGTCTTACGGATTGTAACATCGGAGATACCGTATGCGATCACGATTGTGTTGAGCCGATTCCGTTCGTTAATATTGACGAGCCTACACTATCGATGAATTTCAGCGTGAACAACAGTCCTTTTGCCGGTAAGGAAGGTTCGTTTGTAACATCCAGACATCTTCGTGACAGACTTTTTAAAGAGCTCGAAACAAATGTAAGTATGAGAGTAGAAGAGACTGATTCTCCCGATACATTCAAAGTGTCCGGCAGAGGAGAGCTTCATTTGTCAGTATTGATTGAAACTATGAGACGTCAGGATTACGAATTCCAGGTATCCAGACCGAGAGTTATTTTCAAAGAGATCAAAGGTATTCTCAACGAGCCTATGGAGCGACTCACGATAGACGTTCCCGAGGAGTATGTGGGTACGGTTATTGAGAAAATCGGACTGCGTAAGGGTGAAATGCTTGATATGCATCCCGGACAGGAAGGCTACACGAGACTTGATTTTAAGATTCCGTCGAGAGGTCTTATCGGTTATCGTTCCGAGTTTTTGACCGACACCAAAGGTAAAGGTGTTATGAACCACGTTTTCGACGGTTATGAGGAGTACAAAGGCGATATGACAACTCGCCAGAGGGGTTCGATGGTAGCTTGGGAAGACGGTGAATCTGTCGCATACGGATTGTTTAATGCACAGGAGAGAGGCAGACTCTTTATCGGTGCAGGTGTAAAAGTATATCAGGGTATGATAGTAGGTGAATGTTCCAGAAACGAGGATCTCGTTATAAATGTTTGCAAGAAAAAGCATTTGTCCAATGTCAGAGCATCCGGTTCGGACGAAGCGCTTAAGCTTGTACCACCCGTGATATTCAGTTTGGAGCAGTCACTTGAGTTTATAAATGACGATGAACTTGTTGAAGTAACTCCTACAAATATAAGACTCAGAAAAAAGATACTTAATACAGAACTTCGTGCAAAGGCAAGATCAAAATCGCAAGTGTAAAAGTTCTTATATGACAAATATAACAGTTGAGAAAAGGCGGTGTAAAATATGGCAGGAAAAGGTGATTTAAAACCTGTGAGAGGCATAAGAAAACCGGGTGCATCCAGACAGCCCGAACCTGAAAAAACTGCGAAAAAATCCGATAAAACAGCTGAAAAAAAGAGTAACGAAACAAAAGCTTCAGAAGGTATGCCGAAGAGAAACTCTGTCTCCCCGAGAAATGCAAATGCGCCCAAAATCAAGCGTAATTTCAGTGACGGAAAGTTTTCACGTAAAAAGAAAGTTCCGTTAGTTATTATCTGCATTATAGGACTGTTTGCACTTACTTTGTTTACCAGTTTTCTGTCTTATACATATCTGGTTGACAGATACGAAAATCCGATAACAGAGGACTCCATTACAATTGATGAGGGTACAAAGGTTCCGTTTAAAATAAAAAAAGGTGCAAATTCTTCGGAAATAGCAGATGCACTTAAGGATGCCGACCTTATTGCAAGCAAGTTTATTTTTAAACTGCTTTCAAACTTTAACGGTTATGACAGTAAGTATTCCGCCGGAACGCATTACCTTTCAAAAGGTCTTAATTACGATGAAATTATGGTAATACTTTCAAGTGAACCCGAAACCGTAAAGGTGACATTTCCGGAGGGATTTACCGTGGTTCAGTATGCAGAACGTCTTGAGAAAAACGGTGTAGTGCCCAAAAAAACATTTTTAGAGGCAGTAAACTCCATAGATGTATCGTCTTATTCGTTTATAGGAAAGAATGATTCAAAAAAGGATTACAAGCTCGAAGGTTTCTTGTTCCCCGACACATATGAGTTTGATATAAATGCTAATGTCGAGGATGTTATATACAAAATGCTCAACAATTTCAGTGCGAAGTTCTTGCCCGAATACTACGAGATGGCAGATAAGATGGGACTTTCAGTAGAAGAAGTCGTTATTCTGGCGTCCTTTGTCGAAAGAGAGG
The DNA here is from genome assembly GCA_015069195.1 of Oscillospiraceae bacterium. GTDB lineage: Bacteria > Bacillota > Clostridia > UBA1212 > UBA1212 > SIG423. The sequence goes on along the minus strand of SVJA01000007.1, from coordinate 7,222 downwards.
CAAAACTTGCAAAAGAGCGTTCAACAATAGCCGGTGTATACGTAAACAGAATTCAAAGTGACGAATTCAAATTGATGCAATGCGATGCCACGATTCAATATATTTACAGAAATATGAATAATGGTGAAACTCCTGAAAAGATAACGAAAGAGATGAAAGAGATTGATAATCCTTACAACACTTATCTTTATGAAGGTCTTACTCCGGGAGCTATTTGTAACCCAAGCAGCTCTTCAATCAGAGCGATTCTCAACTACGAAAAGCATGGCTATTGCTACTATGTTGTATCAAAGGAAAATCCAAAGTCTCATGTATTCTCAGAAACATTGGAGCAACACAAACAGGCGGTAGAAGCAAATAAAATTGAAGAATGACGGCTTTGTCAGCTGATTATTTACACCATGAATGATTATCTTAAAACTTTATCAACTGAAAAAAATCAATTTTTAACGGAGTTGCGGCAGCACGCAGAATCGGACAACGTACCTATTCTGCGTGCTGATGCTGCGGCACTTATGCGCGTTCTGACGACGCTCAAAGCGCCGCAACGAATACTCGAGGCAGGAACTGCCGTCGGGTATTCCGCAATTCTTATGGCAACTTGCTGTAGTGATGTGGACGGTAAATGTGGCGTAAATATTGACACAGTAGAGCTTGATATTGATACCGCTGCGATAGCAAAAGAAAACATAAAAAAAGCCGGCCTTGAAAAAAATATACGAGTTATAGTCGGTGATGCCGGGGAGGTTTTATCTTGCCTCAGCGGCAGTGAAGTGTATGATATGATATTTGTTGACAGTGCCAAAAGTCAGTACATAGAGATGTATGACGATATAAAAAGGCTCCTTAAGCCGGGTGGACTCTTGGTCTGCGACAATGTTATATTTTATGGAAAAATCTTTGACGCACCGGAAGATGCACCGCACAAGCATCGTACTATAATTGCCAATCTGAGAGCATTCCTTGAAAAACTTACAAGTGATGATGACTATACGACAAGCGTAATTGAAACAGGGGACGGTATGACAATATCCGTCAAACGAAAGGACTAAGGCTGATGACAATAAAGAAACCGGAACTTTTAGCACCGGCAGGAAATTTTACAAAACTTAAAACGGCATTTGCATTTGGTGCTGACGCAGTTTACATAGGCGGTGAATGTTTCAGTCTTCGTGCGCAGGCGGATAATTTTACTCGTGAAGAAATGATAGAAGCCGTAAGGATTGCAAATGCTATCGGAAAAAAGATATTTGTTACTATGAATATAATCTCTCGCGATGCCGACCTTGATAAAATTGCAGAGTATGCAAAAGAACTTGAAGAAATAGGTGTTCACGGAGTTATTGTTGCCGATATCGGTACTTTTATGACTGTTCGTGAAATTTGTCCGGAACTTAAAATTCACGTAAGCACACAGGCTAACAATCTTAACTGGAAAACAGTGGATTTCTGGCTGAAAAACGGTGCGGTACGAGTAAATCTTGCAAGAGAATTGTCTATCGAAGAGATTGCCGGTATAAATTATAATTTGCTGAAAAATAATCCGGAACTTGCTGATCGACCTGCTGATGAGCCGTATCTGGAGGCGTTTGTTCACGGGGCGATGTGTATGTCGTTCTCGGGCAGATGTATGCTCAGCGATTATATGACAGGCAGATCGTCAAACAGGGGAGACTGTGCACAGCCGTGCAGATGGAATTACCATATCGCGGAGGAAAAAAGACCGGGAGAGTATATGCCGGTAGAAGAAAATGAACGTGGTACATTTATATTTAATTCCAAGGATCTGTGCCTTATACAATATCTTCCCGAAATGATTATGGCGGGTGTAGGCAGTCTTAAAATCGAAGGCCGTATGAAGAGTGAATTTTACACGGCTGTTACAACTCGTGCATACCGAAAAGCAATTGATTATTGCTTTGAGAATATGGAAAAATATAAATCAGACGATAAATTTATTCAAGAAATGATGAAAGAGCTTTGCTCCGTAAGCCACCGTGATTACAGCACGGGATTTGCACTTGGGAACAGAGGAGAGCAGATATTCTCTTCGTCATCGTACAGCAGAGATAGTGATTTTATAGGTATTGTAAAAGAGTGCCGTGTTTGCGGTGAAAATGAATACGAAACGATATTCAGCCTTAAAGGTGCATTTGATGTCGGTAACGAACTGGAGTTTTTAATTCCGGGAGATGCGGAAAATCATAAATTTATTGTAAATGAGATGTTCAATCAGTATGGCGAAAGCATCGCACGTGCGCCCCATGCAATGATGGAAGTTCATATAAAGACTCCGTTTAAAACAACGGAAGGTGCTCTTATAAGGCGTTGGAAGTGATGATGCACACTAAATAATTATTTTGTTTTATGCGGCAAGGATTGAAAAACGACTTAAAATTGTTTGCAAAACAGTTTTAAGTCGCTTTCTTTTTTTATTCATCCTTCGTCTTTCTTCCGAACAATATGTTCAGTTTGTTTCTGACACGTTTTTTCCTTTTTTCAGGCTCTTGAATGTCGGCTTCGGTCAGTTTGTAACACCATATTCCGTCAATTTCTTCGGCGGTAAATACCAATCCTTCTTTGGGTTTAAAAGGCAGGTCCGAAACTGCGATTTCTTTATGCAGTATTTCACAGTTTTCCTCGTATTCGCAAATGGCAATATTGTTTTCAATTCGTTCAATAGTGAATTTCATATAAGATGACCTCTGTTATTTTTCTGTTTTTATTTCTATAGTTTTGCCGTCGCTTGTTACTATTACGGTTCCGACGGTGTGCGTTGAGTATGTTGTTATCTTCATATTAGCAAGGCGCTTTGTGATTATCGGGTCAGGGTGGCCGTAAGAATTGTCCACTCCGCACGAAATGATTCCGTATTCGGGAGAAACCTTTTTTAAGAACTTTAATGTACTGCTTGTGGCAGAACCGTGGTGTCCTACTTTTAGAACGTCTGCCGATAAATCATAACCGCTGTTTATTATATCTGTTTCCGCAAGGCTCTCTGCGTCTCCCGTGAATAAAAACGATTTTTCTCCGTATGTGAGTTTGATTACAACAGACCAATTGTTGAGGTCTTCGTAATCGTCACGCACAGGTGCTAAAATTTTAAATTCTGCATCTCCGAGTGAATAAGTGTCGCCCGCTTCTGCAGGAAAAGTTTCTATCTCTTTGTCTAAGAGAGCGACTATGAAGTTCTCATAAGTTTTTGTGTCGTGTTCTATGTCCGGTATAATAGCGTTATCTACAGGAATGCTTTTTATGACTGTCGCAAGTCCTCCGATGTGGTCGCTGTGAGGATGTGTGCCCACCAGATAATCGATATTGTCAATGTGCAGTTTGTTAAGATATTTTGTGACTACGGTGCCTTGATCACGTTCTCCGGCGTCTATGAGCATTGTTTTATCGCCTTGTCTTATAAAAATTGAGTCGCCTTGGCCGACGTTTATGAAATGGACTTCTAATGTGCCGTCTCCGATTGTAACATCTGCGGTGGATTGGGGCTTTTCGGTTTCGTTATAATCCCGGTTTTCTGAAGGCGAAGATGTTGCGTTTACGGTACTTTTCGGGCGTGATGTCCTGCGCGGCGTCATGGTGTAGAACGGAAGGCTGAAATCAATATTATGACAACCGCTCGCAGGTGCAATCATTATCATAATCAATGCAAGCATAACGGCGGCTTTCGATAGCTTTTTTATGAAAGTATATTTTTTCGAATATTTTTTGTGCATTTTACTCCTCGCAGAACTTTTTGCGTATTTTATGCATATTATATAACAAACTGTCTCGGAGGTACATAAATTTTTATGGCTAATATTATTGACAAAAAGATTGCAAACGCAAAGGTAAATCAAGCTATGGATATGCTGAAAAATAAAAGTCCTGAGGAAATTAAACGAAAACTCGGGAATATGAAAAGAGAGGATTTGATAAAACAACTTGATCAGATTGATGCACAGACTATAAAGTCACTTAACATTGATACGGAAAAGATTAAACGTACACTTACAAAGGCTGATATGGAAAAAATTAAAGCTGTTGCAGGTAAAGACAGCGATGTGGTGATGAAGAAATTGAATGAACTCTTAGGAAATAAATAATTTTCGGAGGTTTTGATGGACGCAGAGCTTGAAAATAAAATTAAAGAGATCGGCAGCGCTTTAGGCATAGAAAAAATGCCGGATAATATCGGAGATATGTTGTCTGCCTTTCTCGGCTCTGATGACAGTTCCGAATGCGGATGTGAGAACGAAGAAAGTACATCTTGCGAAAAACAGGAAAATATTTCCGGCTTTCCGAGTAATTTGCTCGGTAACGGTATGGACATTATGCGTATTATTACCGGCGTAAAGGCTGCACAACATCAAAATGAAAATGATTACAAAATTATTTTTTTGAAAAATCTTAAACCGCTATTGAAAAATAATAGGCAGAGCAGAGTTGATAAATGTATTAAGTTTCTCTGTTTTGCAAAAATCGTTGAAATGTACGGTCAGAACGGCTGATTATAAATTTTGAGAGGTGTCCCGAAAATGAGGGCGAGGCGCAGACGTAAAAGAAAAAATAATTATAACAGAGGTCATCGTCCGGAAAGACAGGAAACTGTATATGTCCAACCGCCTTGTGACTTAGAATGTTCCGAAGAACCTTTAAAGAAATCTTCCCGTAATAAGAAATCAAGAGCAAAAGGTTTAAAAAATTTTTTCGATAAGTTTTCGGGAAGCACCGGCAGTGATGATTTGCTTCTTATTGTACTGATTGTAATAATTTTTCTTTCAAGAAGAAATTCGGAAACTGATTACGACGATACATCCGGAAGTGATGAAAAAGAGTTTTCTGTTACTGATTTTTTGTCGAAGGCGTCTGACATTTTAAACCGATTTAATGACAATGATATTCTTTTGATTGCGCTATTGTATATTTTGCTTTAATTCTGCTATAATTCAAAAGGTTCGGACGGCGTGACACAAGATGTTGTTCAGACAAATTTTTGATGAGCGGAGATTTTATTGATGTCTGTTTTAATTGCTGATTCATGGAAAGATTACGAAATACTTGATTGCGGAGACGGTATGAAACTTGAAAGATGGGGCGATATTGTTCTTGCAAGACCTGATCCGCAGGTTATCTGGGGAAAGGTGCGACCGGAGCTGTGGGCAAAGGCTGACGCTTCTTACAAAAGGAGCAATTCCGGCGGCGGTCAGTGGCAGTACAATAAAAAGTTTGCCGAAAAATGGACTATTTCATATAAAAATCTCAAATTCTACATAGAACCTACCGGTTTTAAGCATACGGGACTTTTTCCTGAGCAGGCTGCAAATTGGGATATAATGATTGATGCCATCAAAAAGAGAACATCTGCAGGACAACCTGTAAAAGTTTTAAATCTTTTCGGATATACAGGCGGTGCGACTGTTGCAGCGGCGTCTGCCGGAGCAAGCGTTTGCCATGTAGATGCATCAAAGGGTATGGTTACTCGCGCAAGAGAAAATGTTCTTCTTTCAGGTCTTGATAAGGCGGAAGTCCGTTATCTTGTAGATGATGCTTTCAAATTTGTCAGCAGAGAAATAAGACGCGGAAACAAGTACGATGCGATTATTATGGATCCTCCGTCATACGGCAGAGGTCCCGGCGGTGAGGTCTGGAAACTTGAGGACAACCTTTGGGGATTTGTGGAGGAGTGTGCAGGACTTCTGAGTGATAATGCATTATTCTTTTTATTGAATTCATACACAACAGGTCTTTCTCCTGTTGTTACCGGAAATATATTAAACCTTCTTGTAAAAAGAGGCAGAGGCGGAATCGTTGAGAGCGGAGATATCTGTATCCCGGTGACATCAAATCACAACATATATCTTCCGTGCGGTTCATTTGCAAGATGGAGCGCTGAGTAATGTCATACGAAATAAAATACAAAAATTATGTATTGCCTGTAATTTATGAGGATAACCATGTCATTTCAGTGGTAAAACCGGGAGGCATACTGTCGCAGTGTGACATAAGCGGCGATACCGATATGCTAACTATTATAAAAAATGATATAAAAGTAAGATACGAAAAGCCGGGAAATGTTTTTCTTGGACTTATTCACAGGCTTGACAGAAATACCGGCGGTACGATGATTTTTGCAAAGACTTCAAAAGGTGCATCCAGACTTTCGGAACAGCTTCGCAACAAGAAAATGTACAAGGGTTACTTTGCAATAGTTGAAGGAGTTCCCGGAAAAGAAAACGGTTATCTGATTAATAGACTTGAAAAGAACGAGAAGGATAACACCGTTCGCGAGAGCAAAAACGGAAAAGAATGTGTTCTTTATTATGAAACGGTAGCAGTAAAAGCCGGTCTAAGTCTTATTTTTGCCGTGCCGATCACAGGCAGAACACATCAGATAAGAGTACAGATGTCACTTTCAGGACATCCTCTTTTAGGCGACACAAAATATGGAAATCAAAAAAGTGCAGCTATTTCTAAGAATACTTATTCAAATGATAAGTTTTCACTTGCACTCTGGTCTTCTGTTATTGCGGTAAAACATCCGACAGAAGATAGAATTCTGAAGCTGTGCAGTATACCGGAGCAAAAAGATTATTGGACTATGTTTGAAGCATGTTCTTATTCGGAATTTTCAAATGCAATATTAAATGAACGCTTCGATGAGTTTACAAGTCTCAAAGATTCAAAATAAACGGTGAAGATTATGGTAGAAAGTGAAAAAATAAATTTAATAGCGACAACCGCTTTCGGTCTCGAAGCGGTCACGGCGCGTGAACTCGAATGGCTTGGCTATACAGAGAGATCAACCGAAAACGGCAGAATATATTTTTCAGCAGACATAGAAGGTATTTGTAAATGCAATATGTGGCTCAGAACAGCCAACAGACTTTGTATAAATATGGGACAGTTCAAAGCTCTTACGTTTGATGAACTTTTTGAAGGGACAAAGGCGCTGCCGTGGGAAAGATGGCTTACTGAAAATGCAGAATTTCCGGTGGACGGAAAATCGGTCAAATCAAAACTTTTCAGCATATCCGATTGCCAGGCAATAGTAAAAAAAGCGATAGCCGAAAGACTTAAAAAAGTATACAAAGTTGATTGGATCAATGAAACAGGCCCTAAATATAAAATAGAAGTAAGTTTGCTCAACGATGTTGCGACTCTTTCTATAGACACCAGCGGTCACGGATTACACAAACGAGGTTATCGAGAAGAAGTAGGTGAGGCCCCTCTT
>SVJA01000002.1 GCA_015069195.1 Oscillospiraceae bacterium | reverse complement strand
ACTTTCCCTTGTTTTCGCTCATAAGGGCAAAAACAAGGGAAAATACATTAAATATGAGTATGAAACTGCTGAAAAATCCAGTAAAATCAAGGGTTTTCAGAGAGTTAGTTAGATAAATAAGAATTTATCTAACACCCTAACATCAAAGCGGCGATTTTCACTCCCGAAAATCGCCGCTCTTACTTTATTTATTTACATATTTCAAAACTTTAAATCCGTCGCCTTCATACCAAGGCGCATAATTCTCTTCCATAAAAAGTTCCGTTCTTTGAGAGTATTCATAATCTTCGATTTCCGTAATACATTCATTTACAACTATATATTCCGGTGAATTATTAAACAACTCCGTATAAAACTCATTCGAAGAGTTCACAGCCCCCATATATTCATACCAACCGGGATTGGCATATTTGTAAAAAGAATACGCTCCCGAATAATAATAAATCTGGTGGCTGTCAAAATTCGGCGGGTAAATATATATATTATCTTTTGATTCATCGGGAATTACGTCCGACAGAACTTTACCTATCCTCTCCGAATCTGCCTCTCCGGAAATCTCGCCTGATTGTATCGCGGCAATTCCTTTAAGGGAGCGATATGTCCCATCGTAGATTATATTGTAATGTACATACGAAGCTCCCAAGAACAACACAAACGGTATAAGAATATGCAGGCTGAAAATCCGTTTAAAACTATTTATTTCAACATTTCTTATGACTAAAAGCGTAAAGATGAATACCGGAAGCATTATAAACATAGTGTAATGTGCATATTGAGATCCGAGAATCAAATACATTAAAAGCATACATACAGAAGAAATTTCACACAAAAGCGCGAGAATAAAGTCACTTTTTTTTATGAGCAACATATACAATCCGTACAGTATACATAAAAACAGAGGAATGAGAATCTCTACAAATATTTTAGAGTTTGCCGAAACATATCCGACATTCACGGCGAACTGACAATACCACACATCTGCAAGAGCTCCGTTAAAGATATAGTAACTTAAAAACAGCAACGTAGAACAAGCAAATCCCAGCAAAAACATTCCGGCATTCTGAAAAAGATTCTTATACTGTTTTTTTATAATCAAAAAAACAACAATAAAAGCTACAACGGTACAGACACCTATACAGTTGTTAGGGCGAATCCAAAAAGCAAAAGAGAACATCAATGCGTGCACAAATGCATAAATCGGTTTGTGTATATATGTGTCTGAATTACCCTCTTCAATCTTTATAATATATTTTGCACAAAGCCACAGAGATATTAAATTAAACAGTATTGAAAACTCTTCTGTATAATTTCCCGGCATAAAAGTCGAAACAAACAGATACATTGCAGGGCAAATTGAAAGTAATGAAATTCCTCTTGCCAAACCCGGTTTGTTGCATACTTTTTTCAAAAGCATTTTAGCAGTGGAAAACATAAAACACAAAGACGCAACAAAATTCATAAATTGAATAATAAAAGTTCCCAATCGGTTGTCATTCAAAATGCGGCACAGAAATTCTCCCAAAGCTTCTATATAGAAAAATGAAACACCTTTTTGGTGGAATGAATCTTTAAACGGAACTACTCCGTCCAATATGCCTGCACCTGCACTTTTATACTGAATCGAGTCCATTTTGTGAAATGCCGAACCGAATAAAGGGGATGTTTCGCGTGAAAAAATCAGCAATATCGCAAGAGCAAACAATATCATCACAATGCAACAAATAATGTCATAGCTACGTTCTTTTGTTATACGAAATTTATTCATATGAAATCTGCCCCCCCTTCTGTTCGTGCGGAATTTTTAAATTATTCAGCCTTGCGCTTCGGCATTCTTCTTTGCCACAAATTCATCGTATGTGCCTCTGAAATCGGTCATTCCGTCAGGGCGAATTTCGATAATTCTGTTTGCAACGGTATTTACCAGCTCATAGTCGTGAGACGAGAAAAGAATATTTGACTTAAAATCCTTAAGACCGTTGTTTACTGCAGTAATGGATTCGAGATCCAAGTGGTCGGTCGGCTGGTCGATGATAAGCATATTCGATCCGTAAAGCATCATTCTTGAGAGCATACATCTCACTTTTTCACCACCGGAGAGAACATGCACCTGTTTGTACACGCTGTCACCGGAGAAAAGCATTCTGCCTAAGATACCTCTTAAATATGTCTCCGTCTGATCCTTTGAATACTGACGCATCCAATCCATCATTGACTCATTGTGTCCTTCAAAATATGCAGTATTATCATGAGGGAAATATGACTTTGAAATACTTACGCCCCACTTAAATGTACCGGAATCAGTTTCGGACTCTTCCATAAGAATTCTGAAAAGTTCTGTAATAGCAAGTTCATTTCCGACAAAAGCAATCTTATCATCCTTGTCCACGGTAAATGTAATATTTTCAAACATCTTTACACCGTCGATCGACTTTGAAAGTCTGTCTACTGTCAATATATCACGGCCGGGCTGTCTGTCTATATCAAAGCCTACAAAAGGATATCTTCTGCTCGACGCAGGAAGTTCCTCTACAGTAATCTTATCAAGCAATTTTCTTCTGGATGTCGCCTGGCGTGACTTAGACTTGTTTGCAGAGAATCGCTGAATAAATGCCTGTAACTCTTTGATCTTCTCTTCATTCTTCTTATTCTGCATACGCATCATACGCTGAATAAGTTGGCTGGATTCGTACCAGAAATCGTAGTTACCGACATACATTTTTATACCGTTGTAATCGATATCAACGATATTTGTACAAACATTATTCAGGAAGTGTCTGTCGTGCGATATTACCAGAACGGTTCCGAAGTAATCTGCAAGGAAGTCCTCAAGCCACTCAACGGCCTCTAAATCAAGACCGTTGGTCGGCTCGTCCAAAAGAATAATATCAGGATTTCCGAAAAGCGCCTGTGCAAGCAAAACCTTTACCTTCTCACTTTCCCTGAGAGTTTCCATCTTGTCATAGTGCTTATCTACACCTATACCGAGACCTTGGAGAAGTCTCGACGCATCAGACTCAGCTTCCCATCCGTTAAGCTCTGCAAACTCTGTTTCAAGTTCAGCAGAACGCATACCGTCCTCTTCGGTAAACTCTTCTTTTGCATAAATGGCATCTTTTTCTTTCATAATTTCATAAAGACGCATATTGCCCATAATAACGGTATCCATAACCGTATACTGCTCGTATGCAAAGTGGTTCTGTGCAAGAACTGACATTCTGACCGTGCTGGGAATAGATATTTCACCGGAAGTAGGATCAAGCTCTCCGCAAAGGAGCTTAAAGAAAGTAGACTTTCCTGCACCGTTTGCACCGATAACGCCGTAGCAGTTTCCGGGAGTAAATTTCAAATCAACATTTTTAAATAAAAGCTGTCCGCCGAACTGGAAGCTCAGATTGTTTACAGTAATCATTTTTTATTTTCCTTTTGCTTTAATTAAAATATAATCTTATTCATTTTATCTAACATTAAATATTTCGTCAACCAAAGAGGGCACTATTATTTCCCAAAATATTGAAATTATTGTATTTTAGTCGGTATTATGTTACATTTAGCAAGTATTAAAAATATTTTATACAATTTAAAGGGTACCGTTATGTTTGGAAAAAAGAAAGTTCTTTTTGATACAATATTAAGTTTCAGTGCAACAATGATATTACAGGTGGTTGTACAGTTTATCATTTATCCGTTCTTCGAAAGAGGTCTCGGTTCCGGCGGCTACGGAGAACTTGTGTATCTGATGACTTTTGTAAACATTGTCGCAGAGATCGGCAGCAGCGTAAGCCTTGAGCGTATGAAAATCAGCGCAGAGAAGCTTACTTACAACGGCGACTTTGCAAAAATAAATGCACTCTTCTTTTTACCGGTTATCCCTGCCGCATTTATATATCTGTTTGCGGGACATGTACACCTCGGTATCGCAGAAACGATTTGTTTCATATTCCTCTGCCTCTTTGCTATGCTCAGAAGCTATTTCAATGTAGACTTCAGACTTTCGTTAAATTATACAAAATATTTCCTGTACTTCCTGTCAATAGCAGTCGGATACATCCTCGGTCTTACTATATGGGGCAAGAGCGGTAATTGGATAAACGTTATACTCTTAGGTGAAATTTTTGCCTCGTTGTTTATCATATTCTTCAGCGATCACCTTAAAAAGAAACCTTTCGAAATGTCGGAAGAATCAAACAGAAATATATTACTTGCACTTCCCGTAGTTACATCGGGACTTATGACGGCAATTATTTTCAATATGGACAGGATTCTTCTGAAAATAATTTGCAGCAGCGAAGAGGTAGCACTTTTCTACATCGCAGGTCTTTTCGGAAAAACGATGTCACTCGTTTCAATGCCGCTTAATAACGTTGCCATAGGATACCTTGCAAAATACAAGGGTAAATTCACGGTAGGACTTCTTATGAAAATCGTCCTCATTGCGATAGTTTTCGGAGCACTTGCAACAGGCGCTTGTACGGTAGGTTCTTATATAGTGATTCCGTTCCTTTATCCCGAAACTTCTGTCGAAGCATCAAAATATTATCTCATTGCAAATATCAGCTCCATAATATATTTCATAACAGGTTTCTTCGGAGTAATACTTCTCAGATACGGAAAAGAACGTTGCCAGCTTTATGCAAATATCGTTTACGCCGTAGCATTCTTTGCTCTCTGTGTACCGGCTTGTATTTTCTGGGGAATCAAAGGACTTTGCTACGCCCTTATAGCAGTAACGTTCTGTAAGTTCAGCGCAGTCATCATAATGTGCATATCAGAAATAAAAAAACGTGAAAAAGAGGAACTTACAAAAATTAATGGATAAAGTTGTTTTTATTATTTCAAAAATCGTTTTCGGAATTTGTACAGTATTTTTGCTGGGTGTACTCATTATGTATTCATCGGCTCCGCATTTGTGTAAAAATCCTTTTTTGCCTATAAACTTTTTGGTTGTAGCGGGAGCATTGCTCCTCACTGTGCTCGTCGCAATGCTTATTTATCATACCCGCGCGGCGCGAAGCGCCGCTTTCGCAAAATTGCAAAATTTTGCGTTATTTAATAAATGCAAAATTGATTATTTCGTAATAGCCGCATCAATTTTGCTCTTTGCTGCAAAAATTTTCATAGCATTTTGCATATACTTTGAAACCGGCTGGGATGTAAAAAACACAACTGCCGCATCGGAATTACTGGCATTCGGATCGACAGACGGTTTCATCGAAGAATATTATTTCGGAATGTACCCGAACAACCTTTTTTATGTATTCATTCAAGCAATAATCCTCAAAATAGCATCACCTTTCAGTATTTTTGAAAGTTATAAAATGATGCCCGTCATTATCGTAAATTGTGCGTTAGCCTCGTCAGCATGCTATCTCACATACAAAACCACAGCACTTTATACTCGCAAACGCTATGCATTCGGAGCTTTTATCCTTGCAGTATTGACTTTCGGAATTTCACCTTGGGCAATCATTCCCTACACCGATTCGTTCGGAATTATATTCCCCATAGCAAGTTTTTACCTTTTTGTAAAGCCGGCAAAGTCTGATAAATCTAAATATATAAATATAGGATTTGCCACACTTCTTGCAATATTCGGATACCTCATAAAGCCACAATGCTTAATCATAGTTATCGCACTTTTGATTTTTGAATTTATATACGCATTCCGCAAAATTCATATAAAAAATTTTATTAAACCGGTTGCGATACTTCTGGCTGTATGTATTATCTCTCCGCTGATAACACTCGGAGTAACGCAAGTTGCGGTCATCAACGGAGTCGAGGTTGATCCCGGTAAAAAATTCGGGCCTGCACACTATTTTATGATGGGACTTAATACCGACAGGCAAGGCGTCTGGGCAGAGGAAGATGTCGAATTCTCTAAAATGTTTATTTCTACCCGTGCTCGCAACCAAGCGGATTTGGAAAGAGCGTTTAATCGTCTTGAGAACATGGAAGACGGAGAATACACAGAACTTCTCAGAAACAAAATTCTTATTACATTAAATGACGGCACATACGCATGGGGACAGGAAGGCGGTTTCTTTGACGGCAAATCCGAACCGGCAAAAAACAACTTCGAATTAAAACTTCGCTCCTATGTATATATGTGGGACGAAAACTATAAATCATTTTCATACTTTTCGCACATAGTGTGGATAACAATATTTCTTCTTTCTACTGTCTCCGTAATATTCAAGGCATCCGACGAAAAAGGCAGAAAAGAAATCCCTGTGCTTATGCTTGCAATTCTCGGATTAATACTTTTTGAATTGCTTTTTGAAGCCAGAGCGCGCTATATCTACACATACCTTCCGGTATTCTGCATACTCGCAGCACTCGGAGCAAACGGAGCTGTTCACAAAATCGGACTTTACCTTGACCACAAAAAACATTCAAAAGAATTTGATTTTTATTGAAATCTCAAGCCGGCAATTATGCCGGCTTTTAAATTTTAACGATGCTACTGTGCACAGCAACGAAAAAAGATAACAAAAAACAATTTGTGTTATCTTTTTTCGTTTTAGCTATTTATCCATCATTCGGAACAATGTCAACAAGTTGCGGTTAGCATTGCGACTTTTCCGAGTATCAATATATCACCAACACACAAAAAATATTTTAAGAATTCAAAAAGTATAATTCTCCTTGTTTTACAAATACTAACATCGCAAATTTGTTTTAAAGGAGTTTTATATATGAAAGCAACAGGAATTGTAAGAAGAATTGACGAACTCGGACGAGTTGTTATTCCGAAAGAAATACGAAGAACTTTGAGAATAAAAAACGGCGACCCGCTGGAGATCTTCACCAGTGAAAACGGCGGAGTTGTTTTGAAAAAGTATTCTGCACTCAGCGAACTTGAAGATTTTGCCTCACACTATGCGGAAAGCCTTGCTAAGACAAGTGGTCATATTACTTTTATCACAGACAGAGATTCTGTAATTGCCGTGTCAGGTGCACCGCGAAAAGAATTTTACGACAAGCATATCAGCCGCGACATTGAACAGATTATGGAAGAACGAAGTACCGTAATCGCAAAGAACAAATCGGACGGAGTTGTACCGATATTGGATGACGGGGACAACCATAAGTTCACGGCACAGGTCATCACTCCTATCGTAGCTAACGGAGATGCAATCGGAACTGTCGTTATGCTCGAAACTGATTCAAAGGCTATCTTCGGTGATGCAGAAAAGCAACTCACACAATCTGCCGCATGCGTTTTGGGAAAACAGTTTGAGCAATACTGAGTATCAGTTTAGAATGAAATTATTACTGTCGTCGCGGTCTTAAAAACCGCGGCGATATTTTTTTATTGACAAATTTTATTAAATCGAACACTATTGGATAGAATTTGACGATCGGAGATAACTGATAATGTTTAGAAAACTGACAAGAAAAAACAGACAAATATCACAGAATGAATGTATTGAAGTTCTGGAAAAAGAAACTCGTGGCGTGCTTTCTGTAAACGGTGATAACGGCTACCCTTATGGTATGCCGATGAATCATTTTTATAATCCGGATAACGGCTGCATATACTTTCATTGCGGCAAAGCAGGCCATCGACTTGACTCAATCAGAAAGTCCGATAAAGTTTCTTTTTGTGTTATGGAACACGGTATCCGAAATGAAGGCGAATGGGCGCTGAACGTACGGAGTGTTATCGTTTTCGGCAAAATCGAAATTATCGACAATTTACAGCAGATAGTTGATATTACGGCCAAGCTCTCACATAAATTCACTCACGACGAAAGCTACATACAGAGCGAAATAGAACGCGGAGCAAAAGCCACTTTGCTTTTAAAACTTGTTCCGGAACATATTTGCGGCAAACTGGTAAATGAAGCATAAAACCACGCTGTAAAAATGCGGTTCCGGTTTAATCATACTTTTACGGTTCCATATCACGGTCTAAATCAAATGTCATAGATATGTTTTCATACCCATATATCTCTTTTCTCAACCTATACGAGCCTGCAGATAAATAATCAAAGTATTCCGGTAATGACACGGAACACCAGGTATGCTCCTCACCGGGTAAAAGTAAAATAGCGTCATCTGTAACTATTGCAGATTCTTTAAACGGAACAACATTCCAAATACCATTCTCACATCTTTCCAATGAAAAATCATTCCCGTAACAATATGTTTTGTCGGATAAATTCTTTATTGAAAAATACAATTTGCCGTTCACTTCATCCACATAGTTTAATGACATCTGCACTAATTCAGAAGAAGGGAATTTATCAGTAGTCCCACTGGCTTCAGGTGCGGCTGTTTCATCCAAGCTCGTCTCTTCCGGAACTTCCGTCGCCAGCGATGTTTGGGAAGGTTTCTTTGTCGGATCTTGCGTAGCAGATGGAGAAGTCTCCTCTTCTATGCTATCTGTAACCGCAAGTATATCCTTATCACTTAATCCTACATCATCAATTAAACCAGCATTATAGCGTCGGTGAGTTCCGTTTATAAAAATCAACACAGCAACGATGACACAAATATATACACAAGCCACAGCAGCGTACGATAACGCCCGCAGTACAATACGCTTGTTCACGGGTTTCTTTTGTCTGCGTCTGTTTGTCTCTTCTATCAATTCATCGTCTATATAATTGAAAGCATCATGCAATTTTTCGGAATTCATATGACAAATCCCTCCTCAGTAAGAAACTCTTTTAATTTCTGTCGTGTGCGAAATAACATACTTTTAGCCTTTGACTCACTCATTCCGCAATATTTTGCAACTTCATTTAATGAATCCATAAAATAATAGCGTCCGATAAAAGCATTTCTGGCATTTTTTGGCAAAGTTCTTAAAAAACGACTTATTGCGTCAGCCAAAACCTTTTCATCATAAGAATCCTCAGGAACATCGGAATACGACTGAACACATTCCGAAAGTTCTGACAGTGAAATCGAATACTCTGATGCGGATCTCTTTAAACTTGTCTTTTTACGAAAAATATCAATGGAAATACGCCTTGTTATCTTACCGAGATACGTAGACAAAATACTCGGACGTTTCGGAGGAATAGTGTTCCATGCAGCAAAATATGTACTGTTTACACTCTCGCGGCTATCCTCTGTATCCGAAAGAACATTGTATGCAATTTTCATAAGATAGTTCTCATATTTTTTCTTTGTCTCTGTCAAAGCAGCTTCGTCTCTTTTGAAATAAAGCTCAACTATACGTTCGTCCTGCATAACATCCTCCTTCGCCGTTTCTGCTTCTGTTTTATATCTCGTAAATTATTTAAAAATGTTTCACGCACAAATATTTTTTATTATCTTATCACAAAAGCCGCGGTTGCAATACACAAATTGCGCCGCGGCTTTAATATAAACCTATTTATTTTTATCATTCTTCCGTCTCATTCAAGCACTTTTCCGCTATCTCATACATACGGTCATACTTTATGTCTGACAGCTTGTAATCTGCCTCTTTTGTCAACATAGTTACGTAATCGTTGTATAAATCATTGAGATAGTAGTACGAAACCGTTTCTCTGATTTTTTCCGGAGATGCCACCTTTTCTGAATCGGCAACCACACCTTCGGTTTTATCAAAGTCGGTTATTCCGGCAATCTGAATCGCATAATATCCCTTGGAAGTCTCAAATATTTTTATTTCTTTTGAAATCTTTGCTTCTTTGCTCGCCCACAAAACAATCTCTTCATTGAAAGGAGTTTCGCTCGAATTTGCTATATCCAGGTCATACAAGCCGGTTTCAGATTCTGAAAAACCTTTTACCACTTTTTCAAAATCGTAACCGAAATCGGTGGAAAGTTTTACATATCCTTCAATTTCTTTTTTCTTTGCTTGCTTCTCTGCCGCAGAAAGCACCTTTCCATCCTCTCCTACGGTAGATACAAAAAGTGACCTTACCGACACAATTCTGTATGCATCCACACCTTTATTATAGGCCTCTCTGAACTTTTCCCAAAACTTTTTTTCTTTCTCATTGTAGTCTTTGAGAGCGTCGTTGTAGTCAGCCAAATCCTCGTCATATTTTTTGAGTGCCGCATCATACTCGCTTTTCTTCTCATCGGAAGCATCTTTACTCGGTTCTGTGGGTTTGGTCGGCTTTGTCGGTTCTTTTTCTTCAAAAGTATAACCGTTATCCTTTCTCCATTGCTCGCTGTATGCTTTTCCGTAGTTTTGAAGAATTGTGTACTCTTTCAAATCGTTTACATTCATCCCGTAAAGCGATTTCATACATGCATCTCTGGTCTTCTTATAATAATCCGCATATTTGTCTGCTATCTCATCTATCTCATCAAGAAGCTTATCTATATCATCTTGTGAAGAAAGCTTGTTATCCTTTCCCTTCAATGCGGAAATATTAAATGTGTGGCATATCTCAAGTGCACGTTCTGCAGTAATCTGAAGATTTGTTTTTTCCGAACCTTCCGGCTTTGCATTAAAGAAATCAAGAAACATTTTTGTTTTATCTTCCTCTGTCATTGCAGAATATTCTTCCGAACCGATATCATCGAATGCATCTGAACCGTAAAAAGCCTCTGACATAGCGGTAAACAAGAAATATTCAAACTGGGTTTCATATATCGGAACTTCACCCATCATTGCAACAGTAGCTTTGTTTTGTGCCGCATCATTTGCAGAAGTATCAACTTTCGCCGTTGCGGACGGAGCCGGAGTAGAATTTGTACCGCCTTTTTTATTATCCTTGCAACCGGTAAACATAGTCGCAGTAATTACCGTCGCTAACATCAACGCCATAGCTTTTTTAAAATTTTTAATCCTCATAAAATACCTGCTTTCTCACTCTTCGTTTCCGACTTCTTCTATAATTCTGTACATACAAGCGGCCTCGTCTTTTTTTACGGTTTCCTTTATCGCCAAAACTTCAAACTTTACAACGCCTCCGGCAAAACCTATCTCTACAATATCACCGGATTTTACCCTGACACTCGCCTTGGCAGGTCTGCCGTTTACGCTTACTCTACCTGCGTCGCAAGCTTCGTTTGCAACCGTTCTTCTTTTTATAACACGGGAAACTTTTAAAAATTTATCAATTCTCATACATAATCCTCATCATTCTATGCTTTTTATGACATCACTCGTACACTTTTTAAGTGCAATTTCTGCATCGACGCCGTTTTCTTCAGCACGGCTGCAAATTTCATACAAAATTCTTCCTACGATAGTCTCGTCAGAAAAATCTATTTTCATATTATCCACAACAGCAGAAGCTTCCCGATCAGGTAAATTTCTATCTGCTTTACGAATTTTCTTTGCACACTTTCCGGCGCGCATAAGAGCCGGGAATTGGTTTGGTATATCATCAAGATCCTGACGCAATGTATCAAAACCTTTTTCTTTAAGTTTCGCAGCTTCCCAGTTTACAAGAGCCTCATCGGCATTTTCGGCAAACTTATCACCGAACACGTGAGTATGTCTCGTAAGCATCTTTCTCGCACAGCGGTCTGTCACATCCAGGAATCCGAACGCGCCTTCTTCTTCACCCAAAATACAATGAAAGATAACCTGGAGCAATACATCTCCCATTTCTTCTGTCATCTTGTCAACACTTTTCTTTTCTATCGCATCAACAGCCTCGTAAGCCTCCTCAATCATCGGCTTTATCAACGTTTCGTGTGTCTGTTCTCTGTCCCAAGGACAACCTTCAGGTGAACGCAGTTTTCTTATGATATCGTAAAGCTCTTCAAAATTATACTTTTCGCCTGCCTCTTTTTTCACTACTTCTATCATAGGAATTCTCCTTTTCCTTTAAAAAATCAATTTGTTAAGTTATAATACAGCGTGTAACTTAAATTTAACTGTACATTGCTCATTAGTATATCACATTTTCATTTGATTGGTACAGTCCGAGGTGTATAAAATGTATAAATTTACAGCAGGTGAAATTTTGCCTGACGAATTGATAGAAGAATATATGAATATTGCCATTGACGAAGCGTTTGGATCTGCAGACAGCCTTACCGACAAATCGGCAGAGATACCGGTCGGTTGTATCATCGTTGACAGCGAAGGAAACGTTGTCGCAAGATCTCACAATACACGCCGCCACACACATTCCGTCACGGGACACGCCGAAATAAATGCCATTGAAGAATTCACATCTAAAACAGGGAATTACAGACTTTGCGGAGCAACCATTTTTGTGACATTAGAGCCTTGCCCGATGTGTGCCGGAGCACTTGCCGCTGCAAAGCCTGATGCAGTTTATTACGGAGCACCCAACACCGAAAACGGTTCGTGCGGAACTGTTTTTAATATTTTGAATTCACACACAAAAATATACGGTGGAATCAAAAGCAATGAGATCTCTGCAAAAATGTCCGATTTTTTTGTAAAAATACGAAAAACCATTGCGACAAACAACAATACGTAATTGCAATATCATACCAATTTATGATATCCTAAGTTGGATTATAGACATAGTGTATACGCGGAGCGCAATATGGATTTGAAATCTACAAAGACCTACTACAAACAGATATTTTATTTGGCGATGGTAGCATCGATATTATTGATGCTGATGCTTATGCTTGTGACCCACGGTGAAAGTGCTCGTTCTGTATTTTTTGTAGATAACAAAGACAGTTTTATGGATCACTTCAACAGCGTTGTTTATTCATACTCCGATGATCCGTACGCAAACAAGGTTATGTATCCTCCGCTTGCTATGCTTTTCTACAAGGTTATGGGGATTCTCGTACCTATGAATATTTACGATAAACTCATAGAAGACCCCTCTCTTGTTCTCCAGCCGCCGGCTATGAAAATATATCAGGGATTTACTTACGGATTTATGATATTTGCCGTAATTTCGGGAATACTTTTTATCTTTGCACTAAATGAATTCAAGCAAGGCAGAAAATCCGAAAAACTGCTCTTTACAACACTTATAGTTCTGTCCGCACCTTTTTTGTTTATGATGGATCGCGGAAACAATATAATCATACCTCTCATTTTTTCAATAATTTTCCTTACGTTCTATGACTCAGAAAATAAGGTGTTAAGAGAAATTGCTCTGATTTCTCTCGGTCTTGCCGTAGGATTCAAACTTTATCCCATTGCATTCGGAGCATTACTTCTAAAAGAAAAACATTACAAAGAATTGCTCCGTGCCGCAATTTACTGCATACTGTTTACAATTGTTCCGTTCTTTGTTTTCTATAACGGATTTGAAAGCATCGGCTTGTTTTTTAAAAACATTTCATCAAATTCTGATATACGAGGCATGAAAGATACCGACCAATTGAACTTTTCAAAAATGATTTTATATGTTCTGAACGTTCTGCGCATAAAAGCATTTGATCTCAAAGCAGTATCAAATATTTTCAACTATGTAATGACAGGACTTTCGATAATAGGAGTTTTCACGGTAAAAGAGCGCTGGAAGTCCGTACTCCTTTGCTGTTGTGTAATTTACGGTTTTCCGAAAGTCACCACAAGTTATATGTTGGTGTTCTTTATCCTGCCGCTCGTAATGCTTCTCGATAATGAAAAAGAAAACAAACTTTTAACGTATTTCTATATTCTTTGCTTCATAGCAATTTTTGCACCTATCCCTGCCGTAGCACCGTCCACAAAACTCTGGACACGCTACGCAATGGAAAAAGTATCAAGCTTTGCGGTAGGGCTTGCTACGGTCGTTGCATTCAGCGAAGGTTGTAAAAATTTATTTTCTGTATTACTAAACAAATTTACAAAAAAGGAAGTACAGGTGTTGTCAAATGAAAGGCTTTCTTAAAGATCTGAAAAATCTGGTATGTGATTTGAAATTCATATTGCCGCTTTTCGCCGTTACTTTGCTTGGGTATGGTTATACTCTTTTCCATTTTTCCATAGGAATAGATGACCTCACACGTACCCGTTATGTAGGCGGAGGAGAAAATATCGCGCAAGGACGTTTCAGCGGAACATTAATAGACTTACTGTTCGGATTCACTGAATACACACCGTTTTGGGAAGAATTGGTTGCAATGATATTCATGTTTATTGCAGGAATCTTTGCTGCTTTTTTTTTAAAAAGAGCTACTAAAAATGCTCTTTACTATGGAGTTTATACTTTCTTTGCTTGCTTTTTTGTAACATTCCCACTCATAAATGAAATCTTTCTTTACGCCGGCGCAGGACTTAATATTGCAATAGGCTATTCACTCACTTTTTTGTCCCTCATAATTTTTGAGCGATTTTTTGAAACAAAAAAATACATTCTTCTGCTACCTTGCATTTTGATATGGATTTTCAATATATCACTGTACGAATCATTTATTCTTGTGTATTCGTGTGCGGTTTGCGGCATATTCTTCATAAAACATATGGTAGCAGAAGGTTTTCTTCCTTGTATTGATGATACCATAAAATCAGATTTCAAAAAAAGACAAACACCAAAGAAAATTTTCACGGAAATAGGCTGGTATGTAGGCATACTAGCGGTTGCCATTGCATTGGAATTCATCATATCAAATGCAGTTATGAAATTAAGTTGTATCGTACCCAGTGACAATGCTACAAATGCAATGACAGGACTTAATGTAAAAAACACTCTCTTCATTTTATTTACACATTTATTCTGTGCTGCGTTCAAATATTTCCCGATAATGGTTTTCCTTATATCAGCTATCCTCGGATTGGTTATCTCAATAAAATACACAATCAAATGTAAACACGGATTTTACATCCTCTACTTTGCCGGAATGATTTTCTCAATCGTTGCATTCAGTTTTATGAGATCCGGACTCACGCTTTACAGAAATATTCAAAGTATGGTAATTTTTTGCGGTATTTTTTTAATAATTATTTTACATAAAGCATTGAGCACAAAAATCAAATGGAAAAAAATACTCTCTATATCTGTTGCATCACTTTTAATTTTTTGTCAGACAGCAAGCCTTTTAAAATGGTTTAATATTGATTATCAGCGAAGCGAAGAAGAAAAAGCAGTTATGATTACCGTAGGTGATACGCTTAAGAAACACTATGATATTGACTCAAAGCCGGTTTTATTTGTAGGTGAATATACCCTCTCTGACGAAATGCTCAACTATATATTCATAAGAGAAGGCACACCACTCTTCAAAGTTATACACACTATAGTACATTCAGTTATCCAATCGGATGAAATTGGTAATATGCATCTCCCCGCTGGGCAACAACACGGATCCGTAATTTCATGGGGTATGTTTGCATTCGATGAAGTAAATACAGAATTGCTCAGATACTTTGAATATTTAGGCTACAATTTTATACAAGGCACCCACGAGCAAAATGAGAAGGCAATAGAAATTGCAGAAACTATGACGCCTGAAAAATCATCATTTGAAATACTTGATACCGAGGATTTTGTAATAGTTAAATTCGGATAAAATTTTTAATTTTGCAAAAACTTATATTGTGTTGAAAAAGACGGTTCAACCGTCTTTTTTCATTTCTTAAATTCAACTTTTGTTCAGTGTTCGAAATTTCAAGAAAGGCTTTAATTGACAGCAATTATACACTGTGATAAACTAAATTTGTGCGTCTATAACTTGTGCGCACCAAAGAAAATATCAGAGGTATTTTGGTTATGAAAATAAAAGTATCTGACTACATTGCAGAGTTTTTAGCATCACATGATATTGATACCGTCTTTACCCTTACAGGCGGCGGTGCAATGCATCTTAATGACGGTCTCGGACATAATCCCGGGCTTAAATGTGTTTACAACCACCATGAACAGGCTTGTGCTATTGCAGCAGAAAGTTATGCTCGTATTCATAATAAAATCGCAGCAGTCTGCGTCACTACCGGTCCCGGCGGAACCAATGCCATCACAGGTGTTGTAGGCGGTTGGCTCGACTCTATTCCGATGCTTATTCTTTCCGGACAGGTTCGTTATGACACCACCGCCAGAAGCACCGGTCTTAACCTCAGAGCTATGGGTGACCAGGAGTTTGACATCACAAAATCAGTTGAGTGTATGACAAAATACTGTGAGATGGTTATTGATCCGCTCAGAATAAAATATTGCCTCAGCAAAGCATTGTTCCTTGCTCAAACAGGCAGACCCGGTCCCTGCTGGCTTGATATTCCACTCAATGTTCAGGGCGCATATATCGAAACAGAAGACCTTATCGAATTTGACGAAAAAGAATTTGAATCAGAAAAACCCGCTCCGGTTTCTGCTGATACTATAAACGAAATCAAGAAAATGCTTATCGAATCAAAACGTCCTGTTATAAATGCAGGCAGCGCCATTCGTACTTCCGGCGGATATGATGCTTTTGTTAAGCTTGTCAAAAAATTAAACATTCCTGTCGTAACAGGCTGGAACAGCATTGACCTCATTGCAGACGATGATGACAACTATGTAGGACGAGCCGGTATTATGGGTGACCGTGCAGGAAACTTTGCAGTTCAAAACAGTGACCTCGTACTTTCACTCGGCAGCCGTCTCAGTATCAGACAGGTCGGTTACAATTTCAAGACATGGGCAAGAGAAGCCAAAGTTATAATGGTTGATGTTGATCCCGAAGAGTTAAAGAAACCCACTCTTCATGTAGAACTTCCCGTTTGCGCAGATGTAAAGGACGTTATGGAAAAGCTATACGACGCATTTGAAGGTGTCGAAACAGGTTGCGAAGATTTTTGGAGAGAAAAATGTATCGGTTGGAAAAAGAGATACCCTGTTGTTCTTCCCAAGCATTACGAAGCAGAAGGCAGAACAAATGTATATGCTTTCATAAAAGAACTCAGCAATTCACTTCCCGAAAACTACACAACCGTTGTAGGTAACGGTTCTGCTTGTGTTGTCGGAAGCCATGGATACACCATAAAGAAAGGTCAGAGATTTATCATAAACTCGGCTATCGCATCTATGGGATATGACCTGCCCGCAGCTATCGGTGCTTGTGTAGCAGAAGGCAGAAGAGAAATCGTATGTCTCACAGGCGAGGGAAGTATCCAGATGAATCTCCAGGAATTACAGACCATCATCACAAACAAACTTCCTATAAAGATATTTGTTATAAACAACGGCGGATACCACTCTATCAGACAGACTCAGTCGAACTTCTTTGGTGAGCCTTTGGTAGGTGTCGGTGAAGACAGCCATGATCTCGATTTTCCGAGCATGGAAAAACTTGCGTATGTTTACGGATATGATTATTGCGCTTGTTGCAATAATGCCGAGATAAAAGCTGCACTTGCAAAGGCATTCGCAAAAGAAGGTTCATTTATATGCGAAGTGTTTGTTTCAAAGACACAGAATTTTGAGCCGAAATCCGCTACAAAGAGACTCGAAGACGGCACCTTGGTTTCTGCACCGCTCGAAGATCTCGCACCGTTCCTTGACCCTGAGGAACTCAGAGAAAATATGATAATAGCTCCTGTAGGTAGCTTCTGATAAGGAGTTTTGTTATGTTCAGTAATATAAAGACAGCCGCCTTTGACCTTGACGGAACGATTTACTACGGAAGTAAAATCATCGACGGCGCGCTTGACGTGATAAATGCACTTAAATCCAAAAATATAAAAGTGATATTTGTCACCAACAATTCAACAAAAGTGCGTGATCAGGTTGCAGAAAAGCTTCGTGGAATGGGAATCGACTGTACTGAAGAAGATATAATGACCGCAGCTTATGCTTCGGCCTGTTTTGCAAGAGAAAAAGATCTTAAAAATTTGTATATTTCCGGCACAGACATGTTGAAAAAAGAATTCGCCGACATCGGTGTTTCGTATACTGAAGTTCCTGAAGAAGCAGAAAATCTTATCATCGGCTGTGATTCAAAATATACTTATGATAAAATGACACTTGCACTTCGTGCAGGACTTAGTGCCAAAAGTGTATATTCATGCAATACCGACAGACATTTTCTTGGGGAAGGTCAAAAAAGTTATCCCGGCTGTGGTGCCATGGTTGCAGCTATCGAATGGTGTTGCAATAAAAAATGTGATGCTATGATAGGTAAGCCCGGCACATACATGCTGGATCTTATCTGCAAAACAAACGGACTTGAGAACGAAGAATTGATAATGATAGGCGATACATACGAAACAGATATCGCAATGGCAAAAGAAAAAGGATGTCCTTCTATTTTTATCGGCAACGGTTATTCAGATACCGTATGTGTAGATAAAATATCAGACATTTTGAAAATGATTTAAAAAATAACGAGGTTTATTATGAGAAACAATATCAGTTTGCTTGACTGCACACTTCGTGACGGCGGATACATAAACAATTGGGAATTCGGCGAACAGGCGATATATGACATCGGGCAGAAAATCGCACGTGCAGGTGTAGAATATTTTGAAATAGGCTTTTTGAAAGAAGTGGCATATGACAAAAACCGCTCGGTCTTTTCAACAAACGATCAGATCGCGGAAATGATCCAGCCGAAAGTTCCGGGTACAACGTACGTCGGAATGGTTGATATGAGTAAACCGCTCGATATCGAAAAATTCGGTCCTTGCCGAGAAGACTCTATAGATGCCATCCGTGTAATATTCAAGAAGCACAAAATTGAAGAAGCTTTTGAATACTGCAAAAAAGTTCAGGAGCTCGGATATAAACTTTTCGTTCAGCCGGTCGGAACTGACGGCTACACCGACAAAGAGTTTATAGACGTCATCACAAAATTCAACGAACTTTCACCCTTTGCATTCTACATAGTAGACACATTCGGCGTAATCAAACGCCGTGACTTTATCCGTTGGGTGCAGCTTGCAGACCATAACCTTTGTCCGCAAGTAGCTCTCGGATACCATTCTCATAACAATCTACAGCAGGCTTTCGGTAATGCCGAGGCGATGACTGAACAAAACTTCAAAAGAAATATTATGATAGATGCTTGTGTATTCGGAATGGGACGAGGCGCAGGAAATCTTAACATGGAAATCTTTGCAGGATTTTTGAACGAAAACTTCGGTAAAGAATACAGAATAGGACCGATGCTCGAAATCATTGACGAATATCTGAACGAAATTTACACAAGACATTTCTGGGGATATTCACTTCCTTTCTACCTTTCGGCAACAAACCAATGTCACCCTAACTATGCAAACTACTTTGCAGAAAAAGGAACACTTACCGTTAAATCATTTAACGAAATACTTAAATCAATTCCGCCGAAAGAAAAAGCAGAGTATTCTAAGGCAGTAGCAGAGCGCGTATATATTGAATATCAGGAAAACTACATTGATGACAAAGACACAATCGCTCTACTCAGAACAGAACTCAGCGGAAAGAATATTCTGTTGATTGCTCCCGGAAAGAGCATCATAGCAAACAAAAAAAGAATAGAAGAAAAGATGGCAGAGGAAAATACCGTTGTCATCACACTTAATTTCATACCGGAAAACATAAGACCTGACTATGTGTTCAGTTGTCATATGAGAAGATATAAAAAAATCAAAGACAACAAACTTGTAAAAAAGATTGTCACATCTAACCTTCGTACAGTAAAGAACGCAGATTATATGGTAAACTTCTCATCATTCTCAGGTGACACACCGGAAACAATTGACAACTCCGGACTTATGTGTATGAAACTTATGATAGAGCTTGGTGCGTCAAAGATTTGCATTGCAGGTATTGATGGGTATGACATCAACACAAACTCAAACTATGTAAACAGCGGACTTGAATTCAGATTTTCACCTGAAACAATCCGCAGAAAAAACGAAGCGATAAAAGAAGAGATTGAAAAAGTAAGAAGAAAAATCGATTTAGAGTTTATAACTCCATCATTTTTCGCGGAGTAACAATATGAAAAGCGCAGTTATCACAGGCGGTACGGGAATGCTCGGACTTGCTTTGGTAAGACATCTGATAAGCAAAAACATAAAAGTTCTGATGATTATCAGACCCGATTCAAAAAAAGCAAATAATATACCGAAAAGTCCTCTTGTAAGCACAATAGAATGTGACCTTAAGGAACTTACGAATGCTCCGATCCCCGAGGGAGAAAAGTATGATGCATTCTTCCACTTCGGTTGGGAAGGCACTTACGGGGATGCACGAAACGATATGCATCTCCAGAATAAAAACATCCAGAATACCATCGATGCAGTATATCTTGCGAATAAACTCGGTTGCAGCGTCTTTTTGGGTGCAGGTTCTCAGGCAGAATACGGGCGAGTTGCAGACGGAGTGAAAATCTCCCCCACTCTTCCGACCTTCCCTGAAAACGGTTACGGCATAGCAAAACTTTGCGCCGGACAGATGAGTCGCATTGAGTGTAAAAAATTAAACATCCGACACATCTGGGTACGTATACTCAGTACTTACGGACCTTTTGACGGTTCTCAGACAATGGTTATGTCGGGCATCATAAAAATGCTTAACGGTGAAAGACCGCAGTACACCAAAGGCGAGCAAATGTGGGACTATCTCTACTGCGACGACGCCGCAAACGCTTTCTACTGCGCCGCAGAAAAAGGAATTGACGGAAGTGTTTATTGTATAGGTAGCGGAAATGTGCGTCCGCTAAAAGAATATATCACCATAATACGTGACATGGTAAACCCTGCGCAGGAAATAGGCTTTGGCGAAGTGCCCTATTTTGATAAACAGGTTATGTATTTGTGCGCCGACATAGAGCCTCTTACACGCGACACGGGATTCGTTCCCACGGTCAGTTTCGAAGAAGGCATAAAAAGAACTGTCGAATGGTATAAGTCACGACTTTGATTACAACATCGAAAGGTTTGAGATTTTATGAAAAAAATCAGTATTATGATTCCTTGTTACAACGAGGAAGAAAATGTAAAGCCAATAAGCGAAGCAGTCAGCGAGATGCTCGAAAAAGAGCTTCCCCAATATGACTACGAAATACTTTTTATTGATAACGATTCAAAAGATTGCACAAGAAAATACTTAGAAGAAATTTGTGCCGGAAACAAAAAAATAAAAGCCATCTTCAATACAAAGAACTTCGGACAATTCAATTCCCCTTTTTACGGAATGCTTCAGACAACAGGTGACTGCACAATCTGTATGTGCTGTGACTTTCAGGATCCGATAGAACTTGTTCCCAAATTTGTAGAAGAGTGGGAAAAGGGCTACAAAATTGTTTGCGGAATTAAGACCACAAGCAAAGAAAACAAAATTGTTTACTCGCTACGTTCGTTCTACTACAAGACAATCAAAAAAATGTCAACAGTCGAACAGATAGAACACTTCACCGGTTTCGGACTTTATGACAAGAGCTTTATGGATGTGCTTCGCGAACTCGATGATCCGACACCGTTCATACGCGGCATAGTCGCAGAGCTCGGTCCAGAAAGAAAAGAAATCGAATACTGCCAGCCCGAACGCCGTGCAGGTAAAACTCACAACAACTGGGCAAGCCTTTTCGATGCAGCAATGCTCAGTTTCACATCCTACACAAAAACTCCGATCAGAGTTGCAACAATCCTCGGTGCTATATTGATATTCTTTAACATGTTCTTAGCAGTAGCATACATAGTAGCAGCTTGCATCTATACACCCCTCTGGTCAATGTGGGTTGTCCCGATACTCATAAGCATTTACCTCGTAGGTTCGGTGTTGCTGTTCTTCGTAGGAATGGTCGGTGAATATGTTCTTAACATAAATAAGAGAATGCTCAGAAGACCGCTTGTAACGGAAGAAAGACGAATTAATTTCGATTAATCTAAACAAGGAACGCCCCTGAAAAATCCTGGTTCAGCTTACGCTAAAAGGTTTTTTCAGGGGCGTTCCTTGCTTGTTGTGATTATGACAATTCTGATAACGGGTTACTAACTTTATATTCTTAACCTTCAGCGGCAACCAAGTTTACATCGCACACAAAAGCTGAATAATTAGGATTTTTGATTTCGATGACAAGATCACTTGAGTCGATGTCCCCTCCTATGTAATTTTCTATAATTTGCCTTATGTCATTTTGCATCATTTCCGTAACAACGGGACTAAGGTGGGTGCGCTCACTGTTTATTGTATTCAGGAGTCTTTTTCTGGCAACATCTCCCGAACTTTCGTTTATTTCCCCGGAAATATTTTTATTTTTTCTCTGTAAAAAGTCCATCAGATACCATACTCCTCCTCTTCATATGTATTGCCGAACCGTAAGATTCGCTTAAATAAGCTTTCCTTTTTTCGCTTTCCGTCGGCATTAAAGAATATTGGAACCGGCTCTCCGCATATGCGCCTTGCAATATTTCTGTAAGCATTTGCTGCTGCGGATTTTTTCGGTGAAAGAACGGCAGGCTCGCCTCGGTTTGTAGTAACAATAACAGCTTCGTCATCGGGGATTACTCCGATAAGATCTTCCGAAAGAATATCTACTATATCGTTCACTGTAAGCATATCGCCTTTGCGAACCATATCGTAACGGACTTTATTTATTATAAGGTTATGCTTATGAATCTCACGTGCTTCCAGAAGGCCTATAACACGGTCTGCATCGCGAATTGATGAAACCTCGGGGGTTGTTACCACAAGTGCCATATCAGCCGCAGCAACAGCATTTTCAAAGCCCTGTTCTATACCGGCAGGACAGTCAATGAGCATGTAATCAAATTCTTTTTTTAGCTCGTTGCACATTTTAAGCATATTTTGCGGTGTGACGGCACTTTTGTCTTTGCTTTGAGCTGCCGGCATTACATAAAGCCCGGGAAATCTCTTGTCCTTTATCAGAGCTTGTTTTGGACGGCACACGCCTTCTGCAACATTCACAATATCGTAAACTATTCGATTTTCGAGTCCCATAACAATATCTAAATTTCTAAGGCCGATATCGGTATCTATCATCGCAACTTTTTTGCCCATCAATGCGAGAGCCGCACCTATGTTTGCAGTGGTGGTTGTTTTTCCGACACCTCCTTTTCCGGAAGTTATAACAATAACTTCGCCCATAATCATTCCTCCTTTGTAAAAAAAATCGTAGCAGATAAAAAATACTTGCTACGATAAAAATGCGAATTATTTTTCATTTTTTATATTATATCATCAGCCCGGCGGATTGTTAATGATGTTTGTTACAGAACTTATTGTCATATGCAAAGAACCCGATGATACACTTCTTGTTTTGAATGCATTGCCGAAATACGTGTCTATGGTGCCACTTATCGAAGGGATTACATAACCGCCGTATACGCCGTGTTCTACAACTACGGTTATCGCAATTTGAGGCTTGTCCGACGGAGCATAGCACATAAATACACCGTTTGAAGATGTTGTGTTGTCGCCGGTTTCAACGGTACCTGTCTTGGCAGATATGAAACCTTCGGGATAATCCTTAAGTACGGTTTTTATAGTTCCGTTTGTCTTCGACATCGTGAGCATACCCTGTCTGACCACAGAGAGTGACCAATCCGAAACATCAATTTTTTTTCTTTCCGCCTCAGCACTGTATACCAAACCGCCTGAAGACGAAGAAATACTACCTATTACGTGAGGAGTATTCAAATATCCGCCGTTTGCTATAGCACTTACATATCTGTTTACCTGGAGAGGTGTAAAAGATGTGTAGAGCTGACCGATAGAAGTCTGAGCAGTGTCAGAATCTGTCCATTTATGGGTTTTGTCGGTTTCTTTTAATTCCATAGTTTCCGGATTACTTCTGAAACCCTCATATTCTGCAATTTCAATTCCGGTTTTCTCACCGAGACCGAACATTTCAGCATAGTCGTCAATAACATCTATTCCGGTTTTTATACCGGTATCATAGAAGAATATGTTACAGGACTTTGCAATAGCGTATTCCAGATTAAGATATCCGTGACTAGAAAGGCAAGTGTGTTTTCTGCCGTTTATCGTCGTCACGCCCTGACAACGAACCTCGTTTTTTGTTGTCACTTTTCCGGTTTCGAGAGCTGCTATCGATATAAGCGGCTTTATAGTAGATCCTATCGAATACAAACCTTGCGTCGCTCTGTTCAGACCGGGAGAATTCTTATCAGCAAACAAATCGGTTATAGCCTGTTGTGCAGCCTCGTCGGCGGAAGGTTGTACAAATATAGAATTGTCAAATCCGGGATATGATACCATAGCCAATACATTTCCGGTATTTACATCCGACACAACAATTGAGCCGGCATTACAGTCACCGAAATTGTATTTTCCGTCCGGTCGAGATGCAATATCCTTTATATTTGCGGCAAGCGAGTCGTGCGATACCTTTTGCAGCTCTATATCAATGGTAAGATACACGTCATTGCCTGCAACAGGCGCTGTATAAGATTCTTGTTTGACGGTGCCGTCTTTGTCCTTGTATACAACACGCGAACCTTTTGTGCCACGCAGATAATCCTCAGCACTTTTTTCTATACCGGTTTTTCCTATGATATCATCAGCGGAATAACCCTTGTCCTTCAACTCGTCATACTCTTCGCCGCTTATTGCACGCACATAACCTATTATCTGGCTTATGCATTCGGTATTTACATACTTACGGAAATAAACCTTTTCAGTAGTTATACCCGGAAAGTCCAGATGTCGAGCGGACAATATCTCCATCGTCTTCTCACAGCAATCCGTAGCAATAACCGTCGGTCTCAAAGAATCAAGACCGTTTGTGTATGTTTCGTAACGCAGACACATTATTTTATAAGCATCTTCGTCTGAATATTTTTTATCAAGTTTAAATACAGTGTCACGTAAATATCTGAATGCACCGGCAGGACTTTGCAAAAACTCTCTGTCAGCCTTCTTTTCCGAAACCGTACTTATCCAATTTGCGCGGGCTTCAGTTTCATCCTCTCCATCAATGGATACACCCCACGCATCAGGCGATTTTAAGTATCGTTTGAGCGGATTGTTGTAAATATCTTCGTGTGCTTCGAACAGTTTTATCAAATTAAGATACATTTCATCTCGCTCTGCCTGTTCGCCCGAAACATTTACCATAAGAACCTCATAAGCGGTTCTGTTTGTCGCAAGCAATACGCCGTTGCAATCGTATATATTTCCTCTCGGAGCTTCAAGTTCTATTGAATGTGTATTTACACGACCAGAAGAAGCAGCAGGCTTTCCCTCAATAATCTGAAGTCGGTACAGTCGCAGTACCAGCGCTGACATTGCAACAAGTACTATCAACGCCAGATATAAAAATCTGTTTGTGAAAATTTTCTTCAATGTTTCTTTCATCACGCGGGTACTACCCTGCACCTCCTTTCGGAAATCATTATCCCCTTTGTTTGCCGGCTTTCTTCCAAAGGAAAACAAGAGGCCAAACCAAAACGGCAAATATCAAAAAGTCATATGCCCCCACCGGCAAAATTCTCCTTATAAAATGCGCCGGATAATCTATATAAAAGCTACTCGTCGAATTTGAATACATCAGCATCAATCGCGCGAAAAAACTTTCCGCAACGGTGTATGACAAAAAGTACGCCGGCGCGCATACCACCATAAATCCTATTTTACCTTTACGATTTTCCGTTTCTTTAGACGGAATCATGCTTATAAGAGATGCCAAAACCGCCGAATACAGCAAAATAAGACCGTAAAACCCCAAAAAACGTCCGTATACTATATCAATATACAAACCCATACATGCTCCGAATATCATAGCTGTACGAAGCTCACTTACAAAAGCAAATATATAAATCAAAACTATAGGAAAAAACGGTTTGACACCGAATATTCGTAAATCATTGAAAAAAGCTTCCTGCAAGAACAGTGCCAGTATCATAATTATCGTACTGAAAATGATTCGTTTCTTACTTGGGTATGTATCAAACCCCTCTGTGTCCGGCACAATCAATCTGTCCTGAACTATTATCGTGTCACTTTTTATATTTTTTTCTTCACCCATAAAAGAGCCGGAAAAAATTTTTTTAAAATTAAGTTTTATCAATCTGCGGACTCACCTCCGGCAGTAGAAGC
Source organism: Oscillospiraceae bacterium (assembly GCA_015069195.1). Taxonomy (GTDB): domain Bacteria; phylum Bacillota; class Clostridia; order UBA1212; family UBA1212; genus SIG423. The sequence goes on along the minus strand of SVJA01000002.1, from coordinate 236,760 downwards.
GGCGCCGTCCTTTGCCATTATATATACGGTACGAAGTCCGCTAATATCAGAAGCAAGTTCCACCGTAGCAGTACACTCACCTGTTTTAGAATCAGTATAAACTTTCGTAACAGTGCCTACCGCTATGCCGTCAGGGAAAACATCACCACTGGCAGCGGTAACCAACTTGTCACCCACAAAAACAGAAGCATCATCTGTTATCCTGTCCAGAAACAACTCGTATTTCATATTTTCAGAAGATACACCTCTGACTCTGACCAGCGCATTGCTTCGTTCTATACGACACATCAATGTATTCTGTTCGTCAACAACGGTCATTATCTTAGAAGAGTTCAGACCTACTTCTGCCACTATTCCGACAAGTCCGTCATTTGTTATAACCGGACAATTCTTATAAATTCCGTCTGTAGAGCCGCAATCTACTGTGAAATAATTGAACCAATCCGTAATATCTCCGGCTATTATATTTGCCGCAACAAGCTCATACCCTTCTACGGTATCTTTGAGCGACATCATTTCGCGCAACTCACTGTTTTCTTCTTCAAGCTTTTCGCACTCTGTCTTGTAATCCTTTAATTCGGCATTTTCTTTTCTGAGGGACTCCATCTCTTTTTCGATCTCATCATACGAAGTTACGACATTAAACCAGCTGTTCATTTTCGTCCCGATCTTGGAAAAACCACTCTGAATGGCTGATACCGGTGTTCCGATGAACTTATAAATACTGTTTGCTCGTCTGTCGGGATTGCCCGACACTATTACCAATATAAGCATAATGATAGTGATAGCTATCATTATCCAAATCGTTATTTTAGCTTTTTTGTTCATATATCGGGCACCTCCTTTTGTGCTTTTTGTCAGTGATTAAGGCGATTTCTTTCGAGGAATCCGCGAACTTTCGGATTTTCGATACAGTGACCAATACCGATAGCAACTATATCTTCCGGATTTTCGGCGCACTCTACCGGCATACCGGTTTCAAGTCTTATAATTTTATCAAGTCCGTCAAGATGCGCACTGCCTCCGCTAAGTACGATACCCTGCTCAAATATATCTGCAGCAAGCTCCGGCGGAGTAGACTCAAGAGTTGCTTTTACCGCATCGACGATAGTCGCTATAGGTTCTTTCAGTGCCTCTACTATCTCTGATGATGAAAGTTTTACATTCTTAGGCAGACCGGATACAAGATCACGACCGCGGATTTCCATATGCTCTTCCTGGGGCTTGGGGAATGCCGCACCTATCTGTATTTTTACATTTTCGGCTGTTCTTTCACCGATCAACAAATTATACTCACGCTTTACGAAAGCCATAATAGCTTTATCAAACTCTTCACCGCCGATTCTGAGTGATCTGCCGTTTACGATACCTCCTACTGAGACAACTGCAATCTCAGTCGTTCCGCCGCCGATATTTACTATCATAAATCCTGAACTCTCATCCATAGGAATATCAGCGCCTATCGCAGCAGCTATCGGTTCTTCTACAAGACGCGGATGATTTCTCGCACCGGCTTCTTTTGTAGCCTGTAAAACAGCCATCTGCTCTACTTCTGTCACTCCCGAAGGTACACTTATCATAATGTTCGGCTTTCCGAACAGACCGACATCCTTAGACACGGACTTTATAAAATACTTAAGCATCATCGCAGCCGCATCATAATCTGCAACTACACCCTCGCGAAGAGGTTTTATCGCAACCACATTCGCAGGAGTTCTGCCAAGCATCTTTTTCGCTTCACTACCGTAAGCAAGCACCATACCCGTAGTCTTATTTACCGCAATAACGGAAGGCTCACGCAAAACGATACCTTTGCCCTCAACATAAATCTTTGTATACGATGTGCCGAGATCGATACCAATATCTCTTGCCATTTTTTGTTTCCTTTCTCTTTAAGCCGCCGTCATACACTTTTGGCGGTCGTCGGATTATACAAATCCGTTACTTATTTTTTTTCGTAATCTGTCCATATCTCCGCGTTCCAACATACTGTAGTATGAATGCCCGGCAACGATGATATGATCCAGAACTTCTATACCTATTATTTCCCCGGAAATAATCAATCTTTCCGTCGTTTTCAGATCCGCCGCACTCGGAACAGCCGCACCCCCGGGATGATTGTGTGCCACGACCATAGAATGACCGGAAAACTTTATCGCTTCAAAAAATACTTCTCGCGGGTGAACTACTGCCGTATCGATAGTGCCTATCGATACATCAGTCATCCGTATGACCTTTTTGTGCAAATCCAGAATCACTGTTCTGAAAACTTCTTTTTTTAGTGATGACAGCTCACTCACAAGAAAATCCGCAAGCATTGCGGTATTTTTTACATACATCTTGTATATATCATTTTTGCGACTCATACGTTTGGACAATTCGCACACAGCATATAGTTTAAGTGCTTTTACACGTCCTATGCCGTCAATCCGCATAAGATCTTTTATGCCCAAATCGGAAATAGCCGATAAACCGTTTTCGCCGCACAAAGAAATTAACTGCCTCGCAACATCAATAGCATTGCTTTTTGGGGTGCCTGTCTGAATTATAACAGCCAATAGCTCCGAATCTGTCAATGAATAAGCGCCGTTTCTTTCTAATTTCTCATAAGGTCTGTCACTCTCGGGCAGGCATTTCATGGTGAAATTATTTTCCATAATGCCCTTTTCCTCCGATAAACCTTATTATATAGTTCTTTTCGAAAAATTACAACAAAACCCATTCACGAAGGCTTAAAAATTATCATAATTTAACAATATTTTTATATTTATCTACTTCTTTTTTTCATAAAATAAGTTATAATAATTTAGGAAAGGACGATGAGACGCGTGCGCATACAAAAATTGAGCGAAAATACTATAAAAGTTATACTCACAAAAGAAGATTTTGTGCGAAGAAATATTGATGTAAAAAAATTGCATCCCGGTTCACAGACCTACAGACAGCTTGTTTTGGAAGTTATGGCACAGGCGTCGGGCGAGTTCAATTTTGACGCGAGTGATTGCAGACTTGTTGTAGAAGGCAGTATGAGTCTCAAAAACGAACTGACATTGCTTATATCCAAATCTCCGACCGGAAATATGCCTCCGACAGCAAGCTCGATACCTCCGGACGAATTGCTTGCAAAACTTCCCACTCCGGAAGAATTTTCCAAACTTTTAGAAGAAGCACTCGGAAGTGAGATAGCAGCATCTGCTACAGAAAAGTTACTGCGCGAAAAACAAGGTCACGACGAAGTTCTTCCTACCGAAATTGTTATATGCTTTAATGAATTTGACAAACTCATATCTCTGCTCCACACCATGCCTTCAGCGAAAGCGATTGCTAGCAGACTTTATGTGTACAATGATGCATACTATCTTGCCCTTAAGGTTTACGAAAGAAATATGCGCCTTGCGATTATCTTCCGTAACTGCGCCAGCGAGTTCGATGGAGAACAAATAGATTCGGAAACCATTATCCCGATTCTTCTCGAGCACGGCACTCTTGTTATAAAAAAAGGTGCCATATCGACTTTGCTGAAAAATTTTGATTAAAATTTATTAAAAACGGACTGCCTTTAATAAAGGCAGTCCGTTTTTGGTTTACTCGGCATATTATTTATTTTTCGACTCTTTTGCCGCGCGAAGTGTATTGCGCAAAAGAATTGTTATTGTCATAGGACCTACACCGCCCGGAACAGGTGTTATAGCTCCGCACTTTCCATATACGGAATCAAAGTCCACATCTCCGCAAAGCTTGCCGTTTTCATCACGATTCATTCCTACGTCGATGACAACAGCGCCCTCTTTTACATAATCAGCGTTTATAAATTTAGCTTTGCCGATTGCAACAATAAGTATGTCTGCACGCTTACATACTGCCTTCAGCTCAGGGGTTTTTGAGTGTGCTACGGTTACGGTGCCGTTTGCCGCAAGAAGTAACATTGCCATCGGCTTTCCAACGATATTGCTTCTGCCTACAACTACACATTCGCTTCCGGCAATCTCGATACCGCTTTCATAAATAAGTTCCATTATTCCGGAAGGAGTACAAGGCTCAAATACAGGAGCGCCTGTGAAAAGCTTTCCTGCCGAGTACGGGTGGAAACAGTCAACATCTTTTGAAGGTACTATATGCTCGATAACTTTCTGCTCAGAAATCTGTTTCGGGAGCGGGAGCTGTACGAGTATTCCGTGAACGGAATCGTCTGCGTTAAGTGTGTCAATCAGAGTAAGAAGTTCTTCTTCGGTTGTTTCCTCGGGAAGTGCATACTCGAGAGATTTGATTCCTACCTCTGCACAGGAATTCTTTTTGTTGTTAACGTAAACTCTTGATGCAGGATTGTTGCCGACTATTATTACGGCAAGGCATGGTTCAATGCCCATCTGCTTTACCGCTTCGGTTTCTCTTGCAATTTCAAGTCGTATTCTTTTGGCAACTGCTTTGCCGTCAATTATTTTATTCTCTACCATAAATTCCCTCCGGAAACATCAATCAAAGTCGGCATCGTCACCGAAATCATAACTGTCAACAATTATCTGTCTCGGCTTGCTGCCGTCGGCACTGCTTATAACTCCCCGCTCTTCCATCATATCGATTATTCTTGCAGCACGATTAAAGCCGATTGAAAACTTTCTCTGTATCATAGATGCGGAAATCTTCTTTATTTCAAGTGCAAGTTTTACCGATTTTCTGAAAAGAAGTTCGTCCTCGCTCAAATTACCGTCGCCTTCTGCACCGCCGCTGTTTTGTGTCGGTGTCGGAATGCCTTCATCAACCTTTTGCATTACGTCCTCGGCATACTGAGCAGTACTCGTTTTCTTTATAATCTCAACAACACCCTCTATCTCACCGTCTGACACATAAGAACCCTGTATTCGCATCGATTTTGATAATTCGGGAGCCGCATAAAGCATATCACCGCGACCTAGCAACTTTTCCGCACCGGCAACATCAATAATTGTTCTGGAGTCAACCTGTGATGAAACTTTGAGCGCTATACGCACGGGAATGTTTGATTTGATAAGACCTGTGATTATATCAACCGAAGGTCTCTGCGTCGCTACAACAAGGTGCATACCTGCAGCTCTTGCCTTTTGCGCAATACGATTTATTGCCTGCTCTACGGAATCTCTCGCTACCATCATAAGGTCTGCAAGTTCATCAATAATTATCACTATCGCCGGCATTTTGTTGAGTCCGTTTTTCTCGGCATACTGGTTATAGGACTTCAAATCTCTTACACCGTACATTGCAAGAAGCTTGTAACGTTTCTCCATCTGGTCAACCGCCCATGAAAGCGCAGCAGCAGCCTTTTTAGGCTCTGTAACAACAGGAAGTAAAAGATGCGGAATCCCATTATACTTTGAAAACTCAACCATTTTCGGGTCAATAAGAATCATTTTAACTTCATCGGGAGATGCATTGAAAAGCATACTCATAATAATACCGTTCGTACAAACGGATTTACCTGAACCGGTAGTACCTGCAATCATAAGATGAGGCATCTTTGCAAGGTCAACGACAACCGGCTCTCCGGATATGCCGCTACCTAAGCACGCCGCAAGTTTCGACCGATTATACCTAAATGCATCACTCTCAATAATTTCTCTGAAGTAAACCGTTCTGACTTCTTTGTTCGGTACCTCTATACCTATCGCAGATTTTCCGGGGATAGGGGCTTCTATTCTGATAGACGATGCCGCAAGGTTAAGGGCAATATCGTCCGTAAGATTCTTTATTCTGTTTACGCGGACACCGACATTCGGTATCAATTCATAACGTGTTACGCTCGGACCTATTGAGTAATGAGAAACTCTCGCCTCAATACCGAAGCTCTTTAATACCGCTTCAAGTTTTCTGGCAGTAGCTTCCGCCTGATTTTTTTCCTGAATGGGATTTCTTCTGCTCTTGCCGATATCCAGAAGGTCTGTTGTAGGAAATCTGTAAGGCGTCTGAGAAGGTTTGCTGAAAACAAGTCCGTCAAGAGATTTATCAGCAACTGTACCCGGTATATGAATCTGAGGTTTTTCCCCATCATCTGAAACCCTTGCATCATTTTTCAAATTATCTTCATCATCAAACGAATCAACTTTTTCCGGAGGAGCATCTTCATCGCTCGGGGGGGGAACTTCACCTTCACTCACTTCGATTATCTCACCGTCTTCGGTTATCTTCTCGCGTTTCTTTCTCTTATATTCAAAAGAAAGGTCAACATCGTCAGGGTCGCCGTACGGAAGCGGTTGATACTCCATCGGACCGTCAAAAGAATCCTCATCGTCCTCGTCATCTTCATCATCGACATCGTCGTCAAATTCTTCTACGTCTTCCCTCTTTTGCTTTTCAGTCTGTTTCTCTGCTTTTACGCGCGAAACGGCACCGGAAATCTTATCCTTGCACTTGCCTGTAAGCGCGGCGCATCTTTTCACAAAATTTACTACCGAGAAAGAAAACAAAACATTTGTAAGAACAATTGTAATTACGGCGAGAACTATCAATGTCGCAAGCTTGTCCATAAGCTTCTGCAACAAAAAGCTGAGTCCTCCGCCGATCAGACCTCCGCTCAGAACAGCAGGCTTATATGTCCACAGATAACTCACCGCATCTATGAATCCGTTCTTTCCCGAATCGACAAATTCAGAATATGCATTTGTGAATGTGAATATCAATGCAGAACAGCATATGACGAAAAGGGACAGGCAAACTATCCGCTTTACCGAAAAGACCTTTTTATCAAGACCTCTGAGTATGCTTACGGCAAGTGCAATTACACTTACCAAAACTATCAGAGAAGCAATGCCGCCGAAAAAGCCGAGCAATATGCTCTGAAGGAATTTGCCCACTACTCCTGCGCCGCCGAACAAACTTATTCCAAGAAGTATACAAACACCTATAACTATAACTGCTATAATTTCTTTTTTATTTCCTGAACCCTCTGTCACCTGTATACGGCTTTTCTTTTTGCCGTTTTTCGACTGCGACTTTGAGCGATTTGATGTAGAATTATTATTAGATTTTCTTGTAGTACTTTTCTTTTGTGATGTGCTGCCAGCCATTTTAAATCCTCCCGGCAAGTTTTGTTAAGATAATTATATTTATTATATGTTTTATGTTTTTTATTGTCAATGTTGCGAGGGCAATAAAAAGAAAGACTCCGAAAACAACCGCATTTTTTAAGCAGATTGCTTTCGGGGCATTCATTACAGAAATATAGGTTGCATCTGTATTCCGCGTGCAGCGTACACAATAGTTTGATTCAATTTATCAAAGTCAGCGACAACGGAGAAGGGCTTATTGGTCGGATCATCCTGCCGCATAGGGACAAAATAGTAATTTTTTGTCCCGAGCAATGCGCCGATGTTCTTTGCATTACCGGAAAGCGCATCGTTTGTTGATACCGCAATTACTATGGGGCGATTGTTGCGAAGATGTGACTTGCAAGCCATAAGAACAGGTGTGTCGGTTATTGCACAGGCAAGCTTTGCTAAAGTGTTTCCGGTACACGGCACAACTGTCATTACATCAAGCAATTTCTTAGGACCGATAGGTTCCGCTTCTTTGATTGAACAAATCGGCTCACGCCCTGTGATTTCAGTAACTTTTGCTCGGAGTTCGTCTGCTTCCATAAATCTGGTTGTAGTTTTTGAAACATTCTCCGAAAATATCGGATACACATCAGCTCCGTCTTTTACAAGTTTTTCTAATGTGCTTAATATTGTTTTGTGTGTGCAGAATGAGCCGGTTATACCGACGCCCACTCTCAATCCTTCAAGAATCGAAGAATCCATTTAAACTCACCTCTTTTTTACTTCGGCGAGTATATTATAGATAACCCTCTTTAAATTTTCCGCTGCAGTTTCAGGCGCAACTTTTCCGGGAAGCGAAAGTGCGTGAATCACTTTTATACCGTGGGAAAGCGCGTAACAATAGTCAACGCCGCCGTTGTCGGAAGCAAGATCTATGATAAGAGCATTTTCACCTACACGCGAAAGAAGACTTTCGTCAAGCACAACAGCCGGAACAGTATTACATATCAACCGATAGTCCGAAAGAACCCTGCCGTCAAAATCGTAACAACAGTGATCCATCCTGTTTGATATCACCCACGCCGCGTCCTTGCCTTTTCTGACGGCAACAGTAACTTTCGCCCCCATCGCCTGCAGAAGAGTCGCAAGATGCCGGCCGACCCTTCCGGCTCCGAGCACCAGAACATTCATATTCCACAATGTACACGGAAGTTCTTCCATCGCAATCTGCACAGTACCCTCCGCAGTAGGCACGGCATTGAGTATGGCAAAATCATCACGCAATAATATATCTTCATAAGCAATGTTGTTTGAATTGAAATAATCCGAAAGTATGGACGGGATCTTTCCTCCGATGAATACGTATAAGCCGTGGCTATGCGATATGAAATCTCTGACAGGAATATCACGGTCAAAAAGAGGAGCATTGAATGTTTCCCCCTTGTCGCGACTTACCGGTACAGGTCCGATTACTGCATCTGTATTATCAAACAATTCAGCAATATTATCACAAAAAGATATTCTTTTATTTGATTCAACGCTGTCCGGCGGTATGCCGAAAATCTTTACATTGCAACCGTCTTGTGCAAGCATCGAGGCAAGAGCCGCATTACGAAGGTCTCCCCCGATAAGAGCTATATTATAATCCATAATAAAAACCCGAAGATTATTACATTACAATTATATTGTATGTATCTCTCCGGGTTTGTGTTATATGTTGTTTTTTGCTTTTAGTCGTCAAATACGGAAAATCTGAAATCGTTTAAGATATTTATAAAATCTTTTCTGTATTCATTGTATTCTTTGCTTGAAGTTTCAAGTGAAGTTTCAAAGTTTATTGCATAATATGCCGCACGTCTTGACGCTGTGTAAAGCTCGCCTCTCAACGTTTCAACAGGCTCACCGGTCTTTACCTTTTCACCGTTTGCGCCTTTCTCACAGGCATACACATTGCAGGCATAGCTGACTCTTGAAAAAGTAAGGTTATCAGCCATAAAGTCAGAAATACCGCTGAAACTGTACTCTGCAACATACTCGTCACCGTACATAAGTCCCGAAGCGAATTCGTCCATATATTTTTTACATGCATCAAGAGCCGTTATCTCTTCGCCGTTTCTTATGCCGCGATAAAAAAAGTTTATAACCGTAGAATAATCATTTTCCTTTGCCATACCGTTTTCTATTGTCGGTGCAGTAGCCGACGGAGCAGAGCTTTCCGTGACAGCCTTGTTTGTATCGGCAGAATTAAACATCTTTATTACTATACCTCTTTCGCTGTCATTCTGAAATCCGAAACCACTGGCATCTTCTTCTACATACCAATCTTCAGGGTAACCCACTCTGAAGAAGTAACGCGACGCATTATGGGTCTGCGAAAGTTTACTCTCGTCAGGTTTTACGGCTTCTTTTATGGCATCTCCGAGATAGTCACCCAAAGAATTCCAAAGCACCAAACCCACAACAAGCACAACAGCGATTATCGACGCTATAATTATAGTTTTTCTGTTAAAAATTTTATTGTGCATTATTTATCAATCCTTCTGAATGTAAATCCTTCAGATACACAGTAGTCTATAAACTCTCCGAGTATTGATGCATTTGTAGACGATATAGCGTGGAGAAGATAAACAGAGCCGGGATGCAACGAGCCTTTTATATTTTTCATAGCAACATCGTGCGCAGGCTGATTGTTTACATCATAATCAGGGTGTGTAACACTCCAGAACACTGTGCTGTAACCGAGGTAGCTCGCAAGAACGAGATCTCTCTCACAACTTGCACCCTGCGGTGGTCTGTAATATGACATTTTGAAATCGTTACCCAAGATCTGTTTGCACTTCTGGTATACAGAGTTAAGCTCGGAAACAAATTCTTCGTTGCTGAGAGTAGGCATTATCTTATGATTTTCCGTATGGTTTCCGATAAGATGACCTTCATTGTACATTCTTTTCAAGAGATCGTGATTTGCGGAATCATTTACAAATCCGCCCGTTACAAAGAATATTGCTTTTACGTTTTTTGCTTTGAGTGTATCCAATATTTTTGTTGTAAATCCATACTCATAACCGCAGTCAAACGTAAGATAAACAACATTCTGGTCTGTATTTTTTCTGTATATACCGTTATTTTCGTCAAGCACCTTCAAAGTAGATGCATATCTGTCCCATACATATTTAACTTCTCCGCTTTCGGATCTTTCGACCTTTCCGGGGTACCAGTCAAAACTACCGTCACTGCAATCTTCAAAACTGTTCTTGGACTTGTTTGCCAAAAATGAATAGTCTATAGATGACGGATTTTTTATATCTGCTGAGGCAATATCTGTAGCAGGACCGCTTGTAACAGTAGGATCATTATTTACTATTATTGTTTCCTCAGGTTTTTTTGTACCGTCGATATTCTGACCGGACGTCTCAGACGGTTTTACTGTCTGGGTTGCACTCGCAGAAGGCATTCCGGACGGTTCTTTCTCTTTGTTTCCGCCGAAAATTCCCACTACTTCAAATATTATTACAATTATCAATATTATTATAACTGCCCACAAAATAATGCTGGCAATATTGAAACCGTTCATAGATTTTTTTGTGTTACTCATTTTTTGTCCTCCGTATAAATAAAAGATACTATCGTTTACTCCTTATATAAAAAATTCTATTACATTTTCCTTCTTCTTAACTTTGCCCTTAGGCTCAGTTTTCTCGTAACCGAGTGCAGCAATTCCGTTGCATATATTTTCTGCAGGGATATTTATTTCATCCAATACGGCTCTGACTGCAGGTACATCACAAATTCCCTTTAACTGATTTATCCACACAGAACCTATTCCGAGTGAATGGGCAGCAAGAAACATATTTTGGAGAGCACAAGCACAATCTTCAAGTGCATATTTCGCATCTCTGGGCGCGGAAGTTATTATCAAAGTATCCGCACCGTAAAAGTTATAATCCGGTCCTCTGTCGAGCTCTTGGGTAATAACTTTTGCAAGTTTCTTTACAAGAACCTTGTCCTGTACAACGGTAAAACGCCACTCTTGTCTGTTCATACCGCTGGGGGCATATCTTGCAACATCAGCAATTATTTCAAGCTCCTCTTTCGGAATTTTTTTCTCCTCAAAAGCTCTTACACTTCTGCGTGTATAAATATTTTGTATGACATCATTCATAAAATTTCCCTTTCAATTATCCCCGACACGGTGCAATAAATCATACATAACACCTGTCTCCTCTGTAATCAATCTTACCGAGCCGCTATCCTCATATTTCCATGCAATAAAGCTATCCGTCTCGCCGTGGAAAGTCATAGAAAGCCTGTACTCACTGAAATCCTCTGTCGAACTTTTATACGAACCTTCCAGAAGAACTTCGCCCGCAGAAACATCCTGCAGAGTTATCGTGCCGCTCTTTCCGTCAAAAATATACAACATACCGGAAGTCGATTTCCAAGCACCATGGAAAAAGCTCTCTGCAATCTCAGTGTAAATATCCTCAGGTATCACAGTCAAAGTCGGTGTCGGAGAAACACTTTCCGTCACATCTGCTGCATCGGTCGGAGCAACTTCCGCAGTTTTTTTCGTAGATATCGGCAGGCGGCTTTCGTCCGGATAAGAGGTATGCACAGGAGCGACAGAAGATGTCACATAGTTATTATCCCCCGAAAAATCCCTATCTCTCCGGGTGCACGCCACAACAGTCGCACAAGCAACCGCGACAATAAAAAACACAGTCATTATTCTTATAAAAAGTGCTGTTTTTTTCAACATATGCACCTCCCGAAAGACGTATAAACCTATGCATTGTTATGTTAAACCAAAGCTATTGTTATGTCAATAAAAAAGCAATTCCTACCACGCGGTCGGGGATATATTTTGCGTGATAGGAATTGCTTTAAATGGATGATTTTTATACAAATCATTACTGTCATGTTCACATGCAATTAACCGACAGTTTTGATTTTATATACACTTTTTATTATGCCTGTCCGGCTTTCTGATCTGCAACGGAAGGAGTTGCCTGCATAACAGGTCTCTTACCAGTATTGCTGTTATCTCGGTGATTTCCGTTGTGCTGCGGAACATTTTCATCAGGAACGTCCGGTCTTTCGGAAACTACAGGCTTATTCTCTTTATCTGCCTTTACATCCTCTTTGTCAGAAGGTTTTGTTGTGTCATCTTTTTCCGGCATAGGCTTTGTTTCGGGTTTTGTTGTGTCAGTATCACCTTCCGGGTTTCCCTGGGGCTTATTTTCAGGTTTGTTCTCATCATCGGCATCATTCTCCGGTTTTGCAGGAATTTCTCCTTCAACGGAATCATTGGGTTTTGCAGGAACATTCTCATCCGCAGGCTCTTTTGGGTTACCTTTATCGCCCTTACCGTCTTTATCCTTATCACCTCCACGGTGACAATGAGCAACTTTTTCGATTTCAATGTCTTTTTCTTTGATCATTTCCATAATCTCTTTGATGCTCATATCTGCAAGTTCTTCAGCGGATAATGTTTCGTCTTCTTCAACAAGTTTAGTTACAAACATTGCTTTTCCGACAGAAATATCATTTTCTTCAGCAAATTCTTTAACTTTTTTGATGTCTGTAGCTGATTGGTTTATTACCGGAGCATTTACATCATGATCGCCAAGTGCCTTATCAAAATCTTTTACTATTTTCTCACGGAACTTCTCTGCTTTTTTATGATCCTTGTTCTTAACGGTTACAAGAATTCCATTGTCTTCATCATCGGCAACATAACCTTTTTCCACCATAGAACCTACAATTTCATCCACGGCAACATCCACGTGTTTATTTTTGAGTTTCATACCTTCGATGATTTCTTTACCGTCATCATTTAACGCTCTCACTTTGAGAACTTTTTCTTTCTTATTTATAGAAAGCTCGATGCTGGGATTTACATCAATATCGATAACTGCCGCTACTGCATAATTGTTTCCGTAATAAGTCAATCCGAACACAACCGATACAATCAAAAATATGCACGCTGCAGCCACAGGGAAAAGAACTCTTTTTACTTTACTACCGTTATTCATTTTTACATTACTCCTCTCCGGCACATCACCTTTTGCAATCCGTTCTGAAATTTTATCAAACGAATCCTCCGGTACCATACCGTAAATTACAGAAGATATTTTGTTTTCCAATTCTCTGTTTTCCATTTTTTATTCCTCCGTAATCTTTTCTTTTAATTTCTTTACAGCACGATGATACTTTGAAAGTACCGTATTTAAAGGGATATCCATAAATGAAGCAATTTCGCGGTATTTCATTCCGCTTACCGAGTGGAGCAAAAGGATTTGTTTTTCCTCATCGGTCAGATACTTAAAAAGTGTTTCGACCAAAAGTCGTTGTTCAGCATTCTCCATCGAAGAAAAATCAATCGGTTCAGTATTCTGCTCCTCAAGGCTTTCTGTTTTACCGGTATCACGCAACTTTGAATAGGCCGAATTTTTAGCAATCGTCAATATCCATGCAAGAGGTTTCCCTTTCGGCTCATATTCAGATGCGTTTGAATAAATTTTCAAGAACGTATCCTGAAGCACATCGTCTGCATCATATTTGTTTTTTAATATTGAAAGAACAAATCCGTAGACACTTCCGGCTGCCGCGTCATACAAATCACGGAAAGCCTCCATATCACCGTCTGCAATTTTGATAATGAGTTCTTCGTCCACCGGCCGTGTGAAACCCGAACTCCAACTTTGTTTAATCAAAATCCCCATTGTTTTCGTCCCCTCATATAAATAACGCATAACATTGCAGTTTTATTGCACCAAGAAAAAAATTTTTTTACATATTAAAGTATAGCCGATATTATTAAACATTCAAAGGCAAAAAGATATGTGCATATAATAATTATTGAATGCTTTTACCACCGGAGGTAACTATAAATGGAAACTTTACGCTACGGCTCACTTGGGCCGCATGTCGAAATACTCCAGCTCGGACTTAAACGAAGCGGATATCTGCCTAACGCCCCTGACGGCAAATTCGGACCGAAAACACAGAGTGCCGTCATACGCTTTCAACGGCAAAACGGCCTTTCTCCAGACGGAATCGCGGGACCACTCACCTTTGCCGCTATCAGACCTTATCTGACCGGCTACAAGATACACGAAATCAGACGAGGTGATACTTTTTACAAACTATCTAAAGAATACAACACACCAATCGAATACATAGTTTCTGCAAACCCGGATGTAGACCCATTCAATCTCGCACCCGGCACCAGAATTATCTTGCCGTTTGGATTTGACGTAGTTCCCACCGACATCAATTACTCGTATGCTCTCACAGAACTTTGCATTGAAGGGCTTTCGGCAAGATATCCGCAGATCGTACGCGGCAACATCGGAAGAAGTGTTTCCGGCAAAAACATCTACACCATACAAATCGGCAACGGTGGCAAAAGAGTTATGTACAATGCATCACATCATGCAAACGAGTGGATAACTACGCCGCTCCTTCTGAAATTTGCAGAAGAATATTTAAAATCATATATTTTTATGGCATCAATAGGAAGCTTTTCCGCAGGATTTGTATTTAATACCGCTACCATTGATATCGTTCCGCTTGTTAACCCCGACGGAGTTGACCTTGTTACCGGAGCAATCAACAAAAACAGTCCGGCATATAAAAATGCCGAAAGAATTTCTGCAGACTATCCGTCAATTTCATTTCCTTCAGGTTGGAAAGCAAACATCCTCGGTACCGACTTAAACCTTAACTACCCCGCAGGCTGGGAAAATGCAAGAAACATAAAATTCGCACAAGGTTTTACATCACCGGCGCCGCGCGACTTTGTCGGACCCGAACCTCTGTCAGCACCTGAAAGCAGAGCAATGTTCAACTACACACAGGAAAATAATTTCAGACTTACACTCTCTTATCACACACAAGGAGAAGTAATTTTCTGGAAATACCTCGACTATATGCCGCCGAACGCATTTGACATAGGCGTGCAATTATCAAATGCAAGTGGTTACAGCCTCGAAACAACACCGCCCGAGTCGGCATATGCAGGCTATAAAGATTGGTTTATTCAGACATACAATCTGCCCGGCTACACAATTGAAGCAGGTCTCGGGGTAAATCCGCTTCCTATCAGTGATTTTAATAAAATTTACAGTGATAATGAAAAGCTATTGGTGTTGGCAGCGGTGCTGAGCTGAGCATAGCCGCCGGATGAATTTTTCGGAGAAAAATATTCCCCGCCGTGCCACAGGCACGGCGGGGACATCAATTATAAATCTCTTACTGTCAATCTTCAAAAAGCGGTGTGCTGAAATATCTTTCGCCGGTATCGGGCAATACTGTAACAACTGTTTTACCTTTTCCGAGTTTCTTAGCAAGCTTTATTGCAGCGGCAACATTTGAACCGCTCGAAATTCCGCAAAGCAAACCTTCACGATAAGAAAGATTTTTAGCAGTATTTATCGCCTCATCATCCGTAACAATGCAAACTTCCGAATATATAGAAGTATTCAGATTTTCCGGAATAAGTCCGTCGCCTATACCCATCTGAAGATGTGTACCGATATTTCCGCCGGCCAGGATAGCAGCGTGCTCAGGCTCAACTGCCCATATTTCTATGTCAGGATTATGCTCTTTTAAAATCTGACCTATGCCGGAAATCGTACCGCCCGTACCTACTCCCGAGCAAAAACCGTGAATCGGTCCGTCCATATCGCGGATAATTTCCTGTGCAGTCTCTTTTATATGTACCAACGGATTGTTCGGATTAACAAACTGCTGAGGTACATAAACTCTCGGATCCTCTTCCGCCATCTTCATAGCAAGTTTTAAGCAGTTATCAATACATTCGCCGATATTACCGTCATCATGCACCGTAATAACCTCTGCACCGTAGTGTTTTACGAGCTTTCTTCTCTCATAACTCACCGAGTCGGGCATAATAATTTTCACTTTGTACCCTCTGACAGCACCAACAAGTGCAAGACCGATGCCCTGGTTTCCGCTGGTCGGTTCAACAATAATAGTATCCGGCTTTATGATACCATCTTTCTCTGCTTCAAGAATCATATTGTACGCAGTACGGGTTTTTATCGAACCGCCTATATTTACGCCTTCCCACTTAACATACACATCAGCGCAATCATCGTCTGTCATATGATTTAATTTTATCAGCGGTGTATTTCCCATCGCTTCTAATATATTATTATATCTCATCATCAAGTCTCCGTTTGTATAACTTTGGCATACGCCACCATCTGCTATTATATTCTATGAATGTGCATTGCCGCAAGTTTAATATTTAATTTCGTTCAAGTAAATTCAAATAAAATTATTTTTGACTGAGATTTTCCCGGGAAATAACATTATTTACACAAATGTGGTAATGTTTTGCCGAGGTGATTAATTATAATGAAAACTTCCGATAACAGAAAATTCTTTTATATTGCGGTCACACTTTTTCCGTTCACTGTGTTTACAATTAAATTGGTTTCCACCAACTTACTTTTAGGCGCAAAACTTTCTATAGCTTTCTGTGTTGCCGCAATCTGCATGTGCGCTGCAGAAGACCTTATCTCGCGTACAATCCCCGACTTTTCAAGTGCAGTAATATTTATATCGGGAATTGCATTTACTTTTTTCACAAAAGGAATTCGGAATACACCTTTTGCAATTCTTAAAACCGGTGTATTTTTCATCATTTTAATTATAGTTTTTCATATTGCAAAAGGCGGAATCGGAGGCGGCGACGTAAAACTCGTCGCCGCCTCCTCGGCATTCATCGGTCCGATGAATGCCGTATGGATAACCGCCTTCGCGGCGATGCTTGCATCGCCGCTCGGCGTTATTCTTATCATCACAAAACGCCGACAAAACAAAAAGACCGAACAGCCTTTGACATTGCCGTTCGGTCCGTTCTATGCAATTTGCTTTTTGGTTGAATTATATAATATCCTTTGATAAAAAATCTTATCCTTCTCCGGTGAAAAATCACGCCGCAGTAAACTTTACGGCAATACCCAGCGGAATATTACTCAATCCGGCAAAATTACCTGAAACCGAAAAAATTCTCATTGTGTTCTCATCCGTTCTGATAAGTTTGAGTTCGTTACCCGAAAGATCCTTTATGACAACACCTGTATTCGTTTCTGACACTGAACTGAAACCGTCACCGTCTCCTTTACCTATGTAATACAGAGTGCCGTAATAATCCACACAATCCGGTTTCAACTCCTCCTGTACTTCCTCCGGGAAGCTACTTAAGAGATCGCCGATGCCGATGCCGCAACCTAAATCATCGCCGGATCCAAACAAGCAAAGCGTCACATCGCACAATTCACTCGAAATAACATACTTGAAGTTCCATGTGCCGTCTTTCTTTGAAACAGTCTTTATTTTACAACGGCTGCATACACCGTTTTTGAAATCATGACCGAGAGGATCTCCCGTTGTCGCACCGCACTCACATGATTTTGCAGTAGCGCAATTTGCCGCTATTGAATAATCATGTACATGTGCTGCTTTAAATGTAAATACTGTGCCTACCTTCGGGACATCTGAATCCATTATACCGAATTTTGCAGATACTGCCTTTACTTTTAATGTTGTCTCTGACTCTCTTGTGAACTCTATTGTATTTCCTGACATATCCGTTGCAATTACGATTTTGCCGTTTTCCGTAACTGATTTCAAGGGTTCACCGCCGCCGGCCGCACCGTAATAAAGCTTACCTTCAAACTCCACAGCATCAGCCAACATATCTGAATCAAGTGAATCATCAACAAGCTCCCTGTAACCTATTCCCGCACTTATTTCGTCAGCTCCGCCGCTCAGATAAAAGTTTGCATCATACAACGATTTCCCTACAGTATATCTTGCAAACCAAGAACCTGCCTTTTCCTTAACCGGAGTAAGTTTTGCAGGAGTAGGCGCAGTAGTAGTCTGAGGTGCAGATGTCGCACCGGGAGTTGACGTTGCCGCATTTGTTGCACCAATTGTTTCCGTAGCAGTTGCAGACGGGGTTACAACATCAGTCTTATCCTCTGCTTCTACAACAATCTCAATTTTCAAGTCAGCTGCTGTCTGATTTACCGTAGTCTCTGCCTTTGCAAGCAACTCGGTTTTATTAACACTCTCGTCTTTTGTCTCGGTAAGCTCAATGCTTATCTTTGCATCAGCTTTTATAAAGCCTTTTTCTTTGGCAGTTGTCACAATGCTTTTTACCACCGTCTCTACAGTTTCATTTTCGAAAGTCAGGCCATCTTTTATCGACAACGCATCTTCGTTTACAGCCTCTACTGCGAGCACCTTTCCTTGTGCATCAAGGTATAGTCTTATCTGCGGATTTATTGTCACCAGCAAAACAGAAGCATACTCTGCCGGTTTTTCGAAATTCTTATCTACCGGCGCAGGGGTTGCAGTTACCACAGGCGTAGCCGTTCCGGAATTTACTTTCTCGGAAGTTTTAGGTTTTCCCTCTCCGCAAGCCGCAAAACTCAATGTCAAAATAAAAACTAAAAATATTAATGCGATTCTTTTCATTTCCAAGTCCCCTTTAGTACAAGATTATTAAAACTCAAATTCAAATTCTGTATCACCGATTCTGACGAGATCTTCATTTTCAATACCGAGTCTTTCAAGCTCATCGATAACGCCTTTTTTACGAAGCATTCTCTGGAAATACTGTGCAGATTCCGAGTCACCCAAGTTTACCGAATTGAACAAGTTCATTATCCACTTACCTGTAATTTCGTACACGCCGTCCTCATCAATCTCAATCTCAAACAACGGGCCGTCATCCTCCGGAGTATAGAGCACATCGTCAATATCCTTTTTGGACATCATATTCGGAACAGGCAATTTGTGTACGATACTTCCGACATACGCCATAAGCTCTTCGGTTCCCATCTCAAGTGCCGTACAAGTTTCAAATATTTTCCACGCACCAAGATCAATACCTTCCTGTAATTCTTCCTGATTTGCCTCAAGCCAAGCATTGAATTTTTCTTTGAATATTTCAAGATTTGCCGAAGCCGCGTCCATATCCATTTTGTTAGCCGCAATTATCTGCGGTCTGGAAGCAAGCTCCGCGCTGTAACTTTTAAGCTCGTTATTTATCAAAAGGAAATCTTCAAACGGATCGCGACCTTCAAAACCCGACATATCAATAACGTGTATCAAAAGTCTTGTTCTCTCTACGTGGCGCAAAAATCTGTGACCGAGACCGAGTCCCTCTGACGCACCCTCAATAAGTCCGGGTATGTCAGCAAGTACAAAACTGTTTCCCTCGCGACCTTTTACAACACCGAGATTAGGAGTTATCGTTGTGAAATGGTAATCTGCTATCTCCGGCTTTGCAGCAGTTGTTACTGAAAGCATTGTGGACTTACCCACATTCGGGAATCCCGCCAGACCTACATCAGCAAGCAATTTGAGCTCAAGAGTGAGTTCAAGCTCCACGCCATCCTCTCCGGCTCTCGCAAAATTCGGCACTTGTCTTGTGGATGTAGCAAAGTGCATATTTCCTTTACCGCCTCTGCCGCCTTTAGCTATAATAGTCTGCTGGTCTTTTTCTACCATATCTGCAAGAATGCGACCTGTAATATTATCCTTTACAATAGTACCTATCGGAACTTTTATATACAAATCATCTCCGTTTTTTCCGGTACATTTATTTTTTCCGCCGTTACCGCCGTTTTCCGCAACATATTTACGTTTGTATTTAAAATCAATCAAAGTTGTGCTGCCTTCGTCAACAACAAAAACAACATTTCCGCCTCTGCCGCCATCGCCGCCCTCCGGGCCACCTGCCGCAACAAATTTTTCTCTGTGAAAAGATACAACACCATGTCCGCCGTTACCTGACTTTACAAATATAACCGCTCTGTCTATAAACATTTTATCGGCCTCCCTTCGCAAACATTGTCACCTTATCCGAATGAATATATCACGCATTTAGAAACCCGTCAAACCTTTTATGCAGCGAAGTCGAATAAACGGCAAAAAAGATTATTGACAACGTATAAAACCTTTGCTATAATCCACACGTTGTTGCCATGGAAAGATGGTCGAGTTGGTTTAAGGCACCGGTCTTGAAAACCGGCGACGGTGTGAGCCGTCCGTGGGTTCGAATCCCACTCTTTCCGTTGACATATCTGCCGGAGTTATTCCGGCAGATTTATTTGCACCCGTAGCTCAACTGGATAGAGCGTCTGGCTACGGACCAGAAGGTTGTGGATTCGAGCTCTGCCGGGTGCGTTTTATGAGAGAAGCTGTGAGGCTTCTCTTTTTTTTACAAATTTCCCGGGCAATAATCCATATCCTTGAACAAACAGAGCAAAAATGGTATAAGAGGAAAAGAAAGGAAATTCACTCTTTTCAGTTGCAAACTCACAAGCGAAAGGAGGATCGTAGTTTTATAATTTAATATTAAATGATTTAGTTTTTTTGCAGCTTTCAATATTTCGGAAGGCTGTTTTTTTATTTTCAGAAGGGAGAAAAATAAAATGAGAAAGACAAATTTATTTAAAACAGGAGTATTGCTTATGCTTTCGGCTATACTCGTATCCGGAGCGTTTCCCCGCAAAGTTTGTGCATCCGCACAGGAGGTTACCGCAAGTTTCTTCGGCAACCACGCCGATTCGGACAACAATAAAGAAAACGGATATTTCTGCAATGAAATAACAATAAAGAACAAGTATTTTAACAAAGACATCTGCAACTATTCCGAAGCGCCCCACGGAGAAGGCGGAAGAATTCAACTTTTCTTTGTAATACTTGATGGTGTTCTGCATCCTGCTTATTGCATCGAGCCCGGAGCACCGGTAAACGGCAGTTGGGTATATAACGGTGCGAGCGGGGTAAATTCATCCGATCCGTATTGGGAATACATCAGAAATAATTATAAAGAGACGGCAGAAGCTATAAGCCTGACAATAGGATACTCCAACCAATATTCAACGGCTTCCGACTTTTCCGGTGCCCGGGCAGCCTGCCAACTTATAGTGTGGGAAATTATCGGAGGCTATCGCGATCCCGCATCACTGAAAGTTACCGACACCGCGCTCCGTGAAGCGACCGCAGGAATTCGTTTTGAAAAATATTACACTCTGATTTCAAATCAGCTCATGAACCATTACACATACACATCTTTTGTAGCAACAGACGAAAATTCTACGCCGACAATCACACTCCCTTACAGCGAAGAAAAAGAAGAATGGGGAATTGAGCTCACTACGACTTCCGGAAACATTGATATGATTGACTATACACCGTTGACCGAGCAAGACATTTCCGTAGAGAAAATAGATGATAAAACAATTTATCTTTACACTAAAAACAAAATCCCTTCTGCCAAGACATATACGGTTTATAAACACCTTCCCGGTTCGTTATATTCCGACAATCTGTATGTTTGGACATCCTATACAAGCGGCGGAAGAGGTCAGTGCATTGTTTCAGGAACCGACAACGAGGCTACTCCGCTTTACATTAAATTAGAAACGGAACCGGTTTACCGAAATATAGAAATTAACTACTACGATAAGTACACAAACGAAAAGATTTCAAACAGTTTTGCGCTGTCTGCGACTGAGCATTTAAGTGAATACGACGTGTCTGAACATATTCTGTCCGAGATTAAATACAAAGAAATACTTTATAATCACGATCCGAAGTTAAACTCAGGAGATGCCATCACAGGTATTTTAGATAACGATAAAACAATCAACCTTTTCTACGGCTATACACACGATATAACGATAAATTACTATGACAAATATACCGGTCAAAAAATTTCACAGAGTTACATTTCAGAGCCGGCAGAACACAACACCGATTATGACGCAGAAAAGCATACAACTCTTATGTTCGACGGATATGATTTTATTGATCACATCGAAGGTGATGCCTTGACAGGCGTACTTGACTGCGACAAAACCATAAATGTTTATTACGGATACAACCATGACTTAACGATTGAATACCGAGATGAAGAAACCTACGAAAATATCGCGGAAACAGTAATATATCTCCCAAACGGAGAGCATAATTCCGATTATGACAAGACTTCGGATATTACACTTAACATAGATGGCTATACAAGAACAAAAATTACCGGCGATTCCGAGCAAGGTATTCTTGATTCAGATAAATCTATAATTGTATGGTACAAAAAAGACTATGAAGCTTCACCGGAAACATCAGACCTTCTGACGACCTCAGTATTGTGCGGTTTGACTGTATTTAGCGCTTGTATGTTCACACTTTTGCGCAAACGGAAAAAAGAATTATAATTTATATCATTTGCCAATATTGTATTTTTCGCGAATTATTATAAAATAATAGGTAGCCTACAATATATAAAGGAGCTTTCGATGAAACTTTTAATCATACGACACGCAGACCCTGACTACTCAATAGATTCACTCACCGAAACCGGTTGGAAAGAAGCAGCGGCTTTATCTGAAAAATTAAAAACATTTGATATAAAAAACATTTACGTTTCACCCTTGGGCAGAGCAAAAGACACCGCTTCGCTTACTCTTAAAAAGCTCGGCAAAGATGCTACGGTTTGCGAATGGCTCCAGGAATTTCCCGGAAATATAATCCGTCCCGATTACAAGGACGGCAGAATTGTACCATGGGACTGGCTTCCCGAGGATATCGACAAGAACCGTGACTTGCTCGACATAAACCACTGGTTCGAAAATGAAACTTATCGCGAGGGAAACATTCACGAAGGATATATGCATGTTGCCGAAGAACTTGATAAATTGCTTGCGCAACACGGATATGTCAGAGAAGGTACATATTACAGAGTCGAAAAAGCAAACAACGACACCATTGCATTCTTCTGCCACTTCGGCCTTGAATGTGTGCTTCTTTCGCACCTGGTAAACATTGCACCGTCTGCACTCTGGCAAGGTTTTTGCGCTGCACCATCGTCGGTTACTACCATATATACGGAAGAACGCCGAAAAGGTATTGCAAGTTTCAGAATTGCAGAATTCGGCAGTACGGAGCACCTGTATGTAAAAGGCGAAAAGCCTTCTTTCTCTGCACGATTCTGTGAATGTTACGACAATGAGGACGAACGCCACGATTGATTATAAAAAGGAGACCCTTATGCAAAAGAATGATATTTTTGAAATAAATATAACAGTCATTACCGAGGACGGTGACGGTATCGGACGTATCCCCGGAGACGGTCGTGTTGTCTTCTGCAAAGGGGCTCTCCCCGGAGAAAAAATCGAAGCACAGATTATAAAAGTTACAAAAGACTATGCTGTTGCAAAAGTTAATGAAATCATCGAAAAATCTCCCGACCGTATCACACCCGACTGTTCGTACACAGGCAAATGCGGCGGTTGTTCTTTCAGACATTGCAGTTACGAAGCCCACCTCAAAACAAAACAACAGTATGTCCGCGACTGCATCGAAAGAATCGGCGGTTTCTCCGAAAACAGTAAAATTGAATTTTTACCGATAATCGGCATGGAAAATCCGTACAATTACAGGAACAAAGCAATCTTCCCTTTTTCAACAGACCGTGACGGCAACATAATCAGCGGTTTTTATCGCAAAAACAGCCACTCGGTTATTGAAATTGATAATTGTAAAATAGAAAATCCAATGGCATCGCAGATACGCCTTGCAGTAACCGAATTTGCAACTACATACAATCTCACGGCATACAACGAAGAAACCGGCAAAGGTCTCATAAGAAATCTTATGGTTCGCACTTCACGCAGTCAAAGCGAAGCAATGGCAGTTCTCGCAATCAACGGAAACACACTTCCTCACACAAATGAATTTATTTCTTTCCTGACAGAAAAGTGTCCTTTTGTAAGTTCTGTTTTTGTAAACATAAACAAGACTTCCGGCAACAAAGTATCAGGCGACAAATATATTCATTTGTACGGCAAAGAAAAACTCCGCGATGCTATCTTAGACACTTGGTTTGACATCTCGCCGATGTCATTTTATCAAGTAAACCCCGAGCAGACAGACCGCCTCTACTCCGTTGTAAAAGACTTTGCAAACCTTCGCGGCAACGAAAATATTTTAGATATTTACTGCGGCATCGGTACAATCGGCCTCTGCCTCGCAAACAATGCACAAAAATCCGGCAACCCCATAAAAAGCCTGACCGGAATCGAATACATCCGTCAAGCAGTTGTCGATGCAGAACATAACGCAACATTAAATGACATAACAAATGCAAAATTCTACGACGGCGACGCCGGAAAAGTCTTGTCAGACCTCTCCGAAAAAGGTGCCCTTGCCGACAAATACGACTTGGTAATTTTAGACCCTCCGCGCAAAGGCTGTGACAAAAAACTTCTTGACACAGCGATATCGGTCAACCCCGAAAAAATCGTCTACGTGTCCTGCAATGCCGCAACCCTCGCGCGCGACCTCAAATATCTTCGTGAAATTGGTTACGAGCCAAATAAAGTACAACCCGTGGACATGTTCCCTTTTGCCGGGCATGTGGAGAGTGTCGTGTGTCTCGAAAAAAGGAAATGTTAAAATGAAACTATACGCAAAAGATTTACATTTTATAAGCAACTCACCTAAAGAACAAAATTATGATTGTTGCGTTCACGGAAAAGTTGTAATGAAAATCGGAGACATTTCGCTTTCCGACGGAGAGTCGGACTGGTGTGTCAGTGCGTCCGCATATCGCTTTTTACATTCATTATTTGAGAATCATTTCCTTGGTACAGATGAACAGTTAATCCCTTGTTGCGGACATTTTTTACTTCCGTCAGAAGATAAAACAAAAGTTACGATAGGGAGTTGTCCAAACGGAATAGACTTTGATGTCATTTGCGAAAAAGAAAACGTTACTATTCGTACACAAGACACTCACGCATATACAGTCCCGTTTGAAGAGTACAAGACTGCCGTTCTGTCATACGCGAAACAAATAGAAGATTTTTATCATCAAAACCCTCCCAGACAATTCGAGAATGATTTTGACCGTGATGGTTTTTCTGCATTTTGTAATGAGTGGTATGATCTTATGAATAAGGCAATGGGTTTGCCGGAAATTATTACAGCAGACCAAGAAATTACATTTGATGATTACGAGTCCTACTCTGAAAACGATATTGTAGGAATTTCTCCAAACGGCATATCCTTGAAAAATATGAAACTTATCAATTTCCGAGAATGTGCCTACAACTTTGAGAAAATACACAGCGGCAATGGTAAATGTATAGCAACACGTGATGCGACAGGAACCAATCCGTCATTTGCGTTCTATACGGCACCGAAAACCACGCATATATTCTTTTTGTCGAAAGGGAAATTAAAGGAGTTTTTTGCGAAGAAAAATACTATGCAACGTTTTCACGAATTGCAAAAACAAATAGAAGCGTTTGGATTCACAACTTATGATGAAACTTAAGAAAGAGGTATCCTATGACACTGACACTTAACCTAAAAACAGAAAACTTGAAGACGAGCTTTCCGTTTTAATCGGCAACGAGACGAAAAAACTAAGCAAAGAATGTGCAGAAGTATCGTTTGATATAGCAGATGATACACAGACAGTAGTTTGTGTCAATTTTATTTATAACAGTAGCCAAAGTAATGAAAAAAATAACATTTTGGAAAGTTCTCATATTGATCTTACTGTCGCCGCTACTTTTGCTGATATCACTGTTTAATTTCTTCGCAACGAATTATTTCGGAATCAAATTATACAATTTCTTTAAAGAGGAAAATCCGTTTTTAGTGAAAAAGACTTTTAAAATAAATGCAATCGGAAGCACCTCGCCGATTTCAATTGAATTTGTCCCGGCAAAATACATAAAGCATAAAAAATCATACTCAAAGCCTGATATTTTGTTATTTTTGCGTTTGTCGCGGCGATTATTGTTTTGATAACAGTATGCGTCATACAGAGTTTCCGGACACTCGGTACTTTGGGAATTTTAGGCTTGACTTTCTGTCTCGCAGTAATGATTTTCTTACTTGTTGTGATGATTACATTTTTTGTCAAAACGCATAAGTTGTATAAAGAAGTGGACTGCAACTTGACAGCTGAGTATCCGGATTCTAAATAACAATACAGTTGGCAACATTGATATTTTATAAAATACGCACTCGCCGTCCCGCTTACGCGGAACGGCGAGTGCTTTGCTTTTTATTGATGATCTTTTTTGTGATGTTCTTTTTTATGGTGTTCTTTCTTAAGATGTACTTCCAACAATTTATGCTTTCTTCTGTGTTTTACTTCATCGGACATCGGCGTGATTTCGCCTGCGGCTGTGAGCGCCATTCGGGTGAAGAGCGGACCTGCAAGTTCGTAAATCAATACTGCGAAAAGCGTGATGTTTCGGATGAGGTTTCCTTGCTCGCCGAGTTGCATTGCGGTTGTGCACATGCCCAGAGCGACACCGGCCTGCGGGAGCAATGTTATTCCGAGATATTTACAGATTTCAGGCGAACATTTTGAAAGTTTTGCACTGCCGAAAGCTCCGAAATATTTACCGAGTGAACGGAACACGATGTAGATTACACCGATGAGAACGATTGATACATTTGTGAATACGCCAAGCTGCAGTTCCGCACCGCTTATTACGAAGAAAAGCGCAAAAAGCGGAGAGGTCCATTTGTCTGATGCTGCCATCAAATCGTGCGACAACGGACAGATGTTGCAGAATACCGTGCCGAGCATCATACATGTAAGAAGCGATGAAAAATGTATATGTACGCCTCCGACCGTAAAATCGAGCATTGAAAGTGATGCCGTCAGGAATACGACACCAATCGTCAAATTGAGACGATTTGTATTTGAATTAAAGAATTTTTCAAGATATGTAAGAACCACACCCATTATTGCACCGAGCAAGAGTGAGCAGACGATTTCAACAATAGGATTTACTATTATTGAAACAAGATCCATTTCACCGCTGACCATAGTTTTTGCGATACCGAAAGATACTGCAAACACAACAAGTCCTACCGCATCGTCAAGAGCAACGATAGGGAGCAATAACTTTGTCAAAGGTCCGTTTGCCTTGTACTGTCTTACAACCATTAAAGTGGCAGCAGGTGCGGTAGCAGTTGCGATTGCACCAAGTGTAAGTACCTGAGGCAAAGAAAGTATGTCAGGTCTGATTACGTGGAAAACGTACAGCGCAACATCGACAAAAAGCGTTGCAACAATTGCCTGCAATATTCCTATGATAAGAGCCTGATGACCTGTTTTTTTGAGTTCTGCAAGTCTGAACTCATTACCGATAGAGAACGCAATGAATCCGAGTGCAACCTCTGAAATCAATCCGAGACTCTCCACCGCATGAAAAGATGTAAAACCAAGACCGTCTACATGCAATGCACCCAGACAGTACGGTCCTATAAGGACACCCGCAATAAGGTATGCAGTAACCGCCGGTAACTTGAGCGGTTTAAATATTCTTGTCATTAAGAGGCCCGCTATGAGAGCCAAAGATACTGAAAGCAAAATTTCCATAATATTTCCTCAATGGTTTTTCTATAATATTATATTAAACGTCGCAATTCTATCACTATGCAATTTCAATGTCAATTCACATATTTTTTGCAAAATTTTAACATTCAGCCATACATAATTTTTATAAGCAATCCGTGCGGCAAAATCTTTGTTCCGAAGCGCAGAAGTTTGATTTTAAATGACGGCACATATACTGCTTTATTTTTTGCAGCGGCACGAAGCGACCCTGTGACGACTTTCTGGCTCTTTATCATAAATAATTTTTTGTACGACTTCATTTTAGTGTCTCCTGCTTCGGCAGTTTTGAAAAACTCAGTATCGACAGGCCCCGGACAGACCGCAAGGACATTTATGCCCTGTTTGCGAAGTTCGCTTCTGAGCGCACGCGAAAGGCTCAATACATATGATTTGGACGCAGCATACACGGAGAATTCAGGTTGCGGCAAAAAAGCAGACGCCGACGACATATTTATTATCTGAGAACCTTTGCGCATATACGGCAGACAAATTTCAATCATTTCAGTAAGAGCAGTACAATTTACATCAACCACTCCGCTTTGATTCTTTCCGCTAAGAATGTCAAATCTTCCGATAAGTCCGTAGCCGGCAGAATTTACAAGCCACGCAATCTGAGGCTTTTCAACCGAAAGAATTTCAGCAATTTTTGCAAATGACAATCTTTCAGACAAGTCAACCCCTATAATGCGGCAAGGCTTTTTAATCTCCGAGGCAATCTCTTTCAAAAGATCCTCACGCCGTGCCAGAAGCCACACTTCATCGACGCCGTTCAACTCAGCTATATGTTTTGCAAAATCCCTTCCCATACCGGAGGAAGCGCCCGTAATAATCGCAACATTCATATTTGCACCCTCAAAAAGTTTTTTATTGATTATATCAAACAAAACATATTCTTGCATTATCGTGAAAAAATAATTATTATCGTAAGTGCAAAACAAACCTAAAAAGGAGCGTTAATTATGAAAGTTTTTAAAGGTAAACCTTGCGTATATATATTCACCGGCCATTTCGGCAGCGGCAAGTCAGAAGTTGCGATAAATTTTGCGATGAACTTAAAAAGAACTCACCCTGAAAGAAAAGTTGCAATGATTGACCTCGACATAATCAATCCGTTCTTCAGAAGCGCCGATGCACAGGCTGCACTCGAAAAGGAAGGCATCTTGGTCGAAATACCGACTTGCGC
Organism: Oscillospiraceae bacterium; assembly: GCA_015069195.1. Classification (GTDB taxonomy): domain Bacteria; phylum Bacillota; class Clostridia; order UBA1212; family UBA1212; genus SIG423. The sequence continues at coordinate 208,088 of SVJA01000002.1, read as the reverse complement.
AAATTCAAATGTCGAAGGCATTGCCCTCACAGGAAAGATGGGAGCATTGATTGACGATACAGAATACGATGTTATTCTCGACGTCGGAGGTGACGACCTCGGTGCAAGAGCCGTGGGATATTACTGCGACAGAATTGCACGCCGAGACCATATAATTTTCTTTGTGGTAAACAAAAACAGACCGTTCACAAAAGACAAAGAGTCTGCCCTCAAAATTTTCGATGAAGTCGAGTCTGCAACACGCCTCAAAATCAACGGAATCATAAACAACACAAATGTTCTAGAAATGACAGACGCCGAAACGGTTCTCGCCGGACTTCCGCTTATAAATGAAATCTCCGAGGCAAAAGGTATCCCGGTTATGTTCTCTGCCGCAGGAAGACACCTGTGCGACGAACTGAACAAGTCCATCCCCGAGGATGAACTTTTGCCGCTTGACGAATATGTAAAACTGCTTTGGGACAGAAGAGAGAATCATTGATTGTGATCGAAAAATAATTACGGCGAGGAGAAAGCTCCTCGCCGCTTCTTTTTATCACTTTATTTTCTTTTTGAACACAAACTCTCTTTGAATAAAATAATTCGAGAAGAACAACGGTACATCAACGATTATCTTACAAAGTAATGACGGCAAACCGAGACCTATCAGAAGCTCGGTAAAGAAAGAACCGACTATTGCCACCACGATGACCAATGTAAAATACTTGACTACCATACCTTTGCTTGATGCGTGGAAAACAACCTTACTGTTAAGGATGTAATTGAATACAGAACTTATCGCACGCGCAACGAGATATGCAAGACTCATATTTTTCACGAGAAAAGTCAAGCTCTCCGGAAGTGCTTCCGTAAGCACAGCCGCAAGGTCAAATCCTCCGTTGAATACAAAAGTGTTCAGCAAAATAAATGCTATATAGTCGACAAGCAATGATGAAATCGATGATATGCAGTACTTAAATATTTGCTTGAAAATTCTCCATGAATCTTTGAGCGTATTGTAGTGCGACTGCTTGTTGTTATCAAAGTAAACCGTCTCTATCGGAATCTCCACATACGGAATCGACCACTCTTTGAGGTACAAAAGCATATTCATTTCATACTCGTAGCGGTCACCTTTAAGCTCTGCCATTTTGTCAAACAAATAAGCGGGGATGCCGCGAAGACCTGTCTGTGTATCTCTTATTTTAAGTCCGGTGGCAAGTCTGAAAACCCAACGTGTAATCGTGTTACCTATCTGCGAACGAACCGGAACATCATCGTCTTTTTTGGAAAACCTTCCGCCGATAATGATCGCTTTCGGGTTTTGTTCCATCGTATCTATCACGCGCAAAAGATCTTTTGTTGTATGCTGGCCGTCACAGTCTGCAGTGACTATGCCCTCTGCGTCTGTGAAAATTTCCTTTATAGCCGCAAAACCTGTTCTAAGAGCCTTTCCCTTGCCTCTGTTTACATCGTGATGAACAACTTTAGCACCGATTTCCTCAGCCTCAGTGAAAAAATGATCGAATTCATCTCCGCTGCCGTCATTTACAACTAACATGGGAAGATCTCTTTCTTTTAACTCTTTTACAAAATCAATAAAGTGAAAATCCGGCTTATATGTCGGGATCAATATTACCGCTTTCATGATTTCCTCCGGGAATAATTGCTGCAATTAAAATTACACATATGCATAATACCACAAACATCAAGACTGCGCTATCATTTTTGAATCATCAAAGTCATCATGCCGGAACTATATACAACATTCACCGTAACGCCTGAATCATTTGAATAATTCAAACCTGCCGTATGTAAATCAGCATCTGCTCCGCTGCTGGTGAAACCTTTTTCCGCAAGCTTGTCCATATACAAAACTGCTTCACTTTCCTCAATCTGCTCCACAAGAACAAGGCACAAATCATCGCCGGGTGTAATCTGAGTAACCGCACCGAATGGGCACTCCGGCAACAGAACAGTAAATGAATCCTGTCCCCAAGGAACAGTTTTCAGTTCCGGTTTCTCCGTAAGTGCCGGTGTTGCAGTAGTACCCACTGCCGTATTTTGGGGCGCACCATCCTCTTTACCGGCATCTGAGCCGCAAGAAGTAAACAACATTACAGATACAATACTTAAAACAATAATTCGCATCAATTTCATATCAATTAGCTCCGTTTTTTTATACATACAGATTATACCACAAAAGAAACAGCAGTCCCACCTTTTTAATGAAGACCGCTGTCTCTTTGCCAAAGTATATTTATATTTTGTCTTTTTCCGATTCGTATTTCGCTTTTGTTGCGAGGCCTCCTCTGATGTGTCTTTCTGCTTTATTTTCGGCAAGTACTTTCCCGACATCAATCGCCAAAGCTTTATTGAGCAACGGAAGTCTGTCAATCATATCCTTATGAACTGTACTTTTACTTGTTGCAAACTCTTTTGCCGCCGCTCTTACCGTACATTTGTTTTCGGCGATATATTGTGCTACCGTAATAACTCTGTCTTCAATGTAATCTTTCACGTATTCAGCCCCTGTCATTTAAAGGTTGCCATTCCGTTTAAATGTATATGTGGTAATTTCGTGATATATGATTTCAATTTTAATTAAAGGAAAATGCGGCACACAGGGAAAATAAACACCGAGAGCGGTGCCTGCGGCACCGCTCTCGGTGTTTATTTAATCCGATAAAATTTAATTAATCTAATACAATAACATTATTCTGAACGAAGCGCTTCGACAGGATCTTTCTTTGCCGCAACTCTTGACGGGAAAAGGCCTGCAACAACAGAAAGAATAACACTTATGGCAATAAGTATTATCGCAGCACCGACAGGAAGTTTGGCTTCAAGTTCCGGAATATCTGTAATTGCCTGTATGATCGGGTTAGCAATAAGGCACAACAACAGTGTTATCAAAATACCCATAGCGCCGGAAACAAAGCCCTCGATAACAGTCTCAGCATTAAATATTCTGGAAACATCCTTTTTGGAAGCACCGACAGATCTGAGAATACCGATTTCTTTTGTTCTCTCAAGAACTGAGATATATGTGATGATACCGATCATTATCGATGATACGACAAGTGAAATAGATACGAATGCTATCAAAACATAAGATATAGCATTTATTACCGTTGAGATCGAAGACATAAGTATCGCAACATAGTCGGTATATTTTATGATGTCTTCCTCTTTGGCACCATCGTTGTAGTCTGCAATAATTTCGGCAATCTTATCTTTTGCCTCAAATGTCGCTGCATAAATATTAATCGTGAAAGGATCTGCCATATCCGCTACACCGAGAACAGCAAGATTCTGCTCGTAAGAAGATTCGGATTTACCTTTGTCGATATGCTCCTCAAATAATTCGAGAAGCGCCTTGTCATCACAGCCTGCGATATATGAATCAAATACAGCAGCAACCTTCATATCAGCATACTGTTCATAAGTGCCTTCAGATACATATTGTATTTTGAGAATATTTCTCATCACATCATTAATCTCTTGTTCAGTCAACGATGCCAGATAGCCGTTTATCATGTCCTGAGGCATCTGGATTTCTTTTGAGTATGCCATTGCGACAAATGCCATCTTTGCCTGATTATCATCCTGAACCATCGGCATGCTTTCTTTTATCTTTGCAATACTGTCCGCAACCATTTTATCAAGTTCGGCTTCGGTAGGAGTTTTTATAATAGTCTCAATCTGTGTTTTTCCGCTTGCTCCGCCAATATCCTGTTTCAAAACCTCACGGAGAGATTCTTCTACCTTTTCGTCAGTATATTCGTCAAATTTCACCATCGATTTTATAACATCAGGTGAAACACCGGCAGCTTGTGCAGACATATTTACTATCGCATCTATACGAGCCTCTCTGGTCGTATATTTTTTTAATTCTTCGTCAACCTTTTTGTCGATTTCATCATTGTTTCCGGACAATATTTCCTCATAAAGCTCATGTTTTCCGGATTCGCTCAAAGATTCGCAATAATCCTTGAACATCTTTATACGCTCAGCTTCTGTAAGGTTCTCGGGAATATAGAAAGGCTTGCCGTTGAAAATATCTACATTTTTGTTTTTTTCTTCCTGTTGAGCCTTTACAACAGCACTGTCATTTGTCCTATCAATAATATATTCGGTAAGCTCAGATGTGTATCCGAGTGAACCTGACATTATCGCAAAATTCGCATCCTCGACCGGTCTTATGATACCTACTATATCGAGTGCAAGAGAGTTGTCCTTCAAAAGAATATTCATATACTCTTTATTTGAACTCATATCCTGCCAAAGCTGTGTTTTGTCTGAATAACTATAATAGTCAGCACTTGTAACGAGTTTAAAATCTATATCGCAAATTTCTTCGTAGCTCCAACTTTCGATAGTATCGTCTACCTGCTCACCCTTGTGGATTTTCTGCATGGCATCAATCATATCGTTCATATCTTTAAGACCGAGCGCGTAAAGTGCGAAGTCTGAAATCTCATTATTTTGTGACACTATAACCACAACTTCATTTTTCGCCTTAGGCCATGAACCGTGTACCAACTCATACTGATCCTCTATCATAGGACTTACAAGTTCACCATTTGGGCCGGGAAGAATCTCTGACCAAAGCTGCATACCCATTGATTCTGAATTTCCCATCAACGATGACATCGATGACGCTGAATTTGCAGATGCTTCTGAATCTGCACCCTGCATCATCATTACGGACATTTTTTTGAATAATTCCATTATGTCAGCTTTTATATACTCCCCGGCGCCGTCCTTGGTATAAGCATTTATAGGTACATTGTACGAATATTCTATCGCCTTTGCATACTTATAAAGTTCTGTTTCGGATGTGTCCTTGTCCATCTCTTTATCGAGAAACTCCTTGAAGTCTTTCATATTATTTTTCGCAGTCTCTTTATTCATCGCATTCAGAAACTGATACATCATAGTATTTGAATATACCGCATCTTTTTCATGCTTATTCTTGTCGGAATTTCCGGCAAGCGTTGAAAGCAATCCTGCCATATCGGTTTCCTGAGATTTTATCGCCAATGGGTACGATGACAAAGTTTCTTCCTGAACGTCATCTATATATGTCTGGATACCTGTAGAAAGAGCAAGTATAAGTGCAATACCTATGATACCGATACTGCCGGCAAAAGATGTAAGCAATGTTCTGGTCTTCTTTGTCATCAGGTTATTAAGAGAAAGAGAAAGCGCAGTAAAGAATGACATCGAAGGCTTTTTGTTCTTTTTCTTTTCAGCCTTTATAGCCTGCTTTTTCTCTTTTTCGCTAAGCTGTGCAAGACTTGCCTCATGGGCCGCAATTATAGCAGCCTCATCCTCAGTCGCATCATACGGCTGAGAGTCACTGATAACCTCTCCGTCAGAAAGTTTAATAATACGCGAAGCGTACTCATCAGCAAGCTCCGGATTGTGAGTTACCATAATAATAAGCTTTTCCCGGGAAATATCTTTCAATATATCCATAATCTGAACACTGGTAGCAGTATCAAGCGCACCTGTCGGCTCATCAGCAAGTAAAATATCAGGGTCGTTAACAATCGCTCTGGCAATAGCAACTCTCTGCATCTGACCGCCGGACATCTGGTTCGGCTTCTTATGTATCTGGTCGCTGAGACCTACCTTTTCCAAAGCTTCTGTCGCTCTGCGTCTTCTCTCTGCCTTAGACACACCTGTAAGAGTAAGTGCAAGCTCAACATTCGCAAGAACGGACTGGTGCGGGATAAGGTTATAACTTTGGAATACAAAACCTACCGAATGATTTCGGTACGTATCCCAATCAGCATCCTTAAACTGTGTAGTAGACTTTGAATTTATGATAAGGTCACCGCTGGTATAACGGTCAAGACCTCCGATGATATTAAGCAATGTGGTTTTCCCGCAACCGGACTGACCGAGTATCGCAACAAATTCAGACTTTCTGAAATCAATACTGACACCTTTGAGTGCGTGAACAACACTGTCACCCGCCGTATAATCTTTTACTATATTTTTTAACTGAAGCATTATTTTCCCCAAACCTTTCTTAATGCCTTTTGTAATTAACGAATACATTTTTCATTGTACCATACATATCTGTGAAATTAAACGATTTACGAAAATTTAACATTCTTAAACCTATGTTATACGCGCTAAAAAGACAAAAAAAGAGACTGCGATATTCCCTCAGGATATATGCAATCTCATTCAAATCATTTTTCTGCAATATAATTATGTTTTTTATTTATAACCAGTTCTTCAATCTTCGAACCTTCTTTAATATGGAATATAACATCCTGGTTTGCATCAGGTATGAGTGAACTGCTGAAAGTAACAACAGTTTTCGGAATATAAATATCTTCGAGCGCGGGATCACCTTCAAAAACTCCGTAACAGAGTTCTATACAGCCCTCCTCAATATAAACTCTCTTCAAATTTATACAATTCGCAAACGCAGTCTGTCCTATATATTCCACCTTACCCGGGATGGTAATGTCAGTAAGATTTTTACATTTCGCAAATGCACTTTCATAAAAATGAGTTACCTGTGACGGAATTTCAAAATCTTTTACTGCAGTTCCGTAGTACATTCCGCTCGGCACTCTCGTTATCAAAGCAGGAATACTTATATTTTCTACGCCGCTACGTGCGCAAACATATTCTCCTATATAGCTTACCGACTGAGGGAATACCAGTTTTGAAAGAACCTCGCAACTGTCAAAAACTCTCTCTCCGACAAACAAAAGACCTTCATTTAATGTAACAGTCGCAAGTTTTCTGTTTCTTCTGAATGCAGATGTTCCGATATACTTTACGGAAGACGGAATCGTAACGTTTTCCACAGTCAGATTATCACAAAACGCTTCTGTAGCAATTCCCAGAACTGCCTTGTCTTCAATCTCCGACGGTATATCTATTGAAGTCAGTGTACAGCCGTCAATAAGTCCGTCTATCTGTATACCGTTTTCGCAAATCGAATATTTGAAAATATCATTCGACCTACCCTCTCCGACAACATTTCCGCTGTAACTTTGCATCTTTTCAGCTTCTGTCTTGTGCGTATTTGTATCTTCACCCGCAAGCGGTCTCGGAGTCTTATAATCATACTCTGTCAAAGACTCCGGAAGCTCTTCATTGCAACCGACGGCTCCGAGCAATACAAGTACCGCAATTATCATCACTGCTGCATATTTTAAAATTTGTTTCATTTCATTCTCCTTATGCACAACACACTTTAATTCTGCTTTCTGACTGTTCCGTATTCGTCATATAATCTGAAATAGGGACATTCATGCGACGGGGATTGCATAAATCTCATCATTTCATCCTCGTCCATATCCACATAACATATGTACTCTTCGTAATCTTCGTCATATATAAAATAGGTGCAATTTTCACAGTTGCTCATACCATTTTGTCTCCGTTTATAATAAGACTGAATTTTAATCCCAACCGCTCCGCAGCCTTTCTACACATAGTCATTCTGTGCAGGAATATTTCAAAGAAATCCATTATTGAACCGCACTCTGTATCAATCTCAAGTGAAAGAACTATGCAGTTCTTTTCTGCATTGATATTCAATTCCGAACGGATTACGGAATAATTCACTCTGTCATGTATATCGAAAGTCGTAATATCTCTGTTTCGCACTCTGCTTCTTCGAACATCCGACTTGTCAGCAAGTATAAGCGCCGCCGCCACGACATTTACCGGAGTACCCGTACCTTCGTCATGGTTTCCTATCGCAGAAACTATCGTAGCAACACTTTCCGCCGGCATATCGGTATGCGACAAAAATCTAAATGCAATAATGCCTCCGCTTTGCGAATGATCCACACGATTTACTATATTTCCGATATCGTGCAGGTAGCCTGCAATCTTAGCATTCTCAACGACCACGTCATCATATCCGAGCATTTCCAGAATATTTCCTGCGGTCTCGGCAACTTTGCAAATATGAGCAAAACAATGCTCCGTATAACCCAAAGAACCGAGTGCTTCGTCAGCTTTTATAATATAAGTTCTTATATCCACGTTTTTCTTTAATTCTGCATAAGTCAACGCCGTCAACACTCCCTTACTCTGCACAATTCTTATCGAAAACACTATAACACACAGATTGTCTAAAATCAATTTTCGGAGTTTCGGGAAATATCAAAAATTACTCTTGACGAATTTTCAAAGTATGATAATATATTAAAGCATTCAAATTTATTTGGTTTGGAGAAGTACCCAAGCAGGTCGAAGGGGACGGTTTGCTAAACCGTTAGGCTGGGTAACCGGTGCAGGAGTTCGAATCTCCTCTTCTCCGTACTATGCATCCTGTCGATTTTATATCGGCAGGGTTTTTTGTTTATTTTCAGCTATGCTACGAATCATTCCTTGCCCACTCAGACACTTTTTGATAGACTTCCGATAAAAGGAGGCGATCAAATGAATCCTGAAAAAATCGGCAACTTCATTTCAGAACAACGAAAAGCCATCGGTCTTACACAACAAGAGCTTGCAGAAAAAATCGGGGTAACGCGAAAAGCTATTTCACGTTGGGAAACAGGACGTGGGTATCCCGACATAGAACTCTTGCCTAAAATTTCAGAGACGTTTTCTATTACGATAAATGAATTGTTAAACGGTGAAAAACTTCCGGAAGAGACTATCCCTATAGCAGCGGAGGAAAATTTAACTTTTGTTTGTAACGATGCGGGAAAAACAAAGAAACGAAACAAAACTACAATAATAATTCTGGCAGTTCTTGTTTCTGTAACACTGGTCGCAACAGTCATCTTGGCATGGTTTGCATTACGCGAGATATTTTCGGATATCAAGTCGGATTTTGCAGGATACCACGACTGTGTTATTTCATACGATTACTCATGCATAACATACTACGGAGAAAAATATGTTCCACTCGACACCAAAGGATATGACTGTACAGTGGGAGAAAGATTAGTCGGCGAGGCAAAAGTAGAAGGAGTTTTAATCCTCGGCAAGTTATTGTTCGGTGACAGTATTTATGCAGTACGCGATTGTCCTGACAATTCGATAATTTACCTGGAGACAGACTACGATTTTCCGCCATCCGAATATTATGTTAAAGAATCCGATCTTGCGCGAATGGAAGAAATCATTGAAAACTTTGAAAGAACCTACACATACGCATTGGTCAAGCAATATATCGAAGATCCGGATATTTGGACATATAAAGAAATTTTATTGAACGACGATTACGGAGATCTTATAAAAAATCTGAAAACATTACCGCAAGATACAACACTTGACTGTGGCTTTTCTCATTCAAAAAACGAAGAATCTGTTCCTGTTATAACTTATGAAAAAAATCATATTTTTTACAAGAGTGACGGAGAATTATTATATAAAAATAAAAAATATTTCTACTACGACTACAATAATGCGGAAAACCCAACGCAATACGCACTCCAAACCCACCCCTATCCGTTGGAAGAAAAATATTATGATCAGTTGAAATCAATTTTTTCACTTATGTGGCAATGATTCTTTTCGGCGGTCGGCTTTGGCCGACCGCCGGAATTATTTTTAAACGCTCCGTTTATGTCAAAAATATAATGTTATTGTGACGGTTTACATAAACGGAGTGATCCGTATGAATATAAAATTGATTCAATATATCCGCGGCGACTATCGATGCACCGCCGCGGCATGTTGCATTGCATATATGACACAGTCAGTTGCAGTAAATTTTGCTCCGCTGCTTTTCTTAACATTCAATGAAATATACAGTCTGCCGCTTTCAAAAGTAACCGTTCTTGTAGCAATATCATTCATTATACAACTTGCAGTTGATTTTCTGTCGGCATTAATCATTGATAAGTTAGATCAAAGACATTGTATGATTTTTGCACTCATTATTTCAGCGATAGGCTTTGTAGGGTTGGGAGTTTTGCCGGATATTATCCCTGATGCTTTTGTCGGAATAATAATTGCTTGTATTTTGTATTCAAGCGGCAGCGGTCTGATTGAAGTGTTGACGAGTCCGATAATAGAGTCGTGTCCTCTCGGGAACAAGCCTTCTGCAATGAGTTTTATGCATTCGTTTTTTTGCTGGGGAACGGTTTTGGTCATTGGGCTTTCGACAGTATTTTTTTCTATATTCGGAAAGAATAATTGGAGAATACTGTCCTGTGGCTGGGCTTTCATTCCGCTCGTAAACACATTCCTATTTATGTTGGTACCGCTCCCGTCGTTAAGTATTACCGGAGAAAAACAGTCTGCAAAAAATTTTATTAATAAACCACTGTTTTGGGCGACTGCAATGATCATGCTTTGCGGTGGAGCTTCATGTCATTCTGTAAGTCAATGGGCATCGGCTTTTGCCGAGCTCAACATAGGTATAACCAAGACAACCGGAGACATTGCAGGACCATTCCTTTTTGCGGTTCTTATGGGAATTTCAAGGGTATTTCATTCAAGGATAAGTAAAAAAATTCATATTACATCATATATGCTTACTTGTGCCGTGTTGTGCTTTGTTTCATATTTAATGATTTCTTTTGTTCGAGTGCCGATTGTGTCCGTCGCAGGAGGTGCATTGTGCGGTTTTTCGTGCGGAGTTTTCTGGCCGGGTACTTTCAGCCTTGCTGCAGAAAAATTCAATCATAACGGAACGGTTCTTTTTGCTCTGCTGTCTCTTTCGGGAGATATCGGTTGTACACTAGGTCCGAGCGTTGTCGGATTTGTTGCAAGTTGCTCTGAAAACAATCTCTCTCTCGGAATTATTTCCGCGGCAATATTTCCGCTGTTACTTGTCGTTCTGATTTTTTTAATGAACAAAAGTGAAAGCTACAGCCTATATTGAAAATCCGTTAACTTTAATATAAAATAATGTTAATTTATACAAAGGAAGTGGCGATATGGACAATATTTTACAAACCGTAGATTTGACCAAAAAATTCGGACCTCATACGGCCGTTGACAAAGTTAATATGTGTATAAAACAAGGAGAAATTTACGGTTTCATCGGAAGAAACGGTGCCGGTAAAACTACTTTTATGAGAACTGTTCTCGGTCTGGCAAATGCCACATCCGGAAGCTTTTTCCTTTTCGGAGAAAAGCCTTCAGCTTCTTCAAACAGAAAGATAGGAGCATTGATTGAGGCTCCCGGTCTTTACGGTAATTGTACCGCCTATGAAAATATGAAACGTTTTGCAATTCTTTTCGGGAGTACCGATGAGGAAATTAAAGACATTCTCGAATTCGTCGGACTTTCAGATACCGCAAATAAAAAAGTTGATGCATTTTCTCTTGGTATGAAGCAACGTCTCGGTATTGCGGTTGCATTGCTTGGTAATCCTGAATTTATGATACTTGACGAGCCGGTAAACGGACTCGATCCTGCCGGAATGAAAGAAGTTCGTGATCTCATTCTGAAACTTAATACAGAAAAACAGATGACGTTCCTTATATCCAGTCACTTACTTGACGAACTTTCAAAAATTGCCACAAAATACGGTATCATAAATAACGGTCGCCTTATCGATGAATTCACTACGGAAGAACTCGCAGAAAGATGCCGTCACAGACTAACTATTACTGTAGATGATACCGAAAAGGCGTTGGAACTTCTTACAGAGATTATTCCCGCAGATGATATAAAAACAGAGAAAAATGACATTGTGCTTTTCTCACACATAGAAGAAAGTGCGCGCCTTAACCGCTTGCTTGTCGAAAACGGCATAGAGGTCAGCGGTCTTACAACAGAAGCGGACACTCTTGAAAAATACTTTATGGAAAGGATCGGTGTCTGATTATGAAAGAACTTCTCAGATTTGAATTCCGAAAACTGTTTCAAATGAAAACTCTTTACATTTTCGCAGGAGTTATCGTTGCGGTTTTGACGTTGAATATTGTAACTTATAAATTCACCGATGTGTTGCTCCAATCAGATGCGCTGGAAGCGACAGGCATGGATTTCAGTATTTTTTTCTCCGGACCATTTGACGGAAAGAAATTTCTCGTTTCCGCTCTGCTCAACACGGAAGCCGTACTATCGCTTGCTGTTGTTATTTCACTTATAAACTGTTCCGATTTTTCGTCAGGTGCTATAAAAAATATTTTTGCTAAGGGCTATTCACGACTTGAAGTGCTTTTTGCAAAAATAACGGCGTCTATGTTTGTCGCATTAATTTTCACGGCTATCAGCTATCTGTTCGGTTTCTTTTTGGGTTGCACTATGTGGCAAGATATCGGAAGTGATTGGAATTTAAAAATCATCTGGATTTTACTCGTTCAGATTATGCTTATGTTTGCATACAGCGCGATGTTTTGCTTTATGGCGTCCTTCATAAAAAAGACTGCGGGAACAATGGTACTTTCCATAGGTATCCCGATGTCTTTTGAAATTATCTTTTTGGTAATAAACGTACTTGTTAACGACAAAAACTTCAACATAAACAACTATTGGATTCAGGGCAATATCACAAATCTTTCCGATGCCGCAGCAACGAACCCAGATATAATCAGAGCGTTGGTTGTCGCTGTCTTTTACTTCGGAATATTCACATTGGCAAACGTATTAGTATCACGCAAGAGAGAAGTATAAACATTAAGAACGAGGGATTTATTATGCAAAACAACGATGACCTTTTTATTCCGGCAGAACCGGTTTCAACCGAAGAATATATCATTCCGCAAGACCCATCTGTCGAAAATACGATTGACTCTACACGAAAAAAATCCAAGTCCAAGTTCTGGCCGATATTCGGTATTGTGTCAGGAGCAGTTGTTTTGACAAGCGTTATCATTGCTGTCATCGTAGTTTTTCTGTCAGGCAGCAAATACATAGAACAGGAAACCGACTACATAGCTTTTACAACAGGATATGACACGGTTATCGTTTGCGAAAACGGAGAGGAAATAGATACAGAAATCCCCGGCAAAAGAGTAAACTTCGTGACCGGTATAAATGGCGATTCGGCGCTTCTGACAACTGCAAAAAACACGGAAGACGCAAATTCACCGAAAGATTTGTACCATATCGAAGACGGCGAGGCAACATATATTACCGGAGAGGCAAAGAGTTTCCGTCTTTCGGCAGAAGGAAACTCTGCATTGTATTTATCGGGAGCAAGTGCGCTGAATAAAATTGAATTTAAGCATGACAAGACAACATACATTGCAGATCAAGTATCCGATTATGAAATTTCTCCTGACGGCTCTGCAGCAGCATACACGGTTCCCGGTTACGGCTATACATCAGTTTATTACTTCAACGGCTCTGAAAGTATTTTGATTGACGATAATTTTCCGGCAAATACAACAATCCTGGGATTATCGGACAAAGGTAATTACATTTATATAAAAGGTAATTCAGATGAGGAAGCCGGCCCGCTTTACCGTTACACACGTAAAAATAATGAATATGTCGAACTCTGCAATAATTTTAATTACATAATATGTTTTAATTACAACAATACTCAAATTCTCTATACAGAAGCAGACGGCAGTACATACATTGCAGAAAAGGATGATTCGGCAAAACAAGTTTCCGCATTCACCGTTACGCCGCATATGTCCGCAAGGACCGGTTCTTGTGACTATACATACGGTATAAAAAATCTGTGCGACAGTTTTTATTCATCCGCAGAAGCAAATAATACGAAAAAACTATATTACCTTGATAAAAAAGCTGTTCTCCACACGCTGACAGAAAATGCCGTAAATTTCATAACCATATCATATGACGGCGATACTGCATACTTTTTGACAATCGGCAAAAATCTTTATATGCTTAAAGCAAAGGCAAACGCAAATGGTATTTTGTTGGCGGAAAACGTTGACAACTTCGCAATCTCAACTGATTCTGCACAACTTTATTTCATCATAGACGGCACATTGTATTACGGTTTCAATGAATTACTCTCAAGGGAGGTTATGAGCGCCTCCTTCGAAAAAATCACGGTGCTTGATGACGACATCTGTGTGTTTTCATGTTCAAGCGGAACTTATAAGTGTCGCAAAGGTAGAAATGTCAGCATATTAGAATATGGTAGTGTAGACTTCTTCTCTTACCCGAATTCTCTTTTCTTCTACAAGGAAATACGTTCAGATATGTACGAATTATATTCTTTTGACGGCGAAGAAGGTTTTGAACTAATCGGAAGCTCCTCTCGGTTCTATTAATACTAAAAAAAGAAAACATATATAAAATTAAATAACAGGAGATTTTATAATGAATGACGAAGACCTTTTATTTGTACCGACAGAAAATGCACCCCAAGAATATGCACCGGAGCCAAGACATACGGAAGATACACAAAACAAACCCATAAAGAAAAAATCCAAATTAAAACTTTGGCTTATTTTCGGAATTTCCGCATTTTTAATTATTTCTGTCGTACTGACGGCGTTTGTAATTATTTTTTCAAACAATGAAAGTTTCATAAAAAGAGAAACCGATATAGTTTTGTTTACAACTGCCGAAGGAAAGATATTGATTTGCAACAACGGCAGGAAAATTGATACCGAACTCCAAGGAAGATATGTGGACAAAAGTTCGAGCCTTGGCGGCGATGTTTGTATGTTCTGGGTAGTTCCGGCGGATTCCGTCGTAGAAGATGCCAGAGAACTGTACTGTGTCAAAAACAACAAAGTAACAAGAGTTGCGGCCGATATCGAAAACTACAGCCTTTCATCACAAGGAAAAGCCGCAGCGTACATAACATATCCGGACACATTATACAAAACAAACCTTGACGGCAAAAAGCCTAAACAGATTGCAACCGGTGTGACAAACTATGCAATTTCACCTGACGGATCCTCCATAGTCTACACGGTTTCCGGTTACGGCTCTGCACAAGTCTATTGTTTCAACGGAAAGGAAAGTACGTTAATCGGAAAGGACTTCCCTCAGAAAACTTCGGTCATCAGCGTTTCAGACAAAGGTTCTTGTATTTTTATCAAAAGCGGTGATGAAATAGGAGTAAACACTTTATACCGCTACACCAAAAATGACAAAAAATGTGTCGAGTTGTGCAACGATCTCTATCTGAATGATTACTACGGATTTGTATATATCAACTCCGAAAGCACACAGCTTTTGTACTTCACACCAGACAAAAAAACTTACGTTGCAACACCGACAGGTGCTGTCACAGAGCTTTACCAAAACCGATTGAAACTTGTTTTGCCGTCAAACGTTATTACCGTAAACAATACTGTCGGAATTAAAAACTTTTTTGATTGTTTCTACACATCCGACGGAAACAGCGGAAACACAAATATCCACTATGTAGATAAAAAAGGTAATGAAACAAAACTTGTTCTGGATGTTACCAATATACAGATTTCATACGACGGTGATTACGTATATTATCTTAGAGACCGATCCGATTTATGCAAAGTCAAAGCAAAAGCAGGCGCCAAAGGCACAACCCTTGCCGCAGATATAGAGAATTACAAACTGACAGAAAATAAAAATAAGTTTTATTTTGAAAAAAACGATAATTTGTATTACGGCTCCGGCGACAAATTTAAAAGGTTCGTAAAAGGGGATGTATTTTCTTTTACTGTAATTAGCGATGACGTGTGCATTATATCGTGCGAAGACGGACTTTTACGTCACACCGGATTACTTCTTAAAAAGTTCTCCGGGAAAAACCATTCACTCAGTATTTACCCCAACAGTGCATATTATGTTGATGAGGTTTCGGACAATTCAGACGAGTATATATTGTTTGCAACCGACGGCAAAAGAAATTTTGAGTTTATCGCAAGTTCCGAATATTTCAAGGAATTTAAATAGCACGATTTTTCAGATTAAATAAAACCTTTTTATTGCACCGACAACGCTGTTGGGCTATAATAGGTGCGTTAACTTTATATTAAATTGGAGGAATAACGAAAATGACAAGAGACAAAGATATTAAAAAAGTTGTTTTGGCATATTCCGGCGGTCTTGATACATCCATTATCATTCCGTGGCTTAAGGAAAACTACAACAACTGTGAAGTTATAGCAGTTTCAGGTGACGTTGGACAGGGCACAGAGCTTGACGGTCTTGAGGAAAAAGCTATCGCTACAGGTGCATCAAAGCTTTACATAGAAGATCTTAACAAAGAGTTTATCGAAGACTATGTTTTCCCGACTGTTAAGGCAGGCGCTAAGTACGAGGGAGACTATCTCCTCGGTACATCTTTCGCAAGACCTGTTATCGCAAAAAGAATTGTTGAAATCGCTCTTGCAGAAGGCGCTGACGCTATCTGCCACGGATGTACAGG
The DNA here is from genome assembly GCA_015069195.1 of Oscillospiraceae bacterium. Classification (GTDB taxonomy): domain Bacteria; phylum Bacillota; class Clostridia; order UBA1212; family UBA1212; genus SIG423. The sequence continues at coordinate 191,859 of SVJA01000002.1, read as the reverse complement.
TAAGGGTAACGACCAGGTTCGTTTCGAGCTCACAATTAAGGCTTTCGCTCCCGACATGAAGATTATCGCTCCTTGGAGAATCTGGGACATCAAGTCACGTGACGAAGAGATCGATTACGCAGAGGCACACAACATTCCTCTTAAGATAAACCGTGAGACAAACTACTCAAAGGACAAGAACCTCTGGCATCTTTCACACGAAGGTCTTGACCTTGAGGATCCGGCTAATGAGCCTATGTACAACAAACCCGGCTTCCTTGAGATGGGCGTTTCTCCGGAAATGGCTCCCGACAAGCCGACTTATGTAAAGATTTCATTCGAAAAAGGTATTCCGGTTGCTATCGACGGTGAGAAGATGGACGGAGTTTCTATCGTTAAAAAACTCAACGAACTCGGCGGTGCAAACGGTATCGGTCTTGCAGACCTCGTAGAAAACCGTCTTGTAGGTATGAAGTCCAGAGGCGTTTACGAAACTCCCGGCGGTACAATTCTTTACAGAGCACATCAGGTTCTCGAAACAATCACACTCGACAGAGATACACAGCACTACAAAGAGCTCGTTGCTGCAAAGTTTGCTGAGCTCGTTTACTTCGGTCAGTGGTTCACACCTCTCCGTGAGGCTCTCTCAGCATTCGTTGACAGCACACAGGAGACAGTTACAGGTGACGTTACATTGAAGCTCTACAAAGGCAACATGATCAATGCCGGAGTTACATCACCGTACTCACTCTACAACGAAGAAATCGCTACATTTGACGAGGATGACGTTTACGATCAGAATGATTCTGCAGGATTCATAAACCTCTTCGGTCTCCCGATCAAAGTCAGAGCAATGGCAAGACAAAGGAACGAAAAGAAATGAGTAAACTCTGGGGCGGACGTTTCACCGCAGGTACAGACAAAAAGGTAGACGATTTTAATTCATCTATCAGCTTTGATAAAAGATTATATTTCCACGACATTATCGGCAGCATCGCTCACGCGGAAATGCTCGGCAAGCAGGGAGTTATCCCCGCCGATGCCGCAAAGCAGATTTGTGCAGCTTTGCAGGAAATTTTAGCAGATATCCACGAAGGCAAAGTAGAATTCCGCATTGACCAGGAAGACATTCATATGAATGTCGAAACACTTCTCACTGCGAAAATCGGCGCTGTCGGCAAAATGCTCCACACAGGCCGTTCGAGAAACGACCAGGTTGCACTCGACATCAGAATGTATCTCAAGGATGAAATCGCAGAGATATGCAATATGCTTTCAGATCTTGTGAAAACTGTTATAAATATTGCAGAAAACAATCTCGACACTATCATGCCGGGCTACACACATCTTCAGAGAGCACAACCTGTCACACTCGCACATCATATGATGGCATACTGCCAGATGTTCAGAAGAGACACGGAGCGCTTCATCGCTTGCTACAACAGAGCAAACATTTTGCCGCTCGGTTCAGGTGCTTTGGCAGGTACAACATATCCCCTCGACAGAGAATATGTTGCAGAGCGTCTCGGTTTTGACGGTGTTACGGAAAACAGCCTTGACGGCGTATCCGACAGAGATTTTGCAATCGAATTTATCTCTGCCGCATCTATCCTTATGATGCACCTCAGCCGTTTCAGCGAAGAACTTGTCCTTTGGTCAAGCCACGAATTCGGCTTTGTGGAAATGTCCGACACTTACTCTACCGGTTCATCCATTATGCCACAGAAAAAGAACCCCGACGTTGCAGAGCTCGTCAGAGGTAAAACAGGCCGCGTATACGGTGACCTCATGGGACTTCTCACAGTTATGAAAGGTCTTCCGCTCGCATACAACAAAGATATGCAAGAGGACAAAGAAGGAGTTTTCGATGCGATTGACACAGTAAAAATGTGTCTCCCTGTTTTCACCGGAATGCTCGAAACCTGCAAGTTCCGCAAGGATAACATGTACAAAGCATCTTCCAAAGGCTTCACAAATGCCACAGACTTTGCTGACTACATCGTTAAAAACGGCATACCGTTCAGACAGGCTCACGCCATCACCGGAAAGCTCGTCATCACTTGTATATCAATGGACAAAGGCATCGACGACCTCTCCCTTGATGAAATCCGTGAAATCTGCAAGAGCGAACTCGAAGACGGACAAGATCCGATGGAAATATTCAAAGATGATCTTTTCGACGCCATCACAGTCGAAGCTTGCGTAGAAGGCCGTAGCCTTATCGGCGGACCGGCTCCTGCCACAGAAAAGAAAGCTATCGAAAAAGCTTCTAAGTGGCTTAGCGAAATTAAAATTCCGCAGGCTTATGCAGAATGGTTTGAGTTTTGATTATTAGCAATTAATTATTAAAATCGGAATGATTTAACCTTCGCGCCGGCAAAGACGCCCTGCTAGTAAAACAATAATTCGCAATTTTCTTGGAACAGGCATGATTTCGGTCATGTCTGTTCTGCTTTTGTCGGTACAGCCACAAGCATAAAACCAATATTTTCTGCGGCTCTTATCAGTTTATTTGCTATTATGAAGAATGACGAATAGCAATAAGTACACCGCGGTATCCACTGGTGTGTACTTATTGGGAAACATCCCAACCCCTTTAACAATTTCAGAGAAATTGGCTACGCACCGATGGTGCTGAATGCAAAATTTTCAAGTTTTAAGCAAGGTCGCTCTTCCCTAAATTGCACTTGGAACACAAAGTTTGTAAATTATCAATCTCGGTTTCTCCTCCCTTTGGCCAAGGGATTATGTGGTCAATGCGCAATTCAACTGATGGATCTTTGGCGGGAGAAGCCCCGCAAGTACAGCATTTAAAGTTATCGCGTTGCATAACCTTGAAGCGTAACCTTAGATTTATATCACGGGCAGTTTTATGCCTTCTTGTTTCGCTGTTTACTCCATAGAAAAAGTCATCACTAACATCTTTATTAATGTATTCCACAAAGGCTTTTAATGCGTTCGACCATTTCGTATATTTTCGCATATATGCACCACTTGAAATCGTCGAATATTGTTTGTTGTCCATATCACGTCGTGTGGGTTGGCAACCTTTTGCAATTCATACATGCTGCAAGTTATTGAATAACTCCAATTCAGTGTAAAAACGATTTCTGCATTCTAAACCAGCCAATTCCAATGCATGATTCCATGTTCCAAATCTACGGGTGATGGTAGAATTATCGAAACTTCCGTATGTTTTATACTCATGCATCGACAAAGAAGATAAGCCGTGTTCTTTAGCAACACGCGTCACATCATCTATCAACTCATCGTCAGTGGCTTTTTTGTTGTATTCTTGATATTCAAATTTCATATCGTTCTCCGTATTTGCCGTTTTGGATATTTCTACAGCTTTGCCAATCAGTTAAGTAGCCAATCCGCAATATCAACAATCCTTACGCCCTCGTACTGATACTCATCGTGTCGAGTGCGAGCAATCACCATCTTTGGATAGGCATCATTGATCTGAAGCAAGGGCGAAACCTCACGTTCAAATGTCTTATCATCGCTGATGTTATCAGATACCTGTATATAAATCTTTTCATTGCGCTTTATGGCAACAAAATCGATTTCTTTCTTGTAAAGCACACCAACGTAGACCTCGTATCCTCGGCGAAGCAGTTCTATAGCAACCACATTTTCAAGGATTCTGCCGTAGTCCATATTCTTCGTACCGAGCTTAGAATAGCGGAAAGTATGGTCGCTCAGATAATACTTGTCGTTGCTGGAAAGATACTTTTTGCCTTTAATGTCATATCTGCGGACTTTATAAAAGGCAAAGGCATTGCACAAATATTGAATATACGAGCTGATAGTAACATGGTTGACCTTTTCCTTTAATCCACTGAAAGTACTTGTAATGTTTCGTGCAGAGGTCAGATTTGAGATATTGTCCATAAGGAAGTCCACAAGTCTGTCCATCAACTGCATATTGCGAATTTTATATTTCTTGCGAATATCACGGACAATCAACGTATTGAAAACATCGGCAATATAATCATATTTGGCTTCTTGATCTTTATAGAGATAAGAGCCTGCCATGCCGCCCTCAATCATATACTTATCAACGGCAGCATACTTGTCGCTGTAACCAAAATACAGCATATATTCGCTGAACGAGAACGGGAACACCTTGATTTCAAAGGTTCTTCCGGTAAACAGCGTAGCAAGGTCAGAACTCAAAAGGAAAGCATTTGAGCCGGTGATATAAATATCAAACTTTTCGGATGCGTGCAGACCGTTGATTGCTTTCTCAAAGCCAGTGCACATCTGAACTTCATCAATTAAAACAAAGTTCTCTTTACCTATCACATACTGTGAATTGATATAATCGTACAAAGGTCTGTATTCAAGCAAATGTTCAAACTCCGGTAAGTTGAAATTGATTTGAATGATGTTGTGTTCGGATATGCTCTGTTCTATATGGTGCTTAAAAGCCTCAAGCAACTTAGATTTCCCGCTACGACGAACACCCGTGATTACCTTAATATCCGGAGTTCCGATTACATTGATAAGTTTTTCTAAGTATTGATTTCGAGTAATAAGTTTCATGGCAAATCACCTCTCATGCAGCATTATGCCACACATTTTTACCACTTTCAACAATTTTTTAAAAATGGTAAATAGAAGTCGTGCTTTTACGGCATTGCCGTCTTATCACACACGGCAATGCCAGTAACCAACTTTACGTACCAAGATCTTTTCTACCACAGGTTTCTCTTGTCAAATCACCCCTAAACTGTCATAATATATATGATTTTTTTAATTAGGAAATTGATTTGTTTATGGATAGCAAAGAAGCATTAAAACATTTACTCAGTTTGACAAGAAAAGCGGTACAGGATTACGACCTGATAAAAGACGGCGACCATGTTTGTGTCGGTGTGTCAGGCGGTAAGGACAGCATGGCACTTTTGACGGTACTGGCATCGCTCAAGAGGTTCTACCCGAAAAAGTTTGAACTTACTGCCATAAGCATTTCACTCGGTTTTGAGGGAATGGATTTTACGCCGATTACCAAGTACTGCGAGTCGCTCGGTGTTAAACACGTAATTGTTGAATCACATATAAAAGAAATTGTTTTTGATATACGCCAAGAGCAGAATCCATGTGCGTTGTGTGCAAATCTCAGACGCGGTGCATTAAATGACTATGCAAGAAAAAACGGTTGCAATGTTGTAGCACTTGCACATCACAAAGACGATGTTATTGAGACGGCACTCCTGAGCCTACACTACGAAGGGAGATTTTACTGTTTCCCACCTGAAACACATCTTGACAGAAGTGGTGTAACAGTTATCAGACCGTTCATCTATGTGAACGAATACGAGATCAAACACTACGCATCGCTTGGCGTGTTCCCCACGGTAGAGAACACCTGCCCGATGGACAAGACAAGCAAGCGAGCAGAGATCAAGGCAATAATTAAATTGCTCGAAAAAGACAACAATATGATTAAAACAAATATTTTCGGTGCGGTAAAAAGAGGCCTCTGGCCTGAAATCAGCGAAAAATAAAGAGCAACGGCTGACTTGCAAACCAAGTCAGCCGTTTATTTTTTTGTCCCATTATTTCCCGGGAAATTTGTAAATCCTAACCATCTCTGTTAAGATTCTACTACGGTGCTACGGCACCGGGGCATTATTTATAATGCAGCAGTTATTCTCCTTGTACTAACCCAAAGCTCTTACCCGGAGTTGCGGGAAAGGAAGGGAGGTGATAGATATGAGTGATTATGAAATTATCGCAATTATGTTATACATAATCGAAATAGTTGTCAGAATTATCTTGTACTCTATTTCAAAAAAATAGCTGCGCTCTAGTTCCCACACTAACGTAGCTTAAACATATACACACACGACAAGGAGCATAACCGCCTTATAGGTAATGCCCTTATTAATATATTAGAACACCTATTTATTGTTGTCAATAATTATTCATTTACATTCCACTCTACCCAAACAAAAAAGCAATACGCAAGTTTCAACAACCTGCATATTGCCTAAAAAATTATTTAAGTTTTATAAAAATCACTTATTCACCTTTGCCCAAGTGTCTTTAAGACCGACGATGCTATTGAAAGTATTGTCGTACTTCGTGTCTTTGCAGAAGTAACCCATTCTGACAAACTGGAATCTTTCACCGGGCTGTGCGTCAGCGATTGACGGTTCGAGTTTGCAACCTGTAAGTTTCTTTACTGAATCGGGGTTAAGATAATCGTTGTAGGTCTTGTCCTCACCGAGATCGGAAAGATCGGGGATTGTGAAAAGTCTGTTGTACATCATAATGTCAGCGTCGATAGCGTGCTCTGCGCTTACCCAGTGGATAGTACCTTTAACTTTTCTGCCGTCAACAGGCATACCGTTTTTAGTTTCAAGGTCAGCAGAACATCTGAGCTCGATAACATTTCCGTCAGCGTCTTTTACAACTTCATCACAGCGAACGATGTATGCGCCCATGAGTCGAACTTCGCCGCCGGGCTTGAGTCTGAAGAACTTCGGAATCGGCTCTTCCATAAAATCGGAGCGCTCTACATAGATGTTCTTTGTGAAAGGAATCTTTCTCATACCGGCATCAGGGTTGTTCGGGTTGTTCGCAACTTCAAAATATTCGCACTGTCCCTCGGGATAGTTTGTGATTGTAACTTTGAGCGGCTCTGTGACTGCAATTCTTCTCTCTGCAGTCTGGTTGAGTTCGTCGCGGATGCAGTATTCAAGCATTTCAATATCAACGAGTGAATATGATTTTGCAACGCCTGCCATCTTAACAAAATTGAATATCGATGACGGTGTGTAACCTCTTCTTCTGAGACCGCAAAGTGTAGGCATACGCGGGTCATCCCATCCGTCTACGGCACCGGTCTCAACAAGCTGGCGGAGATAACGCTTACTCATAACAGTATAAGTAACATTAAGTCTTGCAAACTCTCTCTGCTTCGGCTTTGCTTCAAAACCGATGTTGTCTACAACCCAATCATACAAAGGACGGTGGTTTTCAAATTCGATAGAGCAAAGTGAGTGTGTGATGCCCTCTAAAGCGTCCTGAATCGGATGTGCGTAATCATAGAGCGGATAGATGCACCATTTGTCACCCTGACGGTGGTGGTGAGTGTGTGAAATTCTGTAAATGACAGGGTCACGCATATTTATGTTAGGGGACGCCATATCAATCTTTGCACGAAGTGTATGTGTGCCGTCTGCAAATTCACCGTTCTTCATTCTTTCAAAGAGTTCGAGGTTTTCCTCTACGCTTCTGTTTCTGTAGGGGCTTTCCTTACCGGGCTGTGTCAAAGTACCTCTGTACTCACGAACCTCGTCACCTGTGAGGTCGCAGACATAAGCCTTGCCTTCTTTTATAAGCTTTATAGCGTACTCGTAGCACTTGTCAAAATAGTCCGAGCCATAGTATATGCCGCCGGTAGGCTCTGCACCCAGCCACTTGAGATCACGGAGAATCGAATCAACATACTCAGTGTCCTCTTTGTTCGGGTTTGTATCATCGTAACGGAGGTTAAAAAGACCGCCGTACTTCTTTGCCGTAGAAACATTTATATATATAGCTTTCGCACTGCCGATGTGAAGATAACCGTTCGGTTCAGGCGGAAATCTTGTATGAATCTGACGCGAAAATCCGTCAGCGATATCCTGGTCAATAATTTCGTGAATAAAATTTGAAGAAACTTCTTCATTTAATGTTTCGTCGATTGTACTCATCAGAGTCACCTCTCCTAAAAATAGATACTATGTATTATATATTCATTCGCAAAATTATTCAACAAAATTACTTTTACATTTTACATTTTTTTAAAAATATGCTATTCTTTAAGTACTTTATTGCTAAAAGGCGGAAAAAGACTATGAATATCGTAAATATTAACGCAAACGCCAAGGTCAATCTTTCAATAGATATTCTCGGGCAGAGAGACGACGGCTACCATCTTGTAAATATGATAATGCAGGAAATTCCTCTTTATGACAAAATTGTAATTTTCAGTCAAGATAATTTCAGCGGTCTCAAAGCGGATGTTGTCGATGAAATACTCGAAGCAAAAGAGAAACAAGAAGAGCGTCGCAACTATTTCGAGCGCATCGGAAAGCCTCTTCCTGAGCCGGATGTTGATGAGCAGATTACACTCACTTGTACAAATCCGAAACTCCCTACAGACAGAAAGAATCTTGCATACAGAGCAGCCCGCTTAATGCTTAACGAGAGTGGTTCACAGGATAAAATAGCCATTCACATCAGAAAAAAAATCCCCGTAGGCGGTGGTCTCGGCGGCGGTAGCGCAGATGCAGCGGCAGTTTTGAAGGGAATGAATGAATTACTCGGACTAAACTACTCCGTAGACAAGCTGTGCGAGCTTGCAAAGAGTCTCGGCTCTGATGTTCCGTTCCTCGTAAAAGGCGGTACAGCACTTGCAACAGACACCGGTACAACTCTCAAAACAATTTCACCGCTCAACAAAGGATACATTCTCATAGTAAACCCGAACATTTTCCTGTCAACAGAGCGCGTCTACACCAGACTCGACTCAATGGATATCCCGAGCGACGAACACCCCGATACGACGGCACTCATAAAAGCGCTCGAAAGAGGCGATCTGTATTTTTTCGCACAGAATATGAAAAATGTGCTTGAAATACCTGCGTTCGATCTCCAACCCGAACTAAAGAAGCTCAAAGCAGAAATCGCAACCTCCGGCGCAATCGGAACCCTTATGTCCGGTAGCGGTTCAACAGTTTTCGGTCTTTATGCAGCACGTGATTTAGCATGGAAAGCAATGCGAAAATTCCGTAGCGAAGGATATTTTGCAATAGCTCTTGATTTGTGTTAATAAAGCAAGTTACGGAGCACAGTGAAAAGATCATTAGAAAGCCTTTAGGTCTTCGGATGTCTTTTTACTGTGCTCTGTAATTTGCTTATGATAGTCCCCGCCGTTTGGTTTATTGCCAAACGGCGGGGACTGTTTTACATATTACTTTTTCCTCTTCTTCGATTCCGGAAGCTCATCAAACATTGCTTCAAACAGTTCTTTAAGGAACTCTTTGTTGTCTACATTTTCTACAAGAATCATTTCTTTTGCTCCGGCATACGGAGACTCATAAGAAGCTTCCGGCATCATGTGCACCGCACTCGGCACAGGTTTTACCAGCAATCTGTCATCACAAACATACGCGGCAATTTTACTGTTCATATAAATAACATACTCCCCCATCATTTGCCGATACGTGATTCCGTCCACTTCGGACAACTGTTCTGTTATAAATTCTAAATATTCTTTACTTGTTGCCATATTCCCAAGCCTTCTTCCCTTCGAAAGAGCATATCTGTGATGCGAGAAAAAATCATTAGAAAACCATAGGTTTTGGGCTATTTTTACCGTCCTCCCCATCGAAAGTCGTCAATACCACAGTGCAAAAAGATCATTAGAAATTCGGCAGAATTTCGGCTGTCTTTACCTTCTCCCCCGCGAAAGAGCTAATCTGTGAGGCGTAAAAAAATCATTAGAAAACTGTAAGTTTTCGGCTGTTTTTTCACGCCTCACAGATTAGCTCTATTTATGATACTTCTCTCCCCCGTTTATTTTCATTGCCCTGTAAATCTGCTCGCAAATTATGAGTCTTGCCATCTGGTGAGTAAAAGTCATTTTCGACATACAAATGGATTTGTTTGCTTTTAAGATAACTCTGCGATCTATGCCGTCGGAACCACCAATGATAAAAGTAAAATGAGACTCGCCGGCAACTGTAGTTTCGCGGAACATATCGGCAAGATCGGTAGAGCTGACCATTGTACCTCTAAGGTCAAGTGCAATAACATACGAGCCCTGCGGAATAAGACGCAGAAGGTCGTCGCCTTCCTTCTCGACCGACAATCCTTCAGGCGCTTCGATAATGTTCAACTTGCAGTACTTTGAAAGGCGCAGGCTGTAATCCGCAATCGCCTCACGCATATATTTTTCTTTAATCTTGCCGACAGCAAGAATGGTTATCTTCATCATAAAATCACCCTATATTTCAATTACTTCTCCGATACATTCACGGGGCGCAACCGACAAATGAATGTTTTTGCTCGGAAAAAATCCGTTCTTTTCAAGACTTATCCTTACTGTATCATAAGCAAGCGATGGAACATTATTCTTGTCACTCAGATGTCCCAGTACAAAATGCTTGGTTCCGCAAGACGCAAGATATGTGACAAAATCCGCGGCATAATCATTTGAAAGGTGCCCGGTTCTGCTCAGAATACGATTTTTCAGATGCCATGGGTGAGGACCGCGTTTTAACATTTCGATATCGTGGTTAGACTCTATCATCGCAAGATCACTTCCAAAAACATTCTCACGAATCTCATCGGTAACAAAACCCATATCGGTTACCACAGATATTTTCCTGCAATCATTTCTGATGGAATATGCAACGGGCATCGCCGCATCATGAGGAATATTAAATGGTGATACAGAAAGTGAACCGACATTAAATGCGCTTCCGGCTGAAATAGATACCTTGTTTTCTGTTTGAATTTTCGTCAGCAGTTTGTCGGAATTTATCTTGTCCCAAGTGCCGCTTGCAGCGTATATCGGGATATTAAAACGCCGGCTCAGAGTACCTGCGCCGGCTATGTGATCCTGATGTTCGTGAGTTATTAAGATAGCTTGTATATCGCAGGCCGCTTCACCAATCTCGCGAAGTGCTTTTTCTATTCTGGTGCAACTTACACCGGCATCTATCAAAAGCTTTGTATCTTTATCTCCCACAAAAATGCAATTCCCACTGCTTCCGCTGTAAAGACTGCAAAATTTCATTCTTTATATATGCTCCTCGTCCACTTCAACTCTTTCGATGAAAGCTCCGAGGGTTCTGAGCTTTTCTTCAAGATTACAGTATCCGCGGTCTATATATTTAATCTCAGTTATATCGGTTTTACCCTCTGCAGCAAGTGCCGCTATTACAAACGCCGCACCGGCTCTCAGATCAGGACATTTTACCGTAGTACCTTTGAATCTTTTACCGCCTACTACAATCGCAGAACGACCTGCAAGTCTTACTTCTGCACCCATTCTGCAGAGGTCAGGTATGTACTGGAAACGCGACTCCCATACATCCTCACGAACAGAACTTTCTCCGTCTGCGAGCGACAGTAACGTAACTATCTGTGGTTGCAAATCAGTCGGGAAGCCCGGGTACGGAAGAGTCTTTACATTTGCCGCACGTATCATACCTTTATTATAAACTCTGATTGCATCATCGTATTCATCAATTCCGACATTCATCTCTTTTAACTTGGCAGACAATGCTTCCATATGTGTAGGAATGATATTTCTTACGATGACATCGCCGCCGGTCGCTGCCGCAGCGATCATATAGGTACCTGCCTCTATCTGGTCCGGAATGACTGAGTACACACCGCCACCGTCAAGTGATTTAACACCTTTAATTCTGATAACATTTGTACCTGCACCCTTGATGTTTGCACCCATTGAGTTTAAGAAATTCGCAACATCAACAACGTGAGGCTCTTTTGCACAGTTCTCTATAACGGTCTGACCTTCTGCTTTACAAGCAGCAAGCATTATATTTATAGTCGCACCGACTGATACAACGTCCATGTAGATGTGGGTACCGACAAGTCCGTGAAGCGAATGCGCCTTTACCATACCGTACTCTTCGACAATATTTGCTCCAAGTGCGCTAAAACCTTTGAGGTGCTGATCAATCGGTCTGAGACAGAAATTACAACCGCCCGGCAAAACAACTTCCGCGTGTCCGAATCTGCCGAGCAAGGCGCCGATAAAGTAATATGAGCCTCTGAGGCGATTTATTCTCTCGTTGTCTGCGATAAAAGTTTTTACACCGGTAGGATCAATCTTTACGACATCACCGTTCTGTTCGCAAGTCGCGCCGAGAGATCTCAATATATCCAATATTATTCTGATGTCTGTAACGTTCGGAACATTTTCTATTGTAACAGGAGAGTCTACAAGCAATACAGCCGGCAAAATACCGACAGCCGCGTTTTTACTTCCGCTGATTGTGACTTCTCCTTTAAGTGGAATACCACCTGTAATAGTAAGTTTCTTCAAAAAAACACCTGCTTTATATTTAGTAGCAAAAAAGCTAAAAACAATTTCTCATTCAACTATGTCAGTATAACATAGCATAAACAATTTGTGCAACTGTGCAAATTATCCTTCCGACAGCGTCGAATTATAAATTCGACCATTCCTTTAATTTATAGTACGTTTTCTTTATAATCCCTATATAGTACATTTTGTAAATCTTTTTGCTATTGCGTTCATTAATATACTTTTTTAATTTTTTCTCATATCCAAAATCCGGAACAAATTTGTCATTCCAAAAACGAACTACAGGATTATTTACTATACCATCAATAATCTGCATAGATGCTTGTCCCTTCTGAGCAACAGCTTTGCTAATCAGAGTCATAATCACGCGCATATTAAAAGCACAATGATATGCTGCCTCAAAATTATATTCTTTGCCGAATCGTTCTTTGTATGAAATCGCATCATTTATATAATTTTCTATTTGGTTATCAAAGAACTTATAAGAAAGATTATGCGAAGTAGTTACAATATTTCTGGCAATCAACTTATGCTGCATAACCACGATTCCATTTGCGGCATCCAAACAATTAATCGTGAACAATCCGTCTTCCCATGTAAAATGGTTTTCGTCAAAAGAGATATCATTATCTTTCATAAAGATACCACTGTAACATTTATTCCAAACATAAGGTTCCGTAAAATATTTCTCATATTCCGCTCCAATATATAATTGTGCAGGCAAATATTTTTCTCGTATTTCATCCTTTGAAACATATTTAGCCGGTTGACTCCTCAAAATTTCTGAACCAACAATGCCAAACACAAACATATCCACATCATGATACTCGGTGATTCGTTCATTTAAAACTTCTAATGCATTCATTTCTAATCCATCATCAGAATCAAGAAATAAGATATAATCGCCAACTGCGTTCTTTATTCCGTAATTTCTAGCCGCACTGACACCTTTATTATCCTGATAAAAATAATGTATCCGATCATCTTTTTCTGTATACATTATGCAAACATCGCCTGAATTATCAGACGAACCGTCATCTATCAAAATTAACTCCCAATCACCGTAGCTTTGGTCGATAACACTTTGAATCGTTTTAGGTAAACTTATAGCACGATTATAAACCGGTACAATAATACTGAATCTCATCCTATATCTCCTTATGTTTTGCGGTAATCGCACACCAACCGCGTTCTCTCTTAACTTCTATTATCTCAAAATTATTTTCCGCAAGACCTTTTTCGACATCTTCAAATCTCATATCAATGATACCAGACATTATAAATATACCGTCATCGGACAGAAGTTTTTTAGCGTCAGGCATAAGCATAACAATAATATCTGCAACAATATTCGCAGTAATCATATTGAACTTTCCTGAAATATCATCCGCTAAGTTTCCGCACTTTACATTGAATTTATCACCCACACCGTTTATCTCGGCATTTTCTTTAGCAACTTTTACCGAAAGTGCATCAATATCAACGCCTGTTACATCACCGGCACCAAGCAAAAGACCTGCGATACCCAAAATACCGCTGCCCGTACCGACATCAAGCATATTGGTATCAGGTGTAATATATTTTTCTATAAGTTCCATACAAAGCTTTGTAGTTTCGTGCTGACCTGAGCCGAAAGCCATACCCGGATCAATAAGAAGTTTGATTCTGTCCGACATTTCATCACCGATATTTTCGGCTTCCCATGTAGGGCAAAGCAAAAGTTTCTCGCCGACTTTCATCGGTTTAAAATATTGCTTCCAATTGTTTGCCCAGTCTTCCTCTTTTACATTTCCCATTTCTAAGGAATATTCGATTTTCTCTGCGTCAAGGCGTGCTGCAAGAAAACTTACAGCCTCTTTCGGATTTTCCTCCGGACTCGTATAAATATGTACAAGCGCTGTTGTCCTGTCCTTTGCAAGAAGGACCTCGTCAATAACTTCCGTATACCCAAACTGTTCTATATCGCTGTCAAAAGTAGAATAATCTTCGATATAAATGCCTCGTGAAACCACCATCTGTGCAATCGCAGAAACTGCGTCAACATCCTCTGATGAAATCTTTATAATAATGTCTGTCCAATCCATAAAAAATCCTTTCAGGTAAGTGCTTCTTACTAATTATGATTCAATTATACATATAACAAAGGTTTTATTCAAGAAAACAAAAAAGTATTTAATAAAACTCAAAAAAGTGATATATTAAGGTGTAAAAGAATATTTCGGAAGGATATCAATATGGGAAACAAAATTTCCGAAAAACCGAATATGAAAGGAACCGTACTTGCAGGATTTTTCTGGCGTTTTATGGAAAAAGGCGGCACTGCAGTAGTGGAGTTCATCGTACAGACGATTCTGGCACGATGTTTCTTGTCCCCGCAAGATTTTTCCACCGTCGGACTGATATCTATATTTATAAATATTTCAAACATATGTATCCAAGCAGGTTTCAACACCGCTTTGATTCAGAAGAAAGACGCAGATGACGATGATTGCTCGTCGGTGTTCTTCCTTTCTCTCGGGCTTTCAGTAATTTTCTATATTGCATTGTTCTTCTGTGCGCCGCTCATTGCATCATTCTACGGAAATGCCCAGCTGGTATTTATACTCAGAGTTCAGGCCCTCACACTCATAACAGGAGCGTTCAGCACAGTTCCGACAGCCATTCTTACAAAAGCAATGGATTTCAAAAAAATATTTTACAGAACAGTCGGAGCAACAATCTGCTCGGCAGTAGTAGGACTTGCAATGGCATTTGCAGGCTTCGGGCTCTGGACAATCGTAGGGCAAAACCTTGCAGTAAATATAGTCGGAGCGATATTCATCTGGTTTTCCGTAAAATGGCGACCTAAGCTTGTCTTCTCGAAAGAAAAGATCAAATCGTTGTTTGGCTTCGGCGGAAAAATCCTCGGTTCAAATCTCATAAACACATTGTATGCAAATATTGTGCCGATATTTATGGAAAAGTTTTATCAGGGCAGCGGCACTTTGGGCTACTATAACAAAGCCAGAACGATTCCGGAAAAACTCACCGACAATATAAACGGAACGATTTCCACGGTAATATTCCCTTCGCTCTCGTCAATACAAAATGACAAGCAGCGAGTAAAAGAACTCACCAGAAGGTTTATCGTAACAAGCAGTTTTGTAATGTTTGCGATGATGGCAGGTCTTATTGCGACAGCAAAACCGTTGGTGCTATTGTGGCTCACCGAAAAATGGGCTTTCAGTATCCCGATGCTCCAATTGGTTTGTATCACTTACGCATTTATTCCGATAAACAGCGCAAACCTTCAGGCAATCAGTGCAATGGGGCGCAGTGACATTTATATGAAACTTGAAATCATAAAAGATACAATAGGTATCGTTTTATTGGGAAGCGCATTCGCAGCAAGTCATTTTCTCAAGCTCGGCGGAAAAGGAATTATTTTAGTACTTGCAACACAGGCATTCATATCGCTCATATCGGTAGTAGCAAATGCAGTCCCTAACAAGAAATTGCTTGATTACAGTCTGGGAGAACAATTAAAAGACATATTGCCGTCACTCATACTCGCCGTAACAATGGGTGTTTTCACTTGGTGCTTCACACTCTTGAATCTGCCCAACTGGCTCACGCTCATAATTCAGGTAGTGTTCGGCGTAGTGTATTACTTCGGAATCGCATACCTGCTCAAGTTTGAATGTTTGTCGTATCTCATATCAACAGTAAAAGAAATTATAAACAAGCGAAAGAAAAAATAAGGTGATTTTATGAAAACCGATAAAAAAATCGAATACGGTTCGCCGATTTTCAAACTCGAAAACATTGATAACTGCGGCAATGAAATTTATATAAAACGCGAAGATCTTCTTCCGAAATACTTCGGGGGAAACAAAGCACGAATCGCAGAAGCATTTGTATCTGATGCTCTCGCAAAAGGTTGCAACTGCGTTCTCGCATACGGCTCTGCTTCGTCAAATATGTGCCGTGTCATCACAATGATATGCAAAGAGAAAAACATTCATTGCGCCGTTCTTTCATCAGTAGAAGACGGAGAGGAATACGAAGACACCATAAACAGCCGTATCACAAAATCCACCGGCTATCCCTTCTACACATGTCAGAAAAGTGAAGTACCGGAAACGCTCGAAAAGATAGTCACAGCGTTTTCCTCGCAAGGATACAACGTATACTATATCTACGACAAGAAAAACATCCCCACCGGGGTTTCGGTATATTGCAAAGTATTTGATGAAATCGCCGCGGAAAACATTGATTTTGATTATATATTCCACGCATCAGGCACCGGAATTACACAGGCAGGTCTTATTTGCGGCAAAGCGCTTGCACCAAATGATGCTCTGTGTAAAAGCGCCGACATCATCGGAATATCAGTTTCGCGTAACGAAGAAAAAGAAAAAACAATTTTAAACGATTATATAACGGATTTTCTGACCGCTTGCGGTCAGGGCGACAAAGTCGCAAGCGCCGCCTCGTCCATACACTTCACCGACCGTTACACGCTCGGCGGCTACGGCAAATATGATAGCGCGCTACTCGCAAAGCTCGCAGCGCTTATGTACTCCGAAGGCATCGGACTCGATCCCATATACAGCGGCAAAGCATTTTTCGGAATGATTGACTACTTAAAAGACAACAATATTTCCGGCAAGAAAATACTCTTTATAAACACAGGCAGTGCCCCGCTGTTCTTCGACAAATTACCGGAAATAAACTCAATATAAATTCAGGAGAAATCAATGAACATTTTATTCACATCAGCAGGCAGAAGAACATATCTTTTAAATTATTTCAAAGAAGCACTTGCAGGCAGCGGAGAAATACATGCAATGAACAGTTCCTCGCTCACTCCGATTATAAAAGTTGCAGACAAATTCACAGAGTCACCTCTCATATACGACCCGTCGTATATCGACTTTGTTCTCGATTACTGTCAGAAGAACAAAATCGACGCCGTAATATCACTTTTCGACATCGACCTTCCGGTTCTTGCACTCAACAAGAAAAAATTTGAAGACGCCGGAGTGAAACTTATTGTTTCGGATTACGAAGCAGTCGCAAAATGCAACGACAAGCTTATGACCTACATCACATTCTGTGAAACGGAAGTGAAGGTTCCGAAAACCTATGTAACTCTCAAAAATGTTATACGCGACCTTCGCGAAGGGAAAATGAGTTATCCCGTAATGGTAAAACCTCGTTGGGGTATGGGGTCTATCGCAGTGTACGAAGCGACATGCGAGCAAGAACTCCGTGCTTTCTATAAAAAGACATTGCGTGAAATACAAAAATCATACTTAAAGTACGAAGCCGAAGCCGAAAAAGGATATGAAATACTCATTCAAGAAAAAATCGAAGGACAAGAATACGGTCTTGATATAATAAACGACCTGAGCGGCAAATATATTACAACGATTGTCAAAAAGAAATTTGCAATGCGTGCAGGAGAAACGGACGCCGCAGAGATTGTTGAATATGAAAGACTTTCAAATTTAGGAAAAAGAATCAGCGGTCTTGTCGGTCATATAGCAAATCTTGACGTAGATGTCATCGTCCGTGACGGAGCACCTTATATAATCGAAATGAATGCGCGTTTCGGTGGTGGCTATCCGTTCAGCCACGCAGCAGGAGTAAACCTTCCTCTTGCTATCATTAAATGGATACAGGGCGAAGAAGCTCCTCAAGAACTCTTTACTCCCGAAATCGGGACAATCGCCCACAAAGATATAAGTATCACAGTTCTTTAATCACAAAAGAAAGGGATTTTCAATGGAAAACGCTAATAACACATCGCCGGTTTTCGTAACAAAGCCGAGTATGCCACCCTACGAAGAATACATCGAAGAAATCAAGCAAATCTGGGATGCACAATGGCTCACAAACTTTGGTGCAATTCACAACAAATTCAAAGAACAGCTAAAAGTATTTCTTCGGGCGGAGAACATTTCTCTTTTCACAAACGGTCACATGGCACTTTACTCTGCCATCGTAACGCTCGGATTAAAAGGAGAAATTATCACCACACCCTACACATTTGCATCCACCACACACGCGATAGTACAGGCCGGTTGTACACCGGTTTTCTGCGACATAAATCCCTACACATTCACAATCGACGCTGACAAAATCGAAGCACTTATAACAAATAAAACGTGTGCAATAATCCCTGTTCACGTTTACGGAGTTGTCTGCGACATAGAAAAAATCAACCGGATTGCAAAGAAATACAATCTAAAAATCATATACGACGCAGCACACGCATTCGGTGTAAACTACAAAGAAAAAGGCATCGGAACTTACGGGGATTGCAGTATGTTCAGCTTCCATGCGACAAAAGCATTCAACTCAATTGAAGGCGGAGCACTCGCCTATAACGATAGCCGCTACGCAAAACCGCTCAAAGAATTCAAAAACTTCGGACTTGTCGATGGCGAGAACATAAACGAAACCGGTACAAATGCAAAGATGAATGAATTCCAGGCCGCAATGGGTATCTGCAACCTTCGTCACATAAACGATGTAATCGCAAAAAGAAAGCGCCTCACCGAAATCTACAGAAGCGCTTTCAAAGACTTTCCCGGTGTCAAACTTTTACCGGTCCAAGAAAATGTGCAAACAAACTATGCATACTTTCCTGCAGTATTTGACACAGATAACGGTTGTCCGATTGACAGAGACTCTGTTAAAGCAGAACTTGAAAAACACAACATTTTCGCTCGCAGGTATTTTTATCCCATAACGGCAGATTTTCCTTGCTACAAAGTATTCCGCGATCGAAATGATACTCCGATTGCAAGAGATATTTCAAATAAAGTTCTGTCGCTTCCGCTTTATGCAGATCTCGAGACAGAAGACGCTGAAAGGATTTGCAGCATTATAAAAGGAATGATATAAAGAAGGAACGCGGCTCGGTCTTGTGACCGAGCCGCGTAATAATTAATGCGCCGCGAGCAAAGCTCGCGGCGCATTTTCATCTTTTTAATCACAAAACCAATCCCACAATCTGATAAAACAGACAGGCAACTCCCCACGCAATGGCACATTGGAAAAATACAATCAAACCGGTTTTCCAAGTAGAATTAAGTTCACGTCTGATTGCCGCAATCGCCGCAATACAAGGTGTATAAAGCAACGTGAAAATCAAGAAACTCATTGCAGTAAGCGGAGTAAATAAACTTGATAACGCTTTGCCTCCGAGAAGAACTTCTAGCGTGCTGACAACAGCTTCCTTTGCAGTAATTCCGCTTATAAGTGCCGTGGAAATTCTCCAATCATTAAAACCAAGAGGAACAAAAATAGGAGATATAATTTTTGCCACAGCCGCAAGTAAGCTCTGCGAATTATCCTGAACAAAATTCAATCGCATATCAAATGATTGCAAGAACCAAATTATTATTGTTCCCAGGAAAATCACGGTAAAAGCTCTCTGCAGAAAGTCTTTTGCTTTGTCCCACATAAGAAGTGTTACACTTTTGGCAGAAGGCAAACGGTAGTTAGGAAGTTCCATAACGAACGGTACCGGATTTCCTTTAAAAGATGTGGACTTGAGCACAAGTGCTACTATTATTCCTACAATGATTCCGAGCAAATACAAACCGATCATCACAAGAGCCTGGTACCTTTCAAAAAATGCTGCGGCAAAGAATGCATATATCGGAATTTTTGCAGAGCAACTCATAAAAGGAGTCAACATAATTGTCATTTTTCTGTCACGCTCTGACGAAAGAGTTCTTGTCGCCATTATCGCAGGAACCGTACAACCAAAACCAATCAGCATCGGTACGATGCTTCTACCAGAAAGTCCAATCTTTCGGAGCAATTTATCCATAACAAATGCCACTCGCGCCATATATCCGGTATCTTCAAGTATGGACAGGAAGAAAAACAGAACTATTATTATGGGCAAAAAGCTCAGAACACTTCCGACTCCGGCGAAAATACCGTCTATAACCAAACTGTGCACAACCGGATTTAGCCCGTAGGAAGACAATAAATTATCAATAGCACCTGTTATTTTCTCAACACCCATCTCCATAAGCGAGCTTAAAAAGTTTCCGATAACATTAAATGTCAATACAAATATCAAAAACATATTCAGAATGAATAACGGAATCGCAAGGTATTTATGAGTGAAAACGCTGTCGATTTTCATACTTCGTCGCAGTTCTTTGCTTTCCTGTGGTTTCTTTACGGTATCTTTACAGACACTCTCAATAAATGTGTAACGCATGTCCGCAATCGCAGCATTTCTGTCAAGCCCACAGCCGTTTTCCATCTCAACGATACTATGCTCCATCATATCAAGCTCATTTTCGTTGAGCTCCAATCGTTCTATGATGTCACGATCTTCTTCTATCAATTTTACCGCAGCAAATCTCGGTGAAATTCCTCTGTCCTCTGCATGATCTTCTATAAGGTGCGACACTGCATGTATACATCTATGTACGTGGCCCGACGAACAAAAATCTTTCACGCTCGGATAAATTTTTTTCTTTGCGACGTCATACGCCTTTTCGATGAGCTCATCAATACCCTCGTTCTTTGCGGCACTTATCGGAATTACCGGAACTCCCAATCGCGCCGAAAGAGCAGCAACATCTATTGAACCGTGATTATTACGCACCTCATCCATCATGTTAAGTGCAATCACCATCGGTATACGAAGTTCGAGAAGTTGCAACGACAAATAAAGATTTCTTTCAATATTCGTAGCATCAACAATATTTATTATTCCGTCCGGTTTCTCATTTAAAATAAAATCACGAGTAATAATTTCCTCACCGGTATACGGTCTGAGCGAATAAATTCCGGGAAGATCCACAACCTTACAATCCTTAAGGCGTCTGATACTACCGATCTTCTGATCCACCGTCACTCCGGGAAAATTTCCCACGTGCTGATTCGAACCGGTAAGCTGATTAAACAAAGTAGTCTTGCCGCAATTCTGGTTACCTGCCAAAGCAAAAATCATTCGCAACACACCTCCTCTGCAATCTCAATTTTTTTAGCATCTTCTATTCTTAAAGTAAGCGTATAGCCTCTGAGCCATAATTCAATCGGATCTCCCATAGGCGCTCTCTTTATAAGTGTAACACGAGTTTTCGGTATAATCCCCATATCAAGTAACCTATAACGAAGCACACCCTCTCCGCCTACTTTTGTAATAACTGCTGATTTTCCGATTTCTAATTCATCTAATGTCATATATAAAAGTCCTTTCGGAAACACTTATTGTATCATTCAATACATATAGTAAATCCAACGGCATTATAACATCCGACAAGTTAGCATACAACAACTTTTTTCATGTGTTTTGCGCTGTAAAACGATAATACCATCGTAAAACGCCCAAAGCCCTGCGCTACACGCAGGGCTTTGGGCAAAATATCTAAGTAATGTTTCATCATACATCCAAGGTTCTTAAAAGTATGCACTGACCATTGTAAAGTGTACAAGCAGATGCTACCATAACCTCGCTGAGCTTTTCAGCAGAAACAGTTACCAACGAAGGAATACTCCATTTTTTCATACAAACACCTCCGAAAAATCTATTTTTACAGAATTCTGTTATTATCCGTTTTTTAGAATCTCCTCTTTGGAAAAATTATTTTTTTCTATAAAATTCTTCCCCTTAGACAATACCTCGAAATGCTCAAGACCGTCTTTTCTCGCTCTCTTTATAAAACCGTTCTTCTCAAGTGCACCTATATGATAACTTATCTCGGCAGAACACGTATCCAATTCATCAGCAATTTCCATAAGTCGCTTAGGTGAATCATTCAATGTCTTCAAAACCTGAATCCTCATCTCGCAGGGATTCTCTCTTTTACTATCCTGCAAATTATAATGGTGTTCCGCATATTCTGAAAACGCACCAATACCGATACACAAAACAGAACAATCCGGACCATCTAAACAATTTACAGAATACGGCGGAAACAAACATACAGTCACAATAAATCTATCATTTCGTATATTCATACGTGATATAAACGAATCTAACTCGAACAAATACCCATCTTTCCCGGGCTTTAAGCGTTCTTTTAACCACTCGGTGTACAGAAACAGCTTTTCCTCATTTATTTTATGTTCCAGCTCTACAACTTTATAAAGTTTCTCTATAAAGGAAATAAAATATTTATATGCAACATCTCCGCCCTCATAAAAATATTTAATAGCTGTTTTCTCTCTGGATGTGTAGTTCTGCGTTTTGATGAATTCCACAACTTCATCGTGATTATCAAGCATACGAAGATACTTCCATCTTTCACTATCCGGTCGATTTTCGGTTATTCTGAAAATCTCTGCCAGGAAGTATTTAGGAGTCATCTTTCTAAAACACCCGAGCAAATCAAATATTGTAACCTCATCACGAACCATCAGCATTTGAGTAATCTTATGAAAAATACTTCCGTCTTCGGGCGAATCAGCAGACTTTACAAAAAACGGTTTAAACTCTTTTACATTATTATCAATAAAATCACATATTCTCGCGTAGCTTTCACACAGATAATCACTTGGTTTTATATTATATCCTCGAAAAACGGCGTTTAATGATGGAGAATACGCGTACATACAAAGAACATTAAACAAATCAGCCGTAATTCCGCGGCGCTTTATAAATTTTATTTCCGGCATAAATTTCCTCCTATGATAGAACTAAATCCCAAACTGCGAAATTTTATTCGTCGACATAGAATGGTTTACATATTGTATAATAATAAACCTTGTATATAATGTCCACGCCGAGCAGTCAGTGTTTTACAAAATTAAAATAAATTTACAACTTTGGTATGTATAATATAAGCCGCCGTTTTTTCGGTAGAACGGCGGCCTATATTATCCGACTGATTTCTGAGGAAATCAGTTCATCATTTCAAAAAATCTGTTATACACAATCTGACCTTCAAGCGGAGCTCTGCAAGAATCAGCACTGAATTGAACGGAAAGAGCTTTAGCATTTTTGTAAGCCAATCCCTCGCAAGAATTATCATTTATATTCGTGAAGAGAACTTCTGCAACTTCAGAATTTACGCTGTCTGCATCAATAACATACCCGTGATTCTGGCTTGTAATAAATACTCTGCCGGTCACGCTGTCTTTACAGGGCTGATTAGCGCCGCGATGACCGTGATGCATTTTCTCAACTTTAAATCCGGAGGCAAGAGCCATAACCTGATGACCAACACCAATACCAAGCATCGGAATATCAGACGCAAGAAGTTTCTTTACCTCAGCAACAACGCTATCTATGCCGTCCAAAGTTTCGGGACCTTCCGAAAGAACAATTCCGTCAGGCTTTGCAGAAAGAATTTCCTCAGCAGTAGCATTGTAAGGATAAACAGTAATTGTCGCATCACGCGAAATCAAATCTTTTTTAAGAGATGCTTTAATTCCGAGGTCGAGAACTGCAATATTCTTCGTGCCGTTGCCTTCTTTGTAAACGGTCTTTGTCGAAGCATCTGAAATCGCAGCAAGCACTTTATACGCCTTTACAGCAGCCAAGTCAACACTATCAGGATCAGTTGTGATGATACCGTTCATAGTACCCGCTGTTCTGATCTTCATAGTAAGAGCACGAGTATCAATACCGGCAAGTGCAGTAATTTTCTTTTCCTTTAAGAATGTATCTAAATCACCTTCGCAACGGAAGTTTGAAGGAACATCACAAATTTCTTTTGCAATATATGCAGTCGCTCCGACAATTTCACTTTCGAAATCTTCTGAAATGATTCCGTAGTTTCCGATGAGCGGAAATGTCTGAACAACTATCTGACCTTTATAGGCAGGATCGGTAAGAGTTTCAATATATCCGATCATTTTTGTAGTGAATACAACCTCTCCTGTAACATCTTCGATATTTCCGAAGAACTTACCCTCAAAACGAGTTCCGTCCTCCAAAACAAGATACGCTTTTTGTGATGACATATATATTCCTCCGCGAAATAAATTCTTTACAATATGACTGTAGGTACCACATTATCTGTGATACCTACAATAATGCTTTCCGATATTTTATTGTAAACTTTTCCGAGCATTCTTTCAATATTTTTTATTGAAATTTGTCGAAAAATTTTCAAAAAATCGTAATCAATAGTTATAAGCTTTAATCTGGAAGTATGCCTTCGGATGTGCGCAGACAGGGCAAACTTCGGGAGCTTTCTTTCCTACAACAATGTGACCGCAGTTTGAGCACTCCCAGATGCAGTCACCATCTTTAGAGAATACAAGGCCGCCTTCAATATTCTCAATAAGTTTTCTGTATCTCTCTTCGTGCTCTTTCTCAATAGCTGCAACACCCTCAAACAACGCGGCAATCTGTGTAAAGCCTTCTTCTCTTGCCTCTTTTGCGAACTGGTCATACATATCAGTCCACTCATAGTTTTCGCCGGCAGCAGCATCTCTCAAATTTTCAAGAGTTCCCGGAATTTCTCCGCCATGAAGCAATTTGAACCAAAGCTTAGCATGCTCTTTTTCATTTGCAGCAGTTTCTTCAAAAATCTTTGCGATCTGTACATATCCATCCTTTTTAGCTTTGGATGCATAATATGTGTACTTATTTCTTGCCTGTGACTCTCCGGCAAATGCCGCCATAAGATTAGCTTCTGTTCTTGAACCTTTTAATTCCATTTTTTAATACCTCCGTGTAAAAATTAAAATACTTAATATATCCAACAGACTTATATGTCTGTTATAATCTCACCTAATAACTCTTCCCTACAATCGTCGCAAATATAACGCACACACAAATCATATGAAAGAAAATTTCCCTCAAGTCTTTCATCTATAAGAGCCGAAATATCATCAATCATAATATCAGAAATACATCCGCAGTTTATACAAACCTTGTGGTCGTGACGAATCATGTTATCATAACAATCCGCTTTCCCTGAAATTGAAATCCTTCTGATTTTTCCGCCTTTCACCAGTGAGTTAAGATTATTATAAACCGTTGCCAAAACAACATTCGGATTTTTCTCTTTTGCCCTCTCAAAAATCTGTTCTGCAGAAGGATGATCGCAAGCAGAATTAACAATATCCATAATCATTCTATTGTTTTTTGTCATATTGCACCCTCCCACATAAAATCTAAAAGTTGCTCATAGATTAGAATAATTCTAATTTATGAGCCGATTATATACTATAAATTTCTTATTGTCAACAAGTTTTAGAATATTTCTAAAATCTAGACAACAGAAAAGCCCAGGCGCCGGAATATGTTTTTACAGCGTCTGGGCTTTATACAAATCATCAAAATTACAAATAACTTAATAAAAAGATCATTCTTTCATCACAAACTCAACAGAATATATCTTTGCATGACCGCTGGCACCGAAAGTAAACAAATACTCAATAATACCGGAATCGCAATCAATCGGAAGATTGTAAGTATGTCTTCCGACTTTTCCATTGAAAGTGTTTACATTAAACGGGCAGGGATAATGTCTTTCCTCATGAAATTGTCCGTCATAACATTTAAGATGCATATGCACCTCGCAATCCTGATCAAGATCTATATCGACCAGGATATGATCTATTTTTCGTCCGTCATGGAAATCCGTAGGACCTATAACGAATATTCCGGGATTAAAATCAAAATCAAGACAACCGTTAAGAGGGAAACCGGCATCCGTAGTTCTGACATACGAAAAATGCTGTCTGTTTTTCTCAAAAGTATATTTGCTCTTTCTCTCAGCATTTATACGGTTAACAGCATAGTCACGAATGGATTCGACATCACCTATAATAAGAGTATACTCATATTCGTAAACGATGTTGTGGTCAATTATGTCACAGCAAAGAGGGCTTATATATCCCGTAGGGAAGTCTTTTTCTCCGCCGACACCCATAGTGTTTCTGTCTCCGGCGAAACCGCCGATCCAATCACAAGTATCGCCGTTGTATACACCGAGACCGTAATTGTTGTCATCGACAAGAGCAGCCCAACCCTCAGTAGCTTTGAATCCTACCCAAGGCCAACCGCGGTTGTTTTCTTTGTTACAAATCTCAGTTACAGAATCGCCTGTGCAAGGATCATTTCCGATATAAGAAATAAGTTTGTACCAAACACCGTTTGTATAAACAGCAGGAAGCTCCTGATGTCTGCCTCCGTACTGTTTTTTATCTACACGGTTATTGTTTAATCGGCAACGAACATTTACATTCATACCATCAAGAGTATACCATGTTTCAAAAGTACATTCGCCCGGCACATTGTCCATCGGCCACTGCATAGGGATACTCTTTACATATACTTCATTTTCAGAAATTTTGTGTTCGAGAATCTGCGACGGATGATTATAGCAATCTCCCACCTGAATCGGATTCCATCCAAGCGATTTCCACTCTTCACGAACAACTTTTCCTTCCGGTTCAAACGGAACAGGACCACCGTAAAAAGACATCTGGATCTGACGTCCCCAATCAAAGCTGTTTATAAGATTCGGTTTTCCGTGTTCTGCAAGATAAGTTACTGAACCTCCGAGTCCGATATTTACACCGAGCTTTATTTTGTCGTTCTCAAGAAACAACATATGTTCATCATTTAAAAGTGAACGATCTTTTTCTATTTCTGCCATTATAACCTCCGTATTTTACAGCATCTTAGCTGGATATTTTATTTATAAGTTTATTATTGAATGTAACATTGTACTTGTCCACAAGCGGAGCCTTTAATTCATTATATGCATCCTCCTGCATAGGCTGTACCAACGCCGCCTGCCATGTCGGAACACCATCACCACACATATACAAAATATGATAGCTCTTTTCAGACTTTACAAGACCGACACTTCCCGGTTTACGATTTTCATCAAAAAGCCATTCATCAAAATCTTCAAGACCAAGTTCTCCCTCACGAACATACATATAAAGACCTTCGTTTTCAACAGAAGTCACATCCGTAGAATATTCTTTTACAAGAGCTTTGAACGACTCTTCGGTTGCCTCTCCGTTCTCCCATTCGGAAATCAAATTAAGTGCTGTTTTTCTTGTAGCCTCGGCACTTGAATAATTTTCAATTTCAAGAAGTATCTGTCTGAAATTCTTTGTCGGTTTCTCATCAAAGTAAATAGTTTTATTCATATAATAAGCAACAAATACATTTTCTTTGACTTCAAAAATATTTGTATCTCCGACTTTACGCTCATCAGAAAACGCCCATTTTGCAAAATCATCTTCTTGGTTATAGTAAGCGGAACTTTTGTATATTGTATCAAGATACTCCTCCGCAGACATGCCTTGTTCTTCTGCAAGCTTTGCAGTTTCTATATATTTGAGTATAATCGCATCAAATTTCTCTTCAGAACCGGCATCGCGCAACTCTTCCGCAAGTTTATACGCATTGTTTCTGGACTCTTCTTTTTGTGCATCGGTAAAACCTTCTTCGAACTGAGCCTCGAAACTAAAATACGTATAGTCTATCTTACAAGCAGAACCCGCGTATTCATCAAAGTTCTTCTCAAGAAAATTTATATAATCCTCATCCTTGTATGCAAGGGTCTTCTCATCAACCTTTGCAGTGTAATAACGCGTTGCAATTTTCTTAATCTCCTGGCAACGTCTTATATTTTTTTCTGTAATACCCTCGCCATACGCATACTCAATATATCCTTCTAAAGTATAACCTTCTTTTTCACCATACTCTTCGAAAGCATCGATAAGCTCATCAATCTCTGTCTTTTCTTTCTCTGTAAGTGTATAACCCTCATCTTTTGCTGCCGATGCCAGCAAAATATAACTTTCGGCATTATCTTTTGCCTGCTGGAGAAAATAGTCATACCAAGTAATCTTTTTTTGCTCATCGTAATATTGCGTTTTAAGAGATTTTTCTATATCAATATTTACGTTTTCAGAATTATCGGTCATAAAATCATTGTAGTTATCAAAGTACAAATACTGCATATCCCCGAGGGTCAACTCATAATACTTCGACCTGACCGCAACCTTCTTGAGATCACTGCGACTTTTAACAATTTTATTTACGATCCAAACACCACCAAACACCAGAATAACCGCTCCGAGAATACCGGCGACAATTCCCGCAATTACATTGCCTCTTTTCCTTCTGACCATAGCACGTGCTTCACGTTCTTTTTTTCTTTGAGCTTTTTCACGTCTTTGCTGTGAAGAATTGTTTCCCATATTTTTCCTCCGCCTTTTATCCTTTGCAGAAAATAATATACATATGCATTTTTTATTGTAAAAAATCCTCTGTGAAAAAGCAAGAACAAAAATGTGAAATATGTTAGTATTCCGTGTTTTTAGCATTAAAAGTTATCGTACATAACCAATCCGTTTTCTTTTTTGGGAATACGTATGATAAATTCGTAATAATCTTTTCTTTCAAACTGTGCTGCATGTACAATCAAGCCTGATCTCACAATACTGTTTATCAAGCCTTTTAAATTTCGCACAAACAAATTTATTTCATTTATGACGAGCTGACGAGTAGTCAGATTTTCATTATCATTTTTATGTGAATTATTTTCGTTTGACTTTTTGTAAGGAACAACATTTTTCGACAATATATCAGTTATAAACTCTTCCGTTTTCTGAACGGTATAATGATGGTCGCAGATTGCTTTCAGAGCCTTTAACTGCAACTGCTCATCAGGAAGACGAAGAAGCGCCCTTGCGTGTCTCTCCGTCAGATTATTGTCATGTATTATTTTCTGAACAAGAGGCGGAAGCTTCAACAGTCTGACCTTATTCGCAATCGTAGACTGACTCTTTCCGACCTTTTGTGCAAGTTGCTCTTGTGTAATACCGTGATCCATAACAAGACAATAATACGCCTCTGCTTCCTCCAAAAAACTAAGACTCTCTCTTTGTAAATTTTCTATCAATGCAATGACAGCCGAATCATCATCGTCAAACTCATAGATTATAGCAGGAATAGTATGCAAATCCGCCATCTTGGACGCTCTCAACCTACGTTCACCGGCAATCAACTCGTATGTACCATTGGTAAGGCGTCTGACCGTTATCGGTTGTAACACCCCGTACTCTCGGATAGATTCAGATAATTCAGATAATGCCTCTTTTGTGAAAATCTTACGAGGCTGGAAAGGATTTGTTTTTATCTCATCGATCTGTAACAACACTACCTTTCTGTCTGTAATATTCTCAAAAGAATCTCTGTTTTCGTTATAATACTTCGCTTCTGCAAAAGAAATCGCTGCACTCATAAATAAAACCCCCTCAATATATCATTGCAACATGTGTCATATAACACATCTGCCGTGCATATATTGTAAAGGGGTTGTACCATATTTTTCCACCCAAATATTTCTACATTTTTCTACAAAAAGTAACATCTTTCTACAAAATGATCCCACTTTTCGACATTTTATAACGGTTTTTTTGTAACAATTCCAGCTTTTCTGGGGTAAATTGTAGAAATTTGTCGAGCTTTTTTTACATAAAAAATATGCCTTTGTTGCTCTTCACCGTTTACAGATAACGAAAAATCATCTTCTTTCTCAATTTTGCCGTTCAAAAGTTTAAGCGCATTAGAAAAATCAGGTTCGTTCTCGGGATTTCCTTTCATCGCAGCAAAATGGCCGCCTACTTTAACAAAAGGTAAACAATATTCGAGCAAAGCAGGCATCGCCGCAACTGCCCTCGCGGTCGCAAAAGCAAACTGTTCCCTGTATTTCGGATTTCTGCCTAAATCTTCTGCACGTGAATGAACTATATCAACGTTTTCAAGACCGGTCTGCCTACAAACTTCCTGCAAAAAAGTCAATCGTTTTGCAAGGGAGTCGCAAAGGCACAATTCAAGCTCGGGGCAACAAATCTTGAGAGGAATTCCAGGGAAACCGGCGCCCGTTCCTACATCAATCGCATTTTTTGCACCGATTTCTCTTACAAAAGGAACAATACTCACAGAATCCGCAAAATGCTTTACCATTATAGACTCATCGTCAATTATCGCGGTAAGATTCATTTTTTCGTTCCACTCTTGCAGCAATCTTCTGTATATGTCAAACTTTTCAAACATTTCTTTTGTTATTTCGACACCAAATTTGTCAGATTCTTTTGCCAAAATATCAAAAAGTCGCTGTTCTGCCATAAAAACACCTCTAAAAGTTAAACTTCTTTAAAATACACAAGGAGTGCCGTAATATCTGCAGGGGAGACACCGCTTATTCTACTTGCCTGGCCGATTGATGCGGGTTTTATTTTGTTAAGCTTCTCACGCGCCTCAAGGCTGAGTGTATTTATCGTTTTATAATCAAAATCCGCAGGAAGAAGTTTCTTTTCCATCTTTCTGAACTGATTTATTTGCTGTTCCTGACGCTTTATGTATCCCTCATATTTCACAAGAATTTCAAGTTCGTCTCCGACTTCTTTTGAAACAGGCTCCACAGATTCTATTTCCGCAAGTTTTTCAATTTCTTTTATATCAGCGTAAACAATTTCCGGACGTCGAAGCAAATCTGCAAGAGAAACCGAACATTTCAAAGGCGTACTTCCCTTTTCTTCGAGAAAACTGTTAATAGTTTTCGGATGAGAAATATATGTGTTTTCCAATCGCTCTCTTTCTGTTTTTATAGCATTTTGCTTTTTAAGGAACTTCTGATATCTTTCCTCGGAAATAAGGCCCACATTGTAGCCCTTTTCAAGCAAACGCTCTTCTGCGTTGTCGTGTCGCAAAACAAGACGATATTCTGCACGCGAAGTCATCATTCTGTAAGGCTCATTTGTTCCCATAGTAACAAGATCATCAATCAAAACTCCTGTATAACCTTCGGAGCGATCGATAATAAGAGGTTCTCTGCCTTGTAATTTAAGTGCCGCATTTATTCCTGCAACAATACCCTGTGCTGCGGCCTCCTCGTATCCCGAAGAACCATTTATCTGACCTGCACAGAAAAGATTGTCAACAATTCTACTTTCCAAAGAAAGTTTCAACTGCTGTGCATCGATGGCATCGTATTCAATCGCGTAAGCCGGTCTCATAATGACTACATCCGAAAGACCTTTGATCGAACGAATAAATTTAATCTGGACATCCTCTGGGAGGCTTGATGACATACCCTGAAGATACATTTCCTCGGTATTTCGTCCCATCGGCTCAACAAATGCCTGATGGCGCTCTTTGTCAGCAAAACGCATAACTTTATCTTCTATAGACGGACAATATCTCGGACCGACACCCTCAATAGAACCGTTGAACATAGGTGAACGGTGAATATTCTGTCTTATAATTTCATGAGTTTCTGCTGTGGTGTGTGTTAGATAACAAGGCATCTGGTCAATTTCAACTTTCTCAGTCTCTGCAGAAAAAGGCTCTATTACATCATCACCGTATTGAATCTCCATCTGTGAAAAATCAATACCCTCGCGGCGTATTCTTGCCGGAGTACCTGTTTTGAATCTTTTAAGAGTAAACCCAAGTTCTTTGAGTCTTGCCGAAAGGCTGTTTGCAGGGAAAAGACCGTCAGGACCGCTGCTGTAACTGACATCACCGATAATAACTCGACCTTTTAAATATGTACCTGTGCTGAGAATAACCGACTTGCATTTATATGTCGCACCTGTATGAGTAACAACACCTGTAACAAAAGGAATATTTTCACCGTCTTCGGTCAATATATCAATAATTTCACCCTGCTTGACCTCAAGGTTTTTTTCAAGTTCAAGTTCGTGCTTCATTTCAACCTGATAATCACGTCTGTCAATCTGTGCACGAAGAGAATACACGGCAGGACCTTTTGCTCGGTTAAGGATTTTTGATTGCAAAGTAGTCTTATCGGCAATTTTACCCATGCTTCCGCCGAGTGCATCAATTTCACGGACAAGCTGACCCTTTGACGTACCTCCGATACTCGGATTGCAAGGCATATTTCCGACGCTGTCAAGATTTATAGCAAATATTATAGTTTTAAAACCCATTCGTGCACAAGCAAGTGCCGCCTCACAACCGGCATGACCGGCGCCTACAACGGCAACATCACATTCGCCCGCATCAAAATAGTTTTCTCTGTCCATACAAAAACCTCTTTATTTTCCCACACAAAATCTGCTGAATATATCATTTACAACTTCTTCCGACACAGATTTTCCCATAATCTCACCTAATTTTTCCGCACAAAGCCATATATCATAAGAAATACAATCAAGCGGCATGCCACTCTCGTAACTTTCCTTAGCCTTATCCAGATGGACAAGCGCCGCATCCACAAGAGCCTTGTGTCTTTCATTAGTCAAAATATTTTCACTGTTTTCAAAAATCTCTCCGAAAGCAAACTTTTCTTTAATTATCGAGTAAAGCTTTTCAACACCCTGCTCCGTCTTCATCGACATTTCGGCAATGTTGAAATCCTTGAATAAATCTCGTAACATCAGAATATTTTTCTCCGGTGCAACATCAATTTTATTTATTATCACGATGGTTTTGTCCTCTTGTAACAATTTTTTATGTTCAAACAAAACACCTTCGTCGGCAATATTTTCTGCATCGGCAATATATATAACAAGTTCTGCTTCTGAAATTCTGTCAATCGCCTTATCAACACCGATTTTTTCAACAACATCATCCGTTTCGCGTAAACCCGCAGTATCGGTAACAGTAACCGAAATTCCGTCAATTTGAATAAATTCCTCAATAACATCTCTCGTTGTTCCGGGGATATCTGTAACAATAGCCCTGTTATAACCCGAAAGAACATTCATGAGCGACGATTTTCCCGCATTCGGACAACCGGAAAGAACCAAATTTATACCCTCTTTAATAAGTCTTCCGCGATAATATGTATCACTCAGCCTTTTAAGACCATTCTCAGCGTCAATCATAATCTGCATTGAATGATCTCCCGTAATGCCGTCCATTTCATACTCCGGATAATCAATCGAAACATCAATCTCAGCGAGGCAACCGATCAAACTCGTACGAATTTCTTCAATTTGATTTGACAATCGGCCTTCAAGCTGGCTTACAGCCGCTTTTCGACTTTGCTCTGTTTTAGCATTTATAATATCCATAACAGCTTCAGCCTTAGCAAGGTCGAGCTTTCCGTTAAGGAAAGCTCTCTTTGTAAACTCGCCCGGCTCCGCCGGGCGTGCGCCGCGTTTTATCACCGCAGCAAGCACGCGGCGCAATACGGCAAAACTGCCGTGACAATTTATTTCAACAACATTTTCACCGGTATACGAAAATGGCGCGGGCATTTTACTCAGAAGACATTCATCGACAAACTCCGGAACAAAACACTCAGTACCGTTTTCGTCCTTATTTTTAACAAACTCATAAATGTATCCGTGACGTATTTCATAATTATTCATCGCCGAAACATCGTTTGTTGACGGAAAATCACCGCAACTGTCATTAAAAGAATATTTATCGCATATAGACAAAAAAGCTTCTTTGTTTCTACAAAAAAGCTTATCTGAAATGGTGAAAGCGTCTTCACCGCTTATTCTTATTATACCTATTCCACTGCTCCCGGGAGCAGTGGAAATAGCTGCAATAGTATCAGTTAAATTATTCACAATATCAAAATACCTTTGTATAGGGTTTTACACGAACAACAACACATCTTTCAGGATCAACGCCCTGGCTTATAGACTCAACATTCGGATTTGTCTGGAGAGCCGCGTGTATAACTCGTCTTTCACAAGCCGGCATCGGAGCAAGAGAAACAGGTCTTTTATACTTAGCAACTCTTGCAGCTGCACGATTTGCCATACCGATAAGAACTTCTTCGCGCTGTTTTCTGTAATTTTCTACATCAACAATTACTCTCTTATAATCTTCTCTTCCCTTGTTAACCATAAGTTTCAAAAGATAAGAAAGTGAATACAACGTTTCACCGTGTTTTCCTATAAGAGAACCTACATTTTCGCCGAAAATTTCAACGTTTATTTCGTCTCTTGTTTCTTTAATCTTGATTTCAGCCTCAATACCCATTGTTTCAATCAATTTATCGAGGAAATTTCTTACAACTTTCTCGTCTGAAACATTAGCAGTAACTCTTACTTTAGAAACCTTTGTTCCGAAAAGACCCAAAACACCTTTTGAACCTTCATCCAAAATTTCAACATCTGCATCTTCCAAATCTATACCAAGTTCTGCAAGGGCAAGGTCAATTGCTTCTTCAACGGTTTTCCCTTCTTTTTCTACAAATCTTGACATTATAATCAACCTTCTTTCTTTTTAACAAAAAATTTATTCATTATAATTGTCTGCAACAGCGACAATAAATTACCAATAAACCAATAGAAACCAAGAGCTGCAGGAAGTACAAAAGCAAAATACAATGTCATGAGAGGCATAAGTTTAAGCATCGTGTTTGTAGCCTGCTGTGTGCTGTCCTGAACTTCTTTTTTCTTTTTTTTCATACCGGTTGTAATCCACTGTGAAAGGTATGTTGTACCGGTTGCGAGAATCGGAATCAAAATAAGTGCAGCAAGAGCAAAATCTCCGTCAAAAACATTTTTCAACGCTTGCCACGGAGTTGCTCCTAAATTAAAAATGCCTAAGAAATCCATATTTATGAAATCTCCTGCACTTACACCGTTTGCCGCAAGTGTTTCTGAGCTTGCTGAAAGGAAGTGACTGTTTACTGCCAACTGATCTACAGCATCTGCCGCTTTGTAAAGTTTATCCGCAGCAATACCCTGCGCAGTCTGCCAAGCCTGTCCCAATTTAAGTATTACATCGGAAGAAAGACCGGAAATATACTGCAAAGGATTTCTTACTATCTGATAAATAGCAATAATCAATGGAAACTGTATAAGCATCGGCAGACATCCTGCCATAGGATTGACTCCATACTTCTGATAAAGTTTCTGTTGCTCCATAGAGAGTTTTTCTCTGTCGTCACCGTAATTATCGCTAATCTCTTTGAGTTTAGGCTGGAGATCTTGTGTCATAGCCATTGACTTCTGCTGTTTTAAAGTCAATGGGAAAAGAATTATTCTTGTTAAGAGCGTAAAAAGAATGATAGAAAGTCCGTAATTTTCAAACGCCACATATCTGTAAAAGAAATTCATTATTACGCCAAAAGGCTCTGATATAAAATCCATTTATTTTCCTCACAAAAATTTTTTTACTTTACGGGATCATATCCGCCCTTACAAAACGGATTACATCTCAAAATCCTGTATACAGCCATCGCCGTACCCTTAAAAGCACCGTACTTTTCTATAGCCTGAATCGCATAGGTAGAACAGGTAGGATAAAAACGGCAACAAGGCTTTTTTAAAGGAGATATAAACTTTTTATAAAATTTTATCCCCGATATCAACAATTTTTTCATAATTTATATACATATCAATATATGCAAAAAACAGGAGCGCCGAAAACTGCACGACGTTCACTGTTTTACATTAAAACGAAGTATATCTAATGATATCAAAGCTTTTTTTAAGTCGCTTTCAATATCAGAATATTTAGGAACACTTTCTGCTTTGAGCCTGTTATTGGGCGAAGCCGCCGACCTCACGGAAGGCCTCGCCGCAATCACTATATCGTATCCTTTTATCATATCTTTATTAAAAATACGGTAGTTTTCGCGTATCAATCGTTTCATACGGTTTCGCTGAACGCTGTTTCCGAATTTTTTTCCGACAGTAATTCCCAATCTGTTTACAGATAGCTTATTCCTTTGTACATATACAACAATATATCTGCAACCCTTTTTCGTCCCGCGTCTGTACATTCTTCTGAAGTCATCGTTATCTTTTATAGAAAATACTTTGTCGGAATCTTTAAAAAAGGCACTGTCTTTTCTGTACGATATGCTCTTCATAAAATTAAGCTGAAAGAACTTTTCTGCCTTTCTGTCTTCTTCTCTTAAGAACCTTTCTGCCGTTAGCAGTGCTCATCCTTGCTCTGAATCCGTGAACCTTACTTCTCTGTCTCTTTTTAGGCTGATACGGTCTAACCATCGTGAAACACCTCCTATTTTTTCTACTACCGAAGTATTATATCCGTAGGTTTGTCTTATGTCAACAAACAAAAATCATAAAAAAATAAAAAAATTTTTTTATTTGCCTTTTTTTACAAGATGTTGTTGTTGCACAGATTTTTATCTACAAAAAGTTGTATAAAAAAATTTTTTTATTCAATTTTTACGTCAACCAAGGGATTTTTTGATATTGCAAAACCTGTGGGTTTTCTGTTATAGTGGACTTACTTTATTTTACTAATGACAAGATTTTTAGATTAAACACAACCGGTTGTATGCTAAAAAAAAGAGGCACAATGGGTTGATTTTTTATTCTGTAAAATAGAATACTTCTTTATTACGAAGTTTGTTTGGAGGAGCTATTGATGAAATCTAATTTACAGGACATTTGGAATAATTGTCTTGACATTTTGCATAAAAGAACTAATCGTGTCTTATTCGAGTCATATATTTCGAGTTCTAAACTCGTTTCATTTGAAAAAAACACGGCATTTATAGAGGTATGGGATAGCTTTGTAAAAAGTCGTTTCGAATCACCGTCTGACGATGTTACAAATTCACTATATAAGGAGATTGTTTACGCTCTTTCCGAAGTTACCGGAAAAGAGTATACTTTAACATTCGTTATACGGGACGAGCTTTTTGATTCTAAAAAAGAAATAAAGGAAAAATTTCACTCTGAAGAAGTTTTTGATGGGCATCTTAACAGCAAATTTACATTTGATAATTTTATAATAGGTAGCAGTAATAAGTTTGCTTATGCTGCATCTTCTGCTGTTGCAGAAACACCCGGAGAAAAATATAATCCTTTATTTTTATATGGAAATTCAGGATTAGGTAAAACACACCTTTTACACGCTATAGGTAATGAAATAAAAAAGAACAATCCTGATATGAAAGTTCTTTATATTACTACAGAAAACTTTACAAATGACTTTATTTCTTCTCTTCAGCATAAAACAAATGCTTCTTTCAGAGAAAAATTCAGAAAAGTTGATGTTCTTCTTATAGACGATATTCAGTTTATTGCAAAAGCCCTTTCTACTCAGGAAGAGTTTTTCAATACTTTCAATACTCTTCATAACGACGGAAAGCAAATTGTTATAACAAGTGACCGTCCCATAAGCGATCTCTCTATTTTAGAAGACAGACTTAAAACCCGTTTCAGTTGCGGACTTGTAGCAGATATCCAAACACCTGACTATGAAACAAAGTTTGCTATCATTGAAAGAAAAGCAGCAGAAAATGATATTTCTATAGAAAATGATATAATTGATTATATTGCCATTTCTTCGGGCAGTAGTATCAGAGAAATTGAAGGTGTTATAAATCATTTTTCTCTTTCTTTATCTCAGGGTAGAGATATTACTATGAATTTAGCTCGTGAAGCCATTAAACACTTACATAATAATGACGTAAATGAAATCTCTGTAGCTGTTATTATAGATGTAGTTTCAAGATATTACGGTATATCAGTAGAAGACATCATGTCTAAAAAAAGAACAAGAGATATTACAGTCGCAAGACATATATCTATTTTCCTTTGCAGAAGTCTTACAAATCTTTCTTTCCCTGAAATAGGAAAAGCTTTCAACGGTATTCATCACACATCTGTTATGGGTGCTTTTGAAAGTATAAATGACAAAATATCTGTAAATCCGGAACTTAAAGCTTCTATAGATGAACTTAAAAAGACACTTTCTACAAATATATAATTTTTTTTATATATAAAAAACCCACAGCTTTTTGTGGGTTTGTGGGTTTTGATGTGTGGGAAAACCTGTGGTTTTTCTGTGGGTTATTTTAGGGTTGTGGTTTTTGTGGAAAATCTATTACTTTTCCCACATATTTTTCCACAACCAAAATTTACCGTTTTTACTTTATTTAAAGTGTTTTAAATAAGTTTCCCACATAACCCACAGACACTAATGATACTACTAAAAATATTTATATAATATTATTACTTCTTATCATTTTTCAAAAAATTTTTTACTTTTATTTAATGAAGTGTTATAATCAAAATATCTTTTGACGGAGGAAGAAAATTATGAAATTTACTTGCAACCGAGATGCTCTTATAGAGGGTATAAATATTGTTCAGAAAGCTATTCCGGGAAAATCTACTATGCCGGTTCTAGAAGGTATATTGATAGAAGTAGGAGAAGAACTTATTCTTACAGGATCTGATAACGAAATAAGTATTACTTATGAGGTTCCTTCTATTATAGAAGAAATAGGCGGAGTGGTAGTTTCTTCCAAGACATTCGGAGATATTATAAGAAAGCTTCCTGATATTTATCTTACTATAGAGACATCTGAAGAAGGAAGAAGTCTTGTAATAGATAGCGGTAATGCTCATTTTGAGATAAATTATATGGATAAGTCAGGTTATCCTAAAGTTATGCCTCTTGATACTACAGAATCACTGTCTATTACTCAGAATAATTTGAAAACTTTGATAAGACAGACAGCATTTTCTGCAAGCCAAGATAATACGAGACCTATTTTGAAAGGTGTTCTTGTAGAAAATAAAAGTGGTATCCTTAATTTTGTTGCTCTTGACGGTTTCAGACTTGCTATAAAAAATATAGAGAGTTCTTATGAGAAAGACTTTAGTATGATTGTTTCTGCAAGAGTACTAAATGAACTTTCTAAAATAATGGATTCTTCCGACGATTTTATTTATATATGTTCGGATAGTACTCAGATAATGTTCTATAATGATAAGTTTAAATTGATATCCAGACTTCTTCAGGGAGAATTTATAGATTATACAAGAATGATTCCTAAAGAAAAAAAGACAGTTATAAAACTTAATAGAAGAGAATTTTTGTCAGCAGTAGAGCGTGTAGCCATAGTCTTGGATGATGACAGAAAAAAACCTATTGTTATAAAGAATTATGATGATGAGATAGTTATAAATGTTGCCGGTGAGAGAGGTGTTTCGAGAGAAGTATTGAGTGCCGAAATATCCGGAGAAGAGATGGAGCTTTTCTTTAGTTCCAGACATATTCTTGAATGTCTGAGAGCTGTAGATGAGGATATTATAAATCTTGATTTGACAAGTCCTCTTCATCCTGTAGTTATAAAATCTGATGATGATGATAGCTTTACTTTTCTTGTAATGCCTGTCAGACAGCCCGGTACAAGGTGATAATAGGTGGAAATATCTTCACTTTATATAAAAAACTTTAGAAATTATGATAATTTTGAAATAAATTTCAATAGCGGTTTAAACGTTATTTGCGGAAAAAATGGCCTTGGTAAGACAAACTTATTAGAGGCCATGTTTATTTGTGCTGTCGGAAAATCTTTCAGAACATCTAAAGATATTGAATTGATAAAAAATGATAAGGAAAAATATGAAGTTGGTATTTCTCTTAAAAATGATATAAATGAGTCTGTTTATATAACATATGACAGAAAAAGAGAACGTTCTATAAAAATAAACGGTTTTTACATAAGAAAAATGAGATATCTTATGGGTACATTTATGGCTGTAGTTTTTGCTCCTGAGGATTTACTTCTTATAACGAGCGGACCTTCGGCAAGAAGAAAGTTTATGGATATAGCTCTCAGTCAGCTTAGTCAATCGTATTATTACGATCTTGTTGTATACAATAGATTGATAAATCAAAAAAATATATGTTTAAAAAGCAGAAAAACTGATATTTTACAGATAGAAGTATTAAATGAGCAGATTGCTGAGGCAGGATCCGGTATTATTTTAGAAAGATTAAAATTTATAGAAAATATAAATGAATTTTCCGGGGAAATACACAAATTTATTACAGAAAATAAAGAATTATTAAGACTTAAATACTCCGGTAGTTTTAAAATAGAAGAAAACGGAGAATATGACCGTGAAAAAATAAAAAAATCTTTTTTAGGGGTTCTTAAAAATAACTATGAAAGAGAAAAAGACAGAGAATTTTGTCTTTACGGTCCTCATAAAGATGATATTGATTTGTTTTTAAATGAAGAAAATCTTAAGATGTTCGGATCTCAGGGACAAAAGAGAACTGCTGTTATTTCTATGAAAATAGCAGAACTTACATTGATGGAAAAATTAACAGGAAGAAAGCCTGTTTTGTTTCTTGATGATGTTCTTTCCGAACTTGATAAAAAAAGACAGGAAAAACTTCTTCATTTTATAGGAAATATTCAGACTTTTATTACTTGCACAGAGTTTGATATCAAAGAAAACAGTTTAAATGTTAATTTAATCAATCTTGAATTAAAATAATATAAAACACCTTTTAAAATAAAAATGGAAATTTGGGGCAATTTTACGCCTTAAAGCTTGTTTTAAATTACAAAATGTGTTACAATTCAAAAGTATTAAAGGCTGTTGAAAAGGAGACTTTTTGTAATTATGTTTTTACATCTCGGAAATAATATTTCAATACCTTTAAAAAATTTGTTAGGAGTTTTCGATTTAGAATTTACTACAACTACCGGCACAACCAGAGAAGTTCTTAAAAGAGCTGAAAATGAGGGTAGAGTATATAATGTTTCAGACGATATGCCTGTATCATTTGTGGTTGTAAAAGAGATTTTATCGGAAACAGGAGAAGAAGTTAATTTTATTTATTTGACTCCTATTTCGGCTTCTACGCTGAAAAAGAGAGTAATGTTATATTAAAGGAGATATTGCGGTATGAGCGAAGAGTTAAATTATGAGACTGCTGTGACAGAATCTTATAATGAAAATGATATTCAGGTTTTGGAAGGACTTGAAGCCGTAAGATTGAGACCGGGTATGTATATAGGAAGCACATCCGAAAGAGGTCTTCATCATCTTGTTTACGAAATAGTAGACAACAGTATAGATGAGGCTCTTGCCGGACGTTGT
Source organism: Oscillospiraceae bacterium (assembly GCA_015069195.1). Lineage (GTDB taxonomy): Bacteria > Bacillota > Clostridia > UBA1212 > UBA1212 > SIG423. The sequence continues at coordinate 151,022 of SVJA01000002.1, read as the reverse complement.
GATACTATAAAAGTCACTATAAACAGTGATAATTCCATAACGATTGAGGATAACGGTGCAGGTATTCCCGTAGGTATACATGCAAAAATGGGTATCCCTACTGTAGAGGTTGTTCATACTGTACTTCATGCAGGCGGAAAATTCGGCGGAAACGGTTATAGTGTGTCCGGAGGTCTTCACGGTGTCGGTGCATCTGTTGTTAATGCTCTTTCTCAGTATATGGAAGTAGAAGTAAGCAGAGACGGAAATGTATATTATCAGAGATACGAAAGAGGTTGTACTGTATGTGAACTCAAAGTTATAGGAAAATCTTCTACAACAGGTACAAAAACTACATTTAAACCAGACGGAGAGATTTTTGATACTCTTATTTTTTCAAGAGAAACTTTGCTTAACAGATTTAGAGAAATGGCTTTCCTTAACAAAGAGGTGAGAATAATATTCTCTGACAGTAGAGGAGAAGAACATTTTATAGAAGAACTCTACTATGAGGGCGGAATTATATCATATGTTCAATATTTAAACAGAAAAGAAGAGGTTTTACACGATTCTCCTATTTATGTTTGTGGTGAGAAAGATGGATCTTTTGCCGAAGTTGCCATGCAGTACAATGATTCTTACGTAGAAAATATTTACAGCTACGCGAACAATATTCGTACACACGAAGGAGGAACTCATCTTACAGGTTTTAAATCCGCGATAACAAAAGTATTTAATAACTATGCTTTCAAATACAATGTATTGAAAGAAAACGATAAACCTCTTGCCGGTGAAGATATAAGAGAAGGTATTACCGTAGTAATAAGCGTAAAACTTCACAATCCTCAGTTTGAAGGTCAGACTAAAGAAAAACTCGGTAACAGTGAAATAAGAGGTCTTGTAGAAGGTGTAATGAGTGAAAAACTCGAAATATTCCTCGAAGAAAATCCTGTTATTGCTAAAATGATATTGGAGAAATGTATCACTGCTGCAAGAGCAAGAGAAGCTGCAAGAAAAGCAAGAGAACTTACAAGAAGAAAATCTGCTTTCGAATCTACCTCACTTCCGGGAAAACTTGCTGACTGTTCTGAAAAGGATCCCAGCCTTTGTGAAATATACATTGTCGAGGGTGATTCTGCGGGTGGTTCTGCAAAACAGGGAAGAGACAGAGATATACAAGCAATTCTTCCTTTGTGGGGTAAAATGCTTAACGTAGAAAAGTCCAGAATTGATAAAGTTTATAATAATGAGAAACTTTTACCTGTAATTTTGGCTCTTGGTGCAAATGTCGGTGCTGATTTTGATGTTACAAAACTCAGATACCATAAAGTTATTATTATGGCCGATGCCGATGTAGACGGTTCACATATAAGAATGTTGCTTATGACTTTCTTTTTCAGATATATGAAACCCCTTATAGAACAGGGTTATTTGTATATAGCACAGCCTCCTCTTTATAAGATATCCAAGAATAAAGATTCTGTTTATGCATTTGACGAAAGAGAACTTGATGCAAAGATAGAGGAAAAGGGTTGGAAACGCGGAGATAATAACGTAATTATTCAGCGATTCAAAGGTCTTGGTGAAATGAACGGAGACGAGCTTTGGGCAACTACTATGGATCCTAAGACTCGTGTTATGCTTCAGGTAACAGTAGATGACGCTTGTGCTGCAAGCGAAACTTTTGCAGACCTTATGGGAGAAAAAGTAGAACCCAGAAAAAAATATATACAGGAAAATGCTCAGTTTGTTACAAATCTTGACATTTGATTATAAAAATGTTTCACGTGAAACATTTGGAAAGAGATGAAACAATTTATGGCTAAGGTAATATCAGTTGCTAACCAAAAGGGCGGAGTAGGTAAAACTACAACTTCTATTAACCTGAGCGCATGTGTTGCGTACAGAGGAAAAAAAGTTCTGTTGATTGACCTTGATCCACAGGGTAATGCTACTACAGGACTCGGAATTGATAAAAAAAGCACAGAAAAGTCTATTTATGATGTAATAATAAACGATATGGATATTAAAGAGGTTATAGTTCCTACTGTACAGGAAAATCTCTTCATATGCCCATCCAGTATTTCTCTTGCAGGAGCAGAGGTAGAACTTGTAAGTTTATTTTCACGCGAATCTAAGATTAAAGTTGCTATAGAACATATAAAAGATGAGTATGATTTTATTTTTATAGATTGTCCTCCGGCGCTCGGACTTCTTACAATAAATGCATTGACAGGTTCTGATACTGTTTTAGTTCCTATTCAGTGTGAGTTCTTTGCGTTGGAAGGTCTTTCACAGCTTATGGATACTGTCCAGTCTGTTCAGAAGTATTTGAATAAGAACCTTAAAGTAGAAGGTGTTGTAATGACTATGTTTGATATTCGTACAAACCTTTCCGTAGAGGTTGTAGATGCTGTAAGAAGTCATTTTGAAGATAAAGTTTACGGAACTATTATACCGAGAAATGTAAAACTCAGTGAATGTCCCAGTTACGGACTTCCAATAATAAAATATGATCCGAAATCAAAAGGTTCTGAAGCATATTTGAATCTTGCTGATGAATTTATTTCGCTTTCTTAAGGAAAAGGAATTTTTATTATGGCAAAACCTAAAAAATCAGCGCTCGGAGGCGGCGTAAATGCCTTATTTCAAAATAAAACTGTTATAGAAGAGGTTAAAAAAGAGGTTTCGGAGTCAGTTGTATTGATAAATATAACCGACATAGAGCCGGGAGACGGTCAACCTCGAAAGTATTTTGATAAAGAAAAAATACAGCAACTTGCTGATTCTATAAGAGAACACGGTTTGATACAACCTATCGTTGTTTCCAAAGAGGGTGATTCTTACAGAATTATTGCCGGTGAGCGTCGTTGGAGAGCTGCTCGTGTGGCAGGATTAAAACAAATTCCTGCTATAGAGAAGAATGTTTCCAGAAGAGAAGTATTAGAATTAGCTCTCATAGAAAATATCCAGAGAGAAGATCTCAATCCTATAGAAGAAGCAGAGGCTTATCAGCGTCTTATAGATGAATACAAAATGACACAGGAGAAGCTTTCTGAAGTTGTAGGAAAAAGTCGTCCGTTTATTACGAATAAGATGCGTCTGTTGGTTTTAGATAAAGATGTAAGGCTTATGATTATAAAAGGGGATATTTCTGAAGGTCACGGAAGAACTTTGTTAGCACTGAATGATAAAGATAATCAACTTGTTGCGGCAAACCTTATTGTTGAAAACGGATATAGCGTGCGTCAAACAGAGGAACTTGTTAAGAAACTTAATAAACCTAAAAAAGTTGCAGTACAGGATAATTTTTCGGATACGTCATTTATTGAAGTTAAGAAAATTCAAAATGATTTAAAAAACGCACTCGGAACCAAGGTTAAATTAGTTGATAATAACGGTAAGGGAAAAATAATAATTGACTACTTCTCTGCCGACGAGAGAGAACGTTTGATACAATATTTGACAGAGAAAAGATAATTGTTTCACGTGAAACAATGTAGTTTATCGGATTGGGGTAATTCATATGACAATAATTTATATTTTAGTTGCGGTTCTTTTTATTCTTATTGTTGTTAATTTGGCTCTTATTTTGTTGCTGTATTCAAAAATTGCGAATATAAGACAGAACCAGGCTGTTTTAAATAAAAAGTTTGCAAATGAATCTGTTGAAGATCTTTTGATGAAAAACTTCGAGAGACAGGCAGAACTTGGCAGAGATGTTGCAAAGTACAAAAATGATGTTTTTATTTTGCAGGAGAAGCAGAGAAAGAATTTTGATAGTGTTAAACTTGTGAGATACAGTGCTTCCGGCGATAATGACGCGAAACTCAGTTTTTCTTTGGGTTTGACTAACGAAGCTGAAGACGGAATTGTTTTGACCGGTTTGTATTACAGAAACGGTGTAAATCTCTACATAAAGCATATAGAAGAAGGTATTCCGGACATGGAACTTTCCGAAGAAGAACAAAAGGTCATTATTAGAAAATAATTGAAAGGTTTTATTTTATGACTGATATTAGTGATAAACAGGCGTTGATTGACGAAATCCTCAAGCTTAAAAAGGAGAAGGATGCTATTATCCTTGCTCATTCTTACCAGACTGCGAATATTCAAAATATTGCCGATGTTGTCGGTGATTCGTATGCTCTCAGTAAGTACTGCACGAAAATAAAGGAAAAAACAATTGTATTCTGCGGAGTTCACTTTATGGCAGAAAGTGCTAAGATTCTTTCTCCCGAGAAGACTGTGCTCCTTCCTGAAAAGGATGCCGGTTGTCCTATGGCAGATATGGTTTCTGCACCTGAACTTCGTGCTTTTAAGGAAATGTATCCGGATGCGGCTGTTGTCACATATATAAATTCTTCTGCCGCGGTTAAGGCGGAATCCGATGTTATTGTTACTTCTTCAAATGCCGTTAAGGTTGTTAAAAATATGAAGGAAAAGCAGATTATTTTCTGCCCTGATAAAAACTTGGGTTCTTTCGTTGCAGAAAAGTGTCCTGATAAAGAGTTTATTTTGTGGGACGGTTATTGCCCTGTTCATAATAAGATGACAAAAGAGGATATTATGTCTGCTAAAGAAAAATATCCTTTTGCTAAAATTTTAATTCATCCCGAGTGTCCTTCAGAAGTTTGCGAAAATGCAGATTTTATCGGCAGCACAAAGGATATTATGGAGTTTGCGGCGGCTTCTGAACACAAAGAATTTATTGTCGGCACCGAAAAGGGTGTAATTTATCCTATGAGCCGCGATAATAACGACAAAAAGTTTTATTTACTTTCTGAAAATCTGGTTTGCGAAGATATGAAGCTTACTACTTTGGAAAGTTTATATAAATGCCTTTCTACGGGCGAACATGAAATGGATTTGGATGAGGAGATTATTGAAAAGGCATCAAAGGCTTTAAATCGAATGATTGACCTTGCCTCTAAATAAGTGAAACTTATGACTTCTGACAGGTATTTAGTTAATTTTGATTCAGACAAACTTGAGAAGGTTTATTCGGATATTGTTATTATAGGTAGCGGTATAGCGGGTGTTTATACTGCGCTTACATTGGAGCCGAAGTACAATATTTCCATTCTTACGAAGGGTAAGGTGGAAATAAGTAATTCTGTTCTCGCGCAGGGAGGGATTGCTGTTTCTCTTGATAAAGACGATTCTCCCGATATGCATATGAATGATACATTGCTTGCCGGTGCAGGCCTTTGTAATGAATCCACTGTAAGAGTGTTGGTTGACGAAGCCGCAGAGAATATTGACAGGCTTTGTAAATTAGGCGTTGATTTTGATAAGAGCAGTAAAGATTCGAACACTTTGGCTCTTACGAGAGAGGCGGCACACAGCACCAGACGAATTATTCATGCTGGTGATGCGACGGGTAAGGAAGTTTGCGACAAACTCATCCAGCGTGTTTCCGCGCGTGAAAACGTTCATATCCACGAGCAGATATGGGTTGTGGATTTGCTTGTAAAAGATGATCGTTGCTACGGTGTTCTTGTTTTTGACGAAGATTCCACGGAATATAAAATTTATTATGCAGGTCTTGTTGTCTGTGCTTCGGGCGGTTACGGTAATTTGTACCAGTACACCACAAATCCGGATGTTGCAACAGGTGACGGTGCTTCTTTTGCTTACAGAGCGGGTGCTGAGCTTATGGACCTTGAATTTGTTCAATTCCATCCGACTGTTCTTTATCATAAGGAAAACAGAAGTTTTCTTATTTCCGAGGCGGTTCGTGGTGAGGGCGCTCACCTTAAGAACGGCAAGGGTGAAAGATTTATGGAGAGATATCACGAAAAGGCAGAGCTTGCTCCTCGTGATGTTGTTGCACGTTCTATTTTTCTTGAAATGCAAAAGAACGGCGAAACCAATGCTTTCCTTGATATAAGATATAAAGGCAGAGAATATCTTGAAAAAAGATTCCCTATGATTTTTGCTACTTGTAAGAACTACGGTATAGATATGGCTGAGGACCTCATTCCGATAGCTCCTGCCGAACATTACTGTATGGGCGGAATAAAGACTGATGTTTACGGCAAAACGTCTATAAAGGGCTTTTATGCGTGCGGTGAGGCTGCTTGTAACGGTATTCACGGCGCTAATCGATTGGCAAGTAATTCTCTTCTTGAAGGTCTTGTTTTCGGTCACAGAATCGGTGTTGAGGCGGAAGAAATTTTGTGCGATTTTGATGGCGCGTTTCCTCGTTTTGTATGTGAAGTTGAAAGAAAACCTGCGCTTTCCGTTGATGAGTTAAAAATGTGTATATCTCAGTTAAGACATTCTATGACTCACAATGTCGGCATAATCAGAACCGAAGATAAGATGAAAAAGGCTTTGAAGTTGGTTCGTGAAATAAAAGAAACTGTTGATGGAACGGAGAATGCTTGCATAGAGGCCTTTATTTTGCAGAATAACGTGCTTTTAGCAGAGGCGTTGATAACTTCGGCGCTCGAACGCAAAGAGAGCAGAGGCGCCCATTACAGGCTTGATTTCCCTCAGACTGATGATAAGAATTGGAGAAGAAACATCATAAGGAGTGTTAATGAATGATAGATTTTATGAAGGTTGACGAAATACTTTACGCGGCACTTGACGAGGATATGCCGTTTGGCGATATAACTACTGAGTATACCGTTCCGGCTGACAGAATTTCCGAAGGCAGACTTATCGCAAAGGAGTCAGGAGTTATCGCAGGTCTTCCCGTTTTCAGCAGGGTTTTCGAACTTGTAGATCCCGACGTTGAAATTACAATGCTTAAGGCTGACGGAGATGTTGTCGAGAAGGGTGAATTGATAGCAACTCTCAAAGGACCCTCCAGAGCAATTCTGAAGGGTGAAAGAGTCGGACTCAATCTCGTTCAGAGAATGTCCGGAACAGCCTCTATGACGCGTAGATTCGTTGATTTGGTGAAGGATTACAATGTAAAGATTGCAGACACCAGAAAAACTACTCCCGGACTTCGTTATCTTGAAAAATATGCAGTAAGAGTCGGCGGCGGAAGCAATCATCGTTTTTCTCTTTCTGACGGCGTTCTTATAAAAGACAATCATATAGCCGCTGCAGGCGGAATTACCGCAGCGGTGACATCTGTTCGTGCAAACATTCCTCATACAGTAAAGATTGAAGTTGAAACCGAAACTCTCGATATGGTAAAAGAGGCTGTTGCGGTAAAGGCTGATATCATAATGCTTGATAATATGAACAATGAAATGATGACGGAGGCAGTAAAATACATCGACGGCAGAGCGCTCACCGAGGCTTCCGGAGATATGACAGAGGAAAGAATAGTTTCCGTTGCAGCAACGGGTGTTGATATCATCTCAATCGGTAAATTGACTCATTCGGTCAAGAGTCTTGATATCAGTTTGAAGTTTTGATTTGATAAATATATATCGTTTTGAAGGTGCGGCGTCAGCGAGAACTGACGCCGCAAAGCATTTACCGGCGGGAAATGCTTTGCGGGAAAAACCACATCGAAAAATGTGGTTTTCCCGCACCGATTTTCAGCATTTTTTCAAATGCTGAAAAAAGACAATTTGTCAAGGGGTAAGCACTAAAAATTTAAAAAATTTTTTAGTGCTTTTTTTGCACAAAATCGTTAAAAATTGACAAAAATACTTCGAGCGGATTCAAAGAATTTCGACACTGAAAAAGTTTAGTTTTATCGTTAAATAAAGGCAAAAATGAAATTTCCCACAGGCTTGCGGCAAAACTGTGGGAAACTTTTAAAAAAGTCCGAAAAGCCTATGGTTGACGTGTTTTTTGAGGTTTTGGTTTTTGGAGGGTTTCCCACAGGCTGTGGGAAACTTCGTGAAAAAGTGGTTTTTTATTTATTCAACACAAATCGGACAAATTTTCAAAAAAACAGAGGTATTTCCCGGGAAATATCATAAATCCTTTAATGTTGGGATTCTTTATGATAATATCCCTTTTGCAAGCGTGATATATGCGTTTTTTTTTGCAGCTTTTTTACACTCTTTTACATGCAAATCACGTTTGATTTTATTGTTTGGGAGTGTAGTTTATGGATGAGAGAAATTTGAAGATTTTTATTGCGGACGGGGATGCTTTTTTCGCTGATTCGGTTAGGAAGTCTTTGATTGATTCTGTTTCGTGTGATGTTTTTGTTGTGAATGATTTTTCTTGCTTTATTGATACTGTGCGACGCGAGCAGCCGGACGTTATTATTATGGATGTTGTATTGCCGGGAGTTGATGGATTGTCTTTTATAAAGAATTGTTCTGTTTTGTCGGGCGGCAAGGATTGCGAAATAATTGTTGTTTCTTCGTTTTATAATGACCGGTATATAAAAGAGTCCTCTGTAGCAGGTGTTTTTGGTTATTTTGTAAAACCGATTTTGCCTGAGTCTGTTACAGATATTGTTAAGTCTGCATCGAAAAGATTTATGAGCGGTGGTTCTTCGCGAAATTATATGTCGTTTGGGAAAAGTAACTTTTCGGTGATAGAAGAGCCAGTTATGATGCCGTCGGCCGCTTCCGGCTTTGATGTTGATAAAAGCTATGGTCAGAGACGTCTTATTGTGAAAATTACCCAGCTTTTACACGATATGGGTATCCCTGCGCATTTGTGCGGTCACGATTACCTTCGTGAGGCTATTTTGATGGTTATGGAAAGCCATGAGGTTTCCGGCAGGATGACAAAGGAGATTTATCCGGAAATTGCAAATAAGTATAAGAAAAGTCCTCAGAGCGTGGAGCGTGCTATAAGAACCGCGCTTGATGTAGCGTGGACTCGCGGAAAGACAGAACTTATAAATGATATTTTCAGATTTACTGTTAATATACAAAAGGGCAGACCGACAAATTCAGAATTTGTGTCGTTGATTGCGGATTATCTGAACTATGATTGTATGAATTTGGCGTAATTCAGAATATAGGTTGAAATCAGACGGACAGGACCGTTGCTTTAATGTTTTTATACTGATTGTACGGGACACACAGTCTTTTTACTTGTAAAAAAGGAGCTGTTTTCACAGCTCCTAAAATGTTATAAATTGAACGATTTTACCAAGGTAATTTTATGTATTCTATCGGATTTACCGTCGAGCCTTTTTTCCAGATCTCAAAATGGAGATGGTGTCCTGTAGCAGTACCTGTTCTGCCGACCGCTGCGATGGTTTGTCCCTGTCGAACGGTGGCTCCTACTGAAACATATCTTTCATTTGCATGTGCGTAACGTGATAATGTTCCGTCTGCGTGGCGTATTTCTATCCAATGTCCGTATCCTGATTCGTCATAACGCGATACGGTTACAACTCCGTCGGCGATTGCATATATGGGTGTGCCTTTGCTCGCCGCAAGGTCTATTCCGGAGTGGAATTTGTATACGCCGGAAATCGGGTGTACTCTGTAACCGTATTTAGAGGAATAGTATGAATATCCGCTCGTAGACAGAGGGAATATGTATCCCGATGAAGATACGCTTCCGGAACTGCTGCTTCCGCTGTTACCACTCGAACTGCTTTCGGAATTACTGCTGTTATTTGACTCTTCTTCTTTTTTTAATTGTTCTTCGTACTCAAGCTGTGCGATTTCGTCATCGATTTGTTTCAAATCTTCTGCCAGGTCGTTTTCGTTTGCTTCGATTTCATCCAGTGTAGCGAGCAACTCGTCGTATTCTTCCTGCTTAAGTGCAATATCGTTTTCTATAGACTCAATGGCTTTGTCAATTTGCGCTATGAGAATTTCCTGGTTTGCAAAGGTTTCTTCCTGAAGCTTTTTCATATGCGACAGTGTGCCTTTCATGACGGTGATTTCGTTCATCAACGCTTTGTCATTTTCCAATATTTTTCGATACATGGAAATTTTTTCGAAAAACATAAATATGTCATCTGACTGGAGCAACATATCGAGCATACTATAGTCGGAATACTGATACATTACTTTTGCTCTTTCGAGGAACAAACTTTCTTTTTCTTTGAAATCAATCTCGGCTTGTGCAATCTCTGCATCCAATGCGGCGATGTCGTTCTTTAGCGCTCTCAACTCCGCAATTCTGTCCTGCTTTATCTGTTCTTGAATCTTTTTCTCGTTCTCCGCATCGGTCAACGAGTCCTGACTGTCTCCGAGCTGGTTCTCCAACTCGTCTTTTTCGTCTCTGATATTGTCAAGATCGCTCTGTATCTCGTCTTTTTCGTCTCGCTTATCTGACAGCTCCGTTGCGCTTACTGCAAAGGTACTGCAAAACACTGTAGCTGTTATAACTAAGAAAACAACAATTCTTTTCAGCAATGTCGTTTTGTGAAATTTATTCATAAATGCCTCCTGCAATATTGCCTAATCATTTGTAAAAGTCATATAGCACACACTACAAGGATACCATTTTTTGTGCATTCTGTAAACCATTTAACAAAATATTGTGTTTTTCTGTTTTGTACCCGCTAAAAATTTGTTTACTTGAAAAAAGTTCTTTGTTTTGCCGGTGTGGGATGTGTTTATGATGCGTGTGCGGTTTGACTTTTTCTTGCGATTATGATAGAATACGCAAGCTTTCTTTGTTGAAAGCATATAATGAAATATGATAGTTTCGAGGTGTAGCGCAGTTGGGAGCGCGCCAGTTTTGGGAACTGGATGTCGCAGGTTCGAACCCTGTCACCTCGATAAAAGCAAAAGCGACGGTACGTGACCGTCGCTTTTGCTTTTATCGAGGTGACAGGGTTCTGTTTTTTGTATGCTAACAAAGTTTATTTTATAAAAGAAAATGGATTAATCTTGCTTAACAACATACTTAATCTTTCCTCTTGATGTGTTGTATTTTGTTGGTGAGGATATTGTGTATACAACATCTTTTCCTTTAAGATCATAAAACCTAATCTTTGGATTATCATCTTCATGAATAAAAACATCTGTAGGAGAGTGCTTAATATAACCATATGACAAGCCGTTTCTATCTTTTTTGACGGTAACAACGGTACCTCTTAAATCGTTTTCTACTATTTCTTGTAATATTTTATCAGTGTTCCCGCCTCTAACATATGTCAACATATATTTTGTAAAATCGGAATTATCTTTTATAGAATATTTGTATTTTACACCTTTTTCTTTTATCCAGTTTTCTTTAATTTTATCAAAAAGCTCTATTGCTGAATTAAGGTGTTGCTCTAGTGCGGCATCTTCACAGATTGCTGCATATACTTTTTGTGAAAACTCATCTATTTTTTTTGAATTATTAATATCTGGCACTACGCCTCCAACTGATTCAACCAAAAGACAAAGAATTTGATGTTTATATGTAGTTACAAATCTGTATTTTTCATAATTCTTTTTAAAAATGTGATCCGTTTTAATGTTTAAAAAGATTGCCAAAAAATATGGCAAAAAGGATTGACCCTCAATAAAAATACGATTTTTGTATTTTGCAAGCAAATATGAATCATGCACAAATCCTTCATGTGGCATTTGTAATATAATACTAATAAAGCTTTGAATTAATATTTTAAAGTTTGCTTTTTGATTTATGTTAATATTACTTATGTTTGCAAATTGATTTGAACGTCGTTCGTAGTAAATCTTGTTAACCGAAGGTAAATTGCTTTGAAAAACTTCAACAAATTCTTCAAAATCTTTATGAAACTGTCTGGTGATTTCGAATGCTTCATCGTAAACGACATTTTGGCGATTCGTGCCTTTTACAATAAGATTGGTCACGTTATTGTTAACTGTTGAAATCAGTTTAACGATTAGTGATACTTTGCTTAAATCAATATTTTCTTTAAATGCTTTGTATAATGTTGTACAGGTTTGGCACCCATTTACAATTTGGGGATTTTCTATGTTGATTTTTCTATTGGCCGGCATCATTGAACGACACACTATCGTTACTCCGTTGTTCAATAAGCAAAAATTTTCAGGATCGTTTTTTATAGTGTTAAAGATTTCATCGTTAATTTCGGTAGAACCTTGATAATCTCGTACATTATCTTTAAACAATGTACGCCTAAGTTCTAAGTCATCATCTAATAGTAATTCAATGAAGTCTTTTGCTGCACAAAGGAGCACTCTTGATGATGTCACATCGTGGGCCTCGTTCAACTCTAAAGCATCAATAATTGTAATAGCTTTATTGAATTGATTATCAACCTCATCGCAAAGTTTTTTTATTTTTTCGCAATCCAAATACTTAATAGTTACGTCCTGATAAAGACCTATTTTATCTATTTCGCATTTTGTTCTTTCGAATTTCGCGATAATATGAGGATCTTCTTTCCACTCTCCTGTATATGCGAAAAATATTTTAATACTAGGACTGTTTTCCCAGTGTACCAGTATTTCCTCACAACAAAGATAGTCTTTAAGTTCAATCCAATTAGCTATTTTTGCATTATGTGGTTCAAATTGCGTTTCGCTTAAAAAATCAGTTATGCCATCCATAAATTTACCGAATTCGCCAGAATCAAGGTGAGGCTTATTCTTGGATTGAATAAAGATGAAATCAATATTTATTCTGTTATTTGTCCGTATTATGTTATCTACATCTTCTTTTGTCGATATAAAGATTCCGTTTACTCGTATTGCTAGTCCATCTATTCCGGTATCTCCTTGTCCGCCTACGCATATTTGATCAAACAAATCATTAACTGCAGAGAATGATTCTGGTTGGTAGGTTTTATATTATTTATAAAAATTTCAAACAAATCATTTTCCGGTAAGTTCTCCAAACTGTAATTTTTTCTAAAAACATTTAATTTACTGTTTACAATGGGAGTATAGTTCATATTTCTAAGGCCTTTCTTCGATTGATAGTATTTGCCTAGTATATAATTAATTGGGTTAATTCACTTTATTATGTTCCAATTAGTTCTGTGTACGTACAGTTAATTTTTCGATTAGAAATTAGTTCCTACAATAACTAAGCTTTATGGATATTGAAAGACCATATTGCGAGATTAATTCCATGTGCAATTAAGTGAAATAATTGTTGTGGGCATACCGATTATTTGTATATCAAATTTCAAGCTTGTTTCAACATATGTTGAGGCATTGTGAATTCGAAAACTGAATTGCCATCCTCCGTCCATATAAAGTTCGATTGTATTTTGACTTCCTGGCTTAAAATCTAAACTTACAATTCGAGTTGGTAAAGCTGCTATCGGAACTGTAATCTTCGGTGTGTTTAATTTGCTTGCTTTATTCAAGGTGCCTCGCATATTGTAGGCTTGTATTTGTGTAACTTTTTCATTGTCAATACTGATTACTTTGTAAAAATCGAATTCTCCAAGTAAGTATTCAACCATTTTTTGTGGAACATCGTTATGTACAGTATTTGCTCTAGTAATTTCGGCGACAAATGCTTTTAAAAGAGGAACATATACGTCTGCTTCTTTGGCAGGAAGCCCACTCCACTTTTTGTTGTTTTTCTTTTCTTCTCCGAGATATTTAAAAACTGGCGCAATATCTTCCCAATATTGTTTAGAACAGGGGATGCCAAACCAGCGTTCTCCGAAATCTAATTGTCCGCCTAAACGACTGTGTTTGACTGCGAAGTGGTTGTGCTTAATGCTCAATCCAATTTCCCAGCGGATATCTCTTCTTAAGATAATAATATCTCTTACATCACCCAATTCCCCTTTTGTGTCAGGCTGTATGAAAAGCTCAAGATAATTACCGTCATCTTCTAAAATCAGTGGTTCCATATCAAAAAGAGTTGCAACTGCGGCTTTTGCACTGATTTTTAACGTGTCGCGGGTGCATACATCAATAGTTTCCCATGCGCGCTGTGCAGCCTGAAAACTACTGTTTTCAAGGATCTGTGCCGGGCGCATGGCACTAATTTCTCTATATAGTGTTTGCAGGCAAATATATTCATATGCTCTGCCTTTGTTATTGCTTTGGTTGCTCATTTTTCAACACTCCTTAGCGCTTTTTTTATAGCAACTGCTATCTCGTATGCCAAATTGACTGGAACAGCATTACCAATCATCTTATACGCATCGTTGGTATTTGTATAAATAAATTTAAAATCATCCGGAAACCCTTGTATCCTTGCTACTTCGCGGATTGTCATTCTTCTGTACAAATGTTCTTTTCCTTCGACGAATCGATAATCGTTGTGGTCGTGCTTGATCATTTTAGGCGCTTGCGGATGTAGTTGACATTGGCGTCCTGATGCCTGGACTGTAAATGCTTGCTCATCCCATCTTTTTACACGATTTCTGCTCATAAAAATTGGAGAGTACGAACCGGTAAAATATTCATTATTATTGATAGCATTTACGTTGTGTTTGTTTTTTTCTGCAGCTGGAACTGCAGTGTCTTGTAAATCCCAAATTATGTCCTTAAGGGTTATTTTTTTGCTATCATCTTCAGTAGATCCTTTGGGAAATGTAAATGTTATATTGAGATCTTTCCTGAATCCAATATAAAACACTCTTTTTCTTTCTTGGGCAACACCATAGTTTTTTGCGTTTACAAGCGTAATAGAGACGTCATAATAACAGTTGTCAAACATATCAAAAATATTTTTGACTGCGCCAGCGTGTCTATTTGCAAGCATTCCGCTTACGTTTTCTGCCAAAAAAAATTTGGGTTGTTTATCTTTTAGTATTCGGATGTATTCATAAAAAAGTTGACCGCGTTCGTCATTAATTCCTCTCAATGAGCCTGCTTCTGACCAACTTTGGCAGGGTGGTCCACCAATTATGCCATCGATTTTGTCAGGAAAATCTTCTTCTTTAATATTTCGTATATCTCCCTTTATAAGTTTAGTTTTCGGGTGATTGACAATAAAGGTATCCCATATGTTTTTATCAAATTCGTTTGCGACAGGTATTGTAAATCCTGCTTTCTCGAAGCCTAAATCAAGTCCGCCGCATCCGCTGAACAAACTAATAACTTTCATAAAAAATCTCCTTGCTGAAAATATCATGAATACCGAATTCTATTATCTCATACAACAAGTTAAATCTCAACAGTTTACACAGTAATAAATTCAACTTATTCCATTGATAAATTTATTTTAGCAAAGCAACTGCGCCATAAAATGGACTTTGCTTTTGGCAAAATTTATGTAATATCCATTACCACACCCACGGTATCACCCTGTATTTCACCTTTTGTTTATATTCATCATATCCGTCGAGTTGTTCGGTGAGGATTTTTTCTTCATTGATTATGCGAACTGCGATAACGATTGGGTATCCTAGGAATATTAAGAGCGACCACCATGAGCCGAGGATTATCGGAATCATTGAAAACATAAGGATTGTTGCTGCGTACATGGGGTGGCGGACTATGCCGTAGAGTCCGGTGCTGATTACCTTTTGATTCTCGGAAACTTTGACGGTGCGGGAAAGGTAAGCATTTTCGCGCATTACTTCGGCGTACAGACCGTACGATGCGAGGAAAAGTATTGATGCGATTATGATAACCGGCTTCGGGACGGATGACCAACCGAATCGGAAGTCGAGACCGGCTGTGATAAATCCGCCAAGAAAAATAATTCCGGAGAAAAGTACAACACCCTTTTGGGTTGTTTCGGTTTCTTTGTTGTCGAGTCTCTTTTTGAGAAGTTCAGGCGCTTTGATGAAAAGTACGATGCCCATTATCAGGATCGGAATAAAAAGTAGTCCTGCAAAGAGCCAGCCGCCGGTGTAGGAAAAAGTTCCTGCCGGAAGGAATATTAAAAGTCCGACAAGCAAAATACCGCATATGAATTTTGTCAGTGCATTTATCAATAATTTCATAGCAATTTCTCCTAACAATTTCTTTATAGCACAATAAAACGTCGCTTGCAACAAAGTGCTTTGATCTGTCTTGATAAATATTTATTTTACGAATAATTCTGTTTGAGGGTACATAAATTTTTAATGATTTTTTGCAGGCGGTTTTGGTATGAAAAGAGAATTATCTGTTTATCAGTTTGCCGGGTTTGTTTTTACGACGGTTTTCGGATCGCTGTTTCATTTTGTTTATGATTGGACGAATCAAAGTATATTAGTGGCGCCGTTCTCTGCGGTGAACGAATCAACGTGGGAACATATGAAACTTTTGTTTTTTCCGAGTTTTGTTTTTGCACTCATACAGAGCAGGTACTTTAGCGAATATAAAAATTTTTGGTGTGTGAAACTTGCCGGAATCGTGATCGGTCTTTTAATAATTCCGGCGCTTTTTTATACCTATAACGGAGCAATCGGTAAGTCTCCCGATTGGATAAATATTGTAATATTCTTTATCGCGGCGGCAATAGAATTCTTTATAGAATATTTACTTTTTAAAAATGAAATTTTCGGTTGCAAATATCCTAAAATTGCATTTTTGTTGATATGCCTGATTGGTGTGCCTTTCGTGGTGTTTACTTTTGCTACACCTGCGATACCGCTTTTTCGGGATCCTGTTACGGGCATTTACGGTATCGTCAGTTAGGTTGTTTTGTTATTTGTCTGTTTCCGAATATTTTCTCGGTGAACAGCCGAAGAATTTTTTGAATGCTTTTGAAAAGTGGCAGTAGTCTGAGTAGCCTACCGAGATTGCCACAGTTGTGGGTGATTTTCTGTAGACCGAGATAAGTTCCGCTGCTTTGCGGAGTTTAAGTTCGGTCAGATAGTCTATAGGGGAGATTCCGATTTCTTTTTTGAACAGTGCGGAGAAATAACACCTGTCGAGGTTTACTTGTTTGGCAATTTCGGCGACGGTTATGCCTGAGGAATATTCCGATTGCATCATGCTGATTGCTTTGTCGATATGCGATGCGGTCGATTTGTCAGATTCCATTAAAAGTGCGACGAGCTCCCAGATTTTGCTGCTCAGAAATGCGCCTTTGCTGTTTTCCATATCAAAACAACGTTTCATATCTTCAAATATTTTTTCGGAATCGGGGCGGCGTAATACAGGTTCATTAAATGTTTTTTCGGATTTTTCGTCGGCTTCAAAACCGATCCATGTATATTTCCAGGGATATTGGCTGTCGGCTTGATAGTACGTTTCGATAAAGGGCGGAATTACAAAGATTTCGCCCTTTTTTATGTTATATGTTTTCCCTTCGCGAATGAATTTTCCCTTGCCTTCGTGTACATAGTGTAAAAGCCAATAAGTTCTGACTGCAGGGCCGTATGCCCAAGACGGTGGACATTCTTGGTGCCCGAAAACAATTGGGTTGTAGCCGGAATAATCTTTGTTGATGATAATATCTATGAATTTCATTTTTGCCCCCGCAATGTAAATGTACAACATTATAACAAGTTTTACACACAAAAATCAATGTAAAATACGCTCGTTTTGTGACACAATAAACACAATAAATGACAAGAAAATACAATGTGGAGGAAATCTTGTATGAAAATCACATTTATGGGTGCCGGCAGCACCGTGTTTGCACGTAATGTTATCGGTGACTGTATGTGCAGTGAGGCGCTCAGAGACAGCGTGTTTGCACTTTATGATATTGACGGAGATCGCCTTGAAGAGAGTCGTGTAATTCTTGAGGCTATGCGTAAGGCAAAAGGCGGTTACGGAAAAATTGAATGTTATCTTGGTGCTGAGCAAAGAAAAGAAGCTCTTCGCGGTGCAACATTTGTAATAAATGCTATACAGGTAGGCTTGTATGACCCGTGTACCATTATTGACTTTGAAGTACCGAAGAAATACGGTCTCAGACAGACTATCGGTGATACACTCGGAATCGGCGGTATAATGCGTGCACTTCGTACTATTCCGGTAATGAAAGATTTCGCAAACGATATGGAAGAAGTTTGTCCGGACGCGATTTTCTTAAATTATACAAATCCGATGGCGATGCTTTCCGGTTATATGCAGCGATACACCGCTATCGAAACTGTCGGACTTTGCCATAGCGTGCAGGTTTGCTCGAGAGTCTTGCTTGATTCACTTGATATGAGTGACAAGCTTGACGGCAGAAAAGAGCTTATTGCAGGCATAAATCACATGGCTTGGCTCCTTGAAATAAAGGACAAAAACGGTGTAGATCTCTATCCTGAAATAAGAAAAAGAGCGCTTGCAAAAGCCGTTGATCCGGACTATTGGGATAATGTAAGACTTGACTACATCAGAAACTTCGGTTACTACTGCACAGAGTCAAGTGAGCACAATGCTGAGTACAACAATTTCTATATAAAGAGCCAATACCCTGAACTTATTGAGCGTTATAATATTCCTCTTGACGAATATCCGCGCCGCTGTGAAAACCAGATTGCAGCTTGGAAAGAAGAGTATCAGCAGTTGCTAAAAGAGGGCGTAAAAGATCACGAAAGAAGCCACGAATATGCTTCATACATAATGGAATCCATCGTTACAGACACTCCGTACAAAATTGGTGGTAACGTTCTTAACAAAGGCGGTTTGATATCAAATCTTCCACGTGAGGCTTGCGTAGAGGTTCCGTGCCTTGTTGACGGTCGTGGCGTGACACCTTGCTATGTCGGCAACTTGCCTGTTCAGTGTGCTGCAATGAATATGACAAATATAAATGTACAGCTTCTCACAATCGAGGCTGCACATACTCTCAAGAAAGAGCATATTTATCAGGCCGCAATGCTTGATCCTCACACGTCAAGCGAACTTGACATTGATACTATCAAGGCAATGGTTGACGATTTGATTGTTGCTCACGGTGATTATTTGCCGAAATATCATTAATGCAATTCTCGTAAAATTTATTGGATAAAAGGAACCGGTCGGCGCTGCGTTTACAGAACGTAGCGCCGACCGGTTTATAATATAAGCGCGGCGACCTGCGGTCGCCGCATTGCAAAATTCTTTTAATTATTATTGTTATAGTTTACAAAAATAAATTCTTCTGCTTCGGAAAATCTTTCTTGTGACGACTTTGTTTCTGTTTCCGCAGCGAGTGCCGGTGATTCATTTTGAACAATCGGTTTCTGAGCCGCCTTTTTCTTTTTGAAAACATTTTTGAATGTGATTGCTGCCGCAAGGCACAAAAGTGCTATAACTGCGTATATTATAGCGGCGGTAATCAAGTAAGAATCAAACTTATCTATAACAAAATTTACAAATATTTCTGCAACACTATTGGTCACTGCGACAGATATGAAGTCTGTTATAAATGTCATACAACATGAAATTGTAAATACCAACAGTGCCGCGACGCCGTAGTCTGCACAGACCCATATGAATGCATTGAATCTTCTGTATGTGCAGAGGCAAATAAGTCCTGTCAAAACAACGACAAGTCCGATGACAATATAGAAAGCAATTTTTATGTATTTGATGATGAGTGCAAATTCGGACAACGGCAATTCTTTGCGTGCTTCGTCAAGTGACTTTATCATATCGGGTGAAGATCCGGTGATTGATTGGAGCAACGATTCTCTTAATTCTGTATCGCTCAGCTGTTCTGATTCGGGAGCTGTTTTCTTAAATATGGCAACCAGCTCATCAATGTTTTTCTCCGCTATTCGTGAAATATCCTGTGCTGTCAAAGTTTTGTTTTCTCCGTAGATAGGCGCGAGCATATAATCTGTGATTTCAACAAACATTTCATCAAAACAGTTGCTGCTCAGAAATTCTTCGAAAAATGCACTGTCTTTTGCATTGTCGGGCAATGTCGAAGATATCAACTTGCTTTTTATTTCCGGGTTTGTAATTATTTCTTTTATCGTGTTTCTGCTGATAACATTTGCCGCAAATGAAATTACGGGTGTCACGACAAGCAATACCACCAATAATATCGACATAAATGCCGCGAGGATTTTTGTTACAATTTTCATACATTTCTCCTTAGAAAACAATTGTATTTAACTATCGGTTTAATTGTAACACAGTTTCTGAAAAATGTAACAGTTTTGTTGTTGACTTATTTTGGGTGCGGGGTAAAATAAAATATATAAATAAGTTAAGAGGAGTTGTGGAGCTTATGAGAATAGCTGTAACTTACGAAAACGGAGAGATTTTCCAGCATTTCGGTCATGCCGAAAAGTTTAAAATTTATGATATAGCGGACGGAAAGATTGTCCGCAGTGCTGTTGTTGATACAAACGGAAGCGGTCATGGCGCGCTTGCGGGATTGCTCGGGGATATAGATGTTGATGTTTTGATTTGCGGAGGTATCGGCGGCGGAGCACAGATGGCTCTTGCTCAGGCCGGTATAAAATTGTTCGGCGGAGTTTCCGGTAATTGTGATGCCGCAGTAGAAGCATTCCTTTCAAACTCGCTTTTGTACAATCCGGATGTGAAGTGTAATCATCACGGTGAACATCATCATGATGAAGGTCATTCGTGCGGCTCACATGGTTGCGGAAGTCATAGCTGCGGCGGAAGTTGCCATTAAGATAGGTTATACCGTATGAAAGGCAGAGTTGTGTATTTCGATTATCTTAGAGTTGTTGCGACAGTGGCAGTTGTGTTTTGCACATAGCTGCTCAGAATTTTGTTTCTTCGCAAGTTTCTTCTTTTGAATGGTATGTTTTTAATTTTTTTGATAGCGTGGTTAGATGGGGCGTGCCTGTTTTTGTAATGATAAGTGGTGCGCTTTTTTTGGAGAGAGATTTTCCGATTCGTAAAATTTTTTCGAAGAATATTCTGCGCCTTGTAGTGTCATATGTCATTTGGGGTGCCATATATGCCTTTATCGACGGCGGAGGTATAAGTGATATTTTTGCAAAAACTTTCCGTGGGCATTATCATATGTGGTTTATCCCTATGATAATAGGTATTTATATTTGTGTCCCGATTTTAAAAAAGATTGTTGAATCTGAACAGATTGCAAAATATTTTTTGACCCTTTCTTTTGTATTTGTTTTTGCCTTGCCTTGGTTTATGCAAGTCGCTGTCGTGTTCGGAGGCAGTCCATTTACAGTAATAAACAATATTTATAAAAATCTTTATGGGAAGATGCATTTAGAACTCATTGCGGGATATCCGGCATATTTTATTCTCGGACATATGCTCAGTAAAAGTGAGTTTAATAAAAAGGCAAGGATTTTTATATATGTGATGGGCATAGTCGGAGCTATTAGTACAATGGTGTTCTGCTATGTATCTTCGGTTAAAAATCCGACGCTTGATGAATTTTTCTATGGGAATTTGACTTTAAACGTGCTTGCGGAAAGTGTTGCGGTATTTGTTTTCTTTAAATATAATTCACTGAAGTCTGCGAAAATCGGAAAAATTGTCGGAAAACTGTCAACATATAGTTTTGGTGTTTATTTAATCCATGCGTTGGTGATAGAGTTTCTTGACAAGCAATTTGGATTGAATACTCTGTCATTCAATCCTATATTGGCAGTTCCTTGTATAGCGGTTATAGTTTGCGTTGTTGCATTTACTGCATCGTGGATTTTGAATAGAATTCCTATATTAAACAAATATATCGTATAACCAACGTGCCTCGCTCAAAATATTTTTGAGCGGGGCGGCTTCGTTTAGTCTTTGGTTTTATAATACAACATGCAGTGACAATATCCTTCGAATTCCGGATCTGCTATCTGGTCGCGGAATTCTTTGCACATACATTTATTTTCTTCTGTTTTTTGTAATCGGCAGGGGCAGTAACCGCCTTTTGCCCTAAGCCCTTCTTTTATTGTTGCAACGATTTCTTGGTCTTCGTTAAGTCTTATTGCCATACTGTAACTCCTTTTTACATTAATTACTTGTGAGTGTTTTTTTGAGAGCTTCTATCGCCGGAGGTATTTCGTCGTCAAAATCCGTGTACCATTCAAGGCTTTCCTTTATATATTTCCTCCTGAATTTTTCATCTGCAATAACTGCACATTGTAAATTGTGGAGTCTGTCTGCTGCCTTTACTTTAAATGCAATCGGATTGGCTTTTATGTTTCTGATATATTCCGACATTATGTAACCTTCTGTTTTTGTAAGCAACTTTACTGCTTCATAAACTTTTTCTCCCCCGAAAGTTAATATTTCTTGTTCGGTTGCATCGGTATCTTCTAAAAGATCGTGAAATAGTCCTGCTATTTGGTATTCTTCATTAAATCCCTGCTTTTTTAAAATTTCTGCGACTGCGATGGGGTGCGTAATATACGGCACGCCTTCTTTTCGGAATTGTCCCAAGTGCTTCTTTGTTGCGTATTGAAGTGCTTCTTTGTATACAAATGAATTATTCATTTCTCTCTCTCTGAAAAGTGTTTTTACAAGAAAATTTTATAGTTTTTTAATGAATAATGCAAACTTTATTTAATAATTCGCGAAATGTTTCCTTGCTTAATATTTTTTAAGTGCTATAATGAGAATGAAAAATAGGGCTGTTGTGCCCGATTTTCAACTAATGATGTTTATTTTATACAAGGGGACAGAATAAGACATATGACTAATCCTGAAAAAAATTCAAATGATTATTATGTTGTCGATTTACTTCATATATTGAGAACTTTATGGCATAGGGCATGGATTATTGTTTTGACCGGGTTGATAGCGGCGGCTATCGGGTTTTGTACTGCTGCATATCTGATTACACCGAAATATTCTTCGTCGGTTATGCTTTATGTAAATAACAGTTCTTTTTCTTTGGGAAATACCAGCTTCAGCATAAGTTCTTCTGAGATTACTGCGGCGCAGAGTCTTGTAAAGACATACAGTGAGCTTCTGGACAACAGAACAACTCTTGAGCGTGTTGCGGAGAAGGCAGGAGTTTCTTATTCATACAGAGAATTATCCGATATGATTGATGCGTATCCTTCAAATGATACCGAAATTATGAAAGTGAAGGTTACTACGGATGATCCGAATAAGTCTGCTAAAATTGCCAACAGCATAGCGGAGGTTTTGCCTGTCAGAATTTCTGAAATTATCGACGGTGCTTCGATGGAGGTCGTCGATTATGCGGTTCCTGTTACCGATAAGGTTTCACCGAGTATTACGAAATACACTGCCATAGGCCTCGCCGTAGGCGTTCTTTTAACTGTTATTGTTTTGGTAATTGTTGCCATAGGTGATGATACTATACATGGTGAAGAGTATGTTCTTGAAACATATGAGTATCCTATATTGGCAAAGATTCCGGATCTTTTAGGTTCCGGCTCAAAGCGTTATGAGTACTATTCTCAGCCGCAGAGTAAAAAGATTGACGGAAAGTAGGTGAGCTGTTATGGGAATTTCAAATAGGAAAAATAAGAAAATGTTCTTTTCAGGTAGGGCAAGCCAGAAGACTTTGCACAAGAACTTAGAGTTTACCGCAAAGGAACAATACAAACTTTTACGTACAAATCTTAATTTTACTTTGCCGGAGAATGAGAAGTGTCCTGTTATAGGCGTGACAAGTTCTATGAGAGGTGAGGGAAAGAGTACTACTGCTGTAAACTTATCATATGTTCTTGCTGAAAACGGTAAAAAAGTTCTTTTGATGGACGGTGACTTAAGAATTCCGTCTATTGCCAAAAAGATGGGTATCGAAAACAACAGTGGTCTTACAGATCTTTTGATGGGACATGGTGCGCAACTTTCGGAATACAGATCGGAGATTTTTTCGAATTGGTATATACTTCCTTCCGGCGATATTCCTCCCAATCCGTCAGAGCTTCTCGGTTCTACAAGAATGGAAGCTATTTTAAAAGAGCTTAGAGAAAAGTTTGATTATATTGTAATTGACCTGCCTCCTGTGAATATTGTTTCTGATGCGCTGTCGATATCCGGATTGATTACCGGTATGGTGGTTGTTATACGAGAAGAGTATACAGAGAAGAAAGAGCTTGAAAGATGCTTCAGACAGCTTGAACTTTCAAATGTAAAAGTTCTCGGTTGCGTTATGAATGAGTCCAAAGGCGAAAAGGGCTCGTACGGAAGGTACAGGAAGTACAAATATTACAAATACTACAGATACTATCAGAGCAGTTCCAAAGAGAAATAGAATTGCATATGATATTTAGATAAAGTTAAAAACACTTGATATGTGATATAAAAGAAAGAAGGCTATTATTATGAGAAAGGCATTTTTGTTCTGTGTTGTTCTTGTTATGGTTATGGGAATAAGTTTTTCCGCAACCGCAGCACCCGGTGGATTTATTTCCAGCCCGTCGGGAAACAAGGCACCTGTGATATTGGAGTTTACTATGGACGGAGAGGATTGTTCTGCACAGTTAAAGATTACTCCGTTTTCACAGAGAGAGACACTTCCCGAGGTTGACGGGGAAGCTTTGGAGGATGCATATGATGATATTGTCGGTGCTCCTGACATAACTGTTTTGGAGCCGGATCTCAAAAATATTGCAGATGATTTAGGTATACCCGGAAAGAATCTTGCCGTAAGCGATTTGTTTGATATCAGTCTTGATGATTGTACTCATACCGAAAACGGTCACAGTAATTTCTCTATAAAGATGAGTGCGGAAACTCTTGAAAATTTCGTTGGTCTTATGTATAAGCATGACGGTGAGTGGAAAGTTGTCAGTGGTGCCAAGGTTACCGGTGAAGATAAGGATACACTTACTTTTATTTCCGATGAAATTTCTCCTTTCGCGATTGTTGTAAATAGCAACGGTACTCACATCGATGTACCACAGCCGCCTACAGGAGATATAAATCTTGTTCCGTACATTGTTCTTATGGCAGTTTCTGCAGTTGCATTGATTCTTGTCGGCATGAGACTGAAAAAAGAGTCTGATTGATTTTGCGGAGTTTAAGATGTCTGCAAAGGGATTTAAGAAAAAATATTTAAGATATGCGTTTGTCGTTTTGCTGTGCGTGTTCATCGTGTCAGCGGTGTTGTTGTGTCTCGGACTGTGGGAAAAAAATCACAGAAAGTATAATTCGGGTACTGTCGAGCTTGAGGATTCTTTTGAGTACAAAGGAAAAGAATATATTTTAGACAAGGATGTTGAAACATTTCTGGTTCTCGGTTTGGACAAGTACGAAGGCACATCGGATGATGAGGATTTCGGCAATGATATGCAGTCTGACTTTTTGATGTTGTATGTTTTTGACAATGCGGATAAAACCTGCAGCGCGATACATATAAACCGTGATACTATGACTAAAACGGATGTATTGGGTGTTGCCGGAAATGATATCGGTGACAAAATCCAACAGATAGCACTCGCACATACAGAAGGTAACGGTAAAGAAGTAAGTTGCCGGAATGTTGCAGATGCCGTATCAGGACTTCTTATGGGCAGAAAAGTAAACCACTATATGTCCGTAACAATGGAAGCTGTTCCTGTTTTTAATGATATGGTCGGCGGTGTTGAGGTTACTGTGCTTGATGATTTTGCCGGCATAGATGACACTTTGGTAAAGGGTGAAACTGTTAATTTGATGGGCGAGCATGCTCTTCGTTATGTGCGCACACGTTGGGGGGTAGCTGACAGTAGTAACACTTCGCGAATGGCACGTCAAAAACAGTATCTGACTGCGCTTTACGAAAAAACGCTTGAAAAAATCAATGAGGATGATAAGTTTATTGCTGAGGCTTCATTGGCGATTTCTGACCATATAGTTTCCGATCGCTCTGTGACTCAGTTACAAGAGATTACGGAAAAACTTTCAACATATGAGTTTAAAGGCATCAGATACATCGACGGTGAAAACAAAGTAGGCACCGAGTGGGTAGAGTTTTATCCGGATGAGGATTCGGTAAAAGAATTAGTAGTAGATTTATTTTACGAACCTAAAAATAATTGATAGAGTATTGTCGGTTATTTTGGATTTTGGAGGTTATATACGGACGTGGCAAAGAATGTAAAAGAACCGTTTATAGAAGTGAATACAGAAAAGAAGTCCGGATATAGCTTTTGGAAGAGATTTTTCGATGTTGTTCTTTCGGTAATAGCAATTGTGATGCTTTCTGTTCCTATATTGGTGATATCGTTGATTATAATTATAGACAGTCCGGGAGCGTCTCCGATCTTTGTTCAGGAACGTATAGGTTTCAAAGGTAAAAAGTTTAGGTTTTACAAGTTCAGAACAATGATTCCGAATGCCGACCACAAACTTGAAGAGCTTCTTCACAAAAATGAGATGGAAGGTCCTGTGTTTAAGATAAAGGATGATCCGCGGATAACCCGTGTCGGTCGTTTTCTGAGAAAAACCGGACTTGATGAAATTCCGCAGTTTTGGAATGTTTTGCGCGGTGATATGAGTTTGGTCGGTCCTAGACCGCCACTTTTGCGAGAAGTAGAGCAGTATACCGAGCATCAGCATAAAAGACTTGCTGTTATTCCCGGTATCACTTGCTATTGGCAGATTCAGCCTCAAAGAAACAGTTTGTCGTTTGATGAATGGGTAGAATTGGATTTGAAATATATCCGTGAAAGAAGTATAAAGACAGATATAACGATTTTATTTAAAACTATTGGTGCAGTATGTGGTATGGAGGGTGAATAATGTCTCAGACTCGCGAGAGAAAATTACGAATAGCGATGCTTGGGCATAAGAGAATTCCTTCTCGCGAAGGCGGAGTTGAGATAGTTGTAGAAGAACTTGCGAGCCGTATGGCATCGCAGGGAAATGATGTTACCTGTTACAACCGTCGCGGTCACCATGTGAGCGGTGCAGATTACGATAGTAAAAAACTCAAAGAATATAAAAATATAAAACTTAAAAATGTATGGACCTTGGATAAAAAAGGTCTCTCTGCGATGTCGTCATCTTTTTTTGCTGCAATTTGTGCGGCTTTCGGAAGATACGACATTGTTCATTTTCACGCGGAAGGACCTTGTTTTATGTTGTGGCTTCCGAAACTTTTCGGAAAGCGTTGCATCGCTACTATTCACGGACTTGATCATATGCGTGCTAAGTGGGGAAAGTTTGCGTCATGGTACATAAGAAGCGGTGAAAAATGTGCTGCAAAGTTTGCTGACGAGATAATCGTTCTCAGCAGAAATGTTCAGCTATATTTTAACGATACATACGGTCGTAATACTGTTTTTATTCCGAACGGAGTTATACCCGCTAAAAAAACAGAGGTTGCTCAGATAAAAGAAAAGTTCGGTCTTTCAAAGGACGAATATATTCTTTATCTGGGAAGACTTGTTCCTGAGAAGGGTATTACATATCTTATAGATGCATATAAAAATTTAAATACCGGCAAAAAACTTGTTATAGCGGGCGGTTCTTCCGATACAAAAACATACGAAGAAGAGCTTCACGCACTTGCCGGAAACAATCCGGATATTATATTTACAGGATTTGTCCAGGGCAGAATTTTAGAAGAACTTTACAGTAATGCGTATATTTATGTTCTCCCTTCAGATCTTGAGGGTATGCCGCTCAGTCTTTTGGAAGCGATGAGCTATGGAAACTGTTGCGTGACATCGGATATTCCCGAGTGTTCGGATGTTATAGAAAAGCACGGTATAACTTTTAAGAAAAGCGATGTCTCTGAACTTGCAGGTGTTCTTAAGGCTTTATGCGATTTTCCTGATAAAGTTGACGAGTATAAATCAAAAGCGACTGAATACATTTGTAAAAAATATAATTGGGACGACATTGCTTTGAGAACTTTAAATTTATATGGAGCAGTCGGTGCAGAGATTAAGTCACAACCTGACGAAGAAGTAGTGGTATATGAAAGTTGATTTGAGGAGATTTTTTATGGATGACATAATAACAGAGGATATAAAAATTGCTACAAGTTTAAATAATGATACGGATACAGGTGCTAATGAAAATATGGTTATAAATATTGCTGATTCGGACGGTGAAATTTCGGAGACTATGCACCATCCACATAGTCATCACCACCATAGCCATCATCACCATAGTCACCATCATCACGGTAGTCATAGTCACAGCGGTAAACACTACTCGCGCCGTAATAAAAAGGATAATAAAATAGTTCGTTTTATAAAAAAACATCGTAATGCATTGATAAATTTAAGTATAATTCTTTTTGTCGGCGTGTTGTTTTTTTGCGTTCTTTTGTGGGTTGAAAAGTCTGATGAGAAAGAACAATTCCCTGTTTCTGATATCGCTGAAACAAAAGGATATATACGGATTGAGACTTCTTTATATTCGGAGGAAGTATGTATTATGAATCCTGCAGTTTCCGCATATATGAATTCAGCAGAGAATGTTAAAGCGGACAAATTTTACAAGAATTTTAACGGTTCGAAAAATCGTTTGGATACAGCACTGCCTGTTCGCTTTTCTTATACTGTAACAGGAATCCCGGCTGGCGTTTCTGTGGAGTTTGCTGAACTCGAAGTTTCAGAGTTTTCTTCTTATATGGATGCTCAAAAGATTGTTCTTGAGAATAAAAACGATGCGGTAGACGTATATCTTCTTAAATCAGGGACGCAGTATTATTATAGACTTAACTTAACTCTTTCTGACGGTGCGCTTGCAGGATCTTGCGGTTCGTTCAAAACGGCTGTTTCGCCGCGTTTTATGAATGTTGACGGAGCTTACAATATGAGGGATATCGGCGGATGGACAACTCTCTCCGGTAAAAAGGTAAAACAGGGGCTTTTATACAGAGGTACCGAGATTGACGGTGCGATAGAGACAAAATATTGTTTGACAGAAAAAGGTATTGAGCAAATGCGTTCTGTTTTAAAAATCAAGACAGATATGGATTTACGCACTAAAGTAGATACGCCGAAGGGTAAGGATGTTTTGGGCAATGATATAAAACATATTTATTATGGTGTAACCATGTATGATACAATTTTCAGAGAACAAAACTATGAGGGTATAAGGAGGGTCTTTTCAGATCTTGCCGATAAAAGTAATTATCCTGTTTATATGCATTGTACTTACGGTCGCGACAGAACCGGTACGGTATGCTATATCCTTGAAGCGTTGCTTGGTTTGTCGGATAAGGACCTTCGTCGCGAATATGATCTGAGTGCGCTTAATGATGGTTTTTCAGATTTGGAATCTTTTGCAGGTTTGACAACCATGCTTTCTATGTACGAAGGGGCTACTACCCAAGAAAAAGCAGAAAACTACCTTCTTTCTATCGGCGTCACCGTTGACGAAATTGCAAGTATTCGCAGAATTTTCCTCGGTGAGTGATTTTGTTAAATTTTCGATGGAAGATTTATATAATATATTAAACAACAAGTGATTGTTGTGTTGACCTTGAAAATTTAAAGGAGTATAATAATACTTCAATTTGGTTTTATTTTCTATAATTGCCGGATTGAGAAAAAATTAAATGTATTTAAAAAATTTGCAAAAATTTTGGAGGCGTTGATATGGATCGCGTATATAATTTTTCAGCAGGCCCTTCTGTTATCGCAGAGAGCGTACTTAAGAAAGCTCAGAGTGAGCTTGTAAATTTCGGCGATGCCGGTATGTCGGTTATGGAGATGAGCCACAGATCAGCTGTTTATCAGGCTATCATTGATGAGACAGAAGCTCTCCTTCGTCAGACTCTCGGTATTTCAGACGATTATGAAGTTCTTTTCCTTCAGGGCGGTGCTTCATCACAGTTTGCTATGATTCCTATGAATCTTGCTACAAAGACAGGTAAGATTGACCTCGTTCTTACAGGACAGTGGGCTTCTAAAGCTTTGTCAGAGGCTTCTAAATATTGTGAAGTAAATGTTGTTGGTTCCAGTAAGGATAAGACATACAGCTACATTCCGAAGCTTGATCCTGCTACTTTTAATAAAGATGCAGACTATTTCTACATTTGTTCAAACAACACTATCTACGGAACTCATTTTGCAGAGCTTCCTGAGGTAGGTAATGTTCCGCTCGTAGCAGATATGTCTTCATGCATTTTGTCTGAGAAGATTGATGTTTCCAAATACGGTCTTATCTTCGCAGGTGCACAGAAGAACATGGGACCTGCAGGTCTTACTGTTGTTATCGTAAGAAAAGATCTTATCGGAAACAAGATGGATATAACTCCTACTATGTTTGACTATGAGATTCACGCAAAGAACGGTTCTATGTACAACACACCTCCGACGTATGCTATCTATATGTGCAAGCTCGTTTTGGAGTGGCTCCGTGACCTCGGCGGTATCGAAGTTATGGAAAAGATAAATCATGAGAAGGCTGCTATGTTCTATGACTTCCTTGATTCTTCTGAACTCTTCAATGCTACTGTTATGGGCGCTGACCGTTCATATATGAACATTCCTTTCGTTACAGGTAACGAGGATATAGATAAAGATTTCGTGAAGAAAGCAACTGCAAGCGGTTTTGTAAATCTCAAGGGTCACAGATCTGTTGGTGGTATGAGAGCTTCTATCTACAACGCTATGCCTATCGAGGGTGTTAAGGCACTTGTTGAATTCATGAAGCAGTACGAAGTCGATTATAAGAAGGGAGCTATCTGATAATGGCTAAAGTTAAATTGATGAATAAAATTGCTTCTGTCGGTGTTGATATTCTTAAAAATGCCGGATACGAAGTAGGCGAGGATGTTGCAAACGCAGAAGGTATTATGGTGCGTTCAGCTTCTCTCCATGAGATGGAATTTGATAAAGAGTTGCTCGGAATCGCAAGAGCCGGTGCAGGCGTAAATAACATTCCCGTTGACGCGTGTGCAGAGCAGGGTATCGTTGTTTTCAACACTCCCGGTGCTAACGCTAACGCTGTTAAAGAGCTTACTATCGCAGCACTTCTTCTTTCTTCCAGAAAGATTACTGCAGGTATTGAGTGGGCAAAGACTCTTAAGGGTGAGGCTGACGCTGCTAAACTCGTAGAAAAAGGCAAAGCTAAATTCGAAGGTCCTGAGATTCTCGGTAAGAAGCTCGGTGTTATAGGTCTCGGTGCCATCGGTGTTATGGTTGCAAATGCCGCTAAAGAGCTCGGTATGGACGTTTACGGTTATGACCCGTATATTTCCGTAAATGCTGCTTGGGGACTTTCAAGAGGCGTTCACAAGGCTGATACTTTGAAAGAAATCTATGAGAACAGTGACTACATCACAATTCACGTTCCGTATATGCCTGCTACAAAGGATTACATAAATGCTGACGCTATCGCTCTTATGAAAGACGGCGTTCGTATCATCAACTGCTCAAGAGGCGAAGTTGTAAACAATGCTGCTATCGGTGCTGCTCTTGAGTCAGGCAAAGTTGCTTGCTATGTAACTGACTTTGCTAACGTTGAGTCTTTGGAGCTTCCTAATACAATTTGTATGCCTCATCTCGGTGCTACAACTCCTGAGTCTGAGACAAACTGTGCTATTATGGCTGCTAAAGAACTTGATAACTACATCAAGAACGGTATCATCAAGAACAGCGTAAACTTCCCGGATTTCGAGGATGCAAGAGATTGCGATGTCAGAGTTTGCATTTTCCACAAGAATATTCCGAATATGCTTGCTACTCTTTCCGGTGCGTTCTCTAAGAACAACATAAACATCGAGCATATGACAAGTAAGTCTAAGAAAGATTTTGCTTACACTGTTCTCGATATAAATGGTGACGCTCCTGCCGACATCATCGCTTCACTTTCAGAGGTTGACGGTGTTATCCGTGTAAGAGTTATAAAGTAATATAAAAGATTATAAGTTTTTTAATCGGGCGGACAGAAAGGTCCGCCCGATTTTTTGTGGTAGTTTTAGATGCTGTTTTTTTGTAAGCTGCGGTGGTGGCGAAATTTGTCGAAAAATGTCGAACGAGGCAAGAAGAAATTTGGTTGAAATTTTGAAAAGATAAGCATAATATAATGGCAAACAAAGTTTTGACAGCTTGGTAAGAGACACACTAAAGCATTGACTTTTTTAAAAAGATTTGATAATCTTTTGATAGTGAAAGTTTACCGCTGACCAATATGCGGTATATAAGTGGTTGGGTTGAAAGTTTACCGCTGACCAATATGCGGTATATAAATGGTTGGGTTGAAAGTGTTGACCTCCGCCGGCATAGGTGGGGGTCTTTTTTATAGGGGTTGAGTAGAATGAAGAGAGCGGGTTTTTATATGATAAAAGAGTCCTTTTTTGAGGATATGGCAGATCCGTATCTTAAATGTAATAAAGATGGAAACCGACCGCATTACTATTGTTTTGCGGATTTGGATCTGTATTTATATTGGATGGTTCCGTTATCGAGTAAGATAGATAAGTACAGAAAAATCATGGAAAATAAGAAAAAAGAAGGCAAACCGTGCGATATTATACATATTATAAAGCTGGATGACGATAAGGAATGTGCTTTCCTGATTCAGGATATGTTTCCTGTTACAGAAGAATATATAGAAAGAGAATATACCGTTGCAGGTAATCATATGACATTGACCAGTGAGCATGTTGTAAAAACGGTTGAACAAAAAGCGCGAAAAGTGATGGGTATGTTAAAAAGAGGCGTTAAATTCACGCCTACTCAACCGGATATTTTGAAAATAATGGAAAAACTAACCAGTAGATGATTGCTATAGCACAAAGGATTGATTTTATGAGCGAAAACATTTTTAAAATAATTGAAATGACAGAGGATATTGCCCGGGAAATATCTTGCTGGAAGTATGACGGTGAGTACGCTATGTATAGTTTTGACGGCGATGAAGAGGAATTCCGGCAGGTTATGAATGGTCTTCATTTGCCTGCGGTATTTTGTGACAGCGGAGAGCTTGCCGGGTTTATCGCGGTAGGGCCTGCCGGTCAGGTTCTGAACAAAAAGTCTGCCGTGATTTATGCCGACGAGAGTTTTACCGATTTTGCGCTTGGTTTAAGACCCGATTTATGCGGTTTGGGAAAAGGATACGGCGAAAGCCTTTTAAACGCCTGTATGAGCTTTTTAAAGGCCGAATTTCCTGAAGATGGACTCAGACTTACCGTTGCCTCAAACAACAACCGCGCAAAGCGTGTATACGAAAAAAACGGTTTTAAGACCGTTTTTGAATTCAGGAAGTTTACCGGTACTCCCGAAGGAAGAAAACTTATAAAATATGAAATAATGCAGCTCTGAAATCAGGGCTGCATTTCTTTTTGTGAAGAAGCATTATCTTTTTTTGCGGATTTTGCTTTTATGTAATCGGAACCGGCTTTTACTTTTGATTTTATAAATGACCAACATATGATAATGGCCTGGCCGGGTATTCCGAGCAGGAATAATTGCCAGAAGTTTATTTCGCAAAACAGCAGTGTACCGTATACTGCGAACAAAACTGTCCACATGAGAAGTGATATTATTATGAAATTTCGGCGCCTGTTAAACCAAAGACTGTTGAACACGAGCCACACAATAAATGCTACCGGTATTGCATAGATAAATGCGAGAAACGATGCATCAAGTGAAACAGAAGAGTTAAGGATCACGAACAACAATGTAGCGACAAGTACTACGAGGAAAATGCTTATAATAGTGATGGCAATGTGGTTGTTCTTCTGTGTCCTGTCATAAGTCTTTTTTGTGTTTTCTTTTTCATGGTATTCGGAAACTAAATAATCAAGAGATACTCCGAATAAATCCGCGATGGATTTAAGTACAGCGATGTCAGGCACGGATT
The DNA here is from genome assembly GCA_015069195.1 of Oscillospiraceae bacterium. Lineage (GTDB taxonomy): Bacteria > Bacillota > Clostridia > UBA1212 > UBA1212 > SIG423. The sequence goes on along the minus strand of SVJA01000002.1, from coordinate 117,744 downwards.
CGCCGCGCTCCCACTTGGAAACAGCTTTGTCCGTGTAGTTGAGTTTTTCGGCAAGCTCTGCCTGTGTTATACCTTTTTTCTTTCTCAAATCGCTTATATTGTCTGCGATAATAAGTTTTAATTCTTTCATTTTAAAAACCGCCGAAGATTTATAAAAAGTAATTTTTTCCATTATAACACGAAAAAAGCCTTTAATACAAGCAAAAACAGCGACTCTCCCGACAGTAGAATTAATAAAAATCAACTCTACTGCTCTGTATTCGCACGGAATACTCGAAAACCAATCGTGTAGATTGCATTTATTTCCAAAGTTGATTACTATATTGTCGGTCGGTTGTTGCGAAAATCGTTTTATGGCGACCGCGATACAAAGATGATTATAAAAGTCAGGAGAGAAAATATGAATTCTGAAAATAACAATACAAAAAATGACAGTGAGAAGTTCCTTGACGGAGAAACTTTTGCCAAAATGGTAAGAGGCGGAGCGGCACAGCTTCGTTCCAATGCCGAAGAGGTAAATAATTTGAATGTATTCCCCGTACCTGACGGTGACACGGGTGACAATATGTGTATGACAATCGAGGGCGGAGTTGCGGCGCTTGACAGCGTTTCGCAGTATGACGGCCTTGCAGATGTTATGAAGTCTCTTTCAAAAGGAATGTTGCTCGGCGCAAGAGGAAACTCCGGTGTTATATTGTCGCAGTTGTTTGCAGGAATGGCTGTAGAACTTGAGGGTTGTGTTGTTGCAGATGTTGATTCAGTCGGAAAAGCATTGATGCGCGGTGTAAAGCAGGCGTATGCGTCCGTTCTTACTCCTACCGAGGGTACAATCCTTACTGTCGCACGTGAGGCTGTTGAAGTTGCTGTATCCAAACTTAACGAAAACAGCACGATAAAGTCGCTTTTTGATGATTTGCTTACAGAGATGTACGCTTCGCTTCAGAGAACACCTGATCTTTTGGCGGCACTCAGAGAGGCGTCCGTTGTTGACAGCGGCGGTGCAGGACTTTTCTATATAATGGACGGATTCAATAAAGTTCTCAACGGTCAGCAGCTTGATGCCCTTATGGAGAGCAAGCCTGCGATGAAACCTCAGGCTACGGTAGATCTCAGTTCATTCGACCCTGACAGCGAGATGGAATTCGGTTATTGCACAGAATTCTTGCTCCAGCTCCAGAATAAAAAAGTTGATGTGGAAGCATTTGACGCAGACACTATTACAGAATATTTGCAGGGAATAGGAAACTCGATAGTTTCATTCAAAACTGACAGTATTGTAAAGGTTCACGTTCACACAATGACACCGGGTGCGGTGATAGAGTATTGCAGACAGTTCGGTGAGCTTCTGACAGTAAAGATAGAAAATATGTCAGTACAGCATAACGAGAGCAAAGAAGTGTCAGACAAACAGCAGATTGACAACGCACCTGCTAAAAAATACGGTATTGTATCTGTAGCACAGGGCGACGGCATTGCACAGATATTTACAGAAATGGGTGTCGATGTCATTGTAAACGGTGGTCAGACGCAGAATCCTTCGACTTCTGATTTCCTTGATGCGTTCAAAAAAGTAAAAGCAGAGCACATATTTGTTTTCCCGAACAACGGAAACATAGTTATGGCTGCAAAACAAGCTGCCGAGATATATGAGGATGCTGAAATACACGTAATTGAGAGCAAAGACCTCGGTGCAGGTTATATAGGACTCTCTTTGATAGATTTTGAGGCTGAAAAGCCCGAAGATATAGAAGCCCAGATTTATGATTCAATGAAAGGTGCTGTGACCGCAAGTATCTCTCCTTCCATAAGAGATGCTGATATGAACGGTGTTCACGTAAACAAAGGCGAATTCATCGGAATAATGGCAAAGCAGATTACGGCATCGGCGGCAAACAAGATTGATACCGCAAAGATTGTGCTTCATTCAATATTTGACGGCGGAGAAAAATCAATGCTTACGGTTTTCACCGGTAAAGACGCAACTGCTGCAGAGGTTGCTGAACTTGAAAGTGCCGTAGCAGAAGAGTTCCCCGATGTGGAAGCATATTTTGCCGAAGGCGGTCAGGACGTATATCCGTTCATCTTCGTAGCCGAATAATTTAAAAATGCGAGCTGTTTTATAAGCTCGCAGTCGATTGGAGATTCAAAAAATGAAAGAAGAAAAAAAGAATAATGTTGCCCTTAAGATTGCAAAAATCGTAAGGGTTAGTTCAGTGCCGCCTGTAATGGTCACAATTTTAATAATTTTACTGTATTTCCTTCGTGAAGGAATATTTCGTTCGTGGATAGATGGCGTTGTTTCGATAATGTCATTGGCTGTAATACCGGTTCTTGCATACCCGATATCGTGGATAATTCCAAAGCTTCGTGCAAAGGGCAGAGAGGGTCAACGCAACCTCGCATTTGCACTCAATCCTGTCGGCTATATAATTGCATTCGCATATGGACTTATAAGCCGTGCAGGCAAAGATTTAATGATAATATACACGGCGTATCTCTTGTCGGTTATAGTGCTGTTGTTGTTCAACAAAGTTCTCAAATTCCGTGCAAGTGGCCATGCTTGTGCCGTAACAGGTCCGATAGTGATAATCTCTTATTACTTAGGAATGTGGGGAATAGTCGGCGGAGCGGTTGTGTACGCTCTCATATTGTGGGCTTCGCTTGCAATGAAGCGGCACACATTGAAAGAGTTTGTCTTCGGTTCGCTCACGAGTGCGACGGCGTTTTTTATCGGTGTGTTAGTGTTTGGGCTGATATAAAAATTATTGTAAAACAAGCGGAGCGGCAAGGCTTTTAAAAGCCTTGCCGCTCCGCTTGTTGCGTTATTCTTTTAATTAAACTTTCTTTTTCTTTTTAATGATAAAATATGTTACTCCGCCGCCGGCACCCAGAACTACTATCACAGATGCTACGACAATCCATATGACATAGGATTTGTTTCCTTTGCCCTTGTTTTTGCCTTTGTCCTTGCTTGGATTTGCATTGTTGCCGTTGTTATCGGCGTTATCGCCTATTTCACCGTCTTCCGGCAAATATCCGCATACGTCACATTTGTTGTCGCCATCGCTGTCTACATGGTTTTCCTTGTCCATAATTTCAAGGCAACCGCAAATCTGCCAGTGGCTTTCGTTGTCGTACTGATAACCTTCAATTGCCGTATGAGTATGATTGAGTGCCAATGTGATTACATATCCGCAGTCAATACAAACTTCATCAGTGTCGTCCGTTGCCGGTCCGCTTGATTTGTGCGGTATGACATCGCCTCTGTGAGGACAGCCCTGCACTGTACAGAGATGTGCGTGACCTGCTGCATCAATAAATCCCCATACATCTGTTGCAAGACTGTGCGCTGCCAATTTACCGTATGATACATTGCAGGCGGAACATTTTGCCTGTGTGAGACAGGTCGCTTTGCCGCCGCTGTGGGATGCTTTGCTTCCGCTGATTTGTTCGTAGCAACGTGTACAGACTTTGAAGTGGTCTGTGGAATTTGAACGGATGTCAGATGCTATATGTCCGAGTGCTGCTACATTTCCCCATGTCGAAAGGATTTTACTTTTCATTTTTGTAATTCTGTTCTTTTTTGTTCTGATTAAAAATTCATCCGCTATTGGAAATATTAACGATTTGTGATATATTATTTATAATAATTTTGTAGGGTGTTAGTTTTACGCTACAAAATTACATTATAACTGTAATGTAAAAAGTTTCATTTGTCCCCATACTAAAAGTATGGGAAAGGGTGTTTTTTTGAAAAAAAGTATGGGATGACCGTAAAAAAACAGTTAAAAATGACGGTCGGAGAAGATATACATGAAGAAGTACTTGTTGGGAGTTTTCTCCCTGTTATTGATTATATTGGGACTTTCGGGATGCACCGCAGTCGGTGAGAAAAATGCCAGTCTGTCCATCATTTACGGAGTAGCGGCGATTGTATCGTTGCTGCTTCTGGTGGGTTGTGTCTTTTTAGTACGCAAAAAGAATTATTGGTTTATCGTTTTATTCTCTTCTGTTTTGGTGGTGAACACAGGATATACTTTACTGTCGGTGTCTTCGTGTCTTGATATGGCGTTGCTCGCAAACCGCATTGCATATCTCGGCTCGGTTTTTCTGCCGTTTGCGATGTTGATGATTATTCTTAAAGTTACAAATACAGCATACAGGAAGTGGGTGCCGGTTTCACTTTTAATAATCGCAATTGTAATGTTCTTGATTGCGGCAAGTCCGGGTATACTCGATATCTATTATAAAGATGTTTCTTTCCAGGTCGTCGATGGTGTATCGATGTTGGAAAAAGAGTATGGTCCTCTTCATCCTTTGTATCTTGTTTATTTGCTCGGATATTTCTTTGCAATGGTCACCGTTATTATTCGTGCATCCGTCAAAAAAACAATTGATACCACAACTCATGCTGTCATCATTGCCATTGCGGTGTTTGTGAATATCGGGGTATGGTTTATTGAGCAAATATCAAATATACCTTTTGAAATGCTTTCGATTTCATACATAATAAGCGAGTTGTTTTTGCTAGGAGTTCATCTTGTTATGCAGGAGACTCAACGCCTCAGAGACATCGTAAAACAAGTGGAGACAGTGCAGACTTATTCCGAAGAAGAGACGACTGCGCAGGAAACAATGCTTGAAAAGCCGTTGGGTGCAGAGACAATCGCTCCTGAACGAATTGAAAGTTTTATGGCAGGTTTACAGAAACTGACACCTGCTGAAAAAGCAATCTGTGATGCATATATTGCCAGAGTTACTACAAAAGAAATTATGGCAAATCTGAATATTAAGGAATCTACCTTGAAATACCATAGCCATAATCTGTACGGAAAGCTTGGTGTAAAATCCCGAAAGGAACTTTTGGAAATTCACAAGCATATAAAATCCGTGAAAGAAATAATACAAAATACTGATAATTAGTAAAAGATATGAAAGCGCCGCGGCATCGCAAGGATGTCGCGGCGCTGTTTCGTCAATATTCAAACAATTATTTATTCTCACCGACAAACTCAGCGGCGTTTTCCCAGAAAATTTTATCACGTTCGTCGTCTGTGAGCTTAAGTGACATAAAACGGTCAAATTCTGATGCGTGCGACCACATAGGAAAGTCCGTTCCCCAGAAAACTCTGTCAACACCGTGCTTCCTTATGATTTTGACTGCCTCTTCGGGCGGGAGAAATGCAAGAGCGCTGCAGGTGTCTATGTACATCTGGGGATTTGAAAGATAACCGGGGAGATTTATGACGTCTTCCCAGCTTCTGTAACCGCCGAGATGTGCACCAATACAGGTGAGTTTGGGGAATTTTTTCATAACCGTAAGAAGTCTGTAAGGCTTGGTCCGGTCGTAACGGTTGTCGCCCATATGAAAAAGAATCGGAAGTTTGCCTTGTGCGGCACTGTAAATGGCATCGACTTTAGGGTCGTCAATAGCAAAATTCTGAAAATCCGGATGAAGCTTTATTCCTTTTAAACCGAGACTGATCATTCTTTCGACCTCGGCTTCCACATTCTCGTAATCAGGGTGTAGCGAACCGTAAGCGATAAATTCGGGATGTGATTTTTGCTCCTCTGCAATAAAATTATTTATCGACTCAACCTGATGAGCGGTAGTGGCGGTAGAGCAAACAAGGTATTTTTTTACACCGATGACTTTTCCGCTGTTCAGAAGGTTCTGCGTAGTACCGCAACCGTCCATAGGGATGTCATAAAATCTACCTATGGAAGAAACCGCTTTTTCGGCAATTTTTTCAGGAAATATATGTGTGTGCATATCGTATATGAAAGTATTCTGTGGCACTTTGAAAACTCCTTAAAATAAAGTAAAACTAAATCAAATGCATAGATGATTATAAAACTTTGAAGGTGTATTATCAATAAAATATTTGATATTTTTCACCGTAAGGGTATACTGTAACAAAAAGATATCGGAGTGATGAAAATGACAAAAGTATTGATGCTAATATCAAACGGTTTTGAAGAAGTAGAGGCACTTTGCACTGTGGACCTGCTCAGACGTGCAGATATACAGGTAGATGTGTGCAGCGTGACCGGTGAAAAGATATTAAAAGGTGCACATAAAATCAATGTTGAAGCGGACTGCCTTATAGAGAATATCGGACGCGCAGACGAATGTGCGGAAATGTACGACGGCGTGATTCTCCCCGGAGGTATGCCGAACTCGACAAATCTGCGTGATGATGAAAGAGTAATAAGTTTCGTTCAGACTTTTGCTTCTGCAGAGAAAATAATGGCGGCTATTTGTGCAGCCCCTATGGCTCTTGAAAAAGCGGGTCTTTTAAAGGGTATTGAAGCAACCTCATATCCCGATTGCATTGATGAAACTTCTTGCATTTACCGTGATGATGTGAAAAGCGTTGTTTCCGGCAAAGTGATTACGAGCCGCGGTGTCGGAACGGCCATCGATTTTGCTTTGACTCTTATAACCGAGCTCGGCTATGCTGACAAGGCAAAGCAAATCGCTAAAGCGATTTTGTACAACTGCTGATATAGATGTCGGATTAATGAAGCGGCGGTGCGAGTGTACTCGCACCGCCGCTGTCTGTATAATCGCTAAAAATTTGTTATCAATCAGCAAAATCGAAATCGTCTTTTGCTCTTTCTTTGAATATTTCAAAAACTGCTTTCAAGGTTTCTGTATTTTCGACTTCAAAATATGCCTCATCTTCACCGTTTGCGCTGTTTTCAACACGAAGGATAATAACATCGTTGTCGGTTTCGTCAACAGGGAGAAGTACTGCATATTCTATGCCTTCATATTCTATCATATCGACGAATTCGAAAGTTTCTTCATGACCTTCTTCGTCTTCAAGAATAATAATTCCGTCAAGTTCTTCATCTTCCATATCAATTGATTTTGACTCCTGAATAAATATTTCTCTCGCACCGTCACCGATTTCGCACACGTAGAAAAGTGCTTCGTTTCCTGTGGCATCAAAATATTTTTTGCCGACGGTTTCCTTGAAATCTTCTACATGGTCTTTGTTTACAATGTTTACCGTACAACCGCCGAAACCGCCGCCTGTCATTCTACTTCCGATACAGTAATCGAGCCCCTGTGCCGCATCAAACATCGCATCGAGTTCGTCGCCTGTAGCTTCGTACAAATATCTGATAGACTGGTTTGCTTCTCTCAAAAGTTCACCGAATTTATTTAAGTCGCCGGCTTTGAGTGTTTCAACAGCAGTTTTTACTCTGGCATTTTCGCAGATAACGTGTTCAACACGCTTAGCGATAATAGGATTCTCTATATATTTTAAAAGTTTTTTGAAATCTTCTGTACCATAGCTGCACAAATCTTTCTTTACGGCGTCGGGGGAGACTCCTTCCGCAATCTCTGCGCCCTGTATAATCTTGAGACCTTCCTCGACCTCTGCGCGTCTTTCATTGTATTTTGACTCGCCGAGTTTGTGTTTTTTGTTTGTGTTTGCAAGGACGAGAACATTGTCTCCGAGCGAAACCGGCACATATTGGTATTCAAGGGTAGCGCAGTTGAGCAATATAGCGTGGTCCTTTTTACCCATAGCAGAGGCAAATTGATCCATAATGCCGCAGTTTACACCGCAGAATTTGTTTTCGGCACGCTGACCTGCCTGTGCAAGCTGAACGTTGTCCATAGTACCGTCAAAAATTTTAGTAAGGGCGATTCCCGTGGCAAGTTCGATAGATGCTGACGATGAAAGACCGCTTCCGAAGGGTACGGTAACCATATATACCATATCAAGTCCTTCTAATTTGTATCCTGCAAGCATAAGCTCTTTTGCAACGCCTGCCTGATAATTTCCCCACTTGAGATCCTGTGCGGCGTCAATGTTGTCAAGGTCAGCTTCATAAATACCATCAAGCGTGGTAGCTGCCATTCTGAGTTTGCGGGTACCGTTTGGCTTTGCCGCAACTATAGTGTCGAGAGTAAGTGCTGCAGGGAATACAAATCCACCGCAATAATCTATGTGCTCACCGATAAGATTTACTCTTCCCGGTGCTGCAAAATATCTTAGACCTTCTGTGTTTCCGAATGTTTTTTCAAATACTTCGGTGATTTTCTTAAGCTTGTCCTGTTGCATAATTTTCTCCTTTATAATTGCGACCTGAAAACGGTGCTTGCTTGAAATATTACTAAGCGTAGTATATACTATAAAGACTTCAAAGTATACTTTTTTTTGAATGTTGTATTTATATTTTGATATGGGTATAAGGGTGATTTTATGGATAAAGGTGAAAAAATTAAATTTTGGCTGAGAACTTTCGGGATAGGTTTGCTCGGTTGTCTTGCCGGCGGTGTTTTCATTATAGTGATACATCATTTTCTCGATTTCACAGGTGGCGTACTGTATCTCCTGACCGGATTCGTTGCAGTTATTTTTTATATGAACTTTATAGAAAAAGAGGAGCGTACGATAGGATCACATATAGCTGTTGATTTATCAATATTGGTCGGAACGCTCATATCGCAGATGGCAGACTTTGCTTTTTGTTATGCAGACCAGTTCGAAGTTCCGGATAAGCCGATGGGTGCGATTGCAAAGACTTTTTACAGATTTTTTTCAGTGGGCGGTATAAATTTATACAGAATTCAAGAAAACGGTGTGGCACTTCCTACAGAAGGCGGCAAGTTTGAAATATGGACGTTATATATTACTTATGTTATCTGTTCATTGATCGGAGCATATATCGTATTTGGGGCAGAAAAAATTCACGCAGTGATGTTTCCCGGTACAAAAGGCGCTTCACAAAAAGGAAGAAAGAATAAAAATAAATGATTGATACGATAAAAGACTTACTTAAGAAAACACTTAAAGTTTACAAAAACAATTTTCTGAAAATCATTGCGATAATTCTTTTAGTGTGGATACCGCTTGTAGTCGTAAATGCGGTGCTTATAGAGCCATCGGTTGAGATTGACGGTATCATTGAAATTCTGAATAACAAAGAACTTAAAGGCACACCGGAGTATCAGGATGCTGAACTTGTTTATAACAAGACTACGATTATATATTTTGCGATGACATTTGTTATTTCACTTCTCGGAACCGTGTCACAGATAGGAATAATAAAAATTGCAGGAGAATCGCAAAAAAACGGATTCAAAAAAATCTCTCTCGGTATAAGCGATGTTTTTTCTGAGGCAATATCGCTTCTTCCGCGTGTGTTGTGGGTATATATATTAACCGTTTCTATGATATTCATCGGACTTATGATGTTTGTATTTCCCGGAATATACATTTATGTGATGTCGTCTCTCTCAATCAGCGCAGTGGTTTTAGCCGGTGCCAAAGGTATGCAGGCAGTAAGACTTTCGTTCGTTACAGTTAAAAATGAAGTATTTACTGTTGGGGTGTCCTTGCTTCTTTTTCTTGTGTTTTCGGCTGCATCAGCATACGGACTCAGTGCACTTATAACACTTATTTCGGGAGGCAAAATAATAACGGCGGTTTTGGGTGCCGCCGTCACAATAATCGGTGAATTTATATCTGCATTGCAGACTATATTTTTAGCACTGTTTTTTGCCGAAAGGTGCAAAGTTCTTAATACAGAACATCCGCAAGATAAAGTCCCTGGGGCGGAGCAGTAATACCTGCTTTTCTTCTGTCTCGGCTTTCTATTATCTTAGGAATGTCATTGGGTAATATTTTACCCATACCGGCATACACAGCGGTTCCTGCCATAATTCTTACCATATTGTAAAGGAATCCGTCGCCTGTAACTTCAAAACAATAAAAACGATTTTTATTTTCGTTGTTCTCACCTGTGTCCTGTTCATAACAGGGCGCAGGTATTTCTTTTATCTGTGCACTGAATATAGTACGTTCAGTTGTGGCACCGGGAGTTGCTCCTGCTGCCATAAAAGCATCAAAAAAGTGACTTCCCACATAGTGGCTGACTGCCTTTTGCATCTTATTGATATGAAGTTCGCTTTTTATGTACCAAGCTCTGTTTCTCAAGAGCGGCAAAGCTGTTTTACCTGTATAAAAAATATATCGGTACGTTTTGCCTTTGCAGTCAAAACGTGCATGAAATTCATCCGGCACTTTTGCCGAACTTTTCACAACTATGGTTTCCGGCAAAAGATGCCTTACCGCCTCCGCTATCCGCTCCGGCGGTATTAACTCATTCGCTGTATGAAAGCTTGCACAGTATTTTGTCGCATGAACACCGGCATCGGTTCTGCTTGAACCTGCAACTTCAATTTTCTCGCCGAGCAATTCAGAAAGCGCACGATTTAAAACACCCTGCACAGTCGGAAGGTTTTCTGCGACTTCGCCGTTTTTGTTTTGTATCTGCCAACCGTAAAATTCGGAGCCGTCGTATTCTAAAAAAAGTGCTATATTCATAACATAGCTGCTCCTATGATACCTGCGTCATTTCCAAGAACGGTGCAAGCAATTTCTGTTCGCGGTAAAAAGTCAGCTCCGTAAACTTCTTTGAAGACTTTTTCACGGAGAGGCTTCAAAAGATTTTCTTTCTGGTTTGCAACACCACCGCCCAAAAGCAATATTTCGGGCTGGAAGATATTTATATAATTTATAACTCCGATTGCGAGTTCATCAATATAATTTTCTACGACATCTGCTGAAATTTTGTCTCCGGCTTCTTTTCCGTCAAATGCTGACTTGCCGTTAAGCTTTTCTAAGTCGCCGTTGCATATTCTGTAAAGGTAAGAATCGGGATTATTTTCAGCAGCTTCTCGTGTATCTTTTATGAGAGCCGTAGCTGATGCGTATGCTTCCAAACAACCTTTTCTTCCGCAACCGCACTGCCTGCCGCCTTTATGTGTAACCATATGGCCAAGCTCGCCGCCTGCGAAATTAAATCCTGCATATACTTTGCCGTCCATTATAACGCCGCCTCCTACACCTGTTCCGAGTGTAACTACGACAACAGAGCGGCGACCGCGCGCGGCGCCGGATATTGCCTCGCCGAGCGCCGCGCAATTTGCGTCATTGGCAAGTCTTACCGGTATATCGGCATAACGTTTAAATACTTCTGCTATATTGAAATTCTTATAGGGAAGATTTGCCGTCAGGACGCAAATTCCGTTATCGTCATCTACGGCACCGGGAACACCTATTCCTATAGAAATAATTTCTTCCCGGGAAATATTTTCACCGTCAATCAACTTGAATGCAGTTTCCGCCATATCAATGGTAATCTCCTCGGCACTTCTTTCTCCTCTTGTCAGAGTGCTGATTTTCTTTAAGAGCTTGCCGTCCTCCGTTACAAGTCCTGTCGCGATATTTGTACCGCCCAAATCTATTCCTATTCTGTACATATCAAAACCGCCTTTTTACGAAATTTCGTAAATTGATTTTATAATTAAATTGTATGTTTTGCAAGTCCAAACCACTATATTTAGGGCCTTTTTTGATGTTTTGCAAAAATGAAATGAAACTCAAGAAAATGAGAGAAAACGAGAAAAAAAGAGAGAAACAAAGAGAATTAAAGATATATTTACAAAAAAACGCAAAATGACCTTGACGAAGGGTTTTGCTTATGTTAATATTCGTAGGCTGTTTGAAAAGACGGCATTAGATTTTGAATTGACTTGATACATTATTCAGGAGGATTAGTAAGCTATGAAAACTTATGTAGCAAACATTAATGAGCTGGATAGAAAATGGTATGTTATCGATGCAGAAGGTAAGACACTCGGTCGTCTCGCATCTGAGATCGCTATGATTCTTTCCGGTAAAAGAAAACCTACTTACACACCTTTCCTTGATACAGGCGATTACGTTATCGTTGTAAATGCAGAAAAGATTGCTGTAACAGGTAAGAAAATGACAGACAAACTCTACAGAAGCCACAGCGGTTATCCGGGCGGACTTAAGGAAACAAACCTTAAGACTCTTCTCGAGAAGCACCCTACTTATGCTGTTGAGTATGCAGTAAAAGGTATGCTCCCGAAGAACTCTTTGGGCAGACAGATGTTCAAGAAACTCAAGGTTTACGCAGGTCCCGATCATAAGAACGCTGCTCAGAAGCCTGAAGTTTACGAATTTTAATTGGTAGGAGGATATTATCATGGCAGATAGATTTTGCGGTACAGGCAGAAGAAAAAAATCCGTTGCAAGAGTAGCTCTCGTTCCCGGTACAGGTAATGTTACTATTAACGGCAAGAGTATGGATGAATATTTCGGTCTTGAGACTCTTAAGATTATTGTTCGTCAGCCTTTGACAGCTACAAACAACGAAACAAAATTTGACGTCATCTGTAAAGTACAGGGTGGCGGTTACACAGGTCAGGCAGGCGCTATCCGTCTCGGTATAGCCAGAGCACTCCTCGAGGCTGATGCTGAGTACAGACCTGAGCTAAAGAAAGAGGGTTACCTCACAAGAGACCCGAGAATGAAAGAGAGAAAGAAATACGGCTTGAAAAAAGCGAGAAGAGCTCCACAGTTCTCAAAACGTTAATCAATTTATCAAAAAAAAACTCCGTTTTTACGGAGTTTTTTTCGTTTCTACACATATGTTCGACATTGCCGTTCAGCCATCGCAATGGCTCGGCTTCAAGGTGTCTCACTTAAGTTCTCAAAGAGATAAAAAGCTACAATGCTTATCCGGCTTCCTACATTATGTGGGGAGCTTTTTGTTTCTTTTACGCATAAGTTGCACCAAACTGTTCCCGTCACAAGTATTTGGATTTTCGACCGTAGACAACTTGAAGGGTTATAAAGCCGGTGTATAATTTTAAGGCAGGCAAGTGATTTTACATTTGTGTTTTCAGTGTGCTATAATTTAACCAATTTAAAGTTTGCTTTATATTTTACTTATAGCAATACAAAAACTACCGGTATGAAAGGACGGTGATTTAATGAAAAAATTTTTGTCAGCCATCGGAACAATAATTGCAACAATTATATTTATACCGATTGTATTGGTTGTATGTCTTTGCTATTTGCTGTTCCTTCCGATTGATATAATCCGTTATCATCGGATGCCGTATTATAAAAATTTGAAAGTTAAATATTGTTTATTTCTCACATCAAGAAATGTAGTAAGATTTTATAATTACATTGTCCGAAAGAAGTTGTCTATTGAATATGTAAAGCACAACGAGCTTGAATATTTCGTAAAAGACGGAGAGGTTCTTCTTTGCGGTTGGAGCTTTGATATGTTTGAAGAGACAGACGGTGAGTGGTATTTTGATTTAGGCGATGAGACCAAACAATCAATACAAGAATCGCTCCAAATTGATACGGAGTTTTTAAAGCCGGAACACCAATCTATGTCTGCAAAGTACTTGCTTTTTTATGATGATATTACTGATGCTGAACGGTTTGAAAAAGCAAAGGAATGTCCGTATTTTTATTGTGTTTTTTCGATGGATGAAATCGGTTAATATTCAGAATAATTATTATATAAGCTGCAGCGAAATTTTAAGGTTCGTTGCGGCTTTACTAATTTCACACATCAATCTCATACTTATCATCAATCAGCACATAATTAACATTATACTTTTTTGCAAGTTCCAACGTTTTAGTATTGTCTTCTAAAACACTTTCTATCGTGCAATCATCGTCATCAAGACGATTTTCTATCACGTTCGCAAACTTCTTTATATCTGAAAAGTGATTTCTTATGTAATTTTCACTCATTACAAGGCAATAGTATTTTATATTGTCCAAATATTCTTGTTCAAAATCTTTTTCCCAATCAAACGGAATATAGCAACCTTCGACAATCAAGTTTTGATTATTTTCAACGGCAGTTTTAATTATTTCGCGTACGATAGGCCACAGGAAGGCTGTCAGATTGTCATCGTCACTCAGCGGCGTAAGTGTAGTATTTTTACTGCGAATCAAGCCCATTTTCAAATGGTCGATTGAAAGGTAAGGGTATTTGTATTTTTCAAGCAATTTTTGAGCAAGCGCTGTTTTGCCGGTATGTGATGCACCGGTTATTAAGATAATCATTTTATTTCATCCCATCTGTTTATTTAAAAAGTCTGTATATATACGACACCATATTACAGCAAATTTTACGGTTGCACAATTGATTTTTCCCAACGTTAACACTCTGAATTTAAAAAACATAATTTGTAATTAAAGGTGATGAAAATGTTTAAGTAGCTAAAAAAAGAATGGAATAAAAAGAGCTGTTTTTACAAAGTAATACGATCCTTTCTGCAAACTTTTGCGCTGTCAATCTGCTTAGAGTAAAGGCTTGCAGTAAATATAAAGAAAATGAAAGTGAGAATGATAAAAATGAGTGAAATTGTTGACAGACAGATTGCGACAAAGCCAACTGCGACGGTGGCACAGGGCATTGCATGGGCAAAGAAAATGGGTGCGGCACAGATTATGATTGATCTTGCACCGAAATTCTGGGAGATTGCAATATTAAAAGGAATAAATCCGGTGTTTTCATATTGCCAGACGGCGTATGAAACGGGATATATGAATTTTCGAGGAACGTTGCTTGATGCTTCGTATAAAAATACGGCAGGCATTAAGAAAACCGATGAAGAAATTAAACTTATAATGGCTAAATATCCGAATGAAACTTCGTCGGATACAGTTGCGGAATGCCATATGAAATTTCCTTCATGGGAAGACAGTATAAACGCACAGGTGGATCATTCTGCGCTCTATGCAGGGCTTGTCGGTTATCCTAAAAAATATCCGGAAGAGACAAATGACCCGAGGCATTTTGATTGGTGTTTCGGAATCGGTAAAACCGTTCTTACGTGGGCACCGAATTATTCGACCAATGCATACGGTGAAAGACTCATTGAAATGATGACAGATGTCGAAAAGACGGTAGTTGCGGAAACCGGTGCACCGAAAGTAAATATAACATTGACAGAACTCCGGTCGGGTATGTATCAAGAAAGTCCTTATACAAGCCAGGTAAAATCAATGCAACAACTTCTGATTGCAAAAGGATTTGATTGCGGTCCTTCCGGTGCGGACGGTTCGTTTGGTGCGGCAACGGTGAGTGCCGTTAAAGCGTTCCAGAAGTCAAGAAATATTGGAGCTGACGGGCTATGCGGTATAAAAACATGGTCTGCACTTTTGGGTGTATAGAGTTTTTTTTGCAAATTTGTAAAAATAGTGTTATATTATTCCAATACTACTAAAAACAAGAGGGTTTTATAATATTTACCTTGCTTGTTTGTGAAAGGAAACAAAATGAGTAAAGAAGTACAGATCTTGATTGCTATGATTGTGTATATGGCTGCCGTTGTCATTATCGGTCTTGTATACGCAAAGAGAGCAAACAAAAATTCAGAAGAATATTTCTTGGGCGGAAGATCACTCGGCCCTTGGGTAACTGCTATGAGTGCAGAGGCATCGGATATGAGCGGCTGGCTTTTGATGGGATTGCCGGGTGTTGCGTATTGGTGTGGTTTGGCAGATGCAGCATGGACTGCAATAGGTCTTGCAGTCGGTACATATTTCAACTGGCTTATTGTGTCAAAAAGACTTCGCCGTTACAGTGTTGTTGCGAATAATTCGATTACATTGCCCGACTTTTTCTCAAACAGATTCAGAGAGAAAAAGAAAGTTGTTATGTCCATCGCAGCGTTGTTTATATTGGTGTTCTTCACCGTTTATGCATCAAGTTGTTTTGTAACATGCGGTAAACTTTTCTCGACATTGTTCGGACTTGACTATACTTGGATGATGATTCTCGGTGCAGTATTCGTATTGGTCTACACAATCCTCGGAGGCTTCCTCGCAGAGAGTGCGTCTGACTTTATGCAGGGTATTGTAATGTTTATTGCTTTGGCCGTTGTTGTAATTGTCGGTATTTTCAAAGCCGGCAGCCTCGGTGCAATTGTGGAAAATGCACAATCCATCCCCGGATTTTTTGAGTTTTTCGGTTTGGCAAACCCGACCGTAGATGCAGACGGAGTTCAGGCTGTTGTTGACGGTGTACCTCAATTCGGCGAAGCAAAGGATTACGGAATATTGAGCGTGTTCTCTATGCTTGCCTGGGGACTTGGTTATTTCGGTATGCCTCAGGTTCTTCTGAGATTTATGGCTATTCGTAAAGAGTCTGAACTTAAACAGTCAAGACGTATCGCTATGATCTGGGTAATTATTTCTCTTGCGATTGCAGTATTTATAGGAATAATGGGAAGACATCTTTTCCCGACAACTCTTACAACCGCATCAAGTGCGGAAAGCATCTTTATCGTACTTTCGACAAGCTTCTTCCCGCCGATACTTGCAGGTTTTGTAATGGCAGGTATTCTGGCTGCGACGATAAGCTCTTCGGACTCGTACCTTCTCATTGCAGCTTCTGCTTTCTCAAAGAATATCTATCAGGGTATCGTGAAGAAAAAAGCTACAGACAAAGAAGTTATGTGGGTAACAAGAATAATTCTTATGCTTATCGCACTCATCGCTATCGTTATTGCACTTGATGAAAACAGCGTAATATTCAAGGTTGTATCATTTGCATGGGCAGGCTTCGGTGCTACATTCGGACCTCTTATGTTGTTCTCGCTTTTCTGGAAGCGTACAACAAGAGCTGGTGCTGTTGCAGGTATGGTAGGCGGTGCCGGAATGGTCTTCCTCTGGAAGCTCGTTATCAGCGGTCTCGGCGGTGCGTTTGCAATATATGAATTGCTTCCTGCATTCATATTCTCGTCAGTTTGTATTGTTGTGGTTTCTCTTATCACACCTCGTCCGTCAGCGGAAATTGAGGCTGATTTTGAGGCTGCTAAGGCATGTATAACAGAGCAGGCTTAATGTTAAAGATTTAAAGATTAGCCGTATGTAAAGTTTTCTGACTTTGCATACGGCTTTTTGCTTTATGTGATATTCTGTGGTAAAGTTTAGGCAGATATGGTAACATATTGTAAAAATGTAAAGGAGTGCAAAAAATATGGGTTTTAAAAGAGCTGAGTGGCATAGTGGCCTTGTTTATCGTCAGATTTGTGAAGAGTGTAAAACAGGTGTTGAGTATATGGATGATAAGCTGGATTTCAGACCATGGTATCCAGATGGGTTTGTATATTGTCCGAGATGTAAAACCCCGTTGAGACATAGTGAAAAATATGCTGTTGATCCGGCGACAGGTGCGTCTCTTTCATTGCCGACTGAGGTGCCTGCGGAAACTATTGCGGCGCAACCGGCAGGTGTAGTTTTATTCTGTACGCAGTGCGGAAATAAATTCGGCGAAAATGATCGCTTTTGTGCGAAGTGCGGAAATAAAAGATAAAAACAAAGGATATTTACTTGTATTATGAAGATTAAGAGACTACGGGCAGAATGTGTTGCCTGTATGATAAAAAAATACATTTACTCATATCCTGCGGATGCAAAAGAATCGGAAAAACTGGAATATGTCAAAAGACTTCTTTCGATAATGCAGAATGCCGACGATAGCTTGAGTGCGCCGGTGCTGCTTGACAAGATTGACAAATTACTGTGGGACATGTTCAAAATTAAAAAAGATTTTACTGAAACGAAAAGATATTTCAACAATGTTATGCTTGAAAAGTCAGACGCTATACGTAAATCGATAGAGTCTTCTGATGATCCTTTGCTTGCAGCGATAAAGTATACTATGACCGGAAACTATATTGACTTCGGTACTTTAAATAATGTTGATGAGAACGAACTCCAAAGATTTCTCGATGAGTCATACAAGCATCCGGTTTTGCCCGATGTATATGATGCGCTCAAAAATGATTTGATTTCAGCAAAAGAGATAGTTTTCCTTACAGATAACTGCGGAGAGGTTGTACTTGACAAACTCCTTATGGAGCAAATTCGCAAAGTAAATCCTGCGGCAAAAGTTACGGCAATAGTACGCGGTGGTGATGTTTTAAACGATGCTACACTGGCAGATGCAAAGCAAATTGATTTGATGTCGGTAGCGGATGTTATCGATAACGGAAACAACATAGCAGGAACGTATGAAGATAAACTTTCGGACGAGGCTCGCTCTGTAATAAATTCCGCAGATGTAATCGTCGCAAAAGGTCAGGCAAACTTTGAAACGCTCAGAATGTGCGGCAGAAATATCTATTATATTTTTATGTGCAAATGCAATCTTTTTGCGAGAGAGTTCAGCGTAGAGAAGTACACTGGAATAATCGTGAATGATAAAGATTTAAAATAAGATGAAAAAAGCCTTCGATGATGAACACATCGAAGGCTTTTTAAGCCAATGGTGGGAATCGAACCCACGGCCTATTCATTACGAGTGAATTGCTCTACCCCTGAGCCACATTGGCAAGTACAAGCGAAATTATAACATCGAATACATACTTTTACAAATAAAAAATTATTTTTTGCGTTAAATAGACTATTTTAATTTTGCAGGAGACCGAATTGGAAAGATTGATATCGCCAAAGGTACAATATATAGTATATAATGTTGGTTTTGACGCCAAATATATTGAATCGGAGGGTGATATGATGAGAAATGGGACGATAACGGTTCCCGGTTGTGATGATATATACAATCGGTACGGCGCCATAGGTTGCAGAACTGTTACAACTCAGAGTACGAAGGAAAAGAATGTTGGCGAAAATTTAAGAATAATAAGGTTGCTTTACGGTATTGGAATTAGTATTACCAGTGTTGGGTTTCATTATTTTTATACGGCGATACTTATTTGCATGAATGATGCTCTGGCAACTACAAATGCACAAAAGAATATTTATATGGTGATAGCCGAACATTATAATGTGTCGCACAAAAGTGTTGAACGTGCAATGCGGACGGCTTTTAACGAGGAGGTGTCGGAAAGCGCAATGAGACTGTTTGAACGAGAAACAAAAATAGTTTCGTTTGGTAAAGACGAAGAGCTAACTCCGTTGCAATTTATAAGTCTTGTTGCATTGATGATGGACGATTAAAATATAATTGCGTAGCAATCGGTGTTGTGATATTCTAAAACAACAATGAGGAGAATTGCTATGAATTTTAAACAAAAATTTCTGGAAGAACTGAAAAAAATTGAAATATGGATTTCAATTGCCGGTATTATAACAGCGACGGCAATTTTTATAAGTTGGTTTTTTGGGACTGAAAATATATCAGTAGAAGGCGGAATTGCCGCAGTATTGAGTTTTCTTCTTTTTGTAATTGTATGTTTGAGATTCGTTCCCGAGTTTACGGAATTCTGGAGGATGAAGGCTCCGCCTGATAATAAAATTTACACAGAAATAAAGACCGATAAAAAGGAAATAAATATAACTGCTCTAAAAGTATTTTTCTTATTAAATTTTGTATGTTTTTTTATAATTATTATTGTATATGCACTTCGCTGTGCTCTGCACGGTGTACAACCGCTCAGTGAGTCATTGACGTTTTGGGAATGTCTTGACAGCGGGCACTACCTTGATATAGCAAAAGATTGGTATTTATCCGACGGTGAATGGGATCGTTTGGTTCAGCTTGTTTTCCTGCCGGGTTATCCGTTGATTATAAAAATTTTTAATGTATTATTTGATAATTATTTATACGCAAGCCTTGCGGTTTCATCAATTTGTTTCGGCGCTGCAGGTGCGATGTTTTATAAACTGATGCGCATTGATTGTGACAAACAGACTTCGCTTCGGGCCTTGAAATTTTTATGCCTCATTCCGGGCATATTCTTCTTTGTTGCACCTATGAGCGAGAGTTTGTTTTTGTTATGCAGCGTTTCATGTATCTATTTTGCAAGAAAAAGAAAGTGGTTTTTTGCATGTGTTTTCGGTGGTTATGCCGCGTTTACGCGTACTCTCGGACTGGTGCTTATAGTTCCTCTTATTATGGAATTTATAAACTACCTTGTAAACAAAGAGTATGTGGAGGAAAGACGAACACCGCATGTGCGTGAAAAAGTTTTTGTTTTTCTCAATGCATTTTCAATTTTTCTTATACCTGCCGGCTTTGCGGTGTATTGTTATATAAACTATAAAGTATCCGGCGATCCTTTCAAGTTTTTGTATTACCAAAAGGAACATTGGAGTCAGGAATTCGGCTGGTTTTTTAATACCGCATCCTATCAGACCGAGCATCTGATTTCGTCTGCAAAAGATAATTTTTCAACGATGCTTGGTCTTTGGATTCCGAACCTCTTAAGTAGTTTTTCTACACTTGTTTTGTTGATATTTACGGTGAAAAAACTGCGTGCGAGTTATTCGGCGTACGCTATAGCATACTTTGTTGCTGCAATAGGTGCAACATGGCTTCTCAGCGGACCGAGATATCTTCTGGCATTGTTTGTAATTCCGGTTGGTATCTCAACTTTAACGGAAAACAGAAAAGCTGATACGATATTCACAATTGTATTTACCGCTGCTTCTGTTTTTTATCTTTACGCATTTGTGATGCGTTGGCAAGTATGGTAATTTAATTTCATATTAAATTTAATGGTTTGGAACCTGCCCGAGATGTCGCTGATACGATGGCGGCGCTCGGGCAGGTTTTTATCAAAAAACGGGCAAATCGTGACAGATAACTGAAATTGCCCTGTTTTGCTCGTTTTTGGCTTTGCTCGACAGGAGGTCGAGCTGGACAAAACAATTGAAATATGATATAATTTTAACGTTAATTTGGCGTATGCGACAAGAAAGGATTTTTAGTATGGCCGAAAATGAAAATTTAGAAAATGTTGAAAATGAGTCAAAAGGTGTACTTATTCCTGTCGATGTTGACAGCGAAATGAAACGTTACTTTATTGACTATTCTATGAGTGTTATCGTGGACAGAGCTTTGCCTGACGTAAGAGACGGTCTTAAGCCTGTTCACAGAAGAATATTGTTTTCTCTTTATGAGCAGGGATTTACTCCCGAGAAACCGTACCGTAAGTGTGCTACTACTGTAGGTTATGCGATGGGTAAATATCACCCGCACGGTGATGCTGCTATTTATGATAGTTTGGTACGTCTTGCCCAGGATTTCTCTATGAGATATACACTTGTTGACGGTAACGGTAACTTTGGTTCGAGAGATGCCGATCCGCCGGCCGCACAGCGTTATACAGAGTGTCGTATGGCAAAGATCACAACGGAGCTTCTTTCTGATATAAATAAAGATACCGTTGATTTCAGACCGAACTATGATGATCACGAGGTGGAGCCTTCTGTTCTTCCTGCAAGATTCCCGAATCTTCTTGTAAATGGTTCATCGGGTATTGCCGTAGGTATGGCGACAAATATCCCTACACACAACCTCGGAGAAGTTATCGACGGTGTTGTTGCGATGATTGATAATCCGGAGATTTCTATCGACGAGCTTATGCAGTATATAAAAGGTCCTGACTTCCCGACTGCTTGCAATATTTTGGGCAAGCAGGGTATACGCGAAGCTTACAGGACAGGTAAGGGCAGAATTTTAGTACGTGCGGAAGCCAAAATAGAAGAACTTTCAAACGGCAGACAGCAGATTATAGTTACAGAGATCCCTTATCAGGTAAACAATGCTAAACTTGTTGAACGTATAGCAGAACTTCACAAAGAAAAGCGTATTGAGGGTATTTCGGATCTTCGTGACGAGTACAGTAAAAAGGGTATCAGAATTGTTATAGAGCTCAAGCGTGAGGCTAATGCAAACGTTATACTCAATCAGCTTTACAAATATACCGATTTGCAGTCTGCATTTAATGTTAATATGCTTGCTGTTGTACCGGCAGGACCTGACGGAAAATCGTATGAGCCGAAGCTTCTCAATCTCAAGGAAGTTCTCGGATACTACATTGCACATCAGAAAGATGTTGTTACAAGAAGAACTCAGTTTGATTTGCAAAAGGACCTCGACAGAGCACATATTTTGGAGGGTACACTTACAGCCCTTGATCATATCGATGAGGTTATAAATATTATCAGAAATGCTCGCACAGAGGCTGATGCTAAAGCCGGACTTATGGAGCGCTTCGGATTTACCGAAAGACAGGCGCAGTACATCGTAGATCTCCGACTCGGTAGACTTACAGGACTTGAAAGAGATAAAGTACTCCACGAGTATGAGGAAAAGCGGAAGAGCATTGCTTATTACCGTGAGATACTCGCAGATGAGGTTAAATTGTTCGGCGTTATAAAAGAAGAAATTCTTGCAATAAAAGCTAAATATGCAGATGACAGAAAGACAAGAATCGTGCCGTTTGAGGGAGAAATCGATATTGATGATCTTATAAATGAGCAGAATGTTGCTATAACTCTTACGCACTTCGGTTATATTAAGAGAACTGCAGCCAGCACATACAGAGCTCAGAACAGAGGTGGCAGAGGAGTTATGGGACTTTCTGCACGTGATGAGGACTTTGTAGAACAGCTCATTATTACATCTTCACACGATTTATTGCTCTTTATCACAAACAAAGGTCGTGTATATTCGCTCAAGGGTTACCAGATTCCGGATTCCGGCAGAACCGCAAGAGGTATGGCTATCGTAAACTTGCTCCAGCTTGCTCCGGAAGAAAAAGTTGCTACCATTATCCCGATAAAGACTTTCGAAGATGCAAAGTACATCATAATGGGTACAAAGCTTGGTACTGTGAAGAAAACTGCGCTTAGTGATTATGTAAATATCCGTAAGAGCGGTCTGATTGCGATAGAACTTCGTGAAGATGATGAACTTATAAACGCAAGACTTGCAGATGAAAATGATACTGTAATGTTTGCTACCAGAAAGGGTATGGCTATCAGATTTAGTGAAAGCGATGTCAGAGCTACCGGCCGTGCATCTATCGGTGTAAGAGGTATAGAACTCAAAGGTGACGATTATGTAATTGGTATGGACGTTTGCAACAACCCAGAAGATACTTTGATGATAGTCACGGAGAAGGGCTTCGGTAAGAAAACTTCTGTTGATGAATATAAGATTCAGAACAGAGGCGGTAAAGGTCTTATCACATACAAAGTCAGTGATAAAACAGGTGAACTCGTCGGAATGCTTATGGTACATGACGAAGACGATATTATGCTTATCACATCGAGCGGCGTAATCATCAGATTCCATGTATCTGATGTAAGTACGATAGGTCGTGCTACACGAGGCGTAATTCTTATGAAGACGAGTGATGAAAATCTTATCGTAGGTTGTGCAAAGACCGCCAGAGAAGACGAGGAGTCTGACGAAGAACTCGGTGAGGTTTCGGAAGATGCTGATTCAGAGAATGTTTCGGACGAGGAGATGACTCCTGATACAGATGCAGGTCAAGAGATTTTGCAAAAGCTCGGACTTGACGAATAAAATTTTTGATAGTTTTATTGCGGCGGCACATCAAAGCACTTGGCTTTGTGCGCCGCCGCAATGTTTAGGTAAAAATATGAAAGAAAAAGTATTGGTGGCGATAAGCGGAGGCGTTGACAGCTCTGTTGCCGCTAAGATATTGATTGAAAAAGGATATGAAGTTGCTGCCGCAACAATGGTTTTATTGCCGGATGACGAGGTTCGCGTAGAAAAGGCGCGGAGCGTCGCCGAAAAACTCGGCATAGACTTTTATGTGTTTGATTTTATAAAAGAATTCGAAGAGGATGTCATAAGTTATTTTGTTGAGTCATATTTAAGCGGTGAGACGCCGAATCCGTGTGTTATGTGTAATCAGAAGTTCAAATTCGGACGTTTTCTCGACAAAGCCGAAGAACTTGGTTATGATTTTATTGCCACCGGTCACTATGCCAAAATCGGAAAGGATTCATCGGGGCGTATGATGTTGAAACGCTCTGACAATCTGAAAAAAGACCAGTCGTATTTTTTGTACGGAATGACGCAACACCAGCTTGAAAGGACTATTTTCCCTCTCGAATCTTTGGAGAAAGATGATGTGAGGGCGATTGCTGTAGCGAGCGGATTGTCAAATGCAGAGCAGAAGGACAGTCAGGATATATGCTTTGTTCAACAGGGGAAATATATTGAATTTATTGACGGTTATCTTGCTGAGAGAGGGTTGCAACAGAAGCCGGGCAAGTTTGTCGATACTGAAGGAAATGTTATCGGTAAACATAACGGAATTGCAGGGTACACAATCGGACAGCGTAAAGGTGTAGGCATGTCGCTTGGCGCAGGTATTCCTTTATATGTCGTCGAAAAAGATGCGGCGAAAAATCGTATAATTATGGGATCTGATGAATTGCTCTTCAAAAAAGAATTGACTATCGCAAATCCTAATTTTATTTCCGTGGAAATGTTGACAGAGCCGGTTAATGTTACTGCAAAGACAAGATATAATCAAAAAGATATACCTGCGTCGATTATGTATGATGATTTGAGTAAAACGGTAAAGGTTTATTTTGATAATCCGCAGAGAGCTGTGACTCCCGGTCAGACGGCTGTTTTTTACGACGGAGAAAAAATTCTCGGCGGCGGTGTGATAATCGGTTAAAATAATTCACAACCGAATATATATTTGTTATAATCTATAAAAAGTTGCGAACAATAGAAAGGAGAACCAATGAAAAAAATTCCTTACATAAAAATTTTCGGACTTGTAGTTGCGGTATTGCTTGCTGCAAAAATGATATTTGATTTTGACGGCTTCTGGGAGCTCTTCTCACTTGCCGGTTCGGCTATAGTGTCATTGCTCGGATATATTTTGATCGGTTTTGTCATTGCTTACATTATAAACTCGTATATAAATGTATGGCGCAACAGAATTTTGAAAAAATGGACTAAAAACCAAAAAGCAAAGAAATATTTAACGATAATTATCGGATATGTGTCATTTGCGGCGATTGTTGCATTGTTTTTGTTCGCTATTATCCCGGCACTTTATTCGAGTATCACATCACTGGGCAAAGAAATTCCGAATCTTATAGATTATCTTATAAAGCACTATGATAATATCATTGCTTCGGAGTCGGTGCTAGCAAAGACTCTCAATCAAATGATAGAAACAGTGCTTGGAATGGTGGGAGATGTCGTAATTTCGCTGGTAGACTTTGCTACGATTACGAACATTGTGACTACTACCACAAGTGTTATTTTTAATGCTGTTATGGGTATCATAATATCGGTTTATATGCTCATCGAAAAAGAGGCTGCTATCGGTGCTTCCGAAAGAATTATTTTTTCGTTGTTCCATGATAAAACAGCTCTTCGCATAAGATGGGCGGCTAGGAAGATAAATATGATATTCCAAAAGTATTTATCAGGAAAGCTTCTTCAGGCATTCTGTGTAATGATAATAGCATATATCGTATTTTTGATTGCCGGACTTCCGTATGCGATACTCTTTGCGGTTGTACTTGCATTGCTCAATATGATTCCTTACATAGGACCTTGGGTCAGTGCTGTGCCGATTGTTGTTATTTGTCTTGCGGATAGTTTCTGGTCAGGCGTGATTGCTGTAATCTGTATATTAATTATTCAGGCGATTGATAACTGGCTCATTAGTCCTAAAGTTATCGGCGACACTATCGGAGTGAGTCCGCTTCTCGTATTGATAGGTCTTTGTATCGGCGGTGCACTTTTCGGTGTATGGGGTATGGTAATAGGTGATGCGATGGCCGCTATTGTGAAGGTATTCTTCTATGATACATATGTTGAAATCAGACGAAGGAGAAAAGCTATCGAAAAGAAAAGCAAAGGGGATTTGATTGAAATCCCACCGGAAGATAGTGATAATGACACAGATGATGTTGATGAGATAGATAGGATTTTTGTTCAAGATTAATCAAGAGAGTCCGTTAAAATTTCTGGTTTAGCTTTCGCTAAAAAGAAATTTTAACGGACTCTCTTGATTAATTGCGTGTTTTAGCTACGCTAAAAAGAATTTTAATAGTGAGCTCTTGCTATCGGCAAGTTTTTTACTTTGGACAGAATTTATTTTAATTGGTAATGACAAAAAGGTGCAGTCCGCAAAGGACTGCACCTTTTTCAGATATCGACTTTGATTTTGTAACAATCTTCGTCGTATTTGTTGTTGCCGTCGCTGTGGCAACTGCCGCTGCAACCTTTGCCGCTTTGAGCACTGCTGCATTGTTTTGAATGAGGACAACCTATGCATTTTTGTCCGTTTTTTTTTGCTTTTATTATATATGCTATTGCGCCTCCGATAAGCACGGCAAGTATAGCAATGACTATAATATCTACTAAATTCATAAGTATCGTCCTTTACGCTTTATTTTTAGCGGCGTATTCTTTCTTGACTTTCGCGTTGGATCTGATTGCGAGGAATGTTACAACTGCAATTATCGCTGTAACTGCAATAAGTCCGGGAAGGAATCCGTCACCGAGTTTGCCGTCTGTAATAAGTGTTCCCACTTGGTACACAAAGTATGATAACACATATGCAATCGAGAATTGAAGCCCTATTCCTGCGAAGAGCCATTTTTTACTCTTAATTTCTGAGTTCATTGCACCGATTGCCGCAAAGCAGGGCG
This sequence comes from Oscillospiraceae bacterium, assembly GCA_015069195.1. Classification (GTDB taxonomy): domain Bacteria; phylum Bacillota; class Clostridia; order UBA1212; family UBA1212; genus SIG423. The sequence continues at coordinate 91,450 of SVJA01000002.1, read as the reverse complement.
GTGTGAAGAGGTTAAACATCAGGTATGAAAGCGCTGCAACTGCTGTGATTCCGAACAATTCCTGTCCGCCGCCTGTTGACAAGAATTCAAAATCACCGTTGATGATTTCTTCTGAAATTACAAATACTGCTGCAAGTGTTCCGACAACTTCTTCTTTTGCGATGAATCCTGTGATTGCTGCAGCTGCCATCTGCCACATTCCGAATCCGAGCGGAATCAAAAGTACCGCAAACGGTGACGCAAGGTCGTGGAGTATTGAGTGATCATGTTCAACTGCTTTGAATGTCCAGCTGTAGTTTGCCATGATTGTAACGAGTGCGTTGCACACGAGAATTATTGTACCTGCTTTAACTATGTAAGCCCAGCCTCTGCTGCACATTGATTTGACAGCGCCCCACAAAGACGGAACTTTGTATTCGGGGAGTTCGATGATGAAGAAGGACTTTCTGTATTTGTAGCCCGAAATCCATTTGATGAGTAATGCGCCGAAGAATATAAGCACAATTCCGAGGAAGTACATTACGGGAGCTACCCATGATGATTCGGGGAAGAATGCTCCTGCAAAGAGAGCGATTACGGGAATTTTTGCTCCGCAGGGGATGAAAGGTGTGAGCATCGCTGTTGCTCTGCGTTCTCTTTCGTCGCGGATTGTACGACAAGCCATGATGCCGGGGATTGCACACCCTGTTCCGATAACGAAAGGAATAACCGATTTACCGGAAAGACCTACTTTTTTGAAGATGGGGTCAAGGATAACCGCAACACGTGACATATAACCACAGTCTTCCAAAAGTGCGAGCAAGAAATACATTACCATTACCAAAGGAAGGAATCCGATAACAGCGCCTACGCCGCCGATGATACCGTCGAGAACTATTGTCTGAAGGATCGGAGCTACGTTTTCCATTAAACCGCCGACCCATTCACCGAACATTTCAATAAGTGTAACAAGTCCGGGAATTGTAGTTCCGTTTGAAAATTCATATCCTTCTGCAATCCAGGGTCCCACACCGACCTGTGATATCCAGAACACTGCCCACATAACGATTGCAAATATCGGAATACCAAGCCATTTGTTTGTAAGAATTGCATCGATTTTATCGCCGAAGTTTCGCTCTTTTGTTGCAACTTTTCTGGTTTCAACCTCTTTGACGATTTTGTTTACGAATTCAAATCTTTTGCGGTCTGCCGCTTCAACTGCGTTCTTGTCAGTCAAGTCAACATCGCCCTGATTGTAAGGTGCAATCTGCTCCGAGTTTGCAAGGGTAACTGCTGCTTCGATTACTGCTTTAAGTCCGTCGGCAGAGGTGGAAATTGTTTTTATAACGGGACAGCCGAGTTTCTTTGACAAAGCTTCGGTGTCAATTTTAGTTTCTTTCTTTTCGTTGATGTCGCTCTTGTTGAGTGCTACGACAACCGGAACGCCTAGTTCTAAAAGCTGGGTTGTGAAGAAAAGGCTTCTGCTTAAGTTCGTAGCGTCCACGATATTTATGATGACATCAGGGTTTTCTTTTCTTACATACGAGCTTGTGATGCTTTCCTCGCTTGTGAACGGTGACATAGAGTATGCACCGGGAAGGTCAACTGCAACAAGTTGCATATCCCCTTCGTAGTATGACTTTTTTATAGGATGTTCTTTTTTTTCTACGGTAACGCCTGCCCAGTTGCCGACTTTTTCGTTACGGCCTGTAAGAGCGTTAAACATCGTAGTTTTACCGGAGTTTGGGTTACCGGTTAATGCGATTCTCATTTGAGGTTCCTCCTGCTATCAATGATTTTTTGATAAAGTTTATTTTTAAATCCTTTCGGATCAAAAACGGTTTATTATGTGGTTAGCGGATGCTAACCGACGGGCAAAAAATAATCAGCAGAAAACTCTGCCGAAAATTTTAAACAATAATAGCTTCGGCTAATTGGTTGTCGATATTGTAGCGTCCGTCTTTTATGGAAACGATGCAACCGCCTTTCAGATGTGAAACTACGGTGATCTCCTCCCCGCTGTAGCAACCGAGCGAGAAAAGGAATGCATTCAACTCTTCATCATCGGTTTCAATCTGTTTGATGATATATTCTTTTCCTTCTTCTGCACTTTTCAAATTCATATTGCTCACCCTGTAAAGTTTGTGATTAGCTATTGCTAACCGGGATTGTCAAAAAAAGATTAGCCACCGCTAACCGAAGGCTATTTTAAACCTGCTGACAGTAATTGTCAATAGGTTTAATAAGAAATTTTATTAATTTCTTTTCAATAATCCCTTCTGGGTAAGAGAACACTCGTAAGCGACAAGCGTAGATGCAAAACCTACGTTTAATGATTCACAGCTTCCGAGCATCGGGATGATTATCGGAATAGCGTTAGGCATTAAGCGCCAGTCGGCTGAAATTCCGTTGAACTCGTTGCCTGCAACGATAGCTACTCGACCATTGTAATCAACGTCGCAATAATTCTGTGTAGCCGTCAAATCGGTAAGCACTATCTTAAAGTCATTTTCGTGAAGCCATTTTGCGAGAGTATCCATATCGACTTCTGCAACCGGCATTGTGAATGCCGCACCTAAGCTTGAACGGATAAGTCTGCTGTGAGTCATTTTGACACGTTGATTTGTCATTACTGCAAAGTCACCGCCGGCACCGTCCAGTGAGCGGACTATCGCTCCGACATTTCCGGGTTGTTCTTGTCCGTCAAGAATTATTGCAGTCATATTGTCTTTTAATTTGATATCGTCGAGCGTGTATCGCGGAAGTTCTGCGATGATAAAGAATCCGTCTGCACCGTCGCGGTCTGATATCTTGCTGCAAATTTTCTGTGAGATTGTAAAAGTTTTCGCGGCATAGCGACCGAGTGACTCTACATCGGTGCGTTCTCTGTCGCTTCTGATCATCTCGGGACAATAGAAGAAGTACGGCACCGGAATATTCTTTTCGATGAGTTTTTGTGCCGCCCAGATACCTTCGCATATAAAAAGGCGGTCTGCCTTAACACCTTTTGGTATCTCGATCTCGCTCGGTATTTTTTTATTTGAGTGAAGCGCTTTTGCGAGTTTTACCTCAGGCGCCGATATTCCTATGCAGACAGGGTTCATTTTTGAAAAGCTCCTTGTGTAAAGTTGTAGATGCCTATAGCGGCAGCAATAGTTAAATTAAGTGAGTCTACCGTGTCAAGGTGCATTATCCTGACCGGAGTGCCTACCGACAGAAAACTATCATCAAGACCGCTGGCTTCGTTGCCGAATATGAGAGAAAAAACATTTCCGGGCTGTTTTTGCGCTGTTTCAAGCGGCTGACCGTTAAGCATAAAAGGGTAGTAGTCTCTCTGCACAGTGTCGGCAAGTGAATTTAAATACTCCTCAAATGATGCAAACATTTGAAAGCGTGTCTTAAACACCGCACCCATAGAGGCACGTATGACTTTTGGGTCATATATGTCTGCCGCCGGAGTAATGATGGCAATGTCTTCTATTCCGAATGCAGTGAGTGTCCTAAGTATTGTGCCCAAATTTCCTTTGTCGGATGGGTTTACAAGAACAATGTGATTTTTGTCTGAACGAAGAGTACAAGTATATTTTCTGAATGCTCCGATAGCGTAACTGTTTTCTTTCGGATAAAGTCTTTCGGCAGTTTTGTTATCAATTACATAGGGAATATTTTTTTCTTCCGCAATGGTCATAAGTTTCAGAACACCGCTGTTTGAAAGACCTTTTTCGGTGATTATAAGTTTTATAACTTCCTCAGGGCGTGAAGTTATAAGCTCAATCGTGGGAAAAACCCCACAGGAATAAGAATATGTAAAATCTTTCCGGTAGGGTTTTAATCTCATATCATTATTGTTTGTTTCAAAATCTGACATCTTGTGCAAACAGTTTTTATCAGAACTTGTAGATAGTCTTACGACGCTCAAATTCTTCTTGCTCAATCATTTTCTCTGCTTCGTCGGCAATGCCCTGAGCCCACTCTGCAGCGTCAGCAAGAATTTTCTCTGTAACAGCTTCATCATCCTCCCAAATCGGCTCTACGCAATGGAATCTTCCCAAAAGAACTGATTCGTGAAGTTTCTCTGCCAACTTATCGAGAGCTTTTTCGCTTTCTGTTTCACCTGTGGAGAATATAGCAATCTTTCTGTCGTAAATTTTTATAACTTCGAAAAGTGTATTAAATACAGGGTTATATGAATCATACCATACCGGTGTTCCAATGAATATCAAGTCATAGTCACGAGGGTCATGCTTGAAGGGGAATATGCCGGGACGTCTTTTGAATATAACCTCCAAACGGCTCTTAAGCATATTAAAGAAACCGTACCCGTATCTCTTATTTACGCGGACAATCTGAGACATATCCGCGCCTACTTTGTCAGCGATGCTCTTAGCAACTGCTGCTGTATTACCGTCAACTGTATTATATAATATAAGAATCTTCATAATGAATGAAAAACTCCTTTCAATAGATATAAAAAATACGTGCCAATCAGACTACTTAAATGTACAACTTTTTGAAGTATTTGTCAATTTATATTAATATTTTAATATTCCGCTAATGCTTTGTTGTCAATAAGTTCCGCATTTTCGGTAAAAATGTTTCTGATTTCGTCAATACTGCCTGCTGTTATGAGGTAGCTGTACTCAATCGGTTTGTATGATTTCATAATCATACTTCTGAGTGGCGCCACAAAACTTGTAGAAGGATCTGCTGAGTCTGCTGATCCGTCATACATAAAACGTCCTGCAAGGTAGGTTGTAATCTGCGGAACAAAAAGACCTAAACCAAAGTCGAATTCCGGATCATCATTTGTCCATGCACACCAAGTTTCGGTATTTTCCGGTTTAAGATTAAAGTAACCGTCATAGTACATCCAATAGTTAAGTTCTCTCTCTTCTCGGAGAGCTTCGCCCTGCCACGGATTTACACCGTCGTAGAATGAAAACTTTTTGAGTGCGCTGATTGTATAGAATGCAGGAAGTTTCTGCTGTCTGTTGCTGTCGTGTTTATAGCCGCTGAAATCCACAAAACGATTGTCAACTTTTATGTATTTGCCTTCCAGACTATAAACGTTTTCCATATAAGAGTCTGTAAAGGCGCCTCTCTTTGCCCAATCTCTCGGTCTGCACTTTATATAAAGCTTTGTATCTGACAGCTCGTAGTCAATGAGTTTGCTCTTATTATTGTACTGGTCACCGCCTTGAACAGGGTTGTAAGGCCATTTGTTATTCATATACGATTCAACTCTGTAAGGCTCGTGAATAATTCCGTAATATGACTGCTGTACCAATCGTCCTGCATCGTAACGGTTGAGAAGATTGCACATTCCGTAAGGACAATCCTTTTTATAACTTATGTGGCTGAGACCACCGCCCCATGCAAGGAATGCTCCGACACAGAAATAGTCATTTTCAATGTAGGCCATACTTTTTGAAAGTACTGGAACAAGCTCTGTTGTGAGCCCTGAAATGTTTACAATACATTCACTGGTGCCGAGATTTGTGAACGTGAATTCTTCGATACCGTGAGCCTTGCCTTCCGTGAGAAAAGAATCTATAAAGCTTCTGAAAGTTTTTTCTGTATTTGTCGCTTCGAGGAAAAGGGTTTCCTTGTATTTTGACTCATTGTAGATATATGTGATAGAAACCCTGAGAGGGTTGTTGCTTGTATAATCGAACATATAGCGGTTAAAACCATCGTCATCATTCATACCGACATATACGGTAGTTTCGTTGTCGAATTTTGCGGTCAAACCGTTTGCAGAATAGCTGATACATTTGTCGTTCATAAAATACATCCCTTCAGAAAATTCATCTACTGTAAATACAAACAAAAATCACTGTAAATAATACCACACGGAACCCTTTTTAGCAATGCTGAAAATGTGTCAAATTTTCACAAATTGATGATTCTTGCGTTTAAGTTTCCTGCCTCATCAATGTCGTGAGTAACCATTATGATTAAATGTTTTTTTGCTTCTTCACGAATGATTTCGTAGAGTAATTCACGTGTATGTTCGTCCTGACTTTTGAAAGCTTCGTCAAGTAAGATTATATCTGCATCCATAGACAATGCTCTTGCAAATGCGACTCGTTGTTTCATACCGCCGGAAAGTTCTGCGGGAAGATAATCAATAAATTCACCTAAATTCACTTTCACAAGCAATTCTTTTGCTTTTTCGGTGTCATCGCAACAACATTCAACATTTTTCAATGCTGAGATTGTCGGAAACAGGCGATCTTCCTGAAAAACATACGAAATCCTTGTATTCGGTGCTTTTTCTATAGTGCCGTTGTTTGGCTTTTCAAGATCTGTAATTATACGCAGGAGAGTGGTTTTTCCGCACCCCGAAGCACCCATAATCGCGACAATTCCGTTTGCGGGAAAAGAGTACGAAAAGTCTGTGATAACCGATTTTTTATCAAAGGATTTACTGATGTTGTTTAATTTCAAAATGTATTTTTCACCCATTGGAATCACCTTTTATCCTTTCCGCCTACTGCGTTTATCAGAAGCATAAGTAATTTTTCGAGAATTATGCTCACAATGACGGTAACAGCCGTCCAAGCAAAAAGCTCGGGTATCTCAAGGTAAACTTTTGTATCGTATATTTTTCCGCCGATGGTGTTTGCAATGTTGCATATAACTTCTGCGGCAATGCCTGCCTTCCAGGCCATACCGAGAGTCGCTTTGAATGCCGGTACAAAAAAAGGCATAATCGACGGAATATAAAAGAATTTAATTTTTTTCTTCAATGAGAAGTTGTATATTTTTGTGACTTCCCAAAGCTTTTTGTCAAGGGACTTTATGCCTGACAACATATTTTCCCAGACAGTCGGCACAACAATTAAAAACGCTGCTGTCTCCGGTACTGCATCTTTGCCGAGCATAACGAGCAAGAGAATAATAAACGATGCAATAGGTGTTGCTTTCACAATTGCCATAATCGGTGCAAAAACCGCATCTACAACTTTAGATTTTGCGGTAACGACTGCCAGCAGTATGCCTGTCAGATGTGCCAGTAAAAAGCCTTTGAATATATTGACAAATGATGTGGCAACTGTGAGCCAGAACTCGCCGCTTGCGGCGAGTTCTGCTGCCGTCGCCCCTACCGATAAAGGCGACGGCAGTATATACATATTGCCGATATAAAGGTACAGCAGTTGCCACACCGCTATCCAGAATGCGGCAACTGCTAAAAAAATTGAGAGTTTTTTTATAAATTTCATTGTTGTAGTCTTAAAATTATTATCCTGCATAGTAAATATCATCTGTCGGTAATTTACCGCCTACCGACTTGGGGTTTGCATCAAAAAGAACTTTAAGGAAATCATTGAGTTTTGTTTTCATATCATCGCCTGTGATACAGCAGATATTACAGGTAGGAATAGCCTGTTTTGCTATAGCGGCTGCGGGAATGATTCCGTATTCTTCGATGTGCAAAGCGGCTTCTTCGGGAGAGTTATTAACAAAATCAACAGAAGCTGCATAATCTTTAAGGAAGTTCTGTACCGCTTCCGGGTTGTTTTTTGCAAATGTTTTGTTTACCACGATACATCCTTGTACAACATCGCTTTTGCCGTCTGATACTGCGTTGAACTCTTTTGTGAGATCAAGTGCGATTCTGAGGTCTTTGTTTTTTGTCATAGCGGTTGTGACATTGGGCTGCGGGAGCATACCGATTGCCACTTTGTTTGAAACCATCTGTGTTACGAGTTCTGCGTGTTCTGTGAAGTATTCAACGGTGATATCTTTTCCGGGCTCAATGCCGTTTTCGCGAAGAATGTAGTTCAAAATATATTCAGGTGTTGATGCCTGACCTGTTGCGTAAATTGTCTTTCCGCGGAGATCTTCTATGGAGTTTATTGTGTTTCCGTTTTCAAGTACATAGAGAACACCGAGTGTGTTGAGTGCGAGCACCTGCATGTCTGCGCCTTTGTTGAAAAGTGTAGCTGCGAGGTTTGTAGGAACTGCCGCAATATCAAAGTTGCCCTTGAGAACTGCTGCTGAAACGAGTGTCGGGTCAGATTCTATTGTCTTTTCGTATTTGTTGAGTGCTGAGTTGTTGTCGGAGCCTTTGAAAAGTTTTGCCATACCCATACCTGTAGGTCCTTTGAGAGCAGTTACGTGAACGGTTGTTTTCTCTGCAGGAACATTTTCTTGGGTACTTGTGGGTGCCGGCGTTTCGTTATAGCCTGTTTCATAATCTGTGCATGCGAACATTCCGCACACCATAACAAATGTAAGCACTATTGATATAAATTTTATAATTTTCTTCATAGTTTATCATCCTTTCAAAGTGATTTATTTATTTTGCGGCAGGCTGATGAGCGTGCCGTTTTTTGTGATTTTGTTTTCTTCCTGAAGCGTGTCAAGTGCTCTGTAAAGTGTGGCTCTGCTGATTCCGAGTACGCTTGCAAGATTTTTCATGTCTACTTTTATAAGTGTGTGACCGTCTTCTGCGACCGGCTGTGCTTTGAGATACTCTAAAACTCTGTCTTCCGGTGTCTTTGCGGTAAAGCGATTTATTTTTTTATTGAGAAATCTTATCTTGTCCGAAAGAAAAACTATATAATTTTTTGCAAAAGTGCTGTCGGTTTCGATGAACTTCTCTGCAAGCTGCTGTGAAATAAAAACGATGGTACAGTCGGTTGCAGCAACAATTTCGGAAACATAGCAAACGTCATCGGTGAAAAGTGCGGCCGCTCCGAAAATATCTCCTTGTCCGAACTCGTTTAAAAGAACCGTTTTGTTTCCGCAAATATTTTTCGCTCTGCAGACACCGTCAATGACTATTCCGAGGCTGTGTGCAAACTCTTCGGGCGTATAGATAGTTTCGCCTTTTTTTATGAATTTAACAGCGTCCGTCTGTTCGGAGAGCATTTTTATCGATTGTTTGTCAGTCCCTCGAAAGAGAACCGTATCGGCAAGAATCTGCCGGATAAAATCAATATCGTCTCGTATCATTTTTCGGGTTCTCCTTTCCTGAAATCTGAAATAGGGTGTGTCTCATTTGAGACACACCCTATTGTAAACACATATAATTATTATTGTCAAGTATAATCGCAAGTGAAATTACTTTGTGATTCCCCACGCATCTATAAGTGTTTCGTTTCCTTCGATGTCCGCCGTGTAAGTTTTTATCACAAGACGGTTTCCTTCTACGGTACAATAACTGTAGCTCGGAAGCTGTGTTAAGAATGCTTCGTCGGGATACACGCCTTCTGATTCGTAAATCTTTCCGTTATGTTGCTTTGCACCGGAACTGCCGTTCATAAAATAAACTGTTCCGTCCTTGATGTCGGAAAGCATTTTAACAGTGTCGCCGTCTATTGTAATTTCTTCTGATGTACATTCTGCCGGGCCGTTTGCTGTCATCGGTACAGAGCGGAAGAAATAGTGATCGTGACCTGTGATGACTGCGTCAACGTTGTATTTGTCAATTACGGGAATGACTTGTTCTTTAAGGGCAAGAATTTCTGCGTCGTTGTAATGGTTTGCATTTGAAACAGGTGATTTGTGCATGAGAACAATGTTCCACTTTGCGGTACTGTTTTGCAAGTCTGATTCAAGCCATTTCAGTTGACTTTTCGGCAGGTCTTTTTCGTTGTCGCCTGTATAGAGTACGGAGAAATGGATGTTGTTGCACTCAAAAGAATAATAACCTGATATCCAGGCGGTTCGGTTCTCTTTGGTGCCGAATGTGAAATGATTCATAACACTCTTTTTGTCTTTGTTACCTGCGACCGATAAAAATGTATTGTTTCTTATGACGTCCGGTACTGTTTCGGTGAACATCTTCCACTGGTTTTGATTTGCGTCTTCTTCTACGACATCACCCAAGTTTAATATGAAGTCGGTGTCTTTATGGTTTTCTGCCGCATTAGCAATAAGGTTTCCCCAGATATTGTAATCAGACTGGGTGAATCCTTGCGGGTCTGTGACATATATAAATGAAGTTTTTTCTGATTCCGGTATCGTTGTGAAAGTTGCGGCTTCAGACCATTTGTTTTCTGTTTTGTCACCGACTCGGTATGCGTATGTTTTGCCGGGCGTGAGACCGCTTAACCATACTCGGTGAACAAGTCCCGATTTTTCTTCTAACGGGGGATTTTTAAGATTGCTTTCTCCTATCGGCAAGAAGATAGACATAGGTTCCGATGAAGAATTTACCGTGGTTATTTTCTGTGAGTTTGCTTCTGAAAAGGCTGCGGATAAATCTGCAGAGGAGCCTGTTTCGATGTACTGCAATGCTCCTGCAGTGTAGTCATCAAATGTCTGCCAGCAGAAATTTTTTGTTGTATGTGCGTTTTCTCCGGCGGAAACCGTTATACACATAGCACCGTACTCGTTTTCCGTGACGGGGGCGGGAGTATTTACCGAAGGGTTACTTCCCGGTGAGGAAGAGTCTCCGCCTGCAAAGACTCCTATCACAACAATAGCCGCGAGAATTGCGACCAATATTCCGCCGAAAACCAATAATGATTTTTTATTCAAGCAAAGCCACCTCACGAATAAGTTACTGTAAAATAATATTATCAAATCTTGCTTCTTCTGGCAATTATTTGTTGCAATTTAATGTGCCGATGTTATATACTTCAATATGTATGTGTATGCTTAATTTAAGGAAAGGAAGTATATTAAATGAAAGTTGATTACAGCGGAAAAACAGTAGTCATTACAGGCGGTGCAGGTGCTATCGGTTCTGCAATGGCAGAGGCATTTGCTGCAAACGGTGCAAAGGTTGCGGTTTGCGGAAGAAATGTTGCAAAAGGACAGGAAGTTGCTGACAAAATAAAAGCAGCAGGCGGTATTGCAGAGGCGTTCAAACTCGACGTTACAGATCGTAACCAGATACCCGAGTGTGCTGCTGCCATAGAGAAAGCATTCGGAACTATTGACGTTCTTATAAACAATGCAGGCGTTAACGTAGGTCCCGATGACAGAGGCCCGATCCATGAGTTCAAAGAGGATAAATGGGATTGGATCAGAAGTGTTGACCTTGACGGTGTTTATAACTGTGCAAAGGTATTTATTCCTTATCTTAAAAAGACAGGTGCGGGAAACATTATCAATATCAGCTCTATCGTTGGTGTTGTTCCGCTCCGTAATCAGTGTGCGTTTGCAGCTTGTAAAGCAGCAGTTGTTAACTTGACAAAGGCTATGGCTATTGAGCTTGCTCCCGAAAATATCCGTGTAAACGTTATTGCTCCCGGATCAATTCTTTTCGAGGGCACAAAGGCGCTCTTCTACGCTGACAAAGAGAAGGCTGAGAAGATGCTCGTAAACATTCCTCAGCACAGAGCAGGCAGTGGCGATGATATTTCAAACGCTGCACTTTATCTCGGTTCAGACGCTGATGCAAGTTACGTAACAGGTGCTTCCCTCGTAGTTGACGGCGGTTGGACTTGCGGATTTGCAAGAGATTTCTGATTATCCCAAGGAGATACATAATGAAAGATTTTGCAGAAATTTTGAAGAATACAAATGTACCTGAAGGCCATGCCGGAATTTTCTTTATGGGACAAGCCGGATTTATAATTAAGGATTCGGAAGGACATCTTGTGGCATATGATATTTACCTTTCCGATTGCTGTGAAAGAGAGTTCGGTTTCAAGAGAATGCTTGCCAAACTTCTTGAACCTTATGACATAACTTTCGATGCGATCATATGCAGTCACGGTCACTATGACCACTTTGACAAGGATGCGATTCCGGAACTTATTAAGGACGCAAAGACTGCTCTTTATACAACGAAAGACGGTATTGACGAGCTTGTAGCTCTCGGTATACCTGCAGAGCGTGCGACACTCATAGAAAGAGGCGGAACGCTCGAACTGTTCGGCGGCTCGATAAAGGCTTCTTTTGTTTACTGCGATCACGGTGAACTTGCGCCTTTTGCAGTCGGTACTGTCTTTGACATTGCAGGAAAGAAAATTTATTTTGCGGGAGATACTGCTTACAGACCGCAGGAGCTTGTAAATGAAAAGACAACAGGCTGTGATTTTGCGGCGCTTCCGATAAACGGTGCATTCGGAAACCTTAACGAAACGGAAGGCGCTGAGATTGCCTCGGAAATAAAAGCAGGTATTACCGTACCTTGCCATTTCTGGAACTTTGCAGAACACGGCGGCGACCCGATGAAATTTATGGAAAAGGCAAAAGCTTTGGGCGTAAATTATAAACTTATGCATCAGGGCGAATTTATACTGATTTAAAAAATTAAAAATAAAACACAGGCGGCAGACAAATTTGCCGTCTTAAAAACGGAGGAATTTAAAATGATTGAAAATTTGAACAAGTATGTTGACCACACAATTCTTAAACCTTTTGCTCAGCAGGCTGCTATTGAGAAACTTTGCGCAGAGGCTGCTAAATGGGATTTTGCATCAGTTTGTATTAATCCTTGCAACATCGAGCTTGCAAAAAAACTTCTTGCGGGTACAAATGTAATGGTTTGTACAGTTATCGGTTTCCCTTTGGGAGCAAATACTACGGCTGTTAAAGCTTTCGAGACAGCAGACGCATATGCTAAGGGTTGTGATGAGTTTGATATGGTTATAAATATCGGTGCTCTCAAAGATAAGAAGTATGACCTCGTAAGAGACGATATCAAGGCTGTTGTAGAGGCTGCTAAGGGTAAGACAGTTAAAGTTATCATCGAGACAGGACTCCTCACAGAAGAAGAAAAAGTTATGGCTACAAAGCTTTCCTGCGAAGCAGGTGCTCACTTCGTAAAGACTTGCACAGGTTTTGCCGAAGGCGTTGCAGAGGTTGAAGACATTGCTCTTATGAAGGCTAATGTCACAGAGGGTGTAAAAGTAAAAGCTTCATCCGGTATCAGAGACTTTGCAAAGGCTGAGGCTCTTATAAATGCAGGTGCTGAAAGACTCGGTACATCTGCAGGTATTGCAATTATCGAAGGTGCACAATAATAGGAGGACCAATATGGGTAAAGTAGTTGTTGTCGGTTCGTTTATTACCGACATAGCAGTATACACACCGAGATTTCCAGTTGACGGTGAAACAGTAATGGGTGACAGATTGAAATTCGGTCCCGGAGGAAAAGGTTCAAACCAGGCTACCGCTGCACACCGTGCTGGTGCGGAAGTTACTATGATTACAAAACTCGGCGGCGATTTTATGGCACAGATCGCAATTGACCATTACGAAAACGAAAAAATGGATATGAAGTATGTTTATCGTGATGCTGAATGTGAGACAGGCAGTGCTATTATTGAGATTAATAAAGAAACTGCAGAAAACAGAATTATTGTTATGACAGCAGCAAACGAAAAAATCACAAGAGAGGAAGTTTTTGCTGCAGAGAAAGAATTTGCAGAGTGTGACGTAGTTCTTCTCCAGCACGAAACAAGCCCTGAATCTTTGGCCGCTGCTATTGAACTCGGAAACAAGTACAACAAGAAAATAATATTGAATACAGCTCCTATGCGTGAAGTTGACCGTTCGCTTTTTGCAAAGGTTGATTTTGTAACACCTAACGAAACAGAAGCAGAGTATTATTCAGGCGTTAAGGTTGTTGACCTTGAGACTGCAAGACAGGCTGCCGCAAAATTCAAAGAAATGGGTGCTAAAAACGTACTTATCACTTTGGGTAAAGCAGGTTCTTACGTAAATGCGGGCGATATCGACGAGATAGTTCCTCCGTTTACAGTAAAGGCGGTAGATACAACAGGTGCCGGTGATGCGTTCAACGGTGGTTTCTGCGCGGCTCTCAGTGAGGGAAAAGACATTATTTCCGCAGTTAAGTTTGCAAGTGCTCTTGCCGCTATTTCGGTAACGAGACCGGGCACTTCACCTGCTATGCCTTACAGAGAAGAAATCGACGCATTTTTGGCAGAGCGTGCGTAATAAAATTCGGACGGAGATTTGATGATGATAGAAGAAATGAAAGCTGTCACGGTATATGGCCCCGGAGACATAAGAATGGAGACCGTAAAGCTTCGCCCTTTAAAGCCTGATGAGATGCTTATAAAGGTTGCATATACGGGCATTTGCGCTACAGACCTTGCGATTTACACAGGCGATTGCAGTTTTGTAAAAAGCGGTCAGATAAAGTACCCTTGCCGTATCGGTCACGAATGGTCGGGCGTTGTATGCGAGTGCGGAAGGGAAGTTAAAGATTTCAAACCGGGAGACCGTGTTATAACCGATAACGGTGTATCCTGCGGTTATTGCGAGAAATGTCAGGAGGGTGACTACGGTCATTGCCTGAACAACAAATCAGTAGGAACTATTGACTGCTGGGACGGTTGTTTTGCGGAGTATATGTATATGCCCGAGCGCCATACATACCATATTGACGATTCTATGACTCTTAAGGATGCGGCATTGGTTGAGCCGATGTCTATCGCTTTGGCGGGTGTAAAAAAATACGACATCACAAGCGACAGCAGAGTTGCAGTTGTCGGAACTGGTGCTATCGGTATCGGTGCAGCTGTTCTTGCAAAGAATTTCGGTGCAAAACAAGTCATAATCATCGGCAGAGGCAAGGCTAAACTCGAATCTGCGCTCAAATGCGGAATTGATGTGGCAGTCAGCACGCACGACGGCGACGTTGTCAAACAGGTTATGGATTTGACGGACGGAGAGGGCGTTGACTTTGCTATCGAAACATCAGGCGGTGAGGAGACTATTATGAACTGCGTTAATTTTACAAAGAAACGCGGCACTATTGCATTCCTTGCATTCTATGAGAAAATGATAAACAACTTCGATATTGATGTTTTCGTAGGAAAAGAGCAGATATTGAAGGGTGTTATGGGTGAATTCGGTTTGGTCGAGGAGGCCGGAAAGATTATGGAAAAAGGTCTTCCGCTGAACGGAATAATCACACACGAAATTTCTTTTGACGAGTGTGTGGACTTCATCCGCAACTATAAAGATACTGCAAGCACCAGAATTAAAGCGCTTGTTAAATTTGATTAAAATTTATTTTGACATTGAAAGGACTTGAATAAAATGAGTGATAAAAAAAAAACTTGATCCGTTGGTAGTAGATGTTGCAAAGGTTAAACCTCTTCAGATGGGTGCTGAATATCAATCCAGAATGATACTTGACCATGTTATAACAGGTCGCGACGGTGTCATCCAGATGAACCACGGTACGGTTGCTCCCCGCTCTGCTTTGGGCGGCGGTGTACATGATGAGGATGAGATTTATTACATTCTTTCCGGTAAAGGAAAAATCAAACTTAACGATGACATCGTTGATGTTTACGGCGGACAGGTAATTTTCATTCCCGCAGGATGTTTCCACGCTCTTGATAACACAGAGAGTGACGAGGAAATGACAATCCTCACGTTCTGGAAAGACTACAGAGATAACGAAGCTTACGCTGAGCGTGTAAGACAGTGGGGTAAATCTTTCAAGACTATCGATGAGGACTGATTAATTTTTTCGGTCAAGAGAGGTTTTAAGTTATGATAATGGACATTCATTCGCACACGTTTTTCTCAAAGTGCGGCAGAGATCATCCGGATAAGACAATACAAGCTGCGATAGACGGCGGTGTAGAGATTTTCGGAATATCAGACCACAACCACGGAATTGCTGAGCGAAAAAGAGAATATTACAAATACATCTGCGGATTCAAAGAGAAATATGCCGGAAAGATAAAATTGCTTTGCGGTCTGGAGTTGGCAACTATACATAATCTGTGGCTTCGCGACGATGAGGATGTATCTTTTTATGATTATTGCCTTATTGAGCACATTGACTGGCCTGACAGCATTGTAGGAAATTCTTTCCCCGAGTATGCAAAGAGAGCCGGTTGTAAAAATGTAGGTATCGCACATACTGATTTGTTTGCATTGGCAGAACGGTTTGGTCAGCCTGCTTACGATTTTTTCAGCAGACTTGCGGAGAACAATATTTTCTGGGAAATGAATGTAAACTATGATTCTATTCACGGTTATAACGAGCACCAATATGTAAAGAATTTTGTCGCAAGCGAAGAACAGCAGGACATAATTCGCAGAAGCGGTGTTAAAATAAGCGTGGGATTTGACGGACACAGAGTTGAGGACTATGATCCTTCGCGTGTGATTAAGATGTGCAAATTCCTTGAAGAGAAAAAAATTGAAATGCCTTTTGGAGATTTAAATTTATGAACGGATTATTGAGAAAAGCATTAAGTTTGATTTTGGTTACGGTAATTACTGCCGGTATGTTTGTTTCGTACCGCGCTGCCGTTGCAGAGAGTGCATCGCCGGTTGATATCGGATATACCACTACTGCGTCATCGGTTTGCAAAGGTGATACTGTTACCGTAAAATTTTTCTTTAAAAATTTTGCCGACGCAAATATTGCTTGTACGGCATTCCAGCTTGATGTTTACATTGACCCCGAGATATTTACTGCGGAGTCGATGAAGTGTACTCTTGACGGAACAGGCGCTATGATGTATACCACAAAATTTAATTCCGGGGAAAATAAAATAAAGACAATTTATTTTAATACTGCCGGAAGTCTTCCGAAAGACAGCAAAGATATCTGTAATTTTACTCTGAAACTAAACAGAGATTTTGAAAAAGCTACAGATGTTCAGCTCAATGTTACACTTGCGATGGTATTGGATGCGGATAACAACAGATATGATGTTACCTATTCCTCTCCTGTTATAAAGTGTTTGCCGCTTTCAGAAAAAGAAAATGTTCCTACGACGACACCACCTTCAAGTATTGCACCGATACAAACAATCTCGCCGGCAGAAACCGAAACGCCAATCGGTACACCGGAAATCGGCAACAACGAGGAAAATTCGGATGTGAAATTCTACACCGTGACATATCTTGATACAAACGGCAGAGTTATTACAACGGAAAAAGTAAAAGAGGGTGGTTTGGCAGTAAATTACAAATCACCTTACAGACCGGGATATGATTTTGTAGGTTGGCATGTGAGTGAAGGTACTTTAAAGAATGTTACATCAGATATGCAGGTAACTGCCGTATACGAACGTAGTGAAACCCTCTATACTATAGAAGTGATGGGCGGAACCGTAAACGGTTCGTATGAGCCTATAAAAGCCAGATATGACGACTGCGTTGTGGTAAAAATGGACGATGTGTCTATTCCCGAAGGAACATATTTTGTAGGCTGGAAAAAGAGCGGTTCTGATAAGATTGTAAGCTACAATAAAACGTACAGTTTCCTTGTGTCCGGTAGTGTAAAGATAACTCCTGTGTTTTCTGAAAGCCCGAAAACATCCTTGCCTCAAACTGTTTTGTTTGATTGTGTCGCAAATTCCGAAGGCGTAATTTTCACAAGCGAGAATTATATTCCGGAGGGTTATTCATATTCGGGTTCGGGTATCATTGTGACGAAAACCGCAGGTGTAGGTAAATCGGCAGATATGTTTGTGCTTAACGGAGCATCTACGATATCATATCGTGCAGACAAGAATGCACGCAATGCACAATTTTCTCTTGTTAGCCACAATCTTACCGAAGCGTTTTATGCAAGAGCGTATCTGATTTATAGAAATTCGATAGGTGAAAAAATAACTGTATACAGTGACATCGATTCTTATGATCCGGTTGCTTTTTGACTTTTAGTGAAATAAAGTTCCGTTTTATGCCGCCGTGCAACTCTTGTTGCGCGGCGGTTTTGTCGTTAAGTTATGAAGAAAAAACTTTAAAATAAAAAAATATTGTGCTATAATGCCATTATCTGTAATTGTCATAGTGGGTAGTGTGACCTATTTTACAGATAACAAATAAAAATATTGACGGAGTGAATCGAATCATTATGATTACATTCAAAGCGGCAGTAGCCTCCTGCCCCAAAAAATCAGGCAATCATAACTCTGATAATTTTTATTTTAATTCTAAGTTTATTACAGAGGAATTGACATCTTCACAAGTGATGCTTGCTCACAAAAAAGAGCAGACCGGAATCCAGATGTATGCTGTTACAGACGGTAACGCTGCGGACTCATATAAAGATGAGATATCGCTTATGCTTGTTCGAGGTCTTAAAAAGTTTCATGCGCGCATGATTGACAGTCCGGATGCAGATGCATTGGATATAATTGACGATTATAACAGAGAGGCTTATGCGGCGGCTAAAAAAAGATCTGCGGCACATGATAAGAAACCGAATTCTTCACTCGGACTTATGTACATAAACGGCAGATCACTTATCTTTACAAATACCGGTAATGTCAGAATTTACCGTATCAGAGACGGCGTGGCTGAATTGTTCTCGGTAGACCATACACAGGCACAGAAAATGGTTGAGATTGGTCTTATGACTCCTGAGAAAGCAATTACATCACCGCAACGCAAAAAATTGACTCAATACTTCGGTGTTATGCCTGAGGAGTTGTCATTCAAACCTGTAGTTTTTGAGGAGACTGCAACGGCAGGGGATTTGTACGTAATTTGTTCATGCGGTTGCTACGAGAATGTGTCTGCGGCTCGTATGGCTGAGATAAGTGACGAATGTGAAGGTGTTGCCGATTTTGTAAAGGCTGTTTTTGCAGAGGCTGTTTCCGTGGGTGCACGTGAGGATATAACTGTTTTGGCGGTTATGGCAGAAGATCCGAATAAGGTTATTCCGCCTGTTGTTTCTGCTCCGACTAGAGTATCTGCTCATTCTGCTCCGGAGAGTGTAAAAACTCCGGAACGTGTTCCTGTTAAGAAGAATACGACTACGGATATTTATGACGAAGACGGTCTTCTCGATGAAGCTCCTCAAAGCGGCTCGCTTTCCGATTCGATAAAATCGTTCTTTGGTATCGGCACTTCAAAAGACGGAGAAAACAGCGAGCAGATCTGGCCTGCACTTCTGGTATTCCTCGTTTGCCTGATACTCGTAATCATATTGACTGTTTACGGAATAAAAATTTATAACAAAAACAAGGCTCCCGAGCCGAATGGTGACACACCGTACGGTACATTTGCGCCGACTCCGACGCCTGATGCGACAGAAGTTCCCGAAGTTCCGGAGGGTACAAATTCGGGCATTATAAACAATAGTGCTACTATTGCTCCTACGGGTGGTGCTACTTCCACTACAAAGCCGACTGCTACGAGCGGCACAAGTAGTACTACAAGTACACCGAGTGCAACTACTGCACCGTCTACAGAGGCACCGTCTACGGAAGTGCCCTCCACGGAAGCACCTGCTACGGAGGTTCCGTCCACAGAAGCACCTGCCACAGAGGCTCCGTCTACGGAAACACCGGCTACAGAAGCACCTGCCACAGAGGCTCCGTCTACGGAAGCACCGGCTACAGAAGCACCGGCTACAGAAGCACCTACCACAGAGGCTCCGTCTACGGAAGCACCTGCGCAGCCGACCGATGCGCCAAGCGGCGAATGATTTGTTTCCGGGCAAAAGCTTACAATTTTTAACAGTAATTTTTATACATTGATTTGCCTCTGCATAGATGTTTAAATACATTTGTGCAGAGTGGTTATCACATAGATTCTTAGTAATTTCGGAGGTTTTCATAATGGATTGTTGTCCCGAGTGTCAAAACAACAAAAGTGATTTGTCCCTTTTAGAGCCTGTTTTTGCAGAATTGGCAAACGAGAAGGGAAGTCTTATAGCAATATTGCAGCAGGCTCAGGAGATATACGGCTACTTGCCGACAGATGTTTTGAGATGTATTGCTGACAGAACAGGCATAAAGCCTGCTAAGGTTTACGGAACTGCGACTTTCTATACACAGTTCAGATTCAAGCCTGTAGGAAAGTATTTGATAATGCTTTGCCAGGGTACTGCTTGTCATGTTAACGGCGCAGATATGGTACTCGATGCCATCAGTACAGAGCTTGGAATTGGTGACGGAGATACGACCGACGACGGATTGTTCTCAATCAAATGCGTTGCATGTCTCGGTTGTTGCAGCTTGTCTCCTGTTATGATGATAAATGAAGAAACATACGGTACTCTTACTCCCACAAAGGCAGTACAGATACTCCGTGACATAAAAGAATCCGAAGCAAACGGGGGTGCGGCACAATGAGTAATTTGAAAATAGTTATCGGTCAGGGTAGCTGTGGTATTGCGGCAGGTGCGGCAAAAGTGTACGATGCTATCGAGAATGCTATAAAAGATGGAAAATTTGATGCCGAGCTTTCGATTACCGGTTGTATCGGTATGTGTTACCTTGAGCCTATCGCAGATGTTTTTACAGAAGAAAACGGAGAGGTTGTAAAACGTACATACGTACAGTTAAACGGCAAAGATGCAGAAGAAGTTTTCACTCTCATTGCACAGGGAGATTTCGAAAATGAAAAAGTAAAGAAATACGAGATTTCCGAAGAGGACAAAAATAACTTGAAGAGCCAGACAAGAGTTGCGCTCAGAAACTGCGGTAACATTGATCCGGAGAGCATTGATGCTTATATCGCAACAGGCGGTTACGAAGCCCTCAAAAAAGTTGTCAGCGGAATGACACAGGAAGACGTTATTGACGTTATAAAAGTTTCAGGACTTGCAGGTCGTGGCGGTGCAGGATTCCCCACATGGTTCAAATGGAATGCTGCGAAATCTTCTCCCGGAGAAGAAAAGTACCTTATATGTAATGCCGACGAGGGAGACCCGGGTGCATTTATGGACAGAGCGGTTATCGAGGGAGACCCGCATACTTTAATAGAAGGTATGCTTATCGGTGCGTATGCTATCGGTGCTAAAGAAGCTATCGTATACGTGCGTGCAGAGTATCCTCTTGCTATCATCCGTCTTAAAAATGCTATAAAGCAGGCAAACGAGCGCGGTTATCTCGGCGATAACATTATGGGTTCAAACTTCTCTTGCAAAATGCGTATAAAAGCAGGTGCAGGTGCGTTCGTGTGCGGTGAGGAAACTGCTCTTATCGAATCACTCGAAGGTCAGAGAGGTATGCCGAGACTTAAACCTCCGTTCCCGGCAGCAAGCGGTTATTTCCAGAAACCTTCCAATATAAACAACGTTGAAACTTTTGCAAACGTTGCATGGATTATAAACAACGGCGGCGAAGCATTCGCAGCTATGGGTACACAGGATAGCAAGGGTACAAAGGTATTCGCTCTTACAGGTAAGATAAACAAAGGCGGTCTTGTTGAAATTCCTATGGGAAGCACACTCCGTGATGTTATTTACGGTATCGGCGGCGGCATCAGAGATAACAAGAAATTCAAAGCCGTACAGATGGGCGGTCCTTCAGGCGGATGTATTCCTGCAGACTTGCTTGATACCGTAATCGACTACAAGAAGCTTTCCGCAACAGGTGCTATCATGGGTTCCGGCGGTATGGTTGTTATGGATGAAAGTACATGTATGGTTGATATGGCGAGATTTTTCCTTGACTTTACTGCAAAAGAGTCTTGCGGTAAATGTGCACATTGCCGACTCGGTACAAAGAGAATGCTTGAAATTCTTGAGCGTATCGTAAACGGCGAAGGTAAAGACGGAGACATCGAGCTTTTGGAAGAGCTTTGCGTATCTATAAAAGACGGTGCGCTCTGCGGACTCGGACAGACTGCTCCGAACCCGGTTCTTACAACACTCAAATATTTCAGACACGAATATGAGGCTCACATTTACGACAAAAAGTGTCCTGCCGGACAGTGCAGAAGCCTTGTTACATATACAATTGACGCAGATAAGTGTAAAGGTTGTACATTGTGTGCAAGACAGTGTCCCGTACAGGCAATTTCGGGCAGCGTAAAGAACCCGCATGTCATTGACACAGAGAAGTGTATCAAGTGCGGAAAATGTATTGCAAACTGTAAATTCGGTGCAATCAGCGTAAACTGACGGAGGCATACAAATGGAAGATAAGAAAATGTTTAATATTACAATTAACGGAAAACAGATAGAAGCAGAAGCAGGCAAAAGCATCCTTCAGGTCGCAACAGAGAACGGTATCGATATTCCTAACCTCTGTTACAGCGAAATGGTAAAGGTATACGGTTCTTGCGGTGTCTGCGTAGTAGAAGTAGAGGGCGCTCCGAAGCTTTTCAGAGCTTGTGCCACAAAGATTACAGACGGCATGGTAGTAAATACCGAAACAGACCGTGTAAAGAGAGCAAGAAAGACAGCACTTTCGCTTATGCTTTCAGACCACAGCGGTGATTGTCGTCCCCCTTGTGTAAGAGAGTGTCCGGCAGGTACAGACTGTCAGGGTTATGTAGGTTTGATTGCAAACGGACTTTTCGAAGAAGCAAATGAGCTTATAAAAGAAAAGCTTCCGCTTCCTGCATCTATCGGTCGTGTATGTCCTCATCCGTGTGAGACAGCCTGCAGAAGAAAAGCACTCGAAGAGCCTGTATCCATAATGCAACTCAAGAGATTTGCAGCAGATACATCTATTGCAAACAACGGTGGAAAGGCGTATGCACCTGCCGTTGCAGTAGAGACTGGAAAGAAAGTTGCTGTCATCGGTGGCGGTCCTGCAGGACTTTCTGCGGCGTATTTCCTCAGAGCTAAAGGTCACGATGTTACAATCTATGACAAGATGCCTAAAATGGGTGGTATGCTCAGATACGGAATTCCGGAGTATCGTCTCCCGAAGGCTGTCCTTGATATCGAAATCGAAGCTATCGAGGGTATGGGTGTTAAAATGGTT
This sequence comes from Oscillospiraceae bacterium, assembly GCA_015069195.1. Classification (GTDB taxonomy): domain Bacteria; phylum Bacillota; class Clostridia; order UBA1212; family UBA1212; genus SIG423. The sequence goes on along the minus strand of SVJA01000002.1, from coordinate 68,888 downwards.
AACAACGTACTTACCGATGCCGAGATGTTTGAAAATCTCAGAAAAGAAAACGATGCGGTACTTATCGCAATCGGTGCTTGGACCAGCAGTAAGATGCGTATCCCCGGAGAAGATCTCGAGGGCGTGTACGGCGGTATTGATTTCCTACGTAGCATAGCACTCGGAGAGACACTTCCGCTCGGAAAGAAAGTAGCCGTTGTAGGTGGTGGTAACACTGCAATGGATGCTTGCAGAAGTGCCGTAAGAGTAGGTGCTGATGAAGTATACGTAATTTACAGACGTACACGTGACGAAATGCCTGCTGAAAAAGTTGAAATAGAAGAAGCTGAAGAAGAAGGCGTAATCTACAAATTCCTCTGCAATCCCGTAGAGATTCTCGGCGCTGACGGCAAAGTTACAGCTATCAAAGCTCAGAAGATGGAACTCGGAGAGCCTGACGCAAGCGGCAGATGCAAACCTGTACCGGTAGAAGGTGCATTCGAAGAAATCGCTGTTGATAACGTAATTATGGCTATCGGTCAGAGCATAAACAACAAAGGCTTCGAATCTGTAGAACTTACAAAGAAAGGCACAATCGTTGCAGACGAAACTTTGTTCACGACATCGCTTGACGGAGTATTTGCGTGCGGTGACGTTACAAACCGTGGTGCCGGTATCGCTATCGCAGCTATCGGAGAGGCAAAGAAAGCTGCTGCAGCTATGCACCTTTATCTTGGCGGTGCAAAACCTGCATTTGAGGAGACTTCTGAATATGATATTTACTCAATCAGAAAACCCACAGACGAGCAGATTCGTGAGGCAAACGCTCACAGACCTATCGAGGCGAGACTTGCTCCCGCTCAGAGAAGTGCAGAAGAAAGAAAAACAAACTTCAAAGAGTATGTTGATATATTTGATGCAGAAGCTGCAAAGAAAGAAGCTGAAAGATGTCTCGAGTGCGGTTGCCGTGACTACTTTGAATGTAAACTCATAAAATATGCTGACAAATACGATGCAGACTACGAAAGAGTTGCAGGCTCAAAACATCAGAGACCTGCCGTTAAGACTAAGTACATCGTTCGTGAGCCTGAAAAATGTATCCTTTGCGGTCTCTGCGTAAGAACTTGTGAAGAAGTTATGGGTATCACGGCACTTGGTCTTGTAGGTCGTGGATTTGATACAGTAGTTCTTCCCGAGATGGGATTGGCACTTGAGTCTACAAAATGTAACAACTGTGGACTTTGTGTATCAGTATGTCCGACAGGAGCTCTTTCAGAGCAGCTTCCTCTTGCAAAGGCTGTTCCGCTCAAGGAAACCGTAAAAGAAGGTATCTGCGTACTTTGCGACAAAGAGTGTGAAGTTAAAGTTACTTACCACGGAAATACACCTCTTCGTGTACTTCCGAAAGAAGGCGGAAAACTTCTCTGTGCAGAAGGTCGTTTTGCCTTGGTTGACGGAAAAGATCCGTTAAAGAAATAATAAATTGTTTTTAATGCCGCCGAAGGCGGCTCAGTCGATAAAAGCAAGGCGAGCGACGAAAAACGCCGCTCGCCTTGCTTCCTATTTAGATTTGGAATTATGTCAAAACAGGTTGAAGAAGAAATTCAAAAAGTTGATACAACAAAATATGTTTATATCATACTGACTCGTACTCATACAAAGTTTGCCGGTCTTATAAGAAAAATGATGCGAAAAAAATATAATCATGCATCGATATCTTTTACCGAAGATTTGAAAGATGTTTATACGATGGGCAGATACAGGCATACCACTCCCATAATGGCGGGTCCTATAAAAGAGTATTCGGACAGATTGTGTCTTAAACAGAAGGTAAATGTTCCTTGTGTGATATATAAAGTACCGGTAAGTGAAAGTCAGTACGATATAGGACTCCGAATGGTAAACGGCATAATGGGGGACAGGGATAAGTACTTGTACAATTTGTATTCGGTGCTTGCATATCCTGTATTGCATGGTTTCAGTACCCCAAAGGCGTATTCTTGCTCCGAATTTGTAGCTCATATATTGCGTTCGATGCATGTAGACATAGGAAGCAGAAGACTCAGCTGTTATACTCCGTGGCATCTTCACGAAGAATTGAAGGAATATGTTTTCTACGAAGGTGATATAATTCCGTTGATGGCAGAAAGCAACCGTGACAATATTGACTATTTTTCCACTGTTGGTTTTTTCACTGTGACAGGCGGAAGTATGTCCGTGCTTTGGAAATTGATTTATCGAGTATTTGCAAAAGGAATTGTGAGGAAATGATAAAATGAGTGAACAGCCTTGGTTTAAGTACTATGGGGATATACCTCATTCACTTGAATATCCGGATAAGACCATTTCTCAACTTATTTTGGAAACCGCGGAAAAATATCCTGAAAATATTGCTTATGATTTTATGGGCAAGAAAACAAAATTCAAGGAATTTGCAAATAAAATTGACATTACTGCAAAGGCATTGCTTTCTGCAGGGATACAAAAAGGCGACAGGGTAACGATTGCAATGCCTAATTCACCGCAGGCGGTGAATATGTTTTATGCACTCAACCGAATCGGTGCCATCGGAAATATGATTCATCCGCTTTCTGCAGAAAGAGAAATTGCTTTTTATTTAAATGCATCAAAGAGTGTTGCGATACTTACTCTCGATCAGTTTTATCAGAAAATAAATGACATAATTCCCGATGTAAAACAACCGATAAAAATAATTGTTGCAAGAATACAAGACGAATTTCCGTTCTCGCTGCAAGTCGGATATTCATTTACAAACGGCAGAAAATTCAGAGGAATAAAAACTTCTGAAAATATTTTGCGTTGGAAAGATTTTATAAAGAGCGGAAAGAATTACAAAGAGGAACTGCCAAAAGACGACTCGAAGGCGGATGATGTTGCTGCGATTCTTTACAGCGGCGGTACAACAGGCACGACAAAAGGCATATTGCTTTCAAATATGAATATAAACGCTTTAGGTTTGCAGACTGCCGCAGCAAGCGGTTATACAAATTTATCAGAAATGAAAATGCTCTCTGTGATGCCGATATTTCACGGATTTGGTTTGGGTGTCGGTATTCATACGGCACTTATAAGCGGCGCACAATGTATACTTGTTCCGCGTTTCAGTATAAAAACATATGCTAAATTACTTAAGAAGAAGAAACCGAATTTTATACCGGGAGTTCCGACATTGTTCGAAGCGCTTTTAAGATGCAAGGAACTTGACGGAGTAGATTTGTCGTTTTTGAAAGGTGTTTTCTGCGGCGGCGATTCACTCTCTGTTGAACTTAAAAAAACGGTTGATAAATTTTTGAAAGAACATAATGCGACCGTGCAGATAAGAGAGGGCTACGGTGCGACGGAATGTGTAACGGCGAGTTGTCTTACGCCTAAAGATTTTAATCGCGAAGGAAGTATAGGTGTTCCTTTCCTTGATACATTTTACACAATTGTTGAACAGGGTACTGAAAATCCGGTTACTGTCGGAGCAGATGGAGAGATATGTTTAAGAGGTCCATCCGTGATGCTCGGATATATGGACAATCCGAAAGAAACGGCACAGACATTGCGAATGCACGCTGACGGACACATATGGCTCCATACAGGAGACCTCGGTTTTATGGACGAGGACGGATTTGTTTATTTCAAACAGAGAATAAAGCGTATGATTGTCACATCGGGATACAATGTATATCCGTCGCAGCTTGAAAATATTATCGACGGTCATGAAAAAGTTTCAATAAGTTGTGTAATCGGCGTCAAAGATGATTACAAAATGCAAAAAATAAAAGCTTTTGTTGTTCCTGCGCAGGGAATTGAGCCGGGCGAAGGATTAAAGAAAGAACTTTTTGATTACTGCAGAAAACATATTGCAAAATATTCCATGCCTTATGATATAGAATTCAGACAAGAACTTCCTAAAACATTGGTAGGAAAGGTTGCTTACAGAATTTTAGAAGAAGAGGAAGAAAAAAGAGCAAAAACTCTTAAAATACACGTATGAGAAGATTGTTTCTCTGTACAAATTCGAATAAAAGCGTTAATATTTATATTGTTAAAACTAAATGAGGTGAGCTAAATGGCAGACAAGAAAACTTACTATATAACGACTCCTATTTATTATCCCAGTGATAATCTTCATATAGGACATGCATATACTACAGTTGCGGCTGATACAGAGGCCCGTTACAGAAGATTAAAGGGTGAGGATGTAATGTTCCTTACCGGTACCGATGAGCACGGTCAGAAGATTCAGAGAAAAGCAGAGGCTAAAGGCGTTACACCTAAGCAGTATGTTGACGACATCGTTGCAGGTATAAAAGATCTCTGGAAGCTTCTTGATATAACAAACGACCGCTTCATCAGAACTACTGATGACTATCACGTAGAGGCAGTTCAGAAAATTTTCAAGGCTCTTTACGAGAAGGGAGATATTTATAAGAGTGAATATTCAGGTCACTACTGTACACCGTGTGAGTCTTTCTGGACAGAGACACAACTCGTAGACGGCAAGTGTCCCGATTGCGGCGGCGATGTAGAGATAATGAAAGAGGAGAGCTATTTCTTCAAGCTTTCTAAATATCAGGACAGACTTATTGATTATATTGAGTCACATCCCGACTTCATTCAGCCTGTCACAAGAAAGAACGAGATGCTTAACAACTTCCTCCGTCCCGGACTTGAGGACCTTTGCGTATCGAGAACGACTTTTGACTGGGGTATTCCGGTTACATTTGATGACAAACATATTGTATACGTTTGGGTTGACGCTCTTTCAAACTATATCACAGCTCTCGGGTACGGAAAAGACAGCGAGGATTTCAAAAAATATTGGCCTGCACAGGTGCATCTTGTAGGTAAGGAAATTATCAGATTCCATACAATTATATGGCCGGCTATCCTTATGGCACTTGATCTTCCGCTTCCGGAAAAAGTTTACGGACACGGTTGGCTTCTCCTTGACGGCGGTAAGATGTCAAAGTCAAAGGGTAACGTCGTAGATCCCGTTGTACTTATCGACAAATACGGTTCTGACGCGATAAGATACTTCCTTTTGAGAGAAGTTCCGTTTGGTTCAGATGGTTTCTTCAGCAATGAAGCTCTCATAAACCGTATAAATGCCGACCTTGCAAATGACCTCGGAAACCTTGTTTCAAGAACTGTAGCAATGCAGCTCAAATATTTCGGCGGCGCAATGCCCGCTAAGGCTGACAGAGAGTCGGAAGAGCTTGACAATGAAGTGATTTCTATGCTTTCGTCAATCGCAACGACCGCATCCGAATATCTTGATGCAATGCAGTTCCCGAACGCACTAGTTGAAATCTGGAAGTGTGTTTCAAGACTTAACAAATACATCGACGAGACTGCTCCGTGGATTCTTTCAAAAGACGAAGCTTCAAAGAATCGTTTGGCTCAGGTGATGTATGTGCTTATTGAGGGTATCAGAATTGTATCCGTGCTCCTGCAGCCCTTTATGCCTAAGACTCCCGAAAAAATCTGGGCACAGCTCGGTATATCGGGTGATGAGGATGTCACTTCATGGCAGAGTGCATTTACATGGGGACTTTATAAAGACGGTACAACTGTTGTAAAAGGTGATCCGATATTTCCCCGTATTGATGCCGTAAAAGAATTAGAAGAACTTGCTAAAATTGATGCCGCAAAGAAGGCTGCTGCCGAAGCTGCAAAGGTTGCTGCAGATAAGAAGGAAGAACCGAAATCCGCAACAGAGATTAACGAAGACGGATTGATAACGATTGATGATTTCTGTAAAGTAAAACTCGTGGTTGCAGAAGTTATTGAGGCAGAGCGTGTTGAAAATTCCGAAAAGCTTCTCAAAATGCAGTTAAATGTAGGCAACGAAACAAAGCAGGTTGTTTCAGGTATAGCAAAGTTCTATTCACCTGAGGATATGATAGGCAAAAAGGTTGTATTCGTTGCAAACTTAAAGCCTGCCGTTCTTTGCGGAGTAGAGTCTCAGGGAATGATTCTGGCGGCGACAAAGGGCAAAAAGCTCAGCTTGCTCACAATCGATGGTGACCTACCGGCGGGAAGTAAGATTTCGTAAATGTTTCATATAAATGTGTTTTCTAGGAGGCGATACAAGTGGGTGTGAGAAGTTTTCTTAAGAATTTTTATCAGAAAAGGATATTGAAAATGCGTCAGCATGAAATAAGGATAGCGAATTATCGTAAAATGGGTATGACAATTGGTGATAATTGTTGGATATTTTCTGATGATTTAGGTGAGCGAGAGGCATATCTAATAACGATAGGAGATCATGTTATGATTTCTGGTGCTGTAAGCTTTACTGCACATGATGCTTCATTGAGTTATTATGTTGAAGGTGCGAGTGATTTGTTTGGTAGAATAAATATTGGAAATAATTGTTTTATAGGAATGCATGCTATTATATTGCCAGGTGTCACTATTGCTGATAACTGTATAGTGGGTGCTGGAAGTGTTGTTACAAAAAGTTTTATGGAACCGAATTCTGTTATAGCCGGTAATCCTGCTAAAAAGATTTGCACTGTAGATGAATTAAGAGAAAAAAATAAAAAGTATTGTTTAAATACATGGGGCATGTCCTTTGAAGAAAAGAAAAAATACTTATTAGCAAATGAAGATAAGTTCAAAAAAGCATAAGTTCTATTTAATTGCAGGGGAAATACTAAAATAATTCATCTGCAATTTTTTCGTACCGAATCAAGAAAAATTTTACAAAATTGTCAATACGCTTATTGAATGAAACGGCAGATAATGGTACAATATCCTTGTCTTTGGAATTTACAAAAGAGAACGATTATACAAGATTTTTTATATAGATACCAGGAGGTAATTTATGAGCGCTGACAGAGTTCATATGTCTGAAGAATCATTTCCGATAGGTTCTTTGGCACTTGTCGCCATGAAAGGTTTCGAGGATTTCGCAAACCAGGTTGATAAATGGCTTATAGATTTTCATAAGGAGAATTTCGGAACAGCTCCCGATACATTTATTCTTAAGAGCCGTTGCCCGAGATTTGCAAACGGAGAGGGAAAAGGTATTATTGACGAAACGGTCAGAGGTAAAGATCTTTATATTCTCACAGACGTGGGCAATTACAGCGTAACATATCCTATCGTCGGTATGACAAACCATATGTCTCCTGACGATCATTACCAGGATCTTAAAAGAATCATATGTGCAGCCAGCGGTAAGGCTAAGAGGATAAATGTCATTATGCCTCTTCTTTACAACGGCAGACAGCACAAGAGAATGGTAAGAGAGTCACTCGACTGTGCAGAATCACTCAGAGAGCTTGCTAACCTTGGAGTTGAGAACATCGTTACATTTGACGCACACGATGCGAGAGTACAGAATGCTATTCCTCATATGGGATTTGAGAACGGTGCGGCATACTATCAGTTCATAAAGGCTATGCTCAAAAACATTCCCGACATAAAGTTTGATAAGCAGAATATGGTTATCGTAAGCCCCGACGAAGGTGCTATTCACAGAAACCTTTTCTATGCTTCCATCTTCGGACTTGATCTCGGTGTATTCTACAAGGTAAGAGATTACTCCAGAATAGAGAACGGCAGAAATCCGATAAAAGCGCACGAGTACATCGGCGGTGACGTTGCCGGAAAAGATATTATCGTTGTAGACGACATTCTTTCATCAGGTGAGTCTATGCTCGATATCGCTTACGAGCTTAAGCGCCGTAATGCGAGAAGAATTTTCTCAATGGTTACATATCCTTTGTTCACAAACGGTGTGGAGAAGTTCGATAAGTGCTATGAGGATGGTATTATCGACAGAGTTATTTCTACAAACCTTACATACCGTCGTCCAGAACTTGCTGACAGAGAGTGGTTTATTGAGGCGGATATGACAAAATATGTTGCGAAGATTATTGATTCACTTAACTATGATGAGTCATTGGCAGGTCTTATAAATCCGGCGCAGAGAGTTATCGACCTTATGGAAAGAGTTAAAAAAGGTGAAGAACTCTGATAAGTTTTTAAGAAATTTTATAGAAATTTCTGGCTGTCATAAAATTGATTTTAAATAAGAATAATACAGTTATCCGAATGTTGCGGATAGCTGTATTTTTTTGTGAAAAATCGGCAGATTTAATTGAGTTTAACGGTGATTATTATGAATATATATAAAATTAACGGAGGCAGAACACTTCGAGGCTCTGTGGAAATTGACGGAGCCAAGAATGCGGCACTGCCTATTATAGCAGCATCGCTTCTGACCAAAGATGTGTGTTTGTTAGGAAATATGCCCAAGCTGAAAGATGTTGACAATATGCTATTGATAGCCGGGCACATAGGAAGCAATTTTGACTGCGATATTACGAATTCCATTGTAAGAATTGAAACTTCAAAAATAATAAATTCTGAAATAGGGTACAATCTTGCGGCAAAACTGCGTGCTTCGTTTCTGTTTGCAGGTGCGTTGCTTGCGGTAAACGGATATGTAAAAATTGCAATGCCGGGTGGATGTGATATAGGACTGAGACCGATAGATTTGCATTTAAAAGGATTTAATTTAATGGGCGCGGAAGCTGTGAAAGACGGCGGATTTGTGACACTTAATGCTCCAATGGGGCTACACGGCGCCGAAGTGTATCTTGATTTTCCGAGTGTAGGTGCTACAGAGAATATAATGATTGCGGCGACTGCCGCCGCGGGTAAGACGACGATAAAGAATGCGGCGGCGGAGCCGGAAATAGTTGATCTGGCAAATTATCTTTGTGAAATGGGCGCCGACATTGTCGGCGCGGGTTCTGATACAATTGAAATAAAAGGAAAAAAGCAATTGCGCGGAACAATATACAATATTGTTCCGGACCGAATAGAAGCGGGAACGTTTATGGCAGCCGCCGGCGCAGTCGGCGGCGACATTACCGTTAAAAAAGTTAATCCAGTGCACCTTGAACCGGTGACATTAAAACTTCGCGAAGCCGGTATAACAGTTGAAGAGGGTAGTGATTTTGTAAGGGTTATATCAGGCGGGAGAGGAAGTGTCAGACCGATCGATATAAGAACGCTTCCATATCCGGGATTTCCTACGGATATGCAGGCGCAGATGACGGCGCTTCTTACGCAGGCAAACGGCACAAGTCTCATAACTGAAACAATATTTGAAAATCGTTTTCAGTATGTAGGAGAATTAAATAGGCTGGGAGCTGTTATAAAGTTGAATGAACGAACTGCTGTGGTCAGCGGAGTCGAAAAAAAGGAAAAGCCTTTTTTGACGGGAACTGCCGTTGAAGCAACCGATTTAAGGGGCGGCGCGGCGCTTGTGATTGCGGCACTTTCGGCAAAGGGTGAGACGCGGGTTTGTAATACGGAATTTATTGAAAGGGGTTACAGCGACCTTGCGGGGAAACTTTCGTTGCTTGGCGCAGATATAATATCATATCGTGAGTGTTGACTTTTCAATATGTTAAGTGCGATAATAACAACCCACATAAAGTAAAAAGGGTGCGCTTAAAATGTTTTTCAAGAAAAAGAACACACAAGAAGTATGGATAATTGCAGGGCTTGGAAATCCGGGACCGGAATATGAGGATACACGGCATAATTGCGGATTTCTTTCCGTCGACAAGTTGTCGGAAAAATTAAATATTTCCTTAAACAAGAAAAAATTTAAAGCTTATTATGGGGAAGGAAAGGCAGATATAAACGGTAAAGAGGTAAAAATCGTGTTGCTCAAACCTTTCACATATATGAACAACAGCGGCGAATCCATCGAGCAGGCTGTTAATTGGTATAAAACCGACAGCGCACATCTTATAGTTATTTATGACGACATTGATTTAGAGCCGGGTGCGATAAGAGTGCGCCCGAAAGGCAGTGCCGGAAGTCACAACGGTATGAAGTCGATTATAAAATATCTTGCAGATGAGGGTTTTCCGAGAGTCCGCGTAGGTATCGGTAAGAAACCTGAAAGGATGGATTTGGCGTCATATGTTCTCAGCCATTTTTCTGAAGATGATATGAAAATTATGGGCAAATCATTTGCGGCAGCGGCGGATGCGAGCTGGTGTATTATAAATAAAGGTGCCGAACGGGCAATGAGTGAGTACAACGGTAAAAAATTTTAAGTTGAAAGGGTAATTGATGGCGACAGAGAAAACCGAGGACAAATTATTTCGGTCAATTGAAAATTGGAAAGATGCGAATTCTTTAAAAAAAGTCTTATCTAAGAAAGGCGCTTCCGTAAAAATAGGAGGTATTTCATCTTCGGGTAAGGCTTTCTTTTCGCGAGCCCTTTTAAATATGCTTTCGGATGATAAAGAGAGAGGTTGTCTGTACATAGCGCCCAATGACCTTGAGGCGAGAAAGATTTATGAGGAATTTGATTCGATGACAAACGGTCGTGCGGTTTTGGTAGAACCGTATGAATACATGTTGTATGATGCGTTTGCAAAAAGCGCCGATGTTGAATTCCGCAGAATGACTGCGATAGACAGAATAGTAAAAAAAGATTTCTGTGTTGCGGTTACATCTCCTGCGGCCTTTATTCAGTACATGCCGTCACCGGAAAAAATAAAAAAATGTTTCATAAAAATTGAGTCAGGCGACGTATATGAGCCGTATGAGCTTACAGACAGATTGATTTCAGTGGGATATGAACGAGTTTCTCAGGTGGACGGAAAAGGACAGTTTGCTCTTCGCGGAGATATTTTGGATATATTTGCTTCGAATGAATTAAATCCGGCGAGAATTGAATTTTTCGACAACGAAATTGATACGGTAAGATATTTTGATGTGACGACACAGCGAACAATCGAAAGCGTTGAAGGTATAGAAATATTTCCAAGAAATGAGTTTTGCATCGCTGATGATAAAGAAGAAATTTTAATTAAATCCAGAATTATTGATGCGCTGGAAAATAAATTGATCTTGCTTCGTAACAGAAAATTTGATTCTCTTGCGGAGAAAACGGAAAAAAGAGTTACATCCGATATTGAAAAGATTCGTACGGGGCGCTTCCCAGGAATGGACAGATACATTCCGTTTATAACGGAGAGAAAGTATTCGCTTGCGGATTATTTTGATAATTACGTGGTGATACTTGACGAACCGCAGAAAATAATTGTGACGTTGAATACCGTACTTGATGAGCATACGAGGATTTGTGAGACTGTTTCGGAGACTTCGCCGCTTCTTGAGGAAACGGTAAATATGTTTATGACTCCTGAGGAGTTTGATTCTGCCGTAAAAGGTGCGGATAATTCGATTATATACGATGAGTTTGCCTTGGATTTCGATTATTCGGTAAAACTCACTGATTTCAGTGATTACGACGGAAACAGAGAGCTTCAGCGTACCGCTTTGAATGAAAAGACAAAAGCCGGTTATACAATTTATATGTTTGCAGCAAATAGTCAGCGCCTTGAAAAACTCTCATCATATGCAAAGGAACAATTTCCTGATGCAAAGTGCGAGTTTTTGGTAGGTGGTGTAAAGAATGATTTCATCAGCCACGATTTAAAGATTATCGTTATGGGTGATAAATGGTTTTCCGGAGATAAAACTAAGAAGAAATCCAAAAAGAAATCGGTCAAAACTATTAATTTTTTTGCTGATGTAAAACCCGGTGACTACGTTGTTCATGATATTCATGGTATAGGTCGTTTTGACGGTGTTGAAAAGATCGAAGTTGAGGGTATAAAAAAAGATTTCATAAAAATTTCATACAAAGATAACGGTGTTTTATATGTTCCGACGTATCAGCTCGGAAGTGTTGAAAAGTATATCGGTCCCGAAGGTAATACTCCGAAGATAAATAAGCTCGGTGGCGCCGAATGGAACCGTATAAAAGCAAAAGTAAAAGAATCTCTCCGTACCTATGCGGCGGAGCTTGTTGAATTGTATGCAAAACGTTCAAAATTGAAGGGATTTGCTTTTTCAGAGGATACGGTTTGGCAAAAAGAATTTGAAGATGGTTTTATGTACGAAGAAACCGATGATCAAGTGAAATGTTCAGAGGAAATAAAAGCCGATATGGAACAACCTCGTCCTATGGAAAGACTTCTTTGCGGAGATGTAGGCTTCGGTAAAACCGAGGTCGCACTTCGCGCGGCATTCAAGGCAATATGTGACGGAAAACAGGTTGCATTTTTAGTTCCTACAACTGTACTTGCAATGCAACATTACAAAAATTTTGTAGAGAGATTTAAAGATTTCCCGGTAAGTATTGATTATCTGTGCAGATTTAAAACCGCGAAACAAAGAGAAGCGGTGAAAGAGAAAGTAAAACTCGGCAAGATTGATTTGCTTGTGGGAACGCACAGCATTCTTCAAAAGGGAATAGATTTTAAAAATTTAGGCTTGCTTATAATTGACGAGGAACAGCGTTTCGGCGTAATGCACAAGGAGAAACTTAAAACGAGATGGCCGGAGATAGATATATTGTCGCTTTCGGCGACGCCTATTCCGCGAACACTCCATATGTCACTTTCAGGCATACGCGATATCAGTGTATTGTCAGAACCTCCCGGGGAAAGACTTCCTGTGCAGACGTATGTTACTGCGAAGGATCCTGCGCTTATAAAGAATGCTGTATACAGAGAGATGGCACGTCACGGACAGGTGTTTTATCTTTATAATCGTGTGAGGACAATAGAAGAAAAAAGGTATGAACTTGAATTACTCATACCGGAAGCCCGCATAGCTGTAGCTCACGGTCAGATGTCGGAGAGGGAACTTGAGGACATAATTGCGGCATTTTTAGCGGGTGAGTACGATATGTTACTCTGTACAACCATTATCGAATCGGGAATCGATATGCCCAATGTAAACACAATGATAATAGAGGACGGAGACAGACTCGGACTCGCACAGCTTTACCAGATAAGAGGGCGTGTAGGTCGTTCAAACAGATTGGCATATGCCTATGTGCTTTATGACGGAGGAAAGTCTTTGACCGAAGACGCCGAAAAACGTTTGAGAACGATAAAAGAATTTACCGAATTCGGTTCAGGTTTCAAAATAGCAATGCGCGACCTTGAAATAAGAGGTGCCGGAAGCGTTTTGGGCGAACGCCAACACGGACAGCTTGCCGTGGTAGGTTATGATGCATATTGCAGACTTTTGGGAGAAGTGGTTGCCGAAGAAAAAGGCGAGATTGTCGAAACAGAGACATTTGTAAATATCGAGATAAGACTCAACTCTTTTATCTCATCAGACTATATAGAGGATGAAGCTGCGCGCCTCGAGATGTACAGAAAAATAGCAAATGTGACAAACGATGATGATATCAGTGAGTTGACAGATGAGTTGCTCGACAGATACGGAGATGTACCGGAAAATGTAATAAATCTTATGTCTGTTGCAAAGATAAGAAGTATGGCAGAAAAGTGCGGATTTGCATCAATCATCCAACAACCGAAACGCATAGTATTTGTACCTGCGCCGAATATCAGTCTTGCAAAATTTGCGGAGCCCTTTTCCAAAGAAAAAATGTCTGCCGGTTATGCAAAGAGAATAACTGTGAACACAGGCTCGGAACCGTACATCGCTATCAAAATTGAGTTTGAACGAAGCTTTTCGCAGAGCGACGATGATTACGCCCGTGAAGTTATGACAGAGATTGAAAAGTTCTTGCAGGTAATAATTACGGCAACGGAAGAAGCACATTGATTTTAAATATCTGTAAAAGTTTGTAATAAAATTTTGATTTGTAAAAATGCGTTATATGTCGTATAATGACAAATGTGTATCTAACGGATATAAAATAAATGTTATTAAAATACAAAGGCGGTTTTGATTTATGGCAAAGAATGTCAAAAACAAAAAGAAAAAAAGATCAAATTATGATGACAAGCTTATTATGATTATAGCTGCATCTGTAGGTGCTGCATTGGCAGTCATAGTAGCGGCTATCTGTATAATTTCTTATACAGGCAGTTACGTTGCGAAAGTTGACGGAGAGCGTATTATGAAATTCGAATACGAATACTTCCTTACAAATACTATGCAGGAAATGAAAGATGATGCTATAGAGGAAGGCACATTAAAAGAAGATGCTGATGCTGCTGCAATAGCAAAGTTCTGGACCGACGCAAAGAAAAAAGAAGCTGCAGACAAAGCTCTCGATGAGGCTAAAAAATGGAAAGCACAGTATATCCTTGCAGACGATAAGGGATTCTCTTTGGGTTACAAGGAAAGAAACGAATACAAGCAGAATATCGAATATCAGATTTATTCATCATATTCACAGTATTCACAGTATTATAGCTATGACGAGTATGTAAAAGCATATCTCGGTATGGATCTCAAAGATTATCAGACTATAGCTATACAGTCTGCCGCTATTTCAGCATACAAAGAGGATATGAAAAAGGCATACAGTGCAACAGACGAAGAGTTGAAGAATATTTATAATGAGAACCCGGATGATTTCCGTAAAATTACATTGTCCGTACTTGCACTCCAGAAGCCTACAAAGCCTGCTGAAGTGACAAAGCCTTCCGATACTAAGGAAGACGGTACAAAGAAAGCTGAAAACAATATGAGTGCTGCAGATTGGGCTGCATATCAGGATGATGTTAAGGCTTATGAAAAGTACGAAGAAGAAAAGGCCGAGTATGATGCTGAATTGAAGAAACTTGAGGAAAGACGCGACAAGATTCTTGCTGCTCTTAAGGCTGACGGAAAGTATACCGAGGAAAAAGAAAAGACTTCCGAGACAAATGACGAGGCTAATAAGGATGCTACTACAGAAAGTACTGACAAGAAGACAGATGCAGACAGTAACTATGTATATAAGGATGCTACACTTGCAGACATTGCCTCAAAAGAGGGCGCTCTATTTGCTGAGGACAAAGGTAAAGTTGTTATAAATGCTTTGTCAGAGTGCGGTCAGGATGTTCTTGACGAACTTGCTCTTCAGATGCAGTGGAAAGACGAAAAACGTGATACTATCGTATGCATAAAGGATAAAACTGAAGATACGGCATATAACGGTGGTGAGACAGTTGACGGTATCACATATACACAGTATGTCGGGATTGGTGATGACAACTATCTCTACATTGTACGTTGTACAGGAATTGAAGACTTTGATAATTCCAAAGAATCTTCAGCGGGTGCTGAAGACAGTGTAAAAGATACTGTAAGAAGAGATCTTTACGAGGATAAAGCTACAGAGGCGCTTGACAAGATGGTAGAGAATGCAGGCAAGAAATTTGCTGTAAAATCTAAAAAGCAGGCAGAAATCAATAAGATTGCAAAAGCTGTAAGTTGGAATTGATAAAATCGATTATATTTAATATCTAATAATTGCGGGCGGTGCGTTTTAGGACGTACCGCCCACTGTGTTATTATTATCGTAAATTTGTTGAAAAACATACTGTTTAAATAATCGGGAAATATGTTATAATAAAATGTATAATTATTTTTAGGAGTATTCGGAAAATGGAAAAATTACCGGAGAGAAACCAGGTTGATGATAAATTCAAGTGGCAACTTGAGGATATATATGCTGATAACGATTTGTGGGAAGCTGATTACAAGGAACTTTCGAAAAAGGCTGATGCATTTACTCTGTATTCAGGTCGATTGGGTGAGAGCGGAGAGACGTTGCTCGAGGCTCTTGAGGCCAGCGCTTATATAAATTGTAAGCTCGAAAAAATGTATGTCTATGCACATATGAGACGCGATGAAGATAATGCAAATGCTAAATATCAGGATATGTTGCTTCGCGTTGAATATCTGGCTGCGGAGATTTCTGCAAAGATGTCTTTCTTCGAACCTGAAATGACATCGATCCCTGACGAAACTCTCAGAGATTATGTAAAAAATATTCCGGGCATGGATTTATATTCTTTTGCAATAGAAGAGCATATAAGACAAAAGGAACACGTATTGTCCGACAAAGAGGAAAAACTGCTTGCAATGGCATCGGAAGCTCTCGGAACAGCCGATGATGTCTTCAGTATGTTTAATGATGCCGACATAAAGTTCCCTGCTATAAAAGGTGCAGATGGTAAAAAAGTTGAACTTACAAAGGGCAGATTTTCTGTTTTTATGGATTCTTCAGATCGCGGCGTCAGAAAAAGTGCATTCAAAGCTCTTTATAAGACTTACACGGCTTACAAAAATACTTTGGCGTCTTGTTATGCCGGAAGTGTTAAAGCTGATTGTTTCTATGCAAAAGTTCGTAAATTTGAAGGAAGTCTGGCGGCGGCTCTTGATTCGGATAATGTACCGACTGAAATATATGACAGTTTGATAGAGGCTACACATAAAAATTTCAAAACACTTCACGAGTATTTTAAAGTCAGGAAAAAAGTTCTCGGCGTAAAACAGTTACATCTTTATGATATGTATGTGCCTATGGTAAAGCTTCCTGAGAAGAAATATACATTTGACGAGGCAAAGCAGATTGTACTTGAAGCGATGAGACCTTTGGGTGATGAGTATTGTTCTGTACTCGAGGAGTCTTACCAAAATAAGTGGATAGATGTATACGAGAATGCCGGCAAAACTTCGGGCGCTTATTCGTGGGGTTGTTACGGCACACACCCATACGTTCTCCTTAATTGGCAAGGTACGGTAGATGATGTGTTTACATTAGCGCATGAGCTCGGTCACGCGATGCACACGTATTACAGTAATAAGACCCAGCCGTATATTTATGCGGGCTACAAAATCTTCGTGGCGGAGGTTGCTTCTACCGTAAACGAGAATTTGCTTATAAAATATTTGCTTGCAAAGTCCGCGGACAGAGAAGAAAAAGCGTATCTCATAAACCATTACCTTGAATCCATAAGACTTACGATAATCAGACAGGTGATGTTTGCTGAGTTTGAGAAAATTGTTCATGCTATGTGCGAAGCAGGGGAGTCGCTGACCTGTGAAACCCTTTGCAATATTTACTACGAACTGAATTTGAAATATTTCGGCAGGGGTGTAAAGGTAGACAAAGAGATAGAAATGGAATGGGCGCGAATTCCTCATTTCTATAATTCTTTTTATGTTTACAAATACGCGATAGGTTTTTCTGCGGCGGTAAAGCTTTCGGACAATGTACTGAGCTGTGATGTGCAGCTGAAAGATTGTTACCTTGAGTTTTTGAAGAGTGGCGGAAGTGATTATCCGATAGAGCTTTTAAGGAAAGCCGGAGTTGATCTCAGAAAGCCGGATGCAGTAAATGCCGCTATGGCGCTTTTTAAAGATATGCTCGAAGAGTTCAAACAGTATATAAACTGATTTGGGAGGGTTTTTATGCCTTTTGATAAAACAAAAAAAATATACAGGTCATCACTTGATTTCTTTGACGGCAACCCGGAATCTTCGTACAGCTTTGATGGAATTGTTTTAGATGGAGAGCAGATAGTAAACGAAGCTATATGTACGACTGATACCAAGGTCATAGGTGATGTAAGATTTATGGAGATGGTAGACTCCGACTCGTTGATAGTTACTGGTGTTGCAGAATTTAAAACATTTACAACATGTGATGACCTCAATGTGTCCGGTTCTGCGGTTTTCAAAGACGAGCTTTTGGCAGAAAGTATTGTTGTCAGCGGCGGTACAAGTGTAAACGGAAAGATAAATGCGGATGTGCTGATTGTCGAGGGCAAGTTAAAGGCAAACAGCCGAGTAAATGCTCTGAGTGTAAGTGTCAGCGGTTATATGAGTTGTCTGCACAAACTGTCGTTTGATAAGTGCCACATAAGCGGGAGTCTTATTTCGACAAATATCGTAAAGGGTATGGATATAAAGTTTAAATCAAACTCAAGATCTATGATAAAACGTTTGATTGCCGACAATGTAACCGCTGTCGGCAAACCGGCGGAAGGTTCTTACATATTGGTTTGTGACGAGGTCGATTGCGACAAAGCGGAAATCGAATATTCAAAAATAGATTTACTTATGTGTGATAGTTGCGTTATCGGAAAAGGTTGCAACATCGGAGTTTTGGAATGCCGTGGAGACGCTGAGATTTCTCCTGATGCGTATGTTGAGAAGATAGTAAAAATTTAATGGTTTGAAGGTAAGTAAAGTGAATAAGTTAATAGAAAAAGTTATAAACAACAAAAAAATATTCATCATTGTCATATGTGTATTGTGCCTGATTATAGTCGGCAGTTCGGTGGGTATTGTTTTTCTGCTGAAAAATGCATCGGAATCTGCAGCTCCGAAGACAGGGGAGGACAAGATTATATTGACTGCAGATTTTGATAAAGACGACTGCGGTTTTGTAACAAGTGCCTGGGACAATGATAACACTACATTCGGATATACGCCTATAGACGGACGTGAAAATTCCGGATGTCTGAGGGTTTCAAATTTTGGTAAAAACGATGCACGATATGAAATCTCTCTTGATGTGGAGGAGAATTCATATTACAAAATTTCAGGTTGGATAAAAACCGAAGGTATTGAAGAGACAGAGAATGTTCGCGGTGCAAATATATCTATTTTAAATAACTTTGAAGAGTATGAGTTTGTTTACGGAACGCAGGATTGGACATACATAGAGTATTACGGACAGACTGCGAAAAATCAGAGTTCTTTAGCACTTGCTTTGCGTGTCGGATTCTATAGCGGAGATAATGTAGGTACTGCTTGGTTTGATGATGTGGCAGTTTCGCAGGTATCAAAACTTCCCGAGGATGCGGTATGCCTTGATTTTAAGGAAACACTTAATTCCTCATCCGGCGATACGGAAGAATCAGACGAATTTGCTCTTGATGAGAATTTTTACAACGATCTGACTAAGGTTGTTGTAATACTCTCGGTGTTTGTGTTGCTTGCATTTGTTATTGCCTACAGATTTGCAAGGGCATATGATGGCTTTGGAAGAAAAAAGCCGCTCAGCACTCCGTGCGGAGAAAAAATGTCAGTTGCGAAAGCATTGATTGCTATATTCACAATAGGCGTGATTGTCAGAATTGTATTGGCGCTTACACCGCTTCAGTGTAGTGTTGATGTAAATATTTTTAAATATTGGGGAGATCAGATCGTTGCAGGCGGTTTTACCGAAACTTACAACACTTTGAGGGATAGCATAGATTATCCGCCGCTTTATGTATATGTGCTTTTCCTGGCTTCATCGATAAAAGATTTATTTGGTTGGTTTGCGTACCAAGGAATAATATATTCATTTTTACTGAAACTTACACCGATTATTGCGGACTGTATTATCGGAGTTATGTTATATAAATTCTGCGACAAAAAGATGAGTCCTGAGTGGCGTGCGTTTGCCGTTGCTTCGTGGATGTTCAATCCTATAGTAATAATAGACTCTGCAGTATGGGGACAGGTCGATTCCGTGCTGACTTTGTTTGTATTGCTTACGCTTTATTACGGATTAAAGAAAAAATTCTTTGTTTCAGGATTGTGGTTCGGCTTAGGCGTTATGCTCAAACCGCAGGCAATAATAATATCTCCGATAATATTCTTTATGTTGCTTAAGTATTTTATCGAAGAGAAAGATGCTGTAGCTAAAAAAGCTGCATGTCTCGGATATACTGTTTTAGGTTTTATAACGGGTACCGTTGTGCCTTGTCTACCGTTTATGTTTAAGATGGGATCGGTTCAGACAGAGCTTTTTAGTAAAACATTTAATGTTCCGTGGATATTGTCGCTATTTATAGGAACCGCAAACCATTACTCGTATGCGTCTGTAAACTCGCTTAACTTCTGGTATTTGCTTGGTAAAAACTGGGTTAAAGATTCTGAAGAAATCTGGAATATATCACTTCTTACATGGGGCATGGCAGCTATTGTAATAATATGTGTTATCATCTGGGTGTTCTACCTTAAATATAGGAATAAAAACTATATGCCATACGTTTTTGCGGGAGTTTTATATCTTTGTGTAACAATGTTCGGACCCAGAATGCACGAGAGATATTTCTTCCCTGCGGTAGCGTTTTTTGCCGTAGCGTATATACTTTCGAACAACCGTATATGGTTGTGGATTTACACTGCTCTGAGTGCTTTCGGATTCTTGACGGTTGCCGAGGTTCTTTTGGATCTTGAGGTGGGACGGTATCTTGAGGACACAGGTGCGGAATATAGCAGATATGCTCATTATTTGTGGGTGGGTGTTTCTACGTACAGGAATTTTATAGCAATAGCTATGGTGTTTACGGCAATTGCCGCAGTTACACTTGCTATACTTTTTGCGCTGAATGTTATTGGCAAAGATTCTGATTCGGACGTTATCTGGAAGTTACACGAATCAAAAGACAACAAAGGAGAATTGTCGCATGAAAAGTAAGTTTTCTAAAATTGTATTATTGTTGCTTTTGATAGTGACTGTTTTGACAGTCGTTACATCGTGTTCGGGTGATTTGAGTAACAGCGGATTTTCTTCAGCCGGAAATGACAGAAAGATTCCGGGTTGGACAAAATATAATTATAACTCAGAATATAAAAGTGATTACGAATGCACAACATTTAAGGTTGTAAAAGACGGTTGGAAAGGCAATTCACTCAGGATAGAAAATAAAGATAAAAACGATGCGCGAGTATATCAAAGTGTAAGTGTTAAAGCCAACAGCATTTATAAAATTTCGGTAATGATAAAGACCGAAAATGTTATGGGCGGTGCCGGCGCGAATATTTCGGCTTATGATTGCGACGGAACTTCGTCAGGCGTATTCAATACAACAGACGGTTGGAAAGAGCACACTGTATACCTCAAAACGGAGAAAAATCAGAAGTCGTTGAAACTTAGTCTGGGTCTCGGCGGATTCGGAAGTATGTCACAGGGTGTAGCATATTTTGATAATCTCAGCATAAAAAAAGTTGCTGAAATCCCTGAAGGTGCAGAGTCGGTTGTATTTAAGGCTAAAAAAAGTGATTCAGATGATGCTTCTGTCGGTATAGGATTTAAGCTTTTGTTTGTTCTTGTCATAATATCACTTTTGGCATATTGTTTCTTTCTTGCTCTTCGCTCAGATAAGCAAAAAGCAAAAGAGGGGGTATCTCTTTCCGAGGAACTTCCGAAACGAAATAAATATGATTTGTTGTTGATTGCAGTTCTTACCGTGACCTGTGCGATAATGTCGTTTGCGAACCTCGGCGGAACGGAATGTGCATCGAGCTATTGGAAGGCAGAAAACAGCGAAGAGGAAATTGTTGTGACTTTTGACAAAGAATATACGGTAAACAGCATCGTATATTCGGGCGGAATTCCTTCAAGCAACGGAACAACAAAAGTTTACTACGAAGATGCAGCGGGTGAATGGCAGGAAGTTTACAGTATTCCCTCAAGCGATATCGAGTTCTATAAGTGGAAATACAATGATGTTGAGTTTACTGCTTCAAAAGTAAAGGTTGTTGCGGCAAGCGCCGGTCAATGGATAAATGAAATCGGATTTTTCTATAATGATGAAGTTTCCGTAGGCAAATTTGCGAAAAAACTTGTACCGATATCAGAAAAAAGTCTCAAAGCAAAGTATGAGAAAACCGAATTGAGCGGCCGCGCTGAGAACCTGTTTGATGAGCAGGATACGATTCCGGATTATATGACATATATGAACGGAACATATTTTGACGAGATTTATTTCCCGCGTACTGCGTACGAACATTTAAACGGTCTGAGCATATATGAAAAAACACATCCGCCGATGGGGAAAGTATTTATGTCGCTCGGCATAAAGATTTTCGGAATGAATCCATTCGGTTGGAGATTTGCCGGAACGTTGTTCGGAGTAATGCTTGTTCCGCTTATGTATCTCTTTGCATTAAAGGTATTTAAAAAACGTACGTATGCATTCCTGACGGGATTTTTGATGACATTTGAATGTATGCGACTTGCACAGACAAGGCTGGCTACAATAGATTCTTATGCGGTTTTCTTTGCTGTTGCGATGTACTACTTTATGTATGACTACTTTGCGATAAAATCGTATGACCTCAGATTTACAAGGTCTCTCAGACCGCTTTTTCTTTGCGGAATAATGTTCGGTCTTGGTGCTGCAAGTAAATGGGTATGTATGTACACCGGCGGAGGTCTTGCAATAATATTCTTCCTTGCGAAACTTATGGAAGGCTTTGACTACGGATTCGGTCGAAAAGAGCGACAAGAGGGCGAACTTCCTTGGTTCGTAAAGAATTTTCTCCCGACATGCGGAATGTGTGTGCTGTTCTTCGTTCTGATACCGGCAGGAATATATGTCCTTTCGTACATTCCTTATATGGCGTCAAATCCCGATAAGTCACTTATTGAAATAGTGCTTGCTAATCAGGACTATATGTTTAATTATCACAGTGGACTTGATGCGACACATCCTTACGGTTCGCAGTGGTGGTCATGGCCTGTTATCGGAAGACCGATCTGGTACTACATCGGACCTGATTTGGGCGATGGTATGCGTTCTACGATAGTATCGCTCGGAAATCCGCTTATATGGTGGGTAGGTATACCGTGTGCTATAGGTTCCGGATATTTTGCTTGGAGAAACAAAGACAAGAGCATGCTCATATTCTATGTGGCGTTGGTGCTTCAGTACGCTCCGTGGATACTCATTGACCGAGTTTGCTTTATATATCACTTCTTTACATCGGTGCCGTTTATAGTCTTTATGATAGTGTACTTCTTCAAAAACCTGATAGAGAAGAATATAATTCCGAAGTATGTGTTGTGGATTTATATGGCACTTGTTGCAATAGTGTTTGCTCTGTATTATCCGGTGCTCACGGGTCTTCCTGTATCTACCGAGTATGTAGAAAAGCTCAGACTTTTCTCGTCGTGGTATTTCTGATAATTGAATATTTGAAGTAAAAAAAGGAAATCCTCTGATCATAGTAAAATATGATTGGAGGATTTTTATGTATATATGTAAGCGTGGCATGTCAATATCAATGATTTACGGAAGTGAAATAATCGATTCGCGCGGAAATCCTACCGTTATGGCTACGGTCGTGTTGGAAAACGGAGTGAGTGCTTCCGGTATAGCCCCGAGCGGTGCTTCGACAGGAAGCCACGAGGCGCTTGAAATGCGTGATAATGATGATTTGAGATTTAACGGAAAAGGCGTATTGCGAGCGGTCGATAACGTGAATACGGTGCTTTTAAAGACCTTAAAAGGCAAAAATGCCGAAGAACAATGTATGATTGACCGCATAATGACGGAGACCGACGGGACGGAGAACAAATCGCGCATCGGAGCTAACGCCATGCTTGCCGTATCTTCTGCCTGTATGAAGGCTGCGGCAAAGTCTTTACAGATACCTTTGTACCGCTATATAGGCGGAATTTCATCGTATAACCTTCCGATACCGATGATGAATATAATCAATGGCGGCGCACATGCAAAAAACAATATAGAGATACAGGAATTTATGATAGTCCCTGTCGGATCAACTCTTTTTTCTGAGGGATTAAGGAAAAGTACGGAGGTTTATCATTCGCTGAAAAGAATTTTATCCGACCGAGGACTTATGGTTGCGGTCGGTGATGAGGGCGGTTTTGCACCGAACCTCGAAAATGATACAGAAGCACTGGAACTTATTCTGGAGGCCATAGATGCGGCAGGGTATACTGCTCCCGGAGATTTTATGCTTGCTTTAGATGTAGCGTCTTCCGAATGGACGGGAGTGGATTCTCCTGACAAATATGTTCTGCCTAAACATAGTGCAGAGCACACATCGGAAAGTCTTTCCGTGTATATGAAAGGTCTGGCAAAACACTATCCGATTATTTCAATAGAAGATCCGCTTTCTGAAGACGATATAAACGGTTGGAAAGCGATTACTGCTGAAATAGGGAAGGAAGTAATGCTCGTTGGAGATGATCTTTTCGTTACAAACAAGGTACGATTGCACCGGGGAATATCTGAAAATTACGCCAACAGCATCCTCATAAAACCTAACCAGATAGGAACAATAACGGAAACGATTGAAACGGTGAATGAAGCGCACCGAAACGGATTTACATCTATAATGTCACATCGCTCCGGAGAAACAGAGGATACAATGATTGCCGACCTTGCGGTCGGCTTATCGACAAAGTTTATCAAAAGCGGTGCGCCTTGCCGGGCGGAACGCACTGCAAAATATAATCGATTACTGCAAATTGAACGCGATTTTCGCTGAGCGAAAATCGCACATGATTAATGCGGCGCCGTTTTGTCGGCGCCGCGTACGTTTAATGTGTATAAAAATTTTTTAACCGTCAATAATCTAAATGCGCAAAACATTCCGGAATGTCCTTGCAGAATACATAATTGATTCGAGGGGCATAAAATGAAAAACAAAAAAATAAAAAGAATAGTAAAAAGAGTGGTTCTTACTTTGCTTGTGTCGGCAGTGGGCATAGTGACAGCAGGCGGAGTATATTCCGAAAAGGTTTTCGATGACATTTCAAGTAATGTTGTCAGATTGCATGTTATCGCAAACAGCAACAGTGAATACGACCAGCAACTCAAATTGAAAGTACGTGACGCCGTGGTAGAGTATTCCGGCGAGGCTTTGAAAAATTGTGAAAGTCAACAAGATGTACTTTTGTTGCTGGAAAGAGATATGGAAAACATAAAGTCTGTTGCCGAAGATTGCCTTAAAAGGGAAGGTAGTGGGTATGAAGCCCGTGTCTCGGTGGGAAAGTGTGAGTTCCCGGCTAAAAGTTACGGAAAATACTGTTTCCCAGATGGAGAATATCAAGCATTACGGATTGAAATCGGCGGAGCAGAAGGAAGAAATTGGTGGTGTGTCTTGTTCCCTCCTCTTTGCTATATAAGTGAAAATGCCGTAAGTGTAAGTTCGGATGCAGAGCAAAGGATGCGCGAAAATTTATCGGAAGAAGCATTTGATACAGTAAACGGCGAAATGAAAAATGATATGAATGAAAATGAAATATCGGAAAAGTCGGGAATAAACAACGGTATAAAAGTCAGTTACAAATTTAAAATAGTTGAATTCTTTAAAAAGATAACGAAGTTCTTTAATTGAAGTGTTAACAGGCTGTTATCTGTTTGAAACAGATTAATTTCTTTGACATATAAGCCGAGTACGGATAAAATAATATAAACAAAATTTCAAAAGAGAGGATTCTATGCTGAGGTTTATTTACGTAATTATTGTCTGTACAGGTTTGATATTGTATTATATGCCTAAAATGGTAAACTGGTCGAAACATCCTGAAGACCATACTGAAGCCGAGCGTTATGTTGTTACTCAAAAAATGGTAAATCACATAAAAAAACGCGGCAGGATAGAGACGAAAGTGTTCGGAACCGAAAATCTTCCCGAAGACGGTGGCTATATTATGTATTCAAACCACCAGGGCAAATATGACGCGCTGGGAATAATGTACGCTCACGAAAAGCCGTGCACGGTACTTATGAACGAAATTCGATCGAAAATGCCAATTGCCAATCAGTTTATAGATTTTATCAATGCGAAGCGATTAAATCCTACTGATATGAGAAAGCAGATACAGGTATTTAATGAAATCAGTGAAGAAGTAAAGGACGGCAGACGTTACATTATATTCCCCGAAGGAAAGTATGACAAAAACGGAAATAATTTACAGGAATTTTTCGGCGGTTGTTTCAGATCATCATTGAAATCCGAAAGACCTATTGTTCCGGTAATGATCTACGACTCATATAAACCGTTCTCAATAAATTCTCTCAGAAAAGTCACTACCGAAGTTCATTTTCTGGATGTCATTCCTTTTGATGATTATAAAAATATGCGTCCTGCGGACGTTTGCGATCTTGTAAAAGGTAAAATCCAATCTGCCCTCGACGCACGCAAGGTACTCTGATTGCCGATTGGATTTTTTGAAAAGAAACCGCCGTCTCCGGCATAGCCGGAGACGGCGGTAATTGTTTTCGGTGAAAATTTTCGGAAAAATTATTTTTTCAATATTGCTTTGTAAGCGGTATCAATATATTCACCCAAAATATTACCGAGCTTTACAACACTTGCACTGTCATAGTGAGCAAGATCCGGGTTGCCTGCAGGCTCATTTTTGTACTCAAGTCCGTTTTCGATAACTCCGAAATAATAGTTAAGGTCGGATGTTTCAGCGAACTTTTTCTTTCCGGCATTTACTTCTTTATAGTACGTCCACATAGGTGAATCTGATATGCCGCCGTCGATAAAGGCAATTTTGCCGGTAGTAGAATATTTTGCAAAGTCGTTACGCATTCTTTCTGCTACTCCGGCAACTATTGTATCGTATTTGTCGGCTTCTGTTTTGTTGAGTGCTTCATTTTCTCCCTGAAGCCAGCATATTGAGAAAAGTTCAGGTGTGTATCCTTCTGCTTTGAGCGATGTGCAACAAATCTCCATAGTTTCTTTTAATTTTTTGTAGCAATAACCTGTGTTTTTCCAAGAATTTGCTACAGACACACCGCCTTTTGCAACTTTTACAATGTAGAATGTTTCGCCCGGATACTTTTCGTTGAGATATTCTGCGATACCTATTTCAGGTCCGAACATCTGAGTTGTCCAGCTGTTTGCAAGATTTGTTTTTACAAAAACTTTGTTGAGAGGCTGTGTTTTGCCTGCTGTGTAATCAATATTGGTACGGAATGTACCTGCTGCACCGTTTGCACCGCCTGCTTCTGCAAAATATGCAATTTTGATATTTTCATATCCTTTTGTGAAAGCTCTGTTGCGGCTGGTACCTACAGTAGTTTTGAGGGGAGCTTTCAATGTAGCACCTACTGCATTTGACTGTCCTGCAAGAATTATGATTTTTGCAGTTTTGTCCTTGGGTTTCGGTGTTTCGGTCGGAGCAGGTGACTTTGTAGGCTCTGTCGTAGCAGTGGCATCCGGTGTTTCGGTTGACTCTGCTGTAGCGGTAGCGACCGGTGTTTCGGTTGTTTCTGTTGTAGCAGTAGCATCCGGTGTAACTGCGGGAGTCTGTGACTCTGCCGGTGATACCGTGCTTCCATTTTTGGGTTTGTCCCCGCCGCCGCAACCTGTCAGAAGTGTGAGCGCAAGCAAGAGGGTTAAAACCTTCAAAATACTGAAATGTTTTGTTTTCATATTAAATGCCTCCTTAACAGCAATGTGTACTGTGGTATTGATATCTATTATATTAAATTTATATCAAAATTACAATTAGAACTCACTATTTCTTTCCGGTTGACTATTACGATCAAGGTCATTATAATTAATGTGATTTATAATAAGTTTTTCATAACGTTTAGGAGGCGGTTATAAATTGAAAGAAGGAAGTATAAATTTTTACTTTTTACTTAATATATTGTTGAAAAATATTGTATGGTTGGTGTTGGCTGCTATATTGGGCGGTGTAGTTATGTACGGATATTCGAGTAATACAGCCATTACCACATATACGTCTTCACTGAAGCTTCTTGTAAGAAATTTTTCTATTCGTGATGGGGCCGGCAATCCTTTTGTTGACAGTGAAGATGGGGAAGATTCGGATAAAGAGAAACAGGACTACAGTTATATTATTTCCACATCTGCCATAAGTGCATCCAAGAGCCTTATAGAGACATATATGGTCATTATAAAGACAGAAGATTCATTGAAAATGGTTGTAGATGATATAAAGGCGAATGCAGGTTATACGGATGAGCTGACATATAAGCCTGTAGAGGATGATGAGATATTTACCGATGATGATTGGTACAAGCATATGGGTACTTGGGAAGTAGGTGCGAGCATTTATATGGCCCCGGTCGGAGAAACCGAAGTTTTTCAGGTAAATGTTACAACTACCGACTATAGAAAAACCGAAGCTATTTCCAAGGCGATTAAAAATCAAATTCAGGCAATTATAAATGAGAACTATGACGTCGGTTCTGTACACGTTATTGAATCGCCGCATGCACCGTACAGATCTACTCCTACATATATGAGTAAGGTATTGATCGGTGCTGTAGCCGGCTTTGCACTTGTTGCTGTAGCATTCTTTATTGCAGCGTATGTTGACAATACCGTTAAGTGCGAAGCTGACATAAAAGAGTCCATGGGTGTACTTCCGCTGGGAGAAATTCCGGATCTTATCGATGTAAGGAAAACCTCGTACAGATATTATCATTATAAAAATTCGAAATATTCATATAAGGAAAAGGAGGAGTAAGCTATGTTCGGATTCAGAATAAAAAACAAACCTCTTCATAGTGTTCAGCTCATGAAGCAGAACCTTCTAAACGATGATACTCCTTCCCAGGTAAATGAGGCATACAAAAATGTTCGTACAAATCTTCAGTATGCACTGCACCCTATAAACGGAAAAGTTATGCTCGTATCGTCTGCACTTCCGGGTGAAGGCAAGAGTACGACTTCTTCAAACCTTGCGGTTACATTTGCTCAAAATTCTAAAGTTCTTTTGATAGACGCGGATATGAGAAAACCGGTTATGCACAAGATTTTCGGCCTTGACAACTCCCACGGACTTTCACTTTTTCTGGGCGGATTTGAGCCTTTGGTCAAGTCGATAAACAGGGATGTTGTTCCTGGCCTTGATGTTATGACAGCAGGTACCATCCCTCCGAACCCGTCGGAGCTTCTCGGAAGTAAAAATATGACTGTGTTTCTTAACAAAGTACAGGAACACTATGACTATGTAATAATAGATACTCCGCCGATAAACGTTGTTACGGATGCTGTAGTTC
This sequence comes from Oscillospiraceae bacterium, assembly GCA_015069195.1. Classification (GTDB taxonomy): domain Bacteria; phylum Bacillota; class Clostridia; order UBA1212; family UBA1212; genus SIG423. Next base: position 40,338 of record SVJA01000002.1, on the reverse strand, counting down.
TTTCTAAAAAAGTGAGCGGAGTAGTTTTGGTTGCAAGGCAGAACAATACTACGATAAAGATGCTCAGGCAAACGGTTGAGGCTCTGAAAACTGTCAGGGTACGTGTCCTCGGTGTAGTTCTTACCGGTGTTAAAGAAAAGTACAAACCGTTCAGCCGTTATTCAGGCGGATACAGCTATTATTCGAACAGAAAATATTCATACAAGTATTATGAATATTATACTGCAGGTTCGCGTCATGGTTCTAAACGAAGAAGTTCAAGTCATAGGAACGGTGATTCTGGATCTTCGTCACATAGTGAGCCGGTAAGAAGCGAAAATATTGATGTTGATTCTATTATAGGTGAAGATAACAAATGATTTTAACTGCTGATTTTCATTCGCATATACTTCCCGGCATTGATGATGGGGCACGAAATACAGAAGAAAGTCTCAGAATACTTGATATGATGGGTTCCTCCTTAACGGATGGGACTCATTGTGTTGTTGCGACGCCTCATTTTAAAACACATGAAGCTGATGATGCAGTTGTAGAAAGTTTTGTTTCTGACAGGGCAGAAGCATTTGAGTCGCTAAAAAAGGTTGCTCCGGAAAAGTGTAAAAACATTGTTCTCGGCAGCGAGGTAGCGCTTAACCGTGAGATTACGGAATGTGACAGTCTCAGCAAGCTTGTTATGGGAAATTCAGATATTATAATGCTCGAGATGCCTTTTCTCCCGTACAAGCCGTGGCTTTATGATGTTGTTGCGAATATAAGATATACGCATAAACTTATGCCGATGATTGCTCATTTTGAAAGATATTTTTCACTTTACAAACGAGATGATTACAGAGAATTGTTCGAATTCCCGGATGCGATTTTTCAATTCAATGCATCTTCGTTGAAGGACAGAAAACTCAGAAAATTGATTTTTACCGCACTTGAGTCGGGAATACCTCTTGTTATGGGAAGCGATTGCCACGATACTAAGTCCCGAGCCCCCGATTACGAGGACGGACTCAGGATACTTTCTAAGAAGCTCGGCAAAGAAGGTTTTGAGTATTTTAAAGATATGAGTGCAAATATAATAGCGGAGATGAAATGATATGGGATTTGACGGTATAAAATTTGATGAAGGTTCTGTTTTCCTTGTTACCGGCGGCGCCGGATTTATCGGTTCGAATTTGTGTCAGACAATTCTTGAACTCGGATTTGAGGTAAGATGTCTTGATGACCTTTCTACCGGAAAACAGGCGAATGTTGACCTGTTTGCAAATCATCCTAACTACACATTCATAAAAGGTGATATAAGAGATCTGGATACTTGTCTTAAAGCTTGTTACGGTGTAAATTACGTTCTTCACCAGGCTGCATGGGGAAGTGTTCCGAGAAGTATAGAATATCCGTTGCTTTATGAGGAAATTAATATAAGAGGTACTCTCAATATGATGGAAGCAGCTCGAAGATGCGGTGTGAAGCGTTTCGTGTATGCATCCAGTTCTTCTGTATATGGTGATCATCCGGTTCTTCCGAAAACCGAAGGACAGGAGGGAAAACGTCTTTCTCCGTATGCTGTTACAAAATATGTTGACGAGGAGTACGGAAGTTTGTATACAAGACTTTACGGACTTGAAACCGTCGGGCTTCGTTACTTTAATGTATTCGGTCGCAGACAGGATTCTGACGGAGCGTATGCTGCGGTTATTCCGAAATTTATAAAGCAACTAATGAAAGGTGAACGCCCGAGAATAAACGGTGATGGTAAGCAGTCGAGAGATTTCACATATATTATGAATGTTGTCGAAGCAAACCTCAAAGCGTGTGTAGCTCCTTCCGAGGCAGCCGGAGAGGCATACAATATCGCTTATGGCGGAAGAGAATATCTTATAGATGTTTATAACGCTATTTGTAAGGGCCTTGGCGTGACTGTAGAACCTGAGTACGGTCCTGACAGAGCCGGCGATATAAAACATTCCAATGCTGACATAAGCAAAGCACGTAGACTTTTGGGATACGATCCCGATTACAATTTTGAAGACGGTATCAGACTTGCAATGGACTGGTATAAGGAGAATCTGTGATCAAATGAAAGACAATCCGTTGGTTTCTGTGATAATACCCGTTTACAATACGGAAAAATATGTCAGAGAAACAGTTTTTTCAGTCTTAAATCAATCATATAAGCCGCTGGAGGTGCTTCTGATAGTAGATGCATCTCCTGACGGTTCTTTTAATATTTGCCGTAGTCTTGCAGATGGTTACGACAATGTATTTTTATATTCTCATGAGAAAAACAGAGGACTATCCGCTGCGCGAAACACAGGTCTTATTCATACAACGGGTGAGTATGTTCTGTTTCTTGATTCTGATGACACACTTCTGAAAAATGTTATATCGGATATGGTTGAAATAATGGAAAACAGCAATTCAGACGCGGTATATCCGAAGAAATATGTGCGTGTATACCAAAATGACAGCGAGCCTGTCATAAAGTCATATTTTGACGAAAAGGATTTTTCAGAGGTTCCGGTTAGATTTGCTGCTGATATAATGATTGAAAAATGTTGTGCGTGGGGTGCGACAGCATTTTTATATCGCCGTGAAACTCTTGAAAAAAACAATTTGACATTCACAGACGGTATAACGGCGGAAGATATTGTATTTAATTTAGCGTTTTTGAAATGTGCAGGAAAGATTGCTTTTTATAACGGTGCGACGGAATGTAAACTGAAAAGAAAAAACAGTATAACGGTAAGTTATAATCAGGATTTTAAAGATAATCTGTTTTTTATTTATGATACTGCAATAAAGTTTTTAATCGAAACCGGCCACAATCAGGCAGATGTCAGAAAGAAAAGCTCATCGCTTCTGTCGAGAAGTATTGCGGTTTATATAACCAATATTATGTCGGATATGAATCCTTCAGAAGGATTTTTTGCAAAATCGTCAGAAGTGAAAAAGTTGCTTTCAGAAGAAGTTGTAAAAAAAGCGTTCTCTTCAAAACTAAGCGTTCCGTATTTTGAAAAGAAAACATACAGAATGTTTTTTGTAATAATGTATTCGTTGATAAAAATGCGACTTTACACAGCCGCTTGTTTCGTTGCGCGTGTTGCATCGAAAAGGAGGCGCCGATGAAAAAAATCAAAGTGCTTACCGTTTCAAATACCGCTTGGTCAAATCAAAACAGTTTCGGCATTACTTACAACGCTCTTTTTGACGGACTTGATGATATATTTGAATTTGCAAATATTTATTGTAATTACGGTGTACCGGAAAACAACTGTGTAACGAAGTATTGCCAGATAACCGAGAAATCCATTATTGCCCGACTTAGAAATAAAAAAGACGAAATGTGTTGTATTTTCGATGCTGAGAATGCTGTGGAAAATGCTTTATGCTTGGATTGTGCGGAGTCAAATAAATATAAAAATATAAAAAAAAGAAGATTGCAACTTTCGTTGTGGGCGCGTGACCTTGTGTGGAAAAAAGGTTTGAAAGATATGTCGGCGATAATCGATTTTGTAAATGAATTCAAACCTGACATTATTTTTACACCGATGTACTATATGTTCCACACAAACAGAATTTTGCAGGTTGTCATAAAGACTGCGAATGTGCCGGTTATTGCCTACATTTCCGATGATATATACAGAACGGAGAAATTTATTTGTTCGCCGCTTTATGCTGTTGACAGATTGTTCAAAAGACGTACTTTGCGACGATCAATTTCAATGTGCGATATGCTTTATGTCGCTTGTGAAAGTCAAAAGAATGAGTATGAAAAGATTTTCGGAAAGCTTTGTAAAGTTTTGGTAAAACCTGCAGAAGACATTTCTGTGGCATTGAGTGCGGAAAAGGATAGTAATAAAAGAATTTTTGTATATGCCGGAAATTTGGGCACCAAAAGGTGGAAAACTGTTGTCCAAGTCGGACGGAGCGTATCTCAAAACGGCGGAGTACTTCGTGTTTTTTCTGCCACACCTGTTACAAAAAGAATCGGGAAAATTTTTGAAAAGAGTGGTATTGATTTCAGGGGTGCAGTCCGTTCGGATGTTGCCTCTTTAGAATGTGCAAATGCCGATGTGCTTTTATACGCAGAAGGTTTTGATAAAATGTCTGCATCACTTACGAAATATTCTGTAAGTACAAAAATACCGACCTATCTTTTAAACGGAAAGTTAATTCTGGCAGTGGGTTCTGATAAAATAGAAATAATAAAATATTTATCAGACCATAATGCTGCAATAGTTGCTACGCAGAGATGTGACATAGCTACGGCGGTAAAAGCGTCAATGAAAGATGATTTGAATTTGATTAAAAATGCTCGTGAATGCGCTGAAAATGATTTTAACAAAGCTGAGATTCAGAAAATTTTGAAAAGTGATATTTTAAGTTTTGCAGGAAAGAGAGGCGAGCCGATATGAAAGTATTGCAGATAAATGCAACATACGGTATCGGCAGTACCGGTCGCGTTACGAAGCTTCTCCACGAAAAGTTAAAAGAATTCGGGCACGAAAGTTTTGTAGTGACAACTGTTGTAGAAAACGATGTAAAGATTGATGACAACATATTCATTCCGTGCGGGAAATTTTCGATAAAACTTTCTGCCCTGCATGCAAGAGTGTTCGGAAATCAAAACAATATAGCCTCTGCGAGTACAAGAAAAATAATAAAGTTTATAGAAAGAATTCAACCGGATGTGATTCAGCTCGCAAATATTCATGCAAATTTTGTAAATTTAAGTTTGTTATTGAACTATATCGCCGATAAAAATATTCCGCTTGTAGTAGTTCTTCACGACTGTTGGTTTTTTACGGGAAAATGTACAAATTACATTGATGAGAATTGTTTTGGTTGGAAGAAAAATTGCGGAAATTGTCCGAAACTGAAAAAAGACATTCCTTCGTGGACTTTTGATAAGACAGGAACAATGCTTTGTGAAAAAAAAGCGTTGTTTGATAAAGTGAAAAATCTTACTGTTGTTGGAGTTTCGGAAAAAATTACAGAAGATGCAAGATGTTCAAATGTTTTCGGTGGCAGAAATTGCACGTGCATTCCGAATCCTATCGATGATACAATATTTTACGCAGATAACAAAATCAGTTGTTGCGCAAAGGGACCTTGCAGAATAATAAGTGCTGCGTCCGAGTGGAGTGAGTACAAGGGAATAAATGAATTTGTTACATTAGGAGAAATTTGTAAAAACCGATTCGGTGACCGTGTCCAAATAAGTCTTGCCGGTTCTTTGGATAAGATTTCTTTTGCCACAAGGAAGAGATTGGAAGATGCCGGTATTAACCTTTTAGGAACTCTTTCAACTGACACTTTGGCTGACGAATATCGTTCATCCGATGTGTTTGTATCGCTTTCGAAAGGTGAGAGCTACGGTTTAAGTATTTCGGAAGCAATGGCTTGTGACCTTGCAGTGATTTCTCGTGAAGGATATGCTGAAGGTGACATTGTGAGGAAGTATAACCGCGGGTATGTCGTCGGGAACGATAATTGTTATGAACAAATTGTTAATTGTATTGCGAAAATAGCTTTTTGTGAGGATAGTGGGCATACCAAATCGGGCGTACTTGAAGCCTGCGAACCACAATCTGTTGCGGAATATGCGAAAAAATTTTTAACAGTTTATGAACGGTTTTGATTAGAATTATTGTTTTTTATAAGCGTATGATAATTTGTTCTTATTTGCAACTAAAAAATATTGCATTATTACTTAGTGATGTGATATAATGGAAAAAAGTCGAAAAAACGTTATATAAGAATTTAGCTATATCGTACTGATTCATTCCCTAATTGAGGGGGTGTATTTGTTCGGATATTTGTTATACTGATGAATTTTGAGGTGAATATAATGAATACATACGAATTGCCTGAGAACTTTATGGTAGACAATAAAAATATTTGCGGATACCGTGTAAGGATGATAAGAGAGCAGACTCGTAAGGCGAACGGTCGAAAAATGACACAGACAGAACTTGCAGAACGTCTTCAGAGTCTCGGCGTAGAATGTGACAGATTGGCGATTTGTCGTATAGAGACAGGTTTGCGTGCAGTGACTGATTTTGAGCTTGTAGCTCTGTCTAAAGCTCTTGGCGTAAAGGTAAATTGGTTGTTGTTCGGAAAAGATGATGCCGATAATACGGAAGATTGAGACTCTGCGGTATTACATAGGATCAAAGAGGTTAGTGTTTATGTATAAAGGTATAAAAAGATTTCTTGATATTTTCATATCTGTACTCGGACTTCTTTTACTTTGGCCGGTTATGTTGGCGGTTGCGATTGCTATTATGATAGAGTCCGGTGACGAGGTGATTTTTAAGCAAGAGCGAGTCGGAAAAAACGGAAAAGTGTTTAAACTTTATAAGTTTCGTTCTATGATAAAAAATGCCGAGCACCAAGGTAGTGGTGTATATTCGTACAAAGGGGATTCTCGTGTTACGAAAGTCGGTAAGTTCATAAGAAAAACAAGTTTGGACGAGCTTCCGCAGTTTTTAAATGTTATAAAAGGTGATATGAGTCTTATCGGACCAAGACCTGTTCTTACATATCATCCTATGACTTATGACAAGTATACTCCGGAACAACTAAAGCGTTTTTCGGTTCGCCCCGGCATTACGGGTTGGGCACAGGTAAATGGCAGAAAGACAACATTATGGCCGGATCGTATAAGATATGACGTGGAATATGTTGAAAATCTTTCGTTTGCTTTTGATGTAAAAGTTTTTTTTAAGACTATAAGTACTGTTCTAGGTACGGAGAATAATGAGAATACACAGAAGACTGCTGTTATTGACGCAGAAGAAACTGTTGCAGAGGGTAGCGGAAGTTAAAATTTTCACTTGTAAAGATACGCATAGTTATTGATTATTTGAAAGAGTGTTTTGTATGGCTTTTTTGAAATTAATGTACATAACAAATAGAACTGATGTCGCGGCGCTTGCGGACGAGTGCGGGGTTGATCGGATTTTTATCGACCTCGAAATTGTCGGAAAAGAGGATCGACAGGCAAATATGGATACGGTTATTTCGAGACATTCCATTGATGACATATCAAAGATAAAAGCTATCCTGAAAAATGCCGAGTTGCTTGTGCGCGTAAATCCGATATATTCAGCTTCTGAAAGAGAAATAGACGAATGCATAAACCGCGGTGCAGATATTTTGATGTTACCGTATTTTAAAAGTGGTGACGAGGTTCGTAAGTTTATAAAATTTGTAAACGGAAGGGCAAAGACTTGTCTTTTGGTAGAAACTGCGGAGGCTGTTGAGCATCTTGACGATATATTAAATATTTCCGGTATTGATATGATGCATATCGGACTTAACGATTTGCATTTGTCATACGGAATGGATTTTATGTTTGAGCTTCTTGCTGACGGTACCGTGGAGAAAATAGGAAAGAAAATTCGTGAAAAAGGCATTCCTTACGGTTTCGGCGGTATTGCCAGGATCGGAAAAGGTATGCTCCCCGCAGAACACGTTATTGCAGAGCATTACAGACTAGGTTCTGAAATGGCGATTTTGTCCAGAAGTTTCTGTAATGCCGCAAATTGTGTGAATGTAAAGGAAATAAAAGATATATTCCGTGACGGACTCGCAGAAATTTATAAATATGAGGACGCGCTTGAAACAAAGCCGGATGCATTTTTTGAGGAAAACAGGCAAATAGCCGTGAATGAAATCGATAGAATCGTTGAACAGATTCGCTCAAAGAAATAAAAGGGAAATTAGTTTTATGAAGAAATTTTTATTGATATCGCCCAAGAATAGAAGTGTGTATAATTTTAGAGGCGATTTGATAAAAGAAATACAGTCAAAAGGTTACGAGGTTGTTGTAACAGGCCCCGATAGGGAGAATATTGACCGTGTGGAAGCACTCGGTGTGAAATTTGTGGAAGTTCCGCTGAAAAAAAACAGTGTGAATGTATTTTCCGATCTTAAATATTTAAATAACCTTAGAAAAGTCATAAAGCAGGAAAAACCTGATGTTACACTCGGTTACACGATAAAGCCTTCCATTTACGGAGCGATGGCTGCGAAAATGTGCAAGGTGAAAAATATAAATTCAATGATAACAGGCGGAGGTTATGTTTTTGCTTCGAAGACTTTGAAAGCAAAAATAATAAGACTCTTTGCGTTCACTTTATACAAAATCGGTCTTGCTTGTTGTAACAATGTAATTTTTCAGAATCCCGATGATAAAAATGATTTTATTTCAAACAAACTTGTAAAAGAAAACAAATGCCACTGCGTGTACGGTTCCGGTGTAAATATGGAAAAGTACAAAATTATGCCGTTTCCTGAAAAAACAACATTTTTTATGTTAAGTCGTGTTATGTACAGTAAAGGCGCTCTCGAATATCTCGCAGCTGCCGAAAAAGTCAAAAAACTTTACCCCGACGCAAGATTTATGCTGCTCGGAGCGATTGAATCTATTCAGGATTCACTTAAACGTGAAGAAGTAATGAAATATGTCGAAAGCGGAGTTATCGATTATTACGGAGAAACTACCGATGTGACCCCGTATTTTGCACAGAGCAGTGTCTATTGCCTGCCGTCGTACAGAGAAGGTACTCCGAGAACCGTTCTTGAAGCTATGTCGATGGGAAGGCCGATACTTACAACAGATGCGCCCGGCTGCAGGCAGACTGTTACAGAAGGTGAAAACGGTTGGCTGGTACCGGTAAAAGATGCAGATTCCCTGGCAGAAAAAATGATATGGTACATAGAAAATTCTGAGAAAATTCCTGAAATGGGACAAAAATCATATAAATTGTGCGAAGAACGGTTTGATGTACGAAAAGTTAATGCAGAAATGCTTTTACTTATGAAGATTTAAGCGTTATAATATGAAAGTATTGAGAATAAAACAGTAGGTGGTATGTATGAATCTTTACGAAAAACTTATAGCAAGAGAAGAAAAGCTTTCATTGGTTGGATTAGGTTATGTGGGTATGCCTATCGCAGTTGCTTTCTCAAAGCATATAGATGTTATCGGTTTTGACCTGAACAGTAAGAAAATCGATCTTTATAAGCAGGGAAAGGATCCGACAAGAGAAGTCGGCGATGATGCTATAAAAGCTTGCAGTGTGGACTTTACAAGCGATGAGACAAAACTCCGTGATGCGAAATTCCACATCGTAGCGGTTCCGACGCCTGTTGATGAAAATAACATTCCTGATCTTTCGCCTGTAGAAGGTGCGAGCAGGATACTCGGAAGAAATCTTACAAAAGGTTCTATCGTAGTATACGAGTCCACCGTATATCCCGGCGTTACTGAGGATGTATGTGTTCCGATTCTGGAAAAAGAGTCCGGCCTCAAATGCGGTGTTGACTTTAAAATAGGTTATTCTCCGGAGAGAATAAATCCCGGTGACAAAAACCATCGTTTGGAAACTATCGTAAAAATTGTTTCCGGTATGGACGAAGAAACACTTGATATTGTTGCCGATGTTTATCGTATAGTTGTAAATGCTGGCGTGCATAAGGCTGAAAGTATAAAAGTTGCAGAGGCCGCAAAAGTTATCGAAAACAGTCAGCGTGATATAAATATTGCTTTCATGAATGAGCTTTCTATCATATTCAACAGAATGGGTATTGATACTCGCTCAGTACTTAAAGCAGCAGGTACGAAATGGAATTTCCTTCCGTTCTCACCGGGATTGGTAGGTGGTCACTGTATAGGTGTTGACCCGTACTATCTTACATTTAAGGCAGAACAGCTCGGATATCATTCCAGAATTATACTTGCTGGTAGAAAAATAAATGACTCTATGGGTAAATACGTGGCCGAGAACCTTGTTAAAAATCTTATTAAGGCAGATATTCCGGTAAAAAATGCAAAGGTTGCTATTTTAGGTTTTACATTCAAGGAAAACTGTCCTGATACAAGAAATACAAAGGTTATTGATATTGTAAAAGAACTCGGTGAGTACAATATTACCCCTGTTATTGCAGATCCTGTGGCTTCTGTGGATGAGGCAAAGCATGAGTACGGAATAGAGTTCCTCGATATAAACGATGTAAAAGACGTTGATGCTATTATCTTTGCCGTTGCTCACGAAGAATTTTTGGGTATGGATATGGTAGCTATTGACAGGTTCTTTAAGTCTGTCGGGAACGACAGAAAAGTAATCATCGATGTAAAAGGTGTTCTTAATCGTAAAGCCTACGAGGATGCAGGCTACACTTATTGGTGTCTCTGATTTATATTGATTTTTAGGATACTGTTGCGTCTTTTCGTAATAAGTTAAGGCGCATCAGTATTTTGCATTTTCTGAAGAATCCAATAAAGGTTTTAACTTTTCGTGAAAGGAGTGTTTTGTTATGTTTATACCGCGATCAATAATAGAATTGTTTTGTCTCGTTGGTATTGTAACTATGCTTGGATTTATCTATAACAATATTCTCCGCTCATACGAACCTATCTTGATGTCAGAGGGTCACGATGCATTAAAAAGAAAAGTATCGATACAGCTGGATTTGATAATATATGCGATAACGATTATTTTGTCACTGTATTGCGGACTCAGAACGAGTTTCAATGATACTTGGATATATATGAGTAATTTTATTAATTTAGACACAAGTTTGAGTAGTGTGGATCTTAGCATATCAGAAAATCCGGGGTTTACGCTTTTGCAGATATTTATAAAAAGATTTATTTCAGACAATCCGCAGTGGCTTATACTTATATGTGCAACTATCACCATATATCTCAATATTCAATTTATAAAAGAATATTCGATAAATGTCGGCGCATCGGTATTCTTATATATGACATCGTGCGTGTATATGTTTGGTTTTGCTGCAGTAAAGCAAACTCTTGCTACAGCACTGATGATGATAGCGTTTACATTTGCCGTAGAAAAAAAGTGGATTCGGTTTTATATGATATTCGTAGTAGCTGTATCTATACATGCATATGCATTTGTCTTTGTAGTGACACCATTTTTTGTTCGAAGTGCCTGGGGTAAGTGGTCATACACGGTTTTGTTTGGATCTGTGACAATAGGTGTGTTGTTTAATAGCTTTATCGGAGTATTTCTTAAGATATTGGGTGCTATTAATGATAGTTACTCTGCTGATCTGCTTGTTGGAGACGGTGTTAGTTTATATCGTGTAGTCGTCTTCTTTGTGCCGGTAGGTCTCTCATGGCTTTGCCGAAGTTATGTAAAGAAACAAAATGATCGGATGTTAAATCTGTGTTGTAACTTTTCTCTTATTGGATTTGCTTTTATGTTTATAGCGTTGTTTGGAAATCCGGTGCTTTTTGGAAGAATGGGTAACTACTTCCTGCCGTTCTCTTTGGTGACTGTATGCTATATGGTTTTCAGATGCACCAAAAAAACAAACCGATATGTAATGGTACTCATAATGGGTGCGGCATATCTTGTGTATTTTTATACATATTTTAAGATATATATTGATGCGGGATGGGATGACTTTTTTCACCATGCGTCAATTATGGATCTTTTTAAATAAGGTGGTCAATGAATTTTATGAAACGTGTTTTGCATATTGTAGGAAATATGAATATGGGTGGTACGGAAACATACCTTATGAATATTTACAGAAATATTGATCGGGAAAAGTTGCAGTTTGATTTTCTCACATACGGAAGAATCGGAGAGAAGGACTATTACGAGGATGAGATAATTTCTCTCGGCGGCAGAGTTCATAAACTGCCTTCCATCAGTGAAATGGGTTACGGAGGAATTGTAAAAAATCTTCGTAAAGTTTTAAAAAAAGCAAAATACGATGCGGTTCATGCTCACACGATGTACAACAGCGGATTTGCTATGATTGCGGCAAAAAAAGAAAATGTCCCGATAAGAATAACTCATTCGCATACTACCAAAAAAGATTTGTCGGCTTCGCTTAAAAATAAGATTTATAACAAACTGATGCGCTCTGTCATAAACCGTAAGATGACAATGTGTTGTGCTTGCAGTAAGGCTGCTGCAGAGGTTATGTTTACCCCTGAGGCTATTGAGAAAAAATATAAATTCATGGGTAATTCCGTGGACTTTACAAAATATTTTGCTGTTACCGATGAAGAAATCGCAAATGTGCGCAAAGAGTTCGGAATTCCGGAAGATGCGAAAGTATTAGGGCACGTGGGTCGTTTCGGTAAATCAAAAAATCACTCGTTTGCCGTGGATGTATTCAAAGAATATACAGAAAAATATGACAACGACTCGTACATGATATTCGTCGGAGACGGGGACAAAAAAGTAAGAGCGGCCGTCGAAGAAAAAGTAAAAGAATACGAATTATCGGATAAAGTGATTTTTACCGGTGTCAGAGGCGATGTGCCTGTTATAATGGGTGCAATGGATGTGTTTGTATTTCCGTCTGTTTATGAGGGATTGGGTATAGTTCTTTTGGAGGCACAGGCTGCCGGCCTTAATTGCGTGGTATCCGAAAATATACAACCGGAGGCGGACCTCGGAATTGATATGGTACATTGGATAAATCTTTCAGATGGTGCAGAAGCTTGGGCTGATGAGGTTCATCTGCAGATAAATTCAAAAGTAACCGACAGAGAGTACATAAAAGAGAGTATTGAAAACAGTTCGTTTAAACTTGAAAAAGTTGTGAACGATTTTTACAAAATATATGGTGTAGAGTAAGGGAAACGGACTAGTCCGGTCTAGAGGTGTATTGTGAAGAAAATGCTGTTTGTTATGAGCGGTATGAATATAGGCGGAGCGGAGAGAGCATTGCTTGGTTTACTGAGTGCTATTGATTATGAAAAGTACTCGGTGGATTTGTTTTTGCTCAGTCGCAGAGGCGAACTTATGGGACATATTGACGAAAGAGTAAATATTCTGCCGCGTGACAAACGCTTTAGTATTTATGCCAGACCATTAAGCTCTGTTATAAAAAGACACAATTTCGCAGCAGCCTGGGGGCGTATAAAAGCTAAGTCTGCTGCAAAAAGGTTTAACAAGAAACATTGTTACAGACAAACAAGTGGAGTAGAACTTGAGTATAGTCACAAGTATACGGTAAAGTATCTTCCTATGATAAATCCCGAAGTTGAGTATGACCTTGCCGTAAGCTTTATAACACCGCATTATATAGTTGCACAGAAGGTAAATGCAAAGAAAAAAATTGCATGGATACATACAGACTATACAAGGATGAATATTGATACAGACTCTGAACTTAAAATGTGGGATGCATACGATCGTGTAATATCGATTTCAGATAGTGTTACAAAAGGCTTTTTGACAAAATTTCCCACACTCGAGCAAAAAATAACTGTAATAGAACACATAATCCCCAGAGAATTTATATATTCTCAGGCAGAGTCGTTAGAGTCTTTGGTTGCAGAGGATATGATGCCAAAAAGATCCGGCGGCGTGAACTTTCTGTCCATCGGCAGATTTTGTTTTGCAAAAAACTTTGATAACGTTCCTGAGATGTGTAAACTTGTGAGAGAAATGGGTGTTGATGCAAAATGGTATCTTATAGGTTTTGGTCCTGAAGAGGTTCTTATACGATCAAAAATAAAAGAGTTTGATATGGATGAGTATGTGATAATTCTGGGTAAAAAGGCAAACCCTTATCCGTATCTTGCAAAATGTGATTATTATGTTCAGCCGTCAAGATTTGAAGGCAAAGCCGTTACTGTATGTGAGTCGCTTCTTTTGCAGAAACAGACTGTGATTGCGGATTATGATACTGCTCCGAGTCAGATTAGAAATGGTGTTGATGGTGTAATACTTTCTCAGAAAACTAAAGAATTTGCAAGAGAGCTTGTTGCATTCGTGCATAATAAAGAATTGCAGAAAAAGATTTGTCGTGAAATGTCGATAACCGATTATTCGGGAAAGAGTGAGGTAGAGAAGCTTTACGATTTGATGGAGGACTGAGGAATATGGTCAGGTACAGCATAATAATGCCTGTATACAATAAAGCTGAATATGTTGAAAAAACTATCCGCTCGGTGGTCGGTCAGTCTTCTGTGGATTGGGAAATTATTGCAGTAGATGATGAGTCAAAAGATGATGGCCTTGCAATATTAAATCGACTTGCCGAAGAGGACTCTCGTATAAAAGTTTTCTCAATAGAGAATAAAGGTGTTTCAAATGCCCGAAACTTTGCACTTTCAAAAGCGTGCGGTGAGTACGTGATGTTTCTTGATGCCGACGATACAATGAAAGAGGGGCTTTTTGAAGAGTTTGATAGGATTATTTCAGATGCGGATCCGGACATTATTTTCACACCGTTTGATTATATAAATGACTCTGACAAGATTTTTAAATCGTGTGAGTCGCCGGTTGAAAGCGGTAGCTGTGGTGAGGATACGTTCTATGCGATATTGGCCGAAAAACAGGCCGAAACAGGCTTCTTTGGATTTGTTACGAATAAACTTGTTAAAAGAACCGTGATCGCCGAAAATAGCATAGAATTTGACACAAATATAAAGCTCGCAGAGGATCTGGACTTTTTCCTTCGTGTGTACGATAAGGCAGAGAAATTTTATTTTTCTGACAAAAAGTCATTCAATTATCTTCAATATCCGCAGAGCAGTTCTAACACGATGACGGTGGACTATTATTCACAGATAGTAATTCAGTTGCGCCTGAAAAAACTTTTGCAAAAAAAGGATGCGCGTCTTTCGAAGGGCGATATAACCGACCGCCAGATAACAAAATATGTATGCTGCTATATAATTGAGCGATTGCCGAAAACTTTAAAAGAGTTTCGTGAAAGACAGCGTGTTTTATATAAAAATTCCGATGCTATGGCTGCGATAACATTAAAGGGGCTTCCGACGTTCAAACAGCTTGTTCTTGTACTTGTCAAATGCAGAATGACCGGAGTGCAGTATTTTTTGATAAACACTAAAAGAAAGTTGAGGGGCGGAAGATGAATAATGACCCACTGATAAGTATTATTATGCCGGTATATAATGTTGAAAAATATATAAGAAGAAGTTTGGACTGTGTAGTAAATCAGACTTACACAAACCTTGAAATTATACTTGTTGATGACGGCTCTCAGGACAACTGTCCTGCTATCTGTGACGAATATGCAGAAAAAGATTCACGCATAAAAGTTATACATAAGCAGAATGGTGGTATTGGAAGTGCGAGAAATGCAGGCATGGATATTGCTACAGGAGATTACTTGACTATTTTTGATCCGGATGATTATGTTTCGTTGGAGGTATGCCAAAAGCTTGTTAGTGCATGTATTAAATATCATGCAGATATGGTAGTATTTAATTATAAGAGAATTGATGAAGATGGAAACACAGTGGAAAAAATAAATCGCTGTTCACAGATTTCTCTTCCTGAGCAAGTTACAGAATGGACGTGTAATAAGTTTTTTGAAATGGTTGTGTCGATTGATAGTGTAATTTGCGGATATACTTGGAATAAGCTTATAAAACGTGATAAAATAAGGGGGATGAAGTACGTTGAGGAGAAAATTCCTTCCGAAGATTTGCTTTTTATGCAACAACTTTCTGTGCGACTAGATAAAATTCTCTATATTCCAGATGAGTTATATTTTTATGTTGTTCATCCAAATAGCGCATCAAATTTAATGTCTGAAAGCGATGTAACCGAACTAGTTATTCGTGATGAAATTATGAAAACTGCTAAGATGCATTTCCCAGAGCTGATGAATGTGTGTTTGTATTCCTTGGTGGATATTTCTTTTCGTATTATAAAAACTGTTCGTAACAATCATAATTCTGTGAAAAAGTGTAGCAAGATTATGCGAAAATACATAAGGGATGTTTCTTGCTGTCCAGAAATTCCAAACAAACAGAAAATTTTGTACAGTATTTGTGCAATACTTCCCAAATTATATTTTATAATAATAAAGAAGTAGGTGATTCGTATGGTAAGTATAATAGTTCCTATATATAATTGGGAAAAATATATAAAAGAGTGTGTAAATTCTTTGGTAAATCAGACATATAAGGATATAGAAATACTTCTTGTTAATGATGGTTCAACTGACAATACTGCCACAATATTAGATAAAATTACGGATGAAGATAATCGTATTCGCGTTATTCACAAAGAAAACGGTGGTGTAAGTTCCGCTCGAAATTTAGGCATAGAAGTTGCTGGTGGTAAATATATAATGTTTTGTGATTGTGATAATATCGTAGAGATTGATTGGTGCGAACAGTTATGTAAAAGTATCCAACTATATGCAGGCAGTCTTCCTATTTGCTGGGTTAAAACTAAGAAAGTGAAGGATATGTATATATGGTAGCGTTGATAGTAGAAACACCATATCAAATGATAAATGGTCTAAATTTGATAAAGAATGATTGTAAAGAATGTGTTCTTTTTATTAAATTTGTTGAAGAAAAATCTAAGAGACTTGCACGTGATTTAAATGTTAATGGTATTAAAGAAGATTTTATAAAAGATGTGTATATTTTTGATGGTAAGTCGTATGTTTTGCCGGGGATCGGCAAAAGGATTCTTTATAAGATACGATATGGACGCAAAAATGTAATAAAATTTTACATTCCAAATATGAATTTAAAATATAAGTTTAACGAGGTTTTGGCTTCTAGATCGGAAACAAGTTTTAATATATTTTCACCTCTTTACACCGATGATGTGAAAGTTTCTTTTATTGAAGACGGAATAGGTGATTATCTTTATAGTGATTTTTTGGATGAGGGTTCGGAATATCCTAATAGTATTAAGTCCATTGAGAAAAAACTCGGATCACGATATTTGGTTACTCCGCAATTGTTCAAAAAACGTGCAAGAGTGCCGATAGAAAAATTGCCTCTTCTGAAAAAAGAGACGATGCCAAAAACATTGTTTCAATGTTTTCCGTGCGGAGAGGAAAAAGTTCACTTCAACCGATTTGTGTACTTTGCGCAGATGTTTGATGCATTACCCATTCAGACAGAATGCCCTCGGATAGAAAAAGAAATATATGATACTGTAAGGGATGTACTTGAAGAAAGTGATTTGACGGTAAAACTTCATCCGCGTTCTGAAGCGAATGTGTATGGAAGTAATGCGGTTATAACCAATACTCCGTGGGAAATAATTGCACTTGTTGACGAAGATATTGATAATAAAGTTCTGATTTCAATGTGTTCCGGTTCGGTCTTTTATTCGAAACTGTTGTGTGATAAAGAGCCATATGTGATATGTGTGATGAAATTGTATTTGCCTTACATATATACTGATTCCGAAAAGGATATTGCGGAAAAAGAGAGAACTATGGAATTCATTCATGGTGTGAAAAATTCTTATAAAAACAAAGAAAAATTTATGATACCGGAGAATGTTGAAGAACTTCGGGAAATGTTGAAAAATACAAAACAAGGAAGAGTGTAATTATGAATGCAAAAAAAATTGTTGCAATAATACCTGCCAGGAGCGGATCGAAATCAGTTAAAGATAAGAATATTCGTGTGATGAACGGCAAGCCTATGATTGCATATTCTATTGAGCAAGCGCTTGCATCAAAACACATTGACCGCGTTATTGTCAGTACTGACAGCGAAGAATATAAAAAAATTGCGGAAGAATACGGTGCAGAGGTACCTTTTTTGAGACCTGCCGAAATTTCAGGAGATTTTTCGCTTGATATAGACGTGTTCAAACATGCTCTTTCTTGGCTGAAGGAAAATGAAAACTATGTACCGGATATTTTTGTGCACCTGAGACCTACGCATCCTATAAGAGATGTAAAGGATATTGACGCAATGATTGAACTTTTGATAAATGACGAGGAGGCAGATGCTGTAAGAAGTTTGTCCCCTGCGGCTCAGACTCCGTATAAAATGTGGCTGGTCGGTGAAGAAAATACTCTTTCACCTGTTGCAATATGTGATGTCAAAGAAGCGTACAATGCGCCGCGCCAGATACTTCCGAAAGCTTATATGCAGAATGCATGTATAGATGTCATAAGAAGCAGTACA
The DNA here is from genome assembly GCA_015069195.1 of Oscillospiraceae bacterium. Taxonomy (GTDB): domain Bacteria; phylum Bacillota; class Clostridia; order UBA1212; family UBA1212; genus SIG423. Next base: position 22,421 of record SVJA01000002.1, on the reverse strand, counting down.
ATCGGTGAAAAGTCTTCTATGACAGGTGGAAAAATTTTAGGTTATCCGATGAATTATGATTTTGACATCGATACCGAGGCAGATTTTCTGAGAGCAGAGCAACATATTTTTCTTAAGTCTTGCATGGACTCTGACAAAAAACTCACAATTGTGTGTGATATTGATGGGGTCATAGCGGGAAAAACAGCGGAAAATAATTATGCAAAAGCCTTTCCAATTAAACATAATATTGATATAATAAATAAGATGTACGATAAGGGTCACAAGATAGTTTTACACACCGCGAGGGGGTATGTGACAGGTATTGATTGGTCAGAAGTTACAAAAAAGCAGATGGCTGATTGGGGACTGAAATATCATGAACTTAAGTTTGGAAAACCAAATGCGGACATTTATATAGATGACAGATTTTACGATATAGCGGCATTGGAAACACTTTGATGCTACTGACAGACTTAGTAAAGGAGAAAACAAATTATGAACGAGAGATTTAAGGATTTAATTATTTTTGAAATGGCTAACAATCACCAAGGCAATGTTTCGCATGGTCTCAAGATAATTGAGAAACTTGGTGCAGCGGTACATAAATACGGTATAAATGCTGCTGTAAAATTTCAGTACAGAGATCTTGATACTATGATTCATCCGGACTTCATAGGCAGACCTGACGTGAAACACATACCGAGATTTTTATCTACACGACTTTCGGCTGATGAGTTCTTTACAATGGTACAGGCTGTCAGAGATGCCGGCATGCAGACTATGTGTACTCCTTTTGATGAGGTGTCTGTCGATTTGTGTATGGATCACGGTATAGACATTATAAAAATTGCAAGTTGTAGTGCTATGGATTGGCCGCTTCTTGAAAAAATTGCAGAGAGTAAAAAGCCTGTTATAGTGTCTACCGGCGGAAAGTCTTTTTCTGATATAGACAAGATATACAGTTTCTTTACTCACAGACATACTGATTTTGCTATGCTGCATTGTGTAGGTATGTACCCTGTAAAAGACGAGGATGTACAGCTTGACTGTATGGATCGTATGAAAAATCGTTATCCTGATATTGCTGTCGGTTATTCAGGTCACGAAGATCCTAAGGATTTCAGCATTGTAAAAATGGCTATTGCAAAGGGTGCTGATATTGTAGAAAGACATGTAGGTCTTGCTACTGATACTATAAAGCTTAATGCGTATTCTACAAATGCGGATGATGTAGACGGATGGATAGAAGCTATCTTGTCTGCAAGAAAGATTTGCGGCCAGAAGAATGTAAAAAATATCCCTCAGAGCGAGCTTATTTCTATGGACGAACTTGCCAGAGGTTGTTATGCAGCTGTGGCTATAAAGAAAGGCGACACTATAAAACGCGAAGATGTATTCTTTGCAATGCCTTGCGGAAGAGAGCAGACAACAAGCGGTCAGTTCTCACCTGCTATGGTCGCGACAAAAGATTATGAGCCTCGCGAAGCTATCATGGAGAAACCTATTGTATCGCTCATAAAAGATACCAGAAGCATTATTCATGATGTGAAAGGTATGCTTTACGAGGCAAAAATCGTTGTAGGAAATGAGTTTGAACTTGAACTTTCTCATCATTACGGAATGCAGCATTTCAGACATTACGGAGCAACTATCATAAATGTAATAAACAGAGAGTATTGCAAGAAATTGCTTGTAATACTTCCCGGACAGCAGCATCCGATGCACTATCATAAAATAAAAGAAGAAACATTCCAGGTTCTTTACGGCGATATGACTCTTGTACTTGACGGTGAAGTCAGACATATGAAAGCCGGAGAGGTTGCAACTGTTGAGAGAGGTGTTCCCCATGCGTTCTCTTCTGTGAACGGTTGTATCTTTGAGGAAGTTTCTACAACTCATGTAAAGAATGACTCTTACTACGATGATGACAAGATTTCTTCTCTTGATATCATGGAGAGAAAGACAATTCTTACTGATTGGTAATATTCGGGGGTAACTTTTGGATATGCTCACAGAGTTTACAAGAGAAGAATTTATAAATTATGTAAATAACCAGCTTTCAAATATATTTTGTTTCAAGGCAGATGTTTCGAAATTGGGCGAATATTATGATGTTGCTATAAAACGCACCGAGAAATGTTTTTCAGCGACACAGAACAAATATTATAAAAATGCTGACGGCATCAGTCATTTTTCACCGTTCCATTCGGGTCAGTATTCTGTTTTCTTATATTATCTGGCAAATGCTGCACACAAAGGCGGAAACAGTGCTCTCGCTACAAAGATATACTATTTGAATAAGGTACTCAATGGCGTAGAATGGTATTACGAAATTGATCTTCCTGATGTGTTCGGTGTAGAGCATCCTGTCGGATCTGTTTTAGGCAGAGCAAAGTATGGTAATGGTTTTTTTGTATATCAGGGTTGTACTGTTGGTGCAAATAAACGCGTATATCCGAAGATGGGGAATAACGTACTTCTCTATGCAAACGCTACAATTCTGGGCGATTGTAATATCGGAAACAATGTAATTGTTTCTGCATGTACATATATAAAAGATGAAGATATTCCTGATAATTGTATAGTTTTCGGAACTTCTCCGAATTTGGTTATAAAAAAGTATCCTGAAGATGTTATGAAAGAAAAATTTGCGGCATTTTGGGATTTGGAAAAGATGCAATAGGGGTGAAAAGTAATGCAAAATGAAGAGAAACAGTGGACCGCTGTCATAAAACCTCAGACCGGTTGGTTTGAATTAAATTTAAGAGAATTGTTCCATTACAAGGATTTGATTTTTCTGTTTGTAAAAAGAAACTTTACTTCACTTTATAAACAGACAATCTTAGGTCCGTTATGGGCGATTATACAGCCGTTCCTTACCACAGTAGTGTTCACTTTGGTATTCGGAGGAATCGCAAAACTTGATACAGGCGGTGTTCCGTCATTCATATTCTATATGTGTGGTAACATTGCATGGGGATATTTCTCACAGTGCTTTACATCGACGGCTAATACTTTTACGGGAAATGCTGGTATTTTCGGTAAAGTATATTTTCCGCGAATGGTAATCCCTATTTCAGTTGTGTTAACGAATTTGATATCGTTCTTTATACAACTGATATTTTTCCTCTGTTTCTGGATATATTACCTTTTTACCAGTTCTGCTATTCAGCCTAACTGGACGATTGCTTTACTTCCTTTGATGCTTCTCCAGATGGCTATACTTGGACTGGGATTCGGTATAATTGTTTCTTCAGTGACAACAAAGTACAGAGATTTGTCGATGCTTGTGTCTTTCGGAATACAACTTTGGATGTATGCGACTCCGGTTGCCTATTCTACATCATTGATTGCTAATTCTTCTTCTTTGTCGAAATATATGGGATTATATATGCTTAATCCGATGACTCCTCTTATAGAGTCTTTCCGAAATGCTTTCTTGGGAACCGGTTCGGTTGATATTTCATATATCTTGATTAGTTGGGCAATTACATTGATTGTATTATTTGTCGGTGTGATCTTGTTCAATCGTGTCGAAAAGAGCTTTATGGATACGGTATGATGGGTGGTGCTTTGATATGAGTGATATCGCAGTAAAATTTGAGAATGTATATAAAGAATATCGTCTCGGTGCTATTGGAGGAGGAACATTGCGCGGTGATCTTCAAACATTGATGGCTCGTATCCGCGGAAAGGAAGACCCGAACCTTAAAATAGGAGCTACTGATGGCTATAAGAAGAATGAAAAGTTTTTGGCTCTTACTGATGTTTCTTTTGATGTTCCTAAAGGGCGGGCTGTTGGTATCATAGGGCACAACGGTGCCGGAAAATCTACTCTCCTTAAGTTGCTTTCGAGAGTTACAGCTCCGACAAAAGGTAATATTTATATTGATGGAAGAGTAGCAAGTATGCTCGAAGTAGGAACAGGTTTCCATGCAGAGCTTACAGGAAGAGAAAATATATTCTTAAACGGAGCTATTCTCGGCATGACAAATGCGGAGATTAAGTCCAAATTTGACGAGATAGTAGAGTTTGCCGAGATGACGAAGTTTATTGACACACCGGTAAAAAGATATTCAAGCGGTATGTACGTAAAACTTGCCTTTGCCGTTGCCGCTCATCTTGATTCTGAAATTCTCGTAATGGATGAGGTTCTTGCCGTAGGTGATATGAAGTTCCAACAAAAGTGTCTCGGTAAGATGGGCGATGTTGCTGACAAAGAAGGTCGTACGGTTCTTTACGTAAGCCATAATATGAATACAATCAGACAACTTTGTTCTTCGTGTGTTGTTTTGGAAAAAGGACAGGTTATATATAACGGAGAAGTTGAGCCGGCAATAGACCTTTATATGAAAAACGCAACAGTTGATTTGAATTCATATCAGGATATTTCCGAAAAGAGAATGAAGCATCTTGTTCCGGACTACAATACAAAGCTTATGAGTACCGAGATATTAGGTATGGAAAACGCTATCATTAAACAGGGTAGCAAGATAAGAATTAAAATTAAATGGAAATCTAAAAGAGGTCTTACAGACGATGCATTCTTGCGATTCCACATAAAGCATATCGACGATTCACCTGTAGGTGTATTTGTGTCTCCGCCGATTAAACATTGCATGGCGGGAGAGACGGTCGAGCAGACTTTCGAACTAGATACTTCCAACTTGCAGGTTGGTATATATAAAGTATTGTTGATAATGTTTGAACAAAACGAATTTAAGACTTGTGCAGATATTGACGCAGTAGCTCCTGCATTTAATTTCCAGGTTCTTCCAAATGACAATATTATTTGGAATTCAAGGGGTTGGGGGCATGTACAGTTTAACGATGTAGTGCCTTTGGATTAATGGTGTATGAAATTAATTTAAAACGTATGGTTGTAGTAAACAGTTTTCTGAAATATATAAATTTTGAAGCAATCTTATTAAAGTTTGTGCTTTCAACAATTTGTAAACAATTACACATAATGGAGTTTTATTGGTTATATTTTGATTTTTAAATATTTGTTTTAAATGGTGATATTTATGATAAGTATAATTGTCCCTATTTATAATGGTGAAAAGTTTATTAAGGACTGTATATATTCTTTGCTCAATCAGACATGCTCTGAGATTGAGATAATTTTAGTGAATGATGGTTCCCAAGATAATACTGCGGAGATTATAGACAACTTAAAAGATGTAGATGATCGCATATTTGTATACCATCAAAAAAATCAAGGGGTTAGTGTTGCACGAAATAATGGTATAAATTTGGCAAAAGGTAAGTATATCATGTTTTGTGATTGCGATGACGTGGTAGAGCCAACTTGGTGTGAAGAACTTCTTGATTGTGCAGAACGATACACAGATCGTTTGCCGATTTGTTGGGTAAAGATGGTCGGTGGAGACAACTGTGATTATGTTGCAAAAGAGGATGCTGAGAGTGACAGGCTTTATACGAAGCATAATAAAGAAGATATAATGAAATTGTATTATACTGGAATTCTTGACAATCCGGTTAGCAAAATATACAATGCCGAAATAATTCGCGAAAATAAATTGTTATTTAAAGAAAATTTAAATATGGGTGAAGATAGTTTGTTTAACTTTCAATATTTATCTTTCCTGAATGGTAGAATTGTAACAATAAATAAATATCTGTACAGATATATTAGACAAAATAATAACAGTTTGATGACAAGAAAATCGCATGAGTTAAATGCCGTTGAAAGTGCGTACTATGGCTTTGTGGATATGTACAAAAAAATTGGTCTTTTGAATGGCGTGTTTGAAGAAGAATTATATGCTTGTTTTTATCAAAAATATATTGATGCTTTGGATAACTGTCGCAAGGATACGAATATTAATAAAGTTATTCGGATGAAATATTGTAGGCGTATTATCTATAGTAAAGGATTTTCTTCTTGTGTGGGCAAAGTGTCGCCGATGCGTGTATATAGTAGACGATTATGGAGAATGTCGCAAAATAGAATGTTATTCTTATTATATATATATTTAAAAATTGTAAGAACATTCTAGTGATATTGATGCAATTTCATTTTGTTATACAGTATCCAGTGATTATTATAACAGAATCTGTCTCCTCGCTTGCGAAAAATTATAATAAAAGACAATTTACAGAAAAGGTTTCACAGTGCTGTAATGTTGGGTATGGCAGCTCTGTTTAAAAACGGTCTTGAAACTTTTACCTTCGGCATAAATCAACGACTTAAAAGTTTCTTGATTTTTCTTTTTGCTTTTAGTAAAAATGGTGTTTTTTTGCAATTGATGACCAGCTTATCAAAGTTGATTTTATTCTTTTTCGAGAGTTTGAGCATAGTTTTATCTCTGTTTTTTGGCTTTGCGACCGAACAGTAATATGCACTATTACCGGCAGTTATATTTTTGAACTCCGTTTTTTCATATACGGCAGAGTTTTTTATTACCTCAAACAGCTTTTTTCCTTTTTCGGTATACGCGATAAGTGCTGAAATTCCAGTGTTGTCATTAAGTTCTGGGTGATAATTATTTATTCCCCAGAAATCTCCGATGCTGATATCTGCAAGTCGGTTAAAGTCTTTGTTTGAGCAGTCATAACACGACGGTCTTAATATAAGATTATTTAGGAACAGATACATATAGTTGTCACTCGGAAAAATATTGCAATACGATTTGTTTTGTGAGTCAATACGCATTGAAAATGTTTGCCAACCATTGCTTTTATCTCGAAAGTTTACATGTGTAACTATTTCATTTCCTGCAATACTTTTTAAATATTTTTGCCAAACCATAGGAGAAGGCACTCCATGACAAATTATATCAATGAGAATTACGTTCTCATGATCTTTTCCAAGGTATAAACGGAAACCGTTTACCTGGCACGGTGTTCCGGAGAATAATAAAAGACGACCTTCTTCTGCTACTTTTTTCGCTTCCGGGAAAATTTCATAAGATTTACTTTGAAGATATTTGCTTGTTTGAATTTTTTGCAGACCTTTTATGTTGTCAACGAGTATATGTTCTACATTCCAATCTTTATCAAAAGCAGCTCCGCAAACAACTCCTCCGTTATCAAGGATATGTTTTGCCAACAAATGAAAACAGCCGCCGCTTGAACTTGCAAGTTTTGCTTGGTCGTTTTTTGAGGATATTGCATAACAATCAAGTTCACATTCTGCCTTTTTATCTTGAAGCGAGGGGCATTTTGTCACGCATTTACGACATTTTTTGCACAAAGTGTAATCTACTTCGGGATATAAAAAACCTTCGGAGTCTTGTTCCATTTGTATTGCATTAAATTCGCATACATTTGAACAAACTCCGCAACCGCAGCATTTACTTTTTTCTTTTATTACTGTGTCGACCATAGCGGATAACACTCCTTTGGGATTATGTTTTGAGCGCTTTTTTTAGATAGTCAAAGGCTTTTTTTTGTTCTTTTTTTATTGCTTCGTCAACCCCTGAATAATCGCATTCAAACGCTTGGTTAAGTGGTAAATTAGCGTCACCTATGCACCATTTGCCTATGTTTATTTTATTGAATAATTCTTTTGTTCTGCTACTCATATCAAGATCTTTTCTTTCGAAAATTCTGAAAGGTCTTTTAAAGATTATTGAAAAAACACTTGCATGGAATGAGTCTGTGATTACGAGTTTTGAATGTGCAATGTAGTAAACAAATTCTTTAGGGTCTGCACAAAAATATCTTTCGTCCGGTATTTGAATCCATAACTCGCTACCTGCTTTAAGTATGACAACTTCAAGGTTATGTTCTTTTGATACACGGTCAATATAATCTTTAACTGTATCGGATATCTCTGAAATAAAATAAACGACTAGATAATTTTTTTTCGGAAGTTCTTTTGGCTTTTTCGAAAAACTATCCCATTCTTTGTAGCTAAGCATAAGCGTTGGATCAACGGTTGTCATAACATCTATGCCACAATATTCTTTTATAGCATTTGCTCCTGCTGATTCACGTACGGAGATATTGTCAAATTCTTTTATAGCATCTTTGAAGAATTTCTCGTACTGCTTCGGCACATTATTTGTACCGAGGCTTGAAGAATAAGCGATTTTTTTGCCTTTGGGAACAAATGTCAAGAACATAAAATCTCTGAATTCCTCTATGTCTTTGAAATACAAGTTCCAAATTTGGTCGGAACCGGCAACGAACAAATCGTATGCAGATGTATCGAATTCTTTGCCGCAAATATATCTTGTACTGCTGAAATTTATCATTCTTTTATTAAACAGATAAAATCGATCATGCTTAATAAGTTTGTGAATTTTTTGTTTTAAAATATTGGCTTTGAAAAAATGTATGAGTAGGCGTTTTGCAGAAACGCGAACATCTTCTCCGTATGAAATAGTTTCAACAGAGTGCCCGAGCTTTTTGAATACTTCTTGCATTGCATAATTCTGTAATCTATTTCCGTAGTTTTCTCCTTGCGAAATGGTAACTAGTCCTATTTTCATAAAATTTCCTCCAAATAACAGAATTGCTAATAGAGTTTATTTGTTTATAAAGATTTTTTTGAACAAATAAAGGTACGTTGAGGTGCGGTTACTTAATATATTTATAAGCTTTTTGTTTCCTACGATATCAAGTGGTGCATTTTTTAGGCAAGATTGAAAACCGTAGGATTTGATAGAGGTCAATCCTTGCTTAAATCTGCAATTTCTTGAAAAGGCTTTGTTTGTTAACATTGATGTTAACAAATGAATATACTTATCCCAATAATGAACATAAAATAAATTTAATGAAGCATTGTCTTGTATATTTAAATCGGAGTAAAGTTTTTCAAAGTTTGTAAATATGAACTCTAGAGCATGAAGCCAAGCTATTTCCGATGTCTTGGTAGCACTGTTTTCATTTTGCATTACATAGTTGTACAGCGATTTGTTTACCGTGACAGTTTTGCCGTTAACACACTTTAAGTATTTAAAGTTAAAATCAGCATCTTCTCCTATATGTTCCGTTTGGTCGAAGAGTATGTTGTTTTTTCGAATGGTATCAGTGAGAAAAATTTTATTACAAGGTGAGTATAGAAGACCATTTATTTCCAGTTTTATAAGATATTCTTTTTCTGCTTGAAAAAGAGTACCGTCGATGTTTTCTGTTAATCCCAAGACTTCTTTGTAGCTGGACAAATCTGTGCCCCTGACAGTGATCAAACAAACCGGCAATCTGTCAGGATATCGCTCAATGGCATTTCGCATTTCCTCACACCATGTGCAGTCCGGAATGTCGTCAGCATCGCAAAACATAATATATTTTCCGCGACAAATCTCAAGCCCCGCATTTCTTGCAGAACTAACACCGCCATTTGTTTTATGAACTACAATAATGCGGCTGTCGCTAGCTTTTAACTCATCCAGAATATTTCCTGAATTATCGGAAGAACCATCATTTATAAAAATTATTTCTATGTTTTTATATGTTTGATTCACTAGTGCGGCGCAACAATCTTGTATATATTTTTCTGCATTGTAAACAGGAATGATGACAGATATCATGAACAACCTCCTATTGTAAAACATCCTATTATAGTTTATTATAAAGATCGTAAAAAATCAATCTTTGATGAGTGTCGGTGGCGTGGAATGTTATTTTCAAGTACAACTTTTATATATCTGTTTTTACCGATTGTATTGTTTGGCTATTATGTGCTTTTTAAAAGAAGCAGAAAATTGCAAAATGTTTTTTTATTGATTGTAAGTTTGTTTTTTTATGCTTGGGGTGAACCAAAGTTTGTTTTGGTTATGATAGCTTCAATTGTTTTCAATTGGATAATGGGTTTGTTAGTAGATAAGCACCGTACAAATAGCGTGATAAGCAAAGGTATTATAGCAATTTGCGTTACGGTCAATTTGGCAAATTTATTTGTTTTTAAATATCTTGGTTTTGCGGGCAGCATAATAGGTACAATTTTTGATACTGATTTAGAGTTCTTAAAGTTGGCACTTCCTATCGGAATTTCGTTTTTTACATTCCAAGCTATGTCGTATGTTATTGATGTGTATCGTGGGAACGGCAATGTGCAGAAAAATATCTTAAATGTGGGTTTGTATATTTCATTTTTTCCACAATTGATTGCGGGACCGATTGTGAGATATGAAACAGTTGCAGAGGAGATACAAAACAGAAAAGAAACGGTAGATGATTTCTTTGATGGTTTTGCTCGGTTCATTGTAGGTCTTGCAAAAAAAGTTTTACTGTCAAATAGTTTTGCGATATTAGCCGATAAGGCGTTTGATTCAGTAGGTGCACAAGAAGATGTTTCTGTGGCTTTTTGTTGGTTAGGAGCAATTGCGTACACAATGCAGATTTTTTTTGACTTCAGTGGATACAGTGATATGGCTATAGGTTTAGGCAGGATGTTCGGTTTTCACTTTCTTGAAAATTTTGATTATCCGTATATATCGACATCAATTTCTGAATTTTGGCGCAGATGGCATATATCTTTAGGTACATGGTTTAGAGATTATGTGTATTTCCCATTGGGCGGAAGCCGTGTAAGTCGTCTTCGTTTGATTTTCAATTTGTTTGTAGTATGGTTTCTTACGGGAGTGTGGCATGGCGCAAATTTCACTTTTGCAGTGTGGGGACTTATGTATTTTGTTCTGATTGCAGCAGAAAAACTTACAGGGTTTGATAAAAAGAATGGCAAATTTATAACGCCGTTTAAATGGATATATACGATGTTTTTCGTGATTATCGGATGGGTTATATTCCGTGCAGATTCTCTTGGCTCGGCCGTTTTGTATATGAAGAGCATGTTTGGCATTGGTAACAACTATTTATCTGATGGTTTATTTACGGGATATTTTATGCAGAATCTATTACTGATTATTATCGGAACTGTTTTGTGCACCCCCATATTTAATATATTAAACGAACGATTCAAGAATAATGTTGTTTTTGATATTGCGCGTGTTTTGTTTGTTATCGGCTTATTTGTATTATCTGTTTCGAGTCTTGTAAGCAGTTCATATAATCCTTTTATTTATTTTAATTTTTAACTGGAGAATGAATGATGAAAAAGTTTAATTCGAATATAATTGTGTTTATAGCAGTCATGATTTTTATAATTTGGGGATTTAACAATGATTATTTTACTGAAATTAAGGTTGCTGTGAAAGGACTATGCAAAAGTGTTTATGCCAGTAAATCGGATAGTATTTCTAATTTTACCGGGAGCATTGATTCTATTTCTACCGAGTCGTTACGATATCATGATTCGTTGATGAACATAGACTCATTAAAGAAACGTATCTCGAATACCAGAATTATTGAGAAAGAAGATACCGTATTAGTCAAAACAGATAATGATTCTTTAGTAGAACCACAGGAATATGTTTTGCCGGATGAATGGATTCATGAAACTGTAGATGCTGTTTATGATTTGCAAAAATTTTCACAACAGAATTCGGCGAGATTCTTGTATGTAGCGATGACCGGAAAAGGTTATGATGCAGCGTTGCCGAAAAATGTAAAGGACTATAGTGAACAAAACTATGATAATTTCATAGAGGGAATGCGAAGTAAAGATGTTTGTGTTCTTGACTTGAAAAATGAGTTTTTGGTTGATGGAAAACTTCCAGAAGAGATATTTTTCAAAACAGACCATCATTGGACTCCTCGTGTGGCTTTTGAAGCAACCGGTATTATTTGCCAGAAGTTAAAATCTGAATATGGATTTGATTATAATACGGAATATATTGATATAAAGAATTATAACATAAAAATGTACAATGAATGGTTTTTAGGTTCATATGGTAAGAAAGTGGGAGAAAGCTATGTCGGTGCGGATGATTTTGATATTATAACACCAAAGTTTGAAACAAATTTGACGGAAAAACAACCCATCAAAAATCAGATTAAAACAGGTTCTTTTGAAGAAACCGTTATGGATATGAATAATGTGAACAGGAAAGATTATTACAATTTGAATTCATACGCTGCATACAGCGGTGGGGATTTTAGATTACAGATAATAAAAAATGATTTAAATCCTAACGGGAAAAAGATTTTGATTGTTCGTGATTCTTTCGCCTGTGCCGTTACTCCGTTTTTGTCTCTGCAAACTGCTGAACTTCATATCGTTGATATACGGGATCGTGAGTGGTATGTTGGTGATAAAATAAATGTTTATGATTATATAGAAGAAATTAAACCGAATTATGTTATTGTTCTGTATCAGTACTCTGCTAAATTATCTGATGTGGCCGGGAGATATAACTTTAAATAATTGTCAAATAAATAAGTCTAAAGTTATACAGCCATCTAAGTATTTTTGACCTGTAGATTCTTACAAGTTTCCCTTGGCAACTGGTTTTTGGAACTACCGCAAAAAGACATTCCCTAAATCCGGGAAGATTTAGGGCTACATTGCTTTTTTTTAGACGTTCTTTGCGGCTATAATTGTTGTTAGTTATAACATTTGAAAGATGTAGCAAAAAGTTGTTTAAATGGAAATTGTAAAAATCTGACTTATCCAAGTTGTTAAACAGGTCTAATTTTTTCAACAACTCTTTTTGTGCGTCAAATATGGTTTCGCCAGTAAGTATTTTATTATAGGGTAATTGTTTGCTGAGTGAGTTAGGGTTTTGTTCAATATATGTATACAGTATTTCATTTAGAAATACTGTATTTCCTTGGGTAGCAGCAAGGTATTTATAAATAAATAGATTATCCTCCCCATTTGATATTGTTTCGTCAAAATAAATTTTGTTAGTTTTTATAAGTCCGGCGGAAAAAATCTTATTCCAAACGGTGTCTAATAAGCCAGCTTTGCATAATGTAAAAAAGTATTGCTTTGGAAAATATGTGTGTTTCCCAATTAGTTTGTTTTGCTGTAGAGTGTATAACATGTTCACTGAAGTGTTGTTTGCTACAACTTTGCGGGCGGCACAAATCGGAAGACTGTTTGGGAATTTTTTTGTGCATTCAAATAATTCTTTGCACCAATCTTTATGAGGTGTATCGTCAATGTCACAAAACATAATGTACTCACCGGAACTTTCTGAAAGCCCTCTGTTTCGTGCAGAACTTACACCGCCGTTTTTTGTGTGGAAAACTTTTATTCTTTGGTCTTTATTCTTTAATTCGTTGAGTATGTCTTGTGTGCTGTCGGCAGAACCGTCATTTACAAAAATGATTTCGATATCTTTGTATGATTGTGAAATAAGAGCGTCGGCGCAATTTATTATATATTTTTCTCCGTTGTAAACCGGAACTATAATACTTACCATTTCAGCTTCTCCTACAAAACACTGTTTTTTGTAATTATACCAATCGTTTGCTTTCAAGGCAACAAAAAGTGCATATAATATTTGCGAACTTTCGCGAAGAGTTGTATAATGAAAATGCATATTTGTATCTTGATACACCATTAAGTTTTACGGAGCTTTTTATGAGTGATTTTGCAGTAAAGTTTGAAAATGTATACAAAGAATATCGCCTCGGTGCAATCGGTGGCGGTACTTTGCGTGATGATTTGCAAAGCCTGGTCGCTCGTATAAAAGGAAAAGAAGACCCGAATCTTAAAATCGGTGAAACGGGCGGTAAAAGAAAAGACCGTTTTTTGGCACTCAATGATGTTTCCTTTGAAATCGAAAAGGGTACTGCTGTCGGTATTATCGGACACAATGGTGCCGGAAAGTCTACTTTACTGAAATTGCTTTCTAGAGTCACAGCGCCTACTAAAGGTAATATTTATGTGAACGGCAGAATTGCGAGTATGCTTGAGGTTGGTACGGGTTTTCATCCGGAGCTTTCGGGCAGAGAAAATGTTTACCTGAATGGTGCAATCTTGGGTATGACCAGGCAGGAGATAAGCTGCAAGTTTGATGAGATTGTCACATTTGCTGAGCTGGAGCAGTTTATAGATACGCCTGTTAAAAGATATTCGAGCGGTATGTACGTAAAACTTGCTTTTGCTGTGTCGGCACATCTTGATTCGGAGATACTCGTTATGGATGAGGTTCTTGCGGTTGGTGATATGAAATTTCAACAGAAGTGTCTCGGCAAGATGGGTGATGCTGCGGACAAAGAGGGCAGAACGGTTCTTTATGTCAGCCATAATATGAATACGATTCGTCAGATCTGCAACAGATGTGTAGTTCTTGACCACGGAAGTGTGGCTTTTGACGGCGGTGTTGAGGAAGGCATAGGCGTTTATATGAATCAGGGTGCAGGCTCTACTGCGGTGTTCCACGATTTTACATAAGCAAGACGACCGGATATTGGTTTTGGCAAGAAAATTTTTATTGTGAGTTTTACTTTTTTGGAAAAAGAAACCAGCGTTTATAAGCCAAACGAGAAAATGCGTTTTGCTGTGAGATGGCGTGCCAATGAGTCACTTGCAGATATGAGAATCCGATTGGAAATTTTATATGCGGATTCGACCCCTGCAGGCATGACAGAATCGAAAGCTTTTAAAAATGCCGTAGCCGGAGAGGTCTATGACAGCGAGTTTGAATTTAATATATCAAATATCGCTCCCGGCAGATACTACTTCAAGATAGATGCTTTTACTATGAATGAATTTGGTACACATTCGAGCGTAGACCACCCGCTTCAGTATGTGTACTTTGATATAGAAGAAGAAAATGAGGATTCACTTATTTGGCAACACAATTATTGGGGTCATGTAAAACTTAACAGACTTCAGTGCATTGATACCGTGAATGTAGAAGAGTAAAGGAATTTGTTATGCGTACTGTTAAAATTAAGTTTGTGGGTTTTTGGGAACATTTGCAACCCGAAGAAATGCACATATACAATATTCTGAAAAAACATTATAATGTTGAAATCTGCGATGATCCGGATTATATAATTTGTTCAGTGTTCGGGGACTTGTATGATTATTGTTTTTACGACGGTATAAGGGTTTTTTATTCGGGAGAAAATTACACACCGGACTTTAATCTTGTTGATTATGCGATAGGTTATGACAATTTGAAGTATCTCGACAGATTTTTACAGTTCCCGGAGGCTCTGAAGTACAGACATTATCTAAAACAGGTAGAGGACAAGCACAAAGATATAAAAGATGACTTTTTGCAGAAAAAGACACATTTTGCAAACTTTATCTTTTCACACGAGTCCGAACACGGTGAGCGGGAAAAAATATTTGAATTGCTTTCGCAGTACAAAAAAGTTGATTCGGTCGGAAGTTTTATGAACAATGCAGAAGACGGTTATGTGGCGGACAACTATGACAAGAAAATGGAATTTCTTGATAAATGTAAGTTTACGATAGCATTTGAAAGCACGGAACTTGAGGATTTTTACACAGAGAAGATAATTCACGCGTTCGGTGCAAAGACTGTTCCGATATATTTCGGAAATAAAAATATAAATAATATCTTTAATTCGAAGTCCTTTATAAATTGTATGGATTTTCAGAGCCTTGAGGCTGCTGCGGAATACATTGCCAAAGTGGATCAGGACGACGAACTCTATATGGAGATGCTCAGAACTCCGGCTTTTAACGATCCGGAATATGTTGACAAGAAATACAAAGAACTTGAGGATTTTATATTGAATATCTTTGAACAGGATTACGAAAAAGCATTCAGAAGGTCGAGACATTGGGTGCCGATGTGGTGCAATAACACCATAAAATTTTGGATAACAACGGCAAGATATGAGCAACGTAACGGTAATAAATTACTTTACAGAATTTTGAGAAAGATAGAGTCTGTTTTTTATAGGTAGACGGAGACGAAATGCAGCATACTACGATAAATTGTTGGGGGATACCATGTTAAAAGATTTGCTTGATAACAGAAAAGATTTGCAGAAACACTTATTTGTCCGCGGTTTTATGATAACCAACGACAAGTTTGCCGTGTCTGCTCAATTCCCTTTTTACGGCAACTGGAAACAACAAAAATTAGGAAACTACACTTTCTGTGTACACTATCTGCAGAATTATTATTTTATGGAGAAGGAAGGGTATACATTTTTCATCATAGGTCATGCCTACAATCCGTACACAATGGATTATGAGGAAGATAGAATTCTCGAAAAACTTGTCGATGCTTTCTTTGACGATAAAACTTGTTTCTGTAACATAGTAAATGAACTTACCGGTATATTCGTATTGGGTTACACAAAGGGTGATGATCTGGAATTTTTAACCGATGCATCCGGTATGCAGTATGTCTGCTACGGCGTTTTCAACAGAAAGATTTACCTTGCGTCGCATATGCAATTGCTTGATGATATTCTTGACCTGAAGGAAGATCCTTACATTGAGAAACTTATAAAATATAAATGGTACAAATATGTTTTCGGAAATTATTTTCCGGGTGACCTGACAAGATTTGTCGGTCTCCATCGCATTATACCTAATACATTTGTGAAATTTTCTAACGGACGATGCGAATCAGAAAGATTCTATCCCAAAAAGAATCTTGAAATGTGCAGAAATGAGCAGGAATATCTTGCTGTCGTACATGAGGCTGCGGATATTATGCGAAATACAATGATTCTGATTTCAAAGAAATGGTCGAATGCCGGCATTTCGCTGACAGGCGGTGTCGATAGTAATACAACACTTGCTGCTGCAAATGGGCTTTATGACAAATTCAAGAGTTTCAGTTATGTGGCACTTCCTTATGAAAGAGTTGATGCCGATGCTGCTGAAGTTATAAGCAAGGCGGTTGGCATAGAGCACAGGACGATAAATGTTCCGAGCCGAAACGAAGACATAAGGGACTTTAATGCTTTCAGCAAAATTTTACTTCACAATGACGGTTACATCGGTCGAATGAAGGATCCTGATGTCAGGAAAAAGATTTACCTGATGCAGGAGAATGTTTGTGATATAGAAGTAAAGTCATGGATATCCGAGACTATCAGGGCTTATGCGTACAAGTATTACGGCAGAAAGAAGATGCCGAAGAATATGAAACCGAGGCATTACAGTGCTCTTTACAAAATGTTTTTCTTTAGAAGGACTCTTCTTTACAAAACTGATAAGGTCTTTGAAAAATATATTAGCGACACAAAGTTAAAACAGCATTTGTTCAACTACGACGAATCTGATTTGTTTGTGTGGGAGATGATGCACGGCGGAAAATGTGCGACAAATATAGGTACAATGAGATTTTGTTTTGACATAACTATTCCGTACAACAACAGAAATCTTCTCGACTTGCTTTTGAGAGTTCAGCTTGCAGACAGAATTTCCGACAGACATCATCTTGATATGAAAACGTATCTTAATGAGGATTTAGCGGCACTGAATATATGTGTTGCCAATGAAAACCAGACGTTCAGACGAAAGTGTCTGCTTAATACAATTTACAAAATAAATACAATTTTACCTTTTTAATTAAATCTTGTGAGGGCGATAAGAATGTGCGGTATAAACGGTTATGTGCAGTTTGAAAAAAGTTTAAATCCGGGCGAAATCGAAAGCTTGATAAATTTAATGAATGATAAAATCATTCACAGAGGGCCTGACGAGGATGGCGTTTTTGCATGCGATTCACTCGGTCTCGGAATGAGAAGACTTTCGATTATTGATATTTCTACGGGTAAACAGCCGATATATAACGAGGACAAGTCTTTGGTCATTGTTCTTAACGGAGAGGTTTACAATTACAAGTCCTTAAGAGAGGAATTGATACAAAAAGGACATATATTTACTACGACGAGTGATACAGAGACGGTACTCCATTGTTTTGAGGAGTATGGTGTGGGCTGTCTTGACAAGCTCAACGGTATGTATGCGTTTGCGATATATGATTTCAAAAATAAAAAGGTAACCGTTGCAAGAGACCGAATAGGTGAAAAACCGCTCTATTATTATGCAGGCAGCGAGAAACTTTTATTTGCATCCGAACTTAAAAGTATTATTGCCACAGAGATGGTTGAAAAGAAAATCTGCAAAGAAGCTCTTTGTCAATATTTGCAACTTACATACATTCCGGCACCGCTTACCATTCTTGAAAATGTGTACAAACTTTGCCCTGGAAATTATATGGAAATTGACGTAAACGGCGGTTTTGAAATAAAGACATATTGGAATGTTACATATAGTGAGAAAACTCTTATAACAGACTATGACGAGTGTAAAAAAGAACTTCGGAAAGCGATGTTTAATGCGGTGGAAGAATGTATGGTGTCAGATGTTCCGGTGGGTGCATTTTTGAGCGGCGGTATCGACTCGACTACTATTGTCGGTATTATGTCAAAGATTTCATCAAAGCCGATAGACACATTTACGATAGGTTATAAAGAAAAGCAGTATGACGAAAGTGACAGAGCAAGACTCACATCAGACCTGCACAAAACAAATCATCATATATTTACGTTAGATTATAATGATGCACTTCCGGAGCTTGAAAGACTTGTAGGAAATATTGATGAGCCGTTTGCCGATTCCTCTTTGATTCCTACCTATATGGTATCAAAGTTTGCAAGGCAGCATGTAAAAACTATTTTGACAGGTGACTCAGGAGACGAACTTTTCGGCGGATATGAAAAATATTTGATAGGTTATTATGCTGAAAAATTTAATAAAATTCCTTCATTTATGCGAAAGGGTATAAAAAAGGCGGTTTACGCAATGCCGCCGCAGAATACTCTTGCCAGACGTGCAAGAAAAGTTATAGATAACTCCCAGATGGATATTTTTGACCAGCGCAGAAATCTTATGTGCCTTGCATTTAAGAATGTTGAGCTTCCGAAACTTCTTTGCGAGGAGTTCAATATTACAGGAACGACAGACTTTATCAGAAGTTATTATGAAACTTATGCAAATGACATTGATGAGATGTCATGTGCGCTGTACACAGATTTAAAGGTAGTTCTCGAAGGAGATATGCTCCCGAAGGTTGACCGTGCAAGTATGCTGAGTTCTTTGGAGACAAGAGTTCCGATGCTTCACCGTGAGGTCGTGGAGCTTGCTGCCCGTATTCCGATAAAGTACAAAATCAATTCTAAAAACAAAAAGATTATTCTCAAAGAGACTTTCTTAGACCTCATACCGCCTGCGCTTCTCTCGGCCTCTAAAAAGGGCTTTGCTGTGCCGATTGCGTTCTGGTTTAAAAATGAGTTAAAAGAGGAACTTATAAAGTGCCTTGCCGAAGAAAAAATCCGCAGTCAGGGAATATTCAATTACGATTACATTGCTCAGATAATGGAGGAACATTTCACGGATAAGCGTGACAGAACTTCTGAACTTTGGTCGCTGTACGTGTTTGAAAAATGGTACGAGAATTATTTTGCGTGAGTTTAGGAGGTATAGGACTTGAAAACACTTACCGTAATAACAACAACATATAACCGTGCATATTGCATAGGAAATTTATATGATTCACTTGTAAGGCAGACTTCTGATGATTTTGTCTGGCTCGTTGTAGACGATGGTTCTTCCGACAATACCGAAGAGGTTATAAAAGGATTTATCGACGAAGGTAAAATTGAAATCGTTTATATAAAGCAAAAAAATGCCGGTATGCACGGTGCAAGAAATACTGCATACGATAACGTTACTACTGAGATAAATACAATTATTGATGACGACGATTATATGACTGATGATGCGGTTGAAAAGATTACGGATTTCTGGAAGAAGAATAAAAAAGACGGTGTTGTCGGCTTTATCGCGTATGATGTGGATCTTGACGGAAAAATTATCGGCACACTTTTTCCTGAAGGAATCGGAGAAACTACTACGACAGAGCTTGTTGATGTTTACGGTATGAAAGGTGACAAAAAACTTATTTATCGCTCTGATATTATTCGTGAAAATCCGTTCCCTGTATTTGAGGGAGAAAAGTTTTTCCCTGCAAGTTATAAGTATCGTTTGATAGATCTTAAGTATAAAATTCTTACGATGCCTGAGGCGGTGTGTGTTGTTGACTGCAATCAAAACAGTATGACTAATAACAAAGTTGCACAGTACAGGTCTTGCGCAAAGGGTTTTGCTTTCTACAGAAACGAAATGATAAAGATTTCCGAGAAACCCAAATACATAATCAGAGAGACTATTCATTACATCGCAGAAAGTCTTTTGAGCGGAAACAAGCATTTTATAAAAACCGCTCACAAAAAGGGCTATGCGATTCTTTGTGCTCCGGTCGGTGTTCCGTTGTACTGGTATATAAAGTATACTAAGAAAAAAGCAATAAAACCGTAAATTTTCAAGGAGGTGTTTTGAGCGATGAAAAAAGTTCTTGTGGTGCTTAGTTCTTTAAATATAGGCGGTGCGGAAGCTCGAATGACAGACGTTGCCGAGCACCTGCCGAGAGATAAATTTCAGATTGATTTTCTTTCGATGAATTTGTCGGAAAGTCAGTTTTTTGAGGAGCGACTTAAGGCTTGCGGTGTGAATATCATTAAAACTTCTCCTCCAAGCGGCAAGCGGATGTTGTCACACTACAAAAATTTAAAAAAAATAATGGCAGAAGGACAGTATAATGTCGTTCATGCAAATACATCATATCATTGCGGTTTTGTGATGGCAGCCGCAAAAAAATATAAAGTCCCCGTGCGTGTTTCTCACTCGCGCACAACTTCATACGGAAGACGTTCTATTGTAAACTATATCGCGTCATTTGTCGGAAAATTTTTAATAAAGACCTGCGCTACCGAAAGACTTGCGATTTCCAAGGACAGCGGAGTGTTTTTGTTCGGAAAAAATGCAGAGTTTAAGGTTCTTCCGAATGCTTTTGATTTAAATAAATATTTTAGCGATACAAAGGTTGAGGAGGACGCTTTAAAACAAGAATTCGGACTGAATGATTGTTTTGTTGTCGGCAATGTAGGTCGATTTGTGCCTTCAAAAAATCAAAAGTTTGCTGTTGATATACTTTGCGAGTTTCTGAAAGTTCGTCCGGATGCAAAACTTGTTTTTGTGGGTGGCGGCGACACCCTTGAAAGAGTTAAGATATATGCAGAAGAAAAGTCTGTGTCAGAAAAGGTTGTATTTGCCGGCCCGCGCGATGATGTGTTCCTTTGGATGAAAATATTTGATGTGACCGTGTTCCCTTCCGAATACGAAGGACTCGGCAATGTTGCGATAGAGTCACAAGCGGCGTGTACGCCTTGCCTTTGCTCGGGGGCTGTTCCGAAAGAGGTTGATATGAATCTCGGACTCGTGGAATATATGAGTCTTGAAAAAAATGCTTCTGAGTGGGCGGCTTCTCTTGAAAGCCTTTCTAAGACAGGCAGACCGCCCGAAGATGCAATAAAAAATCGTTTTGACGAAAAAAACTATACTGTTGAAAGCGAAGTAAAGCAGTTAATAAAAATTTATGAAAGTTAAGAAATTTTTTATTAAACAAAAGCTTATAAGATTTTTGTGTGCCGTTGTCGGATTGGTGTTTTTTGCAGTGCTATTGTATGCAGAGCTGGACAGAAGTCAGTACGACCTCGGTGTGACTTCTTATACCGTACAAGATGAAAAAATAACTGCCCCGATAAAAGTAGCATTGATTGCTGATTTACACAACCACGAATACGGCGAGGATAACAGCGAACTTTTAAGGATAATTCGTGATTCTGAACCGGATATAATTGCTGTGGTAGGCGATATTGTGTATAAACGGTCTGATAATACTTCCGTGATGAAACAGTTCTTCGCCGACTTGAAGGACATAGCACCGACATGCTGTTGCCTGGGAAACCATGAATTGGCACTTATGAACAGAGGTATAGATGTAAAAGAAATTATGAAAGAAACCGGAGTTGCTGTGTTGGATAATGAAACGGTATTTACCGAAATTAATGGGAATGCCATTGCGATCGGCGGGTTGACATATAATCCCGACTACGGAACTCCATCGCTTGAATATCTTGAAGAATTTGCTTCCATAGATGCTTACAAAATGCTTTTGTGTCATTATCCCGAGTATCAGTGGCAATTTATGAAACAGGATATAGATATTGCTATGTGTGGGCATTTGCACGGAGGACTTATAAGAATTCCGAATCTTGGAGGTTTGTTTGCTCCGACTCAAGGTTTTTTTCCTGATTATACGGAGGGTGTTCACGATTTTGACGGAAAGAAAATGGTTATTTCAAGAGGTCTCGGTTCATCGTCTTTTATTCCAAGGGTGAACAATCCTGCTGAGATGGTGTTTGTTAATATTGTCGGTGATATTTTATAATTTCGCGGGATTTTTATGAGTTTATACTGTGATTTCATTGAATAAGATTATTGCCGTAGTAAAGAATTTAATGGTGTTATATTATGGGGGATATTTTAATTAAAGTAATTGTGTGCTTTATTGCGGGAGCAGGCGCAGGTATAGGAACCGGATTTGCGGGTATGAGTGCTGCCGCTGTTATAGGACCTATGTTAACAACTTTTTTGGGGATCCCTGCTTATGATGCAGTCGGAATAGGACTTATCAGCGATGTTTTAGCAAGTTCTGTCAGCGCATATACCTACAAGAAAAGCGGAAACTTAGATGTCAAAAACAGTT
>SVJA01000006.1 GCA_015069195.1 Oscillospiraceae bacterium | reverse complement strand
AGGCGGGTTACCTGCACCGGCTCCAATACCTCTCTTACCTGAAGAAAGTACTGTTGTAACAACACCGGGACCTCCTGTTGCAACGATAAGCGGAATCTTCTTATGTGCAAGCATAGTCTTTGAAGAATCCATTGTCGGCTTTAAAACAGAAGTTGCAATGTTCGCAGGACCACCGGCTTCGAGTGAAGCACGGTTTACGAGTTCTACTGCAAGGTGTGAAACCTTTACTGCTGCCGGGTGGGGATTGAATACAACGGTATTACCGCCTGCGATCATACCCATACTGTTACAAAGAACAGTCTCACTCGGGTTTGTACACGGTGTTATAGCACCGATAACTCCGAAAGGTCCCATCTCCACAAGTGTAAGGCCTCTGTCTCCGGACCATACTCTTGTTGTGATATCTTCTGTGCCGGGAGTCTTTTCAGCGAGCAATTTGTGTTTCAAAATCTTATCGCCTACATTACCCATACCGGTTTCTTCAACGCCCATTCTTGCAAGAAGTTCAGCGTTCTCAATTGTAAGTTTTCTGATATTAGAGATTATTTTCTCTCTGAAATCCATCGGCATTTTCTGCATAACTTTCTGAGCTTCTGCAGCAGCTGCGATGGCATCGTTCATGTCATCAAAAATACCGAGTTTTCTATCAGAGTTTGAAAGTTCCATTGAAGCCATTACCTTTTTAACAATTTCCTGAATATCTTGTTCATTCATGTTTTTTCAGTTAGCCTCCTTTAATGTTAATTCCCGGAAGAATTCTCTTCCGTACTCTGCCAAAGCTGTATCCTGTTCTTCGCTACCGCCGCTTACCCCGAGTCCGCCGATAACCTTGTCACCGACTTTAAGAGGTTCACCGCCGCCAAAGATAACAATTCTGCCGTTATTGGTAAACTGTATACCGTACAAAGAACCGCCGGGCTGACTGAGTTTCTTTAATTCTATCGTAGACATTTTCAGAGCAACGACTGTATATGATTTCTGCAAAGCTACATCGTAACTTGCCAGATATGAATCATCCATACATTCAATCGCAACCGGATTACCACCGGCATCTGCAACCGCCACAACAGCGTTTACACCAATCTCAGCCGCTCTCTTTTCTACTGCACGAACAATTCTGCGAGCGAGAGCAAGATTCATTTTGGATGTGTCAACGACACATTTTTGTTTTCTTTCGGATTTCATATCAGATACAACCGACTGAACGATTTTTTCCAAATCAAGTTGATTCATGATTGAAACCTCCTTATATAAGTCAATGTTCAAACAAGGAAATTATTTTCCCATCTGAGCCATAACTTTCTTTGTGATCTCAGCAATCAAAGCAGCCTCGTCAGCGTCACAGCCTTTGTTTGAGCTGCAAGCCTTTGAGCATGAATGACAGCTGGGCTTACCTGACTTTGCGTTCGGGCAAAGGTTTGCAGGATGCTTTCCGGGGAGACCGAATTTTCTTCTGATCTCGTAAAGATCCTCAACCTGCTGAGGAGTGAACTCCTTAGGTCCGCCGAGAACTTTTGACTGATAGAGAAGCTGAGCATAGAACTCTGTTGACTCCATCTTGTAGTATGCGTTGAGCAATGAATCTGAGAATGTGAGCGCACCGTGGTTCTCAAGAAGAACTGCATCAAAATACTGAAGGTGCTCAGATACAGCATCCGGAATCTCTTCTGTAGAAGGTCTTCCGTATTTAGCGATCGGAACACAACCGAGAGCGATAATAGCCTCAGGCATAATGGGCTGTGTAAGCGGAATACCTGCAATAGCAAAAGATGTAGCATACATCGGATGTGCATGTACAACTGCGTTTACATCAGGTCTTTCCTTATACACACGCATGTGCATCTTGATCTCTGATGACGGCTTGAATCCTGCGTTAGCCTGGATAACTTTACCCTCACCGTCAACCTTACAAATAAAATCAGGTGTCATGAAACCTTTACTTACACCTGTAGGTGTGCAAAGATACTCATTAGGACCGATTTTAACGGAAATGTTACCGTCGTTTGCGGCAACCATACCTCTGTCATAAATACGTTTGCCTATGTCGCAAATCTCTTTTTTAATCTCGTACTCTGACTTCATAAAACTCTTCCTCCTAAAAAATAATTTTTTCGAACAACTTGTTCTTTTGTTGTTTCTTATTGTTTTTTGTTGGTTACGGTATCATTTTACTCCATATAGCACCATCTGTCAATATAAAGTGTTGGATTGTGTTGATTTTTCAAATTTTACCATAATCTATAAAAAAGCCCTTATTTAAAGGCATTTTTTAACTTTTCAAAATGAAACCAAAAATAAAAAACTGTTTTTTTGTGTTTTTTATTCTTTTTTTTGTTGGTTTTCATCAACTTCCCACGGCATCACGTCGCCGTCTTCTCTCAGATGTTCCAAAATATCACTTATACCTTCACCTATTATTGAGTCTACATAAAATATTTTTGAACATCCGCAATTCTCAAGCCACAGAGTTGCAATCTTTGTATCTGCATACGGAGAATTTATATGTGTGACAATTCCGATAACCTCTCTGTTTACCATACAGGTAATATTCGGCGGAAACAGACAGTACGGTTCCTCAGCATTTATCACGATTCCGATAACATCCGCCTCATAAGAATACAAGGCAAGCGCTCTTCCGAGAACATGATTTTCGGCATATTCACCGGGGGTATCAATAATCACATCAAAGTTGTTTATGTACTGTGTCTTGTGATATTGAATTTTTTCACCTTTCAGAGCCTGCGTAAGAGTTGTCTTTCCGCACTCACTCCTTCCGGTAAGCATTATCTTTCTCATAGCCTGTATTATGTCCTTGTTATCTCACATACGGTGAACAAGAGAACATCCCTTACATAATCTACTACGGCATGTACGGCAGCTTCGACTTCCGATACAGTTCCGGTTACAATCAAAGTTCCGCTGAATCTGTCCACGAAACCAAGTTCTACACCGGAAGACTTTATCGCAATATCACCTGCGATGATAGCCGTCTCACTGGGGCTCATTGTAATAATTCCTATAGCAGACTTTGAATAGTCTATATCAGGATTAAGACCGAGCTTTCTGTATAAAACATTGTCCGGATTTGCGATGATGTGAGCAAGTGTCACCTGTTTTCCGGGAACGAGCTCTTGTACTATTCGCAATTTGTTATCACCCTGTGTTATCAATCCCTGTAAATCCATAACAACCAATTCCTAATCTAAATTTAATCTTAACCGCCTATCTGACACTTGAGGCCGCTCTTTTCGGCAACTGCAAGCAGAGGCAACATATCATCATTATTAAGTGGTTCTATACCGTCGAGCAGATATTCACGACCAAGGCCTGCATATTTGTCCTGACCGAGTCTGTGGTAAGGAAGCAAATGGAGTTCTTTCACATTCGGAAGTGACGCGGCAAAGTCTGCAATCGCTCTTATCTCATCCGGAGTATTGTTAAAAGTCGGTATAACCGGAACTCTTATAATCAACTCCTTTGCAAGTTCTGCAATCTTTCGTGCATTCTCAAGAATCAAACCATTCGGCTGCGTTGTAAATTCCTGATGTTTACGGCTGTCTGTATGCTTTATATCCATAAGATACAAGTCAAGGTGAGGAAGTATCCTTTCGATCACTTCAAACTTTGCGTGTCCGGTGGACTCCATCGCAGTGTGCAATCCATTTGCCTTGCAAGCGTAAAGCAATGCCTCTGTAAAATCAGGCTGTGCCAAGGACTCTCCGCCCGAGAGTGTCACACCGCCGCCGGATCTTCTGTAATACTGCATATCCTTCAGTATCTCGGGCATAATCTCACGGACGGTAACATCTCTGCCGATAACCTTAGTCTTCCCTGCAACAGTCATATTCTGAATGTCATACTCCTGTGATTCC
Organism: Oscillospiraceae bacterium; assembly: GCA_015069195.1. Classification (GTDB taxonomy): domain Bacteria; phylum Bacillota; class Clostridia; order UBA1212; family UBA1212; genus SIG423. Next base: position 114,559 of record SVJA01000006.1, on the reverse strand, counting down.
GGATTACAACACCAACGGCATCTAAGGTAACAACCTTTCAAAAATACGATAGTTCTGATACCGGGACCGTCATGTATCGAATACTTCTGTATATCAAATATTCTGCCTTTTTGATCTAAATAATTGTCTAAAGACACGATATATTCTCCTTAAACAAACTCTTTATTAAAATCCCTGTGTAGTACGGTTTATGATATCATCCTGAAGCGAACGGGACAGTGATGTAAACAAAGCACTGTAACCTGCAACACGAACAACAAGTGATTTGTACTTCTCAGGGTTCTGCTGTGCATCAAGCAATGTCTCTCTGCTTACAACGTTGAACTGTACGTGCATACCCTTCTGATCAAAATAACCTCTGATGTAAGAAACAAACTTTTCAAGAGCGCTTGTACTGCTGAGTGCAGACGGATGGAACTTCTGATTGTAAAGTGTTCCGTTTGAAGCAATACCGTGGTCAAGTCTTGCAACAGAGTTTGCAGCAGCTGTCGGGCCGAGTTTGTCTCTTCCCGAAGCAGGACCTACACCGTCAGCGATAGGCTTTCGAGCAAGTCGTCCGTCAGGAGTAGCACCTGTCTGTGCTCCGAGCGGAACGTTTGCTGAAACAGGATAAAGACCTGCCTGATACATACCTCCTCTGGGGTTCTTGTAAGTTTCCATAGGTCTTGTATATGTGTAAGCCACATCTTTTGCAAAAAGGTCAATTTCTTCGATATCGTTACCGTATTTCGGAAGTTCGTCAATAGCCGCAAGGAGAGATTCATATTTCTTTTTCTTTTCAGGAGAAACAGCAGCCTGCTTAACCTGATCGTAAATGGATTTTATCAAATCCTCTGTAATAGGTGTACCAGAAGCGGCAACAGACTGTGCAACGGATTGTGTAAGCTTTGAAATTGTAGCTTCGTCCATACCCGCACCGAAGTTTTCAGCAAGTGCTGTCTTGAACTCTGAAAGAGTGAGAACTTTCTGCTCAAATACGAGAGTTCTGATAGCAACGAGTGCGTCGGTTACGTTTGCGATACCGAATCCCTGAGGACCGGTGAAATTGTAAATGGCACCGCCCTCCTGAAGGGTCTTACCGGTTTCAAGACATCCGTCAACCATACATGATTCGAAAGGAAGCTGTCCTCTCTCCATATGAGCAAGATCAACGGCATTGTCAGCATTTACCAAAAGTTCGATAGCGTAATTCATCTGAGCCTTGTAAGCATCATAGAACTCATCAAAAGTCTTCATATCGGCAACATCGCCGGTCTCAATAGTAACAAGCTCACCGTCTTCGTAACCGTTGCTGAAAACCAATTCAAGAGGTCTGAGCATATTGAAGAATGCAGCATCATGCCAACCTTCTGTCTTACCGGGAGCTTGAGGCTCAACGCAACCGATGATACAGTAGTTTCTCGCATCCTCAAGAGCAACACCTCTGCTGAGAAGCGAAGGAATAATAACCTCGTCATTGTAATAAGCAGGAAGACCTACACCTGTTCTGGTAAGTGTGGCAGCCTTCATCATAAGCTCGTGAGGAGTTCCGTTCCAAACACGGATAGAAAGTGACGGCTGAGGAAGCATAACATGCATAGCAGCATCAATACACATAAATGACAAATCATTTGTCACATCAATGCCTGCAGCATTCTGTCCGCCTACAATAAGGTTCTGGAACAGGCTGTAACCTGCAAAACCCTCTGCAGATGCAGCATCACGAACTTTATTTATATCATTTAATTTTATCCAGAAGCAATCGATAAGCTCCTGAGCGAATTCTCTTGTGATAACACCGCTATCAATATCCTTTTTGTAGTAAGGATACATATACTGATCAAAACGTCCGGGAGAAATCGAGTGACCGCTCGACTCTACCTGAAGAAGCTGCTGAATAAACCAAACAGTCTGGCAAGCCTCGTAGAAAGATGTTGCACCTTTTCTGGGAACGTTGTAGCAGTTTTTAGCAATCTGCAAAAGCTCAGCTTTTCTCACAGAGTCAAAACACTTAGCAGCCATCTCTTCTGCAAGCTTTGCATATCTCTCAGCGTATGCGATAACAGCCTTACAGCTGCGGATAACAGCCTCGTAAAAATGAGTCTTACGTCCGCAATCCATATCGCCCGCCTTTACAGCCTTAAGAAGAGCCTCTGTCTTAGCAATAATTCCTTCGTAACCGATAGCAAGAACCTCGTCATACTTAACACAGATATGACCTACGCCGTTGTAATAATAGTTACCGACGGTGAAAAGGTTATGTGCAATAGCCTTTTTTGTCTCCTGAGTCATATATGCAGTAGCAAGCTCACTTGTAGTTCTGCCCTTCCAGTACTTGTTAGCCTCAGCAAGTTTCTCACAAGCTTCTTTGGAAATATAGAACGGGTCGGCAGTACGTGTAGCAACCGTATCAAACTCAGCCTCGAGCCACTCATAAGAAAACTCAGGAAAAGTCTGACAGCCTCTTGACTTTTTAGAGCTGCTTCCGACGATAAGCTCGTCCTCTCTGATGACGATCGGAATATTCTTTAATATATGTTCGAAAGCCTTCGATTTTCTCGTAACCATAGGCTCGTTCTCAGTAGCCTTATATGACTCTGTAATGAGAACTGCTCTGTCAGCTTCGATTTCGGGAACAGACGCAAAATAATTGTCAAGCAAACGATCTATTCTCGCGCTTTTTTTGACAGGTTCTGAATTAAATTTTGCCATTTATAATTCCTCCATCTATATATTTAACTTTTTATCATCTTCTGTAACTACTTGTATGAATCTATATTATTGTCTAACACAAAAAATGTCAACACCTATAGAGCTAATTTTTCGTGGTTTTTTGTTGATTTTTGCAAACCAGAAATAAAACAATATAAAATTCACGCCCGATACTGTTTTAATTCAACAAAATCCAACATTTTAGTATTATTTACCGAAAAAACTGATTACAGATTTGACAACATCGTCCGTAACATAGTCTGCAGCAGACATAACCTCCGTACTACTGCCTGAAACCGCATATGAATAACCGGCAGACTTAAGCATACCGATGTCATTGGCACCGTCTCCAAATGCCATAACGTTATCCATATCCACAGAAAACTTTTCGCAAATAATATTTAAACAACTGCCCTTATCGGCGTTCTTACTTATAAACTCACACCATCCGTTTTTTGTGTATACATTATGTAAATAATCTGTCCACTCCGAAGTGAACGGTTCAAAATCATATACAAAACCATCCATCTTATAAAAAACGGAAAGTTTAAAAAACGAATCATCAATCTTATGAAAATCATCAACTCTTGTAACACGATTATCCATAGTGCCTGCTTTTTTCATAGCAACAACAGGAGAACAATTCTCATCGCAGTCAGAAGAAACATATACATTCCCCGCACCGTATACTGCAATATCATATTTGGTGTTATTCTTTACTCCGTCAACAAAAGCATACGCAAGATCTTTTTCAATCGAAAAATCTGCTATCACTTTGTTTTTGTATACAACAAGACTGCCGTCATATGCAATTATGATGATGTCATTTATCACATCGGAAAAAAGGCGCACTATATCGCAAAACGGTCTGCCACTGGCGACAGTAACAAGAATGCCCTTGGAGAAAAGAAACTTTATCATATCAATGACAGCCGGTGACAATCGAACGGCATCACGCGGAAGCAAAGTATTGTCCACATCAAAGCAAACCATCTTAACCAAAATATACGCCCTCCTCTCCCAATTACAATTGTTAACATTTTAAAACATAAGCTAACTTTTTTCAACACTTAATTTATTTTGCATAAATCTTCATCCATATCCACGATGATGAGATCTTCCCCTACACTTACAACTTTTGCGTAAGGAATTACAATGTCCTTTTTTTTATTGCGAAATCCGAAGAAACGGGCGGCACCATATATAACAAGACTGTCTATCTTACCCGTATGAAAATCGGCCGCAACATCGGATACAAAACCGACCCTGCGACCGTCAAAAAGATTTATAACTTCCATTCTTAAAATATCATTTAATCTTCGCATAAAAACCGTGCAGAAATATTATTACATATATCTCTATGAAAGTTACATAAATAAAATTCTTTAAACTACGATTTAATATACTTATTTATATGACGAAGAGCACTTTTTTCAAGCCTTGATACCTGCGCCTGACTTATACCTATTTCGTCAGCAATTTCAATCTGTGTAAGTCCGTCAAAAAATCTTAAATTAATTATCTTACGTTCCCTTTCACTGAGTCTTTCCATTGCGCTGTTTATGGTCAATGTTCTGTCCCATGTTTCTGCGCATTGTTCATTATCTTTGACCTGATCCATAACGCAAAGAGTATCATTACCCTCCTGGTACACAGGATCAAAAAGAGAAACTGTATCCTGTATCGCATCAAACGCAATCACAACATCCTCGCAAGGAATATCAAGTTCCTTTGCAATTTCACTCACGGTAGGCTCTCTGCTGTTCCGGTAGAAAAGCCTTTCCTTTACCTGAAGCGCCTTGTATGCGGTATCCTTTATCGAACGACTTACACGAATTGAGTTGTTATCTCGCAGATACCGCCTGATCTCTCCGATTATCATAGGAACGGCGTAAGTCGAAAACTGAACATTCTGGCTTAAATCGAAGTTATCTATGGCTTTTATGAGACCTATACAACCCACCTGAAACAAATCATCCACAACTTCTTTTCTGCCGTTAAATCGTTGAATAACACTCAGCACGAGTCTTAAATTTCCGTAAATAAACTTGTTTCTTGCTTCTTCGTCTCCGTCTTTTATCTTAAGCATAAGTGCTTCCTTTTCCGCGCTGTTTAAAACAGGGAGTTTGGAAGTATTTACACCACAAATTTCAACTTTATTTATAATCATTGCGGCCTCCGTGAATAAAATAATTGACACAGAAAGTATTTCCGCAAACAGTTTTGATTATTCCGTAAAATTGAATTATCCGAACTTTGTCATCTCAGTTTTCAGCCTCGAAATAATACGTTTTTCAAGTCTTGATATGTAGGACTGCGATATTCCCATCATATCTGCAACTTCCTTTTGAGTAAACTCCTTTTCGCCCCCAAGGCCGAATCTAAGTGCCATAATACGCCTTTCGCGCAGACTGAGTTTTGATATAGCATCAGAAAGCATGCGCCTGTCAACTTCCTCGTCCATATCACGGTATACTATATCTTCGTCGCTGCCCAGAATGTCTGAAAGCATCAGCTCATTTCCGTCCCAGTCCACATTCAAAGGTTCGTCGATGGACACTTCAGACTTTTGTTTGCTGGTTCGTCTCAAATACATAAGAATTTCGTTTTCGATACACCTCGAAGCATATGTAGCAAGCTTTATGTTTTTATCCGGAATAAAAGTATTTATCGCCTTTATAAGTCCGATAGAACCGATAGAAATCAAATCCTCTACGTTTACACCTGTTGTTTCAAATTTCCGCGCAATATAAACAACCAATCTGAGATTTCTTTCTATCAGTATATTTTTCACGTTTGCACCCTCATCGTAAAAATGTTCTATAAGATAGGTCTCCTCTTCCGCAGTCAGAGGCGGAGGTAAAAGATCGGCATTACCTATGAAAAAAAGATTGTCTGCAAATTCAATCTTAAGTTTTTTAAAGACTTTATGCACAACCAAAAAGATTCTTAATTTTAATATTTTAATACTCATTTATTTTTCTCCCGTTCAAAAAATTCCGGCGGTGCTATGGCATTGTACCGCCCCGTATCAGACAGTTTTATTTGTACAAAACAGACAGTGGTCTTTAATCCGTCACGAACCTTGCCGTCGATATAAACCCTGTCACAAACCAATCCGCAGACCATACCACCCGGATTATTCACGGTTCTGTACGGCACCACGGAAATTCTTTCCGAAAAACCTTCCGTTTCGAAAAACTTCATCATCGCACATATTTTTGCTTCATTCGCATAAAAAAAGCACTCCTTGAAAGCATCAAATTCTTCACAAAAAAAATCTTTTAAACACTCTGCTTCACAAACAATAACAGGCAGATTATGTAAACTGTCTTTAAGTTCATTTCCTGTATCGCAAAGAGCCTTCATTGAAAATTTCTTCCCACCGATTTCGGCAACAAGTTCTGCAATTTCTGACGAATGTACATTATTCTTCCTAACAAAATATAAAACAAACCCGACTAATATATATCCTGCAAAAACCGTTTCAATTATGTACGATAAAGGTGAATAACCCCAAACAGCAAACACACCGCCGTCGGTTATGCTTACATTAGCACCGTTTATTTTCAGTGCAACAAATAAACCGGCAAGCACAAATGAAACACCAAACAAAAGAACATTCGATACGATAATTTTTCGGCGATTTTTAAACCCGAAAGATATACCGCATATAACAACTGAAACAACAATTTTCAAAAGTGACGACAAAACAAATATATTGCCGATATCCGGAACAATACACAATACAACAGCATACAATGCACCTACTCCTGCTCCCGATAATTTTTTCAAAGGTGTAGTCAGATAACCGGATATTTTTTCACAAATATCAATAATCACATAATCAATTATGAGGTTCTCCAAAAATACAACATCAACATAAACATATATTTCATTTTGCACCGTTTCACCTCACCGTTTTAGTTTTTAAGTATTATAAAAGACAAGGGGCGTCGAAACACGACGCCCCTTGTCGAGCAAGGCAAATTATTCATAAATAAATTTAGTGAACTTCTTTCTGTTCTTTGCGGCTGCAAGCCCATATCATGCAGAATATCCACATTACGAAAGTCCAACCCAAGAATATATTAAAAAGTATAACTCGCGTTTTGTTATGCTTTCTGATAATCGCAATCAGGGACGGTAGCATAAAAATACAAACACCTAATGCAATTACCAAGAACACAGAAACAACATAGAATAAAAAAACTAATATATTCATCCTTCAAAACCTCATTACAAAAAAGCAGCAAGAGTCTTATATAACAACAAAACTCTCGCTGCTGATTTTTTCAGAATGTTATTCCAGAGACAATATTATGCCAACTCTGCGAAATACTTAATTGTTCTTACCATCTGGCTTGTGTAAGAGTTCTCGTTGTCATACCATGAAACAACCTGTACCTGATAAAGATCGTCGCCAATCTTAGATACCATTGTCTGTGTAGAATCAAAGAGTGAACCGAAACGGATACCGATGATATCAGAAGAAACGATCTCGTCCTCGTTGTAGCCGAAAGACTCAGAAGCAGCAGCCTTCATAGCAGCGTTGATGCCTTCTTTAGTTACGTCAGCGCCCTTTACAACAGCTGTAAGGATTGTTGTAGAACCTGTCGGAACAGGAACACGCTGAGCAGAACCTATAAGCTTACCATTGAGCTCAGGAATAACAAGACCGATAGCCTTAGCAGCACCTGTTGAGTTAGGAACAATGTTAGCCGCGCCTGCACGTGCTCTTCTCAAATCGCCTTTTCTGTGGGGACCGTCGAGAATCATCTGGTCGCCTGTGTAAGCGTGAATTGTAGACATGATACCTGACTGGATAGGAGCATAGTCATTGAGAGCCTTAGCCATAGGAGCGAGGCAGTTTGTTGTACATGATGCAGCAGAGATAATCTTATCGTCTGTTGTAAGAGTGTTCTCGTTTACTGAGAAAACGATAGTCTTAAGGTCATTTCCTGCCGGAGCTGAAATAACAACTTTCTTAGCACCTGCATCGATGTGAGCCTGTGACTTATCCTTTGAGCAATAGAAACCTGTACACTCGAGAACAACGTCAACACCAATCTGTCCCCAGGGAAGATTTGCAGCGTTGGGCTCTTTGTAGATGATGATCTCTTTACCGTCAACGATGATAGAACCTTCGCCAACTTCTACTGTGTGTCCGTCGTAACGACCTTGTGAAGAGTCATACTTAAGCAAATGAGCGAGCATCTTAGGATCTGTGAGATCGTTGATAGCTACTACTTCGTAACCTTCAGCACCAAACATCTGTCTGAAAGCGAGACGGCCGATACGGCCAAAACCATTAATCGCAACTTTAACTGCCATAATAACAATTAACCTCCAATGAATTAAAATAATAAACAATCTTATCAGTGATTATTAAAAACAACCACATCACAAGTTATTTTACCCTCTTTTACCACAAAAAGCAACAAAATTTTCCAAAAAATTCAACATTTATGCTAGTGTAAATTCGGTTTTATTGTCTGTTTCACTATCAAGTCCTATAAATACTCTGAACAATCCGTTTTCTGCCTCAAATTTGCCGCTTGCAGTGTGGAATTTAAGCATTTCTTAAAATCATATGTAAACTGTGAAAAATAATCAAGCTTTTGTCTGAGTGTCATTTTTTCAAGTAATCTCAGAATATCCATTTTCTGTCTCACAGTCAAAAACATTAATCCATTTCTGGAAATCCGAGTTGTCTCATAGCCTCGTATAAAATAATCGCGGCGGCATTTGACAAATTAAGGCATCGAAAATCTTTCTTCATAGGAATTCTGATAGATGTATCGGGATTCGCCTCTATCAACGGGAGCGGCAATCCTTTTGTTTCTTTACCCAAAACTATGTAGTCACCGTCGCTGAATTTTACATCCGTGTGACTTTTTTTAGTTTTTGTTGTGCACATAAAAAACTTTGCATCGGGATTTTCCGAAATCGCAGTCTTATAAAACTCATCGTAATTTTCGTAATATCTGATATTCACCAGGTGCCAATAATCGAGTCCTGCTCTTTTTAAATATCTGTCCTCAACCGAAAATCCGAGAGGTTTTATCATATGAAGGTTTGTTCCGGTACCTGCACAGGTACGCACTATATTGCCCGTATTCTGCGGAATCTCCGGTTCTACCAAAACTATATTCATTGCCATATCAACACGTCCTTAAAACACATTTTTGAGCTTGTCCGCCATAAGTCTGAGAGCCTCGCCTCTGTGACTTATTTCATTCTTCTGTTCGGAACTCAATTCTGCGACAGTCTTATCAAATTCAGGTATATACATTATCGGATCATAACCGAAACCGTTTGAGCCCTTCTTTTTAAATGCAATTCTGCCTCTCAAAAAGCCGTCTGTATTGAGTTTTGTGCCATCAGGTAATATAACCGCTATGCTGCACACAAATGCCGCAGTTCTGTCATTTTCGGCAACTCCGTCAAGTTCTCCGAGCAACTTATTTATACGATCATCATCGGTAGCATCCTCACCTGCATATCTTGCAGAAAATACACCCGGTGCTCCGCCGAGTGCATCCACAGTCAATCCGGAATCATCAGCCAGGACAATAGTTTCACTGTCCTTATTGACATTGTCATAAATATACTGCGCCTTTATAAAAGCATTTCCTATAAATGTTTTCTCAGTTTCTTCAGGAAATTCAAATATTCCGCAATCTGCTGCGCTTTTCATTTCAACATCAAAACCGTATGCCGAAAATATCTCTGCAAACTCCTTTAACTTATTTTTATTTCCGGTAGCCGCTATTACTTTAATCTTCTTCATTTTTACACCCTGTTTATTCTTTTACAACTTTTCCCATTATGCAATCAATCGGGATTGTGCCCATAATTCTGCTGTCCTTGCTGTTTATGCGGTTATCGCCCATAACAAACACATATCCTTCTTCTACTTTCCATGACATACCTTCGTAGGGATAATATGCAGTACCGTCATCGTTTATCGAATATCCTTTATCTTCGATCGGCACACCGTTCAAGTACATCGTATAATCTTTTACGGTTATTTCGTCACCAGCAACGCCTACAATTCTTTTTATATAAAACGTTTCTTCTTCCACCGGTGACTTTTTATCCATAAAAATTCTTGTTAACGTATTATCACGCAAAGCTTCGCCTATATCTCTTAAAAAAGTTCTTGCTTTTTTCGACGAATCAAATACTATAACATCGCCTTTCTCCGGTTCCGACACCATATACGGAACTCTCGAAATCAATACCGTCTGCCCATGCTGCATAGTAGGATACATAGATGTTCCGGAAATATTACTTGTCCGTATGATATATATATTTATAAAAATCGCCGCAACGAATGCCAATACAACGATCAGCATAAAAGAAATTACATCTTTCGTAATTTTAAGAGCTTTCTTTTCAAACTTTCTTCTGCGCTTTTCTTTTTGTTCAATATCTTCTGTCGGAACATCCCCGGATGAGTAATCAACGCAATCAACCGAGACAGCAGTTTCCTCTGTTTCCGGCGTCAATTCATTTACTCCGGTAACTTCATTAACTTCCGCTTCCGTCACATTATTTTCTTCTGTTTTTTCCGACTCATCATCAAATCCATATAAACTCATATTTATCACCTGACTGTCACTTATACTCTTTAGAAGGCAGACAACCGCAATATTTCTGGCGGTAAAGGCCGATATCCTTTGCCTGTTGCTGACCTTTTCTGAAATTCACACTAAAATCATGGTATAAAAATTTCAACCCGTACTTTTCCGCAACTCTCTTACCCACCTCATAAATTTTCATATGATTCTGGTAAGGACTCACAATAAGTGTTGTGGAAAAAATATCAAATCCGTTCTCAGCCGCATACTTTGCTGCAAGCTCCATACGCAAAGTGTAGCACATTTCACAGCGTTTCGATTGCTCACCGCAGAAATTTTCCCAACGCTCCTGATCAAAATCAGGAAGGCTTACAAATTTTATCTTTTTGTAATCCGCTGCTATCTGTGCATTTTCAAGTCTTCTCTCAAATTCATCATACGGATGAATGTTGGGATTTGCATAAAGACCTGTAATATCTATCTCGCCGTACATTTCTCGCAAATCATCAATCACGTGTAAACTGCAAGGTCCGCAACATATATGGAGCAATATTTTATCAACACTTTCAAAATTGTCATTTTCAGGTTTTACCTGATCAAAAGGCATTTTAGCACCGCTTTCTTAAATTTAGATTAAACGCATCTTCTTTGCAACTTCCGTTCCGAAAAGTGCTTCGAAATCTTTGCCACGCAAGTATCTCCACGCACCGGGTTTGAGTTCGCCGAGTTCGAGGGCAGCAAGCCGGACTCTTTTGAGTTCGATCACCGGATGTCCTATAGCCTCCATCATTCTTCTGACCTGACGGTTTCTGCCTTCCCGGAGAACAATCTCAATTTTCGCATTCTTCCCCTTATAACCAATGACATCAATATGAGCAGGCAAAGTCATTCCGTCCTCTAATTCTATGCCTTTTTCTATCTCATCAAGTTTGTTCTGAGTAGGTACACCTCTTACAATCGCCTGATATGTTCTCCATATTTCATAAGACGGATGTGTAAGTTTCTGCATAAAATCGCCGTCATTCGTAAGCAAAATCAGACCCGAAGTATCATAATCAAGTCTTCCCACAGGAAAAAGTCTTGCATTAACATCCTTAACCAAATCCACCACGCAAGTTCTCTCTCTGTCGTCTTTTGCAGAAGACAAAACACCGCAAGGCTTGTTCATCATAATATAAACTTTTGAACTCTCAGGAGTTACTTTTTTGCCGTCAACCATTACGGTATCGCCCTTTACAATCTTTGTCGCAGGGTCTGTCACTACTTTTCCGTTAACTTTTACGCGACCGTCTGCAATTATAACTTCCGAAGCGCGCCTCGAAGCAACACCGCAACTTGCCAGAAATTTTTGAAGTCTTGTACCTTCCATAACATATCTCTCACTTTTCTTTTATATCAAACTACCGTAACATTCTTCATCATCGAAGTCAGTTATCTTTACATCTGCAATTTCATTTTCCATACTCTTGTCAGACAACACTTTTACATACATAAAGTTTTTTGTGTGACCGCAATTATACATTCCGTCAAACTTTTCAAACAATACTGAATGAACTGTTTCTTTTTGACTTTCATAGAAATCTTTTTTTATATTCTCGCCGATTTCAAATAACCTTAAAGCCCTCTGCCTTTTTATTTCAGGAGCTAACTGATTTTTGCTCTCAGCAGCCTTTGTCCCCTGTCTGACCGAGTAAGGGAATATGTGAATCTTTGTAAAGCCAATCATTTTCGCAGTTTCACAGGAATCCGAAAATTCTTTTTCAGTTTCTCCCTCAAAACCGACTATTATATCTGTCGTGATTGTGGGATTATCAAACTTCGCCTTTATCTTTCTCACAAGAGCCTCATATTCCGAAACCGTGTAATGCCTGTTCATCCTCTTTAAAACAGTATCAGAACCCGACTGCATCGATATATGAAACTGAGGACAAAACTGAGGTACTCCTGCAAGATAATCAAGCAATTCATCATCAATAATATCTGCTTCTAATGAACCAAGTCTGACTCTTTCGACACCTGATTCAAGAACTGCTTCGACAGCCTCTTTCAGCGAACTTTTTATATCGGTTCCGTACATACAAAGATTTATGCCTGTAATTACAATCTCACGATGACCTTCTGCCACCAGCGTCGAAGCTTGTTTACGAATCTCAGCAAGCGGCATCGACCTTACGGGACCTCTTGCAAACGGTATCAGACAGTATGCACAGTAACGATTACAACCATCTTCTATCTTTAAATTCGCACGAGTAAGACTTTCATATGACTTCGGAGCAAGAATTTCAAATTTGTCATCCGGCGTATGCTTTTCAAAAGCATCAATTTGCTGTCTGCCGTCAGCAAAATACTTATCCAACAACTCAAACAATCTTCCGCGTTCTTTGTTTCCGAAAAGTACATCTGCCTCTGCTGTTTTAGATTTTTCATAAAGAGCTTGCGGCATACAGCCACAGAAAACAAGAGTTCCATCCGGATTTTCGCGTCTGTATCTGCGTATTATTTTGAATGCTTTTTTCTCGCTTTCTTCCGTCACTATGCATGAATTCAGCACGAAAACATCTGCACGGTACTTATCCTTATCCGAAATCGCAGCATACCTGCCCGATTCAGACAGAAGTGCCGCCATAGCTTCTGACTCATATCTGTTTACCTTACAACCAAGTGTATAAATATAAAAAGTTTTAACCGAATCCATACAATAACTCTACTCTATATATTTGCATTATACAAATGCTTTTTTAGTATACTCTATTGAGAAATTCATGTAAAGCAAAAACCTACCCCACTTAAAAATCCTTTTTAGCGTAAGCTAAACCAGGTTTTTAAGTAGGGGCAGGTTTTTACGAAGTATTTTTACAAAAGAGCTAAAACAATTCTTCTGTATAAAATCTTTTTCCGGGGTACACTTTGATCATATTACCTTCTGCAAGTACCGCACCGCCATCAACCAAAAGAATTTTTTTACCGATTATTTTATCCATTCCGATCAAATCAGAATAAAAAGAAACTCTTATCCTGCCTTTACAAAGAAACGGTGTATATGTAAAATCAAGTAAATTAATTTTTTTGTCAACAAAAAGTGCCAATTCCGGGTTTTGTATATTTTTTATATCAATTTCATAGAAAACACAATCGCCGACATCAGTGAGCTTAACCGTGCCGACAATCTTGTTACCGAATAAATATGCAATAGCTTTCTCCATACGGCAGCTCCCATAATATCTTTACACTATAATTTATGTAAACCACTAGAAGAAAGCGACCGTATAGCGCAAAAAATCCCAACCGTGCGATTGGGATTTTAAGTTGATATTATCTATTATTCAATTTACCAAGACCAACCTTCATACGGACCGCCCCAAACTTTTTCAAAAGATGACTCTGTAATTTTGCCGTCTTTAACCTCAAAACCGTTTGTTCCGTTGCTTGAGTAATAAACTTTTTCTTCTGTAGTCGCAGCTATTGCGGTGTCAAAGCTGCCCGTATAAATCTTATCGACATTTACAAGTTCGTAAGATTGAGGAACAAGCACATACTCTGCAGCTATTACGCTGTACAAATCATTAAGATAGTTAAGTGCATGATGAGCAATCTGAACAATATCAGATTTCAATGTGTTATCAGAATTGATTTTTAAAATGGTTTCCATTGCCGCAAAATCAATATCTCCGAGTACGATAAAAGACTTTCCGTCAAAAGTAAATTTTGTCACAAGGCTTGTATTGTTGAAGTCTTTATCGTGAGCCAATACGCCCTCTTTTGCGTCTGTAATATCTTCGTGCGAATAAAGAACATCAACTTTTACATCGGCAAGATTGAACGATTGTCCGTTGTACAATTTCATAAACACCGGCATTTTATCCGCATACCAACTGTTTAAGTATCCGACAAGCTTCTTATAAGTGCTTTTATGATCAACTGTTTCCTCTGCTACAGAAAATACTGTCGGGAAATTGAACATAATTCTTTCAATTTCAATCTGTGAATGATACTTACTGAGCAAACGAGTGAATCCTGCAACGTGGTCAGTATGTCCATGAGATAAATACCATGCAGCAATCTTTACCGTACCGTTTTCTCCGACCCCGGACACCTCACGCATAAAATTCATCATTCCGTCAATCTGCAAATCACTGAACTGCTTATTGTCGCCACCATCAATGATTATAAGTGAATTATCCGCAAGCTTTAACATATAAAGCATTCCGCTGTTTGTACGTGCTCCGTCATTTTTATTTTTCTTGTACGGTAAACCTATTTGATAAAGTGTGGTTTTTTCATCCCCTGTTTTTGTATATGTGTAACCAAACTCATCTATACTCATATCACTCGACTTATCCAATATAATACGAGCTTCTTTTGTTGCCGCGGTATAATACAAATACACCTGCTGAGTATCATTTTTGTACTGAGCATAAATATTGTTATCTCGCTTATTTTCAAAAGTTTCATCAAAACCTTCTTTAGAAAGAGTTTTACAGTATTTTTTGAACTGACTCGTTGAGGTATCGGATACAATTATCATTTTTGAATCATTTTCCTCAACCCAAACTTTTTCGATACCTTGACCGTCTTTGTAAAGATATTTTGACTTTACGCCGCCCTTATATATCGGCAATTCTGTCAAAATCCATCCGTATTCAAGATTTTTTCTCGAAACACTGCATCTCGAACAAAGAGTATCGTCCTTATTATCTTCAAAAATATGACCGGCAGAACCAAGCTCCTCGTCACAGTATTTACATACATATGCAATGTTACAATCCGTTCCGTCAAAAACATGATTCTTGCAAACCTTTTTATTCGAATTTTTGAGGTAAATATTACTCTTATCCGCAGGTTCTGCGCCTGTTCCGGTCCAGACAGCTATGTTATCGACATATCCGTTCTGTTTTCCGCCTGTTTTAAGTACAAGCGACGCACTTCCACAGTCAGTATTCCAATATGAAAAACCGTCTGACGTCTCACTTGTTCTTGAAATCAAAATCCACTCACCTTTTGAATAGCTCGCAGGATCATTAACTCTTATATATACAGCACCACCGTTTTGCCAATCCACAACATGCCTTACAGAAAGGGACACACCCTTAAAAACCTGGTTTTCCTTGTCATATTCTTTTCCGAGAAGCTTATAAGCAATGGAATCCTTGCCTTTTGCAGATGTGCCGTCTCCGTCAAGGTCATACCAGTTACCTGCATAATGGCATTGATAGTCTCCTATGCCTCCGTTTCGAAGAAAGAATGAATAATAAAAATTCCCGCCATATCCATTGGCAAGTGTTATATATCTGTTTGTGCCGTCGGCATCTGCATATTCAACATCATACTGTACGGTATAATTTTGCTCATGTATGTAACCCATCTCAGCGGCAGAAAGAATTTCAAAATACGAATCCGTACCATTTGCAGTATTGTTTTCAAGGTATAATGCCTTGCCGTCTTTATACTCGGTCACACGGTACTTGGTAGAGTTGTCTGAGTATGCCCCGTGAACGGACTTACTAAGAACTCTGTAACCGAACTCGTTGACAATCTGTGTAACCCTTGCGAGTTCTTTTGAATCATCAAAATCCTCATAATAAATGAGGGTACCGTCCGGAATATTCTCCGTCTCCGGAAGATTTACCGGATCAATGATTTTAAGTTCCGCCTTTTTATCGCAACCTACGGCAAGCATAGTAAACGCTGCAATAATAAAGCACACTAACAACACTACTTTAAGATACTTTTTCATGACAGACCACCTTAAGTTTTAATTATCACTGCTTTTAAGGAAGAAACCGGGTGAAGGAATTTCCTTTATTTTATAGACCTTCGGGTTTGCAAATTCAGCGTCGGAAACCTTCTTTATATACTTCATCGTGCAACCCTTTTTGAGTTTCAGAACGGTTACACCGTGAGAACTCTTAGTTGACTTTATCGGAACAAGTGATGCCGGTAAAACAACAATTCTGTCATTTGAAGAAGAAATTGCAATCTCGTCATCAGGCGACATAACGTGAACGGCACCTACCAAAGGCGACGCTCCGCCGTAAGCATTTATAAGCTTCTTACGATTATTTTTTGTAGCATAAGCATTAAGCGGCACTTGAGATACTTTACCGTTTTCAAATCCGTAAAGAATAAATCCTTCATAATTGTCAGTAACCATCATATTTATAATCTTTTCGTCAGACTCTGTACCAAGTAAGTTAGGCAAATACTCACCAAAGCTGCTAGCCTTACACTCCGGAATATCGTGTATTTTCATCTTGTAAACGGCCTGTTTTGACGAAACGATAATTATTTCAGACTTATTGTGCCAATCGATTTCCTGCACTATCTCGTCACCGTCTTTTACCTTCTGCTCAGGAGCTGAACGAAGTGCAGTAAGCGGGATCTTTTTAAGATATCCGTCACGTGTCAGGTAAAGTTTTATGTTATTGTCTTCGATAAACTCGTCTTTTGTAACTACAACAACTTCATCTTCATGGATAACATCGGTTTTTCTTTCCTGACCGTAATTTTTAGCAATATCCTGAAGTTGTTTCTTTATAAGATTGTTTATACCGGTATTTGAAGAAACTATCTTTTTAAGTCTTGCAATCTCTTTTATGAGAGAATCTTTTTCGTCAATTTTATTTAAGATGTACTCTTTGTTTATGTTACGTAATTTTATTTCTGCAATAAACTCAGCCTGAATTTCGTCAATATCAAAGCCGATCATAAGGTTCGGGATAACCATATCGTTTCTCTCTGTTTCACGAATGATTTTTATTGCCTTATCTATATCGAGAATTATTTTTTCAAGACCGCACAAAAGATGCAAGCGATCTTCCTTAAGACGAATGTCATTAAGAAGCATTCTTCTGACACATACACGTCTGAAGTTAAGCCACTCTGCTATAAGACCACGCACACCGAGAACAACCGGTCTTGCATTTATAAGCACGTTGAAGTTACAGGAGAAACTTTCCTGCATCGGAGTCATTTTGTAAAGCTTGCTCATAAGAAGATCCGGATCGCATGATTTCTTTATATCTATGGCAATCTTCAAACCTTCAAGGTCTGTTTCGTCACGTACATCGTTTATGTCCTTTATCTTACCTTTCTTAACAAGGTCAATAACGGCATCAACTATCGCTTCGCTCGAAGTCGTATACGGGATCTCGTAAATTTCGATACAACTGTTTTTCTTGTCATATCTGTACTTTCCACGAATTTTGACACTTCCCCTGCCGCGCTCAATAATATCTGTCATTTCTTTGTGTGAGTAAATAACAGTACCACCTGTCGAAAAATCAGGAGCCACGATATAGTCAAGCAAATCAACGGTATTATCGTCTATAAATGCACAAGTAGCCTCGCAAATTTCTTTCAAGTTGAAACTGCAGATATTTGTAGCCATACCTACGGCAACACCCATATTTGAGTTTACAAGGATGGATGGGAAAGTTACCGGGAATAAAGTCGGCTCTTTCATTGTGCCGTCGTAGTTATCCACAAAGTCAACAGCATCTTTATCAAGGTCACAGAAGAGTTCTTCGCTTATCTTTTCAAGCTTTACCTCAGTATAACGAGCTGCGGCATACGCTGTATCTCTTGAATAAACTTTACCGAAGTTACCTTTCGAATCAACATACGGATGTAAAAGAGTTCCGTTTCCGCGTGTCAGACGCACCATTGTTTCATATATTGCCTGATCACCGTGCGGATTAAGTTTCATTGTCTCACCGACAACGTTAGCAGACTTTGTACGAGGTCCTTTTAAAAGACCTTTTTTGTACATTGTATAAAGCAATTTTCTGTGCGAAGGTTTAAAACCGTCAATTTCAGGAATGGCTCTCGAAATAATTACGCTCATTGAATAAGGCATATAGTTATTTAAAAGAGTTTCCGTAATATTCTGTTCATTAAATAAATTCTTTTCGTTTTCCACAACAATACCTCATTAAATCAGTTAACATCAAGATCATCCATATAAAGATGACCGTTTTCTTCGATGTAGCGTTTACGTTCTGCAAGCTCATCGCCTAAAAGCATATTGAAATAGTAATCCGTCTTGGCAGCATCTTCCGGCATAACCTTTATAAGACGTCTTGTCTCCGGATTCATAGTAGTCTTCCACATCATTTCAGGCTCGTTTTCACCGAGACCTTTTGAACGTTGAAGTGTATATTTTCCGGTAAGTTTTGCAATAATTTCAGCCTTTTCCTTTTCGTCGTAAGCAAAATATGTCTCGTTTTTCGAAGTTATTTCAAAAAGCGGCGATTCTGCGATAAAAACCTTTCCGTGCGTTATCAAAGACGGTGCAAGACGATAAATCATCGCTAATATAAGTGTTCTGATCTGGAAACCGTCAACATCGGCATCGGTACAGATTATAATCTTGTTCCACTTGAGTGCATTAAGATCAAACGCCATAGAATCTTTTGCGTGCTTTGTTTTTATCTCAACACCGCAACCGAGAACTTTCATAAGATCTGTTATGATATCGCTCTCAAAAATTTTTCCGAGGTCAGCTTTAAGACAGTTAAGAATTTTACCTCTTACAGGCATAATCGCCTGGAACTCAGAGTCACGACCGAACTTAACAGAACCTAGCGCCGAATCACCCTCAACGATATAAAGCTCACGACGGCTTACATCTTTTGTACGGCAATCTACAAACTTTTTGATACGGTTGTTTATATCAACAGTTCCGGACAATTTCTTTTTAATATTTATTCTCTGCTTTTCGGCGTTTTCACGGCTACGCTTATTTATAAGCACCTGCTCCATGATTTTATCTGCCTCAGCCTTATTCTCGATAAAATAAATTTCGAGAGTCTTTTTTATAAACTCGGTCATCGCAGTCTGTATGAACGGGTTTGTGATAGCCTTTTTTGTCTGATGTTCGTAACTTGTCTTTGTAGAAGAAGAGTTCGTTATAACAATCAAACTGTCCTGTATATCGGCAAATGTTATTTTAGACTCGTCTTTTCCGTATTTTCCGGCATTTTTTATATACTTGTCTATCTCAGCGGTAAAAGCAGCACGCACCGCTTTTTCAGGTGCACCGCCGTTCTCAAGAAAACTTGAGTTGTGATAATATTCACAAACAGGATTATAGTTATTAAAACAAAAAGCAAATTCTGCTTTAAGTTTGTACTCGGGAAGATCTGCTCTGTCGCGACCTTTTGTCTCCATATCATAACGCTTTACGCCTGTAAATGACTTACCCTCGCTGAGTTCTTCCATATAGTCAACGATACCGTTTTCATAGAAAAATTCGAACTTTTCCTTGGAAATCTCATCGAAGAATACAAATTTTATACCGGAGTTTACAACTGCCTGCTTTTTGAGCAATGTTGTAAAAAATTCAAGTGGAACTTTTATCTCGGTAAAAACTTCGAGGTCCGGAAGCCAATGTTGCATCGTACCTGTAAGTCTCGGAGAACACGGCTCTTTGTGAAGGCCACCGACATTGTAACCTTTTTCAAAATGTAAATCATATTTTGTGCCGTTTTTGTATACGGTAACATCCATAAACGCAGATGTATACTGCGTAGCACAACAACCGAGTCCGTTCAATCCCAAACTGAACTCATAGTTATCGCCCGAAGTATTGTTATCATATTTACCGCCCGCATAAAGTTCGCAATAAACAAGCTCCCAGTTATAGCGCTGCTCCTTTTCATTATAGTCAAGCGGACATCCTCTTCCGTAGTCACGTACCGTAATCGAATAATCAGAATGTCTTGTGACCTCAATAACTTTACCGTAACCTTCTCTGGCTTCGTCAATTGAGTTTGCAAGTATCTCAACAAATGTATGCTGACAGCCTTCTATTCCGTCGCCGCCCAAAATTGATGCAGGACGAAGTCTTATTCTCTCAGGACCTTTTAAAGCCTTTATGCTGTCGTCATCATATTCTTTTTTTACTTTTTTCTTATCGCTCATTTAAAACCTGAAAACTCCTTATCAATTAAACTTTTCTGAAATTACCTTTGAAGTCGCTTCTTTTGAAAGACTTTTATGCTTTGAACTGTCATTATTTGTAATATCTTTCAGGCAACCTGTATGTTCGAGTAAAAACTCATTATTATCAGCAGTTTTGTAATCAAGGATGTAAAAACTCACAGAATCCTCTTTTATATTTGAAAGTGACTTCTGTACCGCATCAGCAAGAGCCGACGTGATATTTGTATCACATTTCTTTATGACAGACTCATATGAAATCTTCGCAAAATTGTCTAAATAATATTTATTAACCGAGTCACCGAGCAGCTGACTATCAAGAAAATCAGCCATAAATTTCTTTACCATATCGATTCGTTTAAGATCGGTTCCGTCATAATATTGGAGCAATGAATTATCGTATATGCCGTCAGCAGTCTTATAAAATCTCAGAAGATCAATCGCCATATCACCGTCAAAATACTGCTCACCCGCAGAAAGAGAAACATCTTCCTCTACATTTGTAACTTTTACGGGGAAATTGAACAACAAGCCTTTGTCCTGACCGGTAAAGCCGTTGAAAAGGGTCTTACAATCATTAAAACTTAAAAACACGTAATTATCTACGGGCACATCAAACATATAAGACATAATATCAGCAGAATATTTGCCGCCGAATCTCGAATAAAGCTGACTCATTGTTCCGGAATTATATGAAGACTTTCCGCTAAACTTTCCGCCCGGAATATTCTTTACATTTAACGAATATTTCATATCCTTCGGTACATAAATGAAAGACATTTTATTCTTCTCGGAATTGTAGTTTGTTATAAACATAATTTCGGAATGTTCGTCACCCTCGTCACCGATAACTACGAGAATATTTTCATTCACAAGACCTTTGCCTTCAGCGTCCTCAGCAGAAACTTTCTGTCCGTCATAATGCCAGTCCGGAACGGCTTCCATAACTGTAGCGGTATCATAGTAATCCAAAGACAGTATAAAACCGATAACCGTAGCCGCAAAAAATAACAACGCCGTAAAAAGAAGTATACCTCTTCTTAAATTGTCCATATCAAAATCTCCCATTAACTTAAAAGTATAAAACGGAATAATCCTTTTGTATTGTACCACAAGATATTGTATTTTGTCTATATTTTCCAACAATATGCGCAAAGCCGGACATTTCTGTCCGGCTTTGTACTGTAACAACTGTAAAAAATTAATTATTTTTACATTTTTGATTTTAAAGAGTCAATTCTATTCTTTGTACTCTCATACATAGACTCATATTTTTCGAGTTTCGCACGCTCTTCCGCAACAAGTTTCTCTGGAGCCTTAGCCATAAATCCTTGGTTGTTAAGCTTGCCTCTTACTCTGCCGAGTTCCGACTCTACTGTCGCAAGCTCTTTTTCAAGTCTCGCAAGTTCTTTCTCAAAGTCTATAAGCTCTTCAAGCGGAATAAATATCTCTGCACCGTCTACAACAGATGACGCTGCATCATCCGAGATACCGGCACGATTTGTCTGCATTAAAACGTTGGAAGCATATCCGAGACGCTTTATATACGGAGTCGAATCTTCGATAAGCTTGAAGTTATCCTCTGCAGTAACAAATATAACTGCAGCTTTCTTTGACGGCGGAACATTCATCTGAGTTCTGATGTTACGCATACTCTTTATGGACTCAATGATAAAGTTCATCTCTGCTTCTGCCTTATCGTCCGCAAGTGTCTCATCAAACTCAGGCCACTTTGAAATCATGATACTTTCGCAATCTTTGTCGAGATTCTGATAGATCTCCTCTGTGATAAAAGGCATAAAAGGATGCAAAAGTTTCATACAGTTTACAAGTACTTTGTTAAGAACGTACTGTGCCTCAATTCTTGTATCACATTCAGAATCAAACAATCTCGGCTTAACAAGCTCTATATACCAGTCGCAATACTGATCCCAGATAAAGTCGTAAAGTTTTTGCAACGCAACGCCGAGCTCATATTTATTAAGATTTTCAGTAACATCTGAAACAAGTTTGTTCATAGATGAAAGGATCCATTTGTCCTCAACAGTAAGCTTTGCTAAATTAACCCTTGAGAAATCAACCTCGTCATCAAAGTTCATAAGAACAAAACGTGTAGCATTCCAAATCTTGTTTGCAAAGTTACGAGCAGACTCGACCTTAGAATCCAAGAAACGCTGATCGTTTCCAGGTGAGTTGCCTGTTACAAGAGAGAATCTGAGAGCATCTGTACCGTACTGATCGATTATCTCGAGCGGATCTATACCGTTTCCGAGTGACTTTGACATCTTGCGTCCCTGCGAGTCTCTTACAAGTCCGTGAATCAAAACGTGTTTGAACGGGACTTCTTTCATTTGCTCGCAACCTGAGAATATCATTCTGGCAACCCAGAAGAATATTATATCGTAACCTGTAACAAGAACATCGGTCGGATAGAAATAATCAAGCTCAGGAGTTTTTTCAGGCCAACCGAGTGTTGAGAACGGCCAAAGCGCAGAACTAAACCAAGTATCAAGAGTATCCGGATCCTGTTCAAACTTCGTCGCACTGCACTTAGGACATACAGAAGGCATCTCTGCAGCCACTTCCATATGACCGCACTCCTGACAGTAATATGCAGGAATTCTGTGCCCCCACCAAAGCTGCCTTGAGATACACCAATCCTGGATATTTTCCATCCAATTATAGTAAGTATTTGCAAAACGCTCAGGAATAAACTTTATTTTGCCGCTTCTGACAGCCTCTATAGCAGGTTCTGCGAGGGGCTGCATCTTTACATACCACTGACATGATACTACGGGTTCGATAACCGTACCGCAGCGCTGACAAGTACCTACATTGTGCTTATAAGGCTCAGTTTTAACAAGGAAGCCTTGCTCTTCGAGGTCATTTACAATCTGCTTTCTCGCTTCATATCTGTCAAGTCCCTCATATTTACCGCCGTTTTCATTGATGATGCCACGGTCGTTCATAATACGGATAACTTCAAGATTATGTCTCATACCTACTTTGAAGTCGTTAGGATCGTGAGCAGGAGTAATCTTAACGGCACCTGTTCCGAAACCGAGTTCTACGTAATCATCTGCAATAACAGGGATTTCTTTACCGACAAGAGGCAAAATCAATTTCTTACCGATGATATCTTTGTATTTTTCGTCCTCCGGATTTACTGCAACTGCAGTATCTCCGAGCAATGTTTCGGGACGCGTAGTCGCTATCATAAGGCTTCCGCTACCGTCAGCAAGAGGATAATTTATATACCAGAAACTACCGTCCATCTCTTTGTATTCTACTTCTATGTCTGAGATAGAAGTATTACACTTCGGACACCAGTTTGTTATACGCTCACCCTTGTATATAAGACCTTTTTTGTAAAGTCTAAGGAAAACTTCAAGAACAGCCTTTGAAAGGCCCTCATCCATAGTAAAACGCTCTCTCTCCCAGTCACAAGAACTTCCGAGACATTTAAGCTGCTCAACTATACGGTTACCGTATACATTTTTCCAAGCCCATGCTCTCTCAAGGAACTTTTCTCTGCCGAGATCTTCTTTTGTGAGACCTTCTTTTGCAAGAGCGTCAACAATTTTAGCTTCGGTCGCAATACTTGCATGGTCTGTACCGGGAAGCCAAAGTGTAGAAAAACCCTGCATACGTTTAAAACGTATAATGGTATCCTGTAAAGTATTATCAAGAGCATGTCCCATATGAAGCTGACCCGTAATGTTCGGCGGCGGTATCACAATAGTGAAAGGCGTCTTATTCTTATCAACTTCTGCATGAAAATAGCCCTTTTCCATCCAGTTTGCATAAATACTTTTTTCAACTTTTGACGGTTCGTAAGTTTTAGCCATATTTTCAAAAGCTTTCATCAATCTATCATCCTTTACTCTAAATATAAATCTCAAATAAAATATGTATGCCAGGAAGAGCCTACATACACCTTTTAATTATACTCCCGAAACAAATCTCTTGTCAATCAATCATTTAAGCAAACACCGTTGTCTAACAACAGAAAACATAAAACACATAATTAGTATTATTGTAAACCACAGGATAAAACAGTCTGCCTCTATCACCCCAACACACCTGAAATATTCATCATGGAAAACACCGCCATAAAGAAAAACAAAACATACAACACAATAAACTTTTTTCTTCTCATATCAAACTCCCCTTTGAAATATTTTTTACAAGCGGAGATTAACACAACCAAAGAGGCTTTCATAATTTCCCATATATTATTTCCCAAAGTTTTCCATACAAGGAAATTTGTCACAAATATGAACAATACGTCCTGCGAAGTTGATTCTATGGGTCATGCAGTGCGAAAAAAATTCAGCGACGCCATCAAAAAAGAGGACGCCGCTTTTAACAAAAGACTATTAGTCTGTATTATATTTACAACTACTTTTATTCAATCGGATCGGTAACCAAATCATCAACAATTCTTTCGTATCCGCAATCATAACAAATCGTACCGGTACCATCCTCACCAAAACTGTGTTCTTCGCTTGGGCCATCCACAACGGCTCCGCATTCACAAACACTCCAATGATATAAGTCATCACTGTCATATCTGCTATGAGTATGCGCAGGAGCAGGAATCACAAGAGCTTCCTTAGAAGTAACTACCTTCTCTTCATCCAGATATTCACCGCAAATATAACAGAAATAATGCGCTTCCATACCGTCAGTCAACTCAGTTTCAGTGTGCACAGGTTCTACGCGTTCAATAAGGAGACCGCAAATATGACCATATGCCGGAATCTTGCCTTCGCCCGTCTTCCAAGCCTCAAGATCTGATATTTCAACAGAAACAGTTTCATCAGTAAAATATTTACCGCACGAACACTTGTAGTAATTAAGCCATCCGTCCTCTGTACAATCAGCAATTTTACCGGCAATCGAAGTTCCGCAACAAATATGTTCTACTGTAAAAGAGATGATTATACTTGCTTCAGTTTTCAATTCGTTTGCGGTCAACACAATCTCTGCGGTATATGTACCGTAAGGCAAAAACAATTTGGGCTGTATAGCGTAACTTGTATTGTTTGTAGCACCGCTTTCGATGTAGTAAGGAAGCGAGTAAGTAATCAGATCAAAATATTCGCTTCCGCTTCTGAGTGAAACAAACGGATTAGTAAGAACAACTTCACCTGTATTTGTGAACGAAATGACCTTTGCCTCAGTTTCCGAGTAACGTTCCGAAACATTTTCAAAGGTAATATTATCTATGGTTACGGATGCTGCCTTGAAAGTTGCAGTAACTTCAACATTTTTATAGGGCATCATAAAATATGTACTTGCAGACTTTACATTTAATATATTCACATCACCCGAAACAACTATCCACTTATCGAATACCATACCTTCCGGTATGTCTGCAACAATGTTTATTTTAGTACCGTGAGAAGCCTCATTTACGGTAACACCGTCGATTTTGGAAAATCCCTTGTTTACGGTAATAGCAAACTTTGTATCTGTATCTTTTACCGTGTCAACATTAAACATTGCCTTATATATAAGTGCAACATCTGCAACATTTACACCGTCAGCACCATCATAATCCATTGCAAGAACCTGAATATCCGTAAACTCAGTCACAGTACCGTTTATGTAGTTCATAACAGACAGGACATCGATTATGTTTATATTTGACCCGGGAATTACATCGCCGCGGACAACTATGGTATATTCAGTACCATCAGGTAAAACCAACTTTGATCCTGTGCATAAAAATTGTACAAGGTTCAATTCTTTTTCATCAAAAATAACACTTAACGAATTATAGGCATCATATCTGTTCACAAAACCGATCTTAGAAATAATATCAAAAAGATCCCAAACTCTTGAATTTCCGTCTATACCGGAAATAATCATATTTTCATCAACTGAAGGCAATTCAAGAGACTCACAGAAAGCTCCTGTCATATAGAATGAATATGAACCATCTGCAGTGTTATACAATTCGTAGTAAATACGATCATCACGATTACCCATACCGACAATAATCTCAGAATCGGATGCTACGGTATAAATATCTATTTCCGTAAGAGGCTGCTCATTTTCCGTTCCCTGTTCGGGCTCCTCTCCGGAACCTGTTTCACCATCGGTTTCGTAATCATCGTTTCGTTCCAGCGAAACAAGCGGAAGCTGTTTTACTCTACCTGTATCTATAGCGTAAAAAATGCTGTCATAAGTCAAAGCAAAAGATATGATATTTCCGTCTGCCATAAATACAGTTTCTTCCGATGAAGCTATCGCTGCAACATTTGTCAGACGCTTTACCAGAACATCAGGAGACGACGGAGATACATAGTACCAATAGCCGTCATAATAGAACATCGGAGATGTGATATTGTTCCAGATTCTGATACGAACCGTGTCTGTCTCAGAAACAGGCGTACCGCCATATGTATAAGCAACAGGAGAAGTATGTCCGTACATATTTATAATGGTTGTCGTTTCAAGGAAATAGATGTGATTTCGCATTGAACCGATAACATATGTATCAGTCACATTCTGATTTCCGTCAACATAATAGACCTCTATATCATCCGAATAAACATCAATGTTGTACCAATTTCCGTTAAGCAAGTACATATTCCAATACTCTGTTTTGCCGGCATCGGAAACAACTATACAGTCATTCTCGGTAACAGCCTCTGCAAGTGCCATATTCAGAAGTGCATATCCCAATGAATCTGCACATCCGTACACCAAAGCACCGTACGCAGTCGAACAAAGATGTTCGTCCGTAACTTCTTCGAGAGACTCTTCTTTGTCTACATTGTTTGCAATATATTCGTGAATTGCAAGCATCTGGTCAACCGTGTGCATACCCACAACCGGAATTTCCGATATAGCCCTATCAAGATGTTTCTTAAATATAGCATCCGTAACATCGGTTTCGATAAAATAGTACTCTATTTTATATGAATCTATATACTCGCCGTCTTCGCTCAAAGTACAAGTCGTATCTGTATAATTTAATTTTACAAAATACAACGATGCATCAGACAATATAACATCATAGTACAATTGCTCGGCAAAGTCCGCCGACAACATATACGCAGATATGTCAATAACCTCGTCTTTATTTCGCATACCGACGGACATCGCCAGTGCCGAATATGCATAGGCGTCTTCTTCAGTAAAAGCTTTTGACGGAATCGCTGTATAAAACATCGAAACGAATACAAACAAAGCGATAAATACCGTAGAAATCCTTTTAACCATTTTATGCCTCCAATCCTTTCATTCAAAGAAAGTATACCATAGACCCATACAAAAAACCAATTCCTATTTTTTCTTCTCCGTAATCTCGACCTGTGGGAAAGGAATTGTAATCGAATTTTCATCAAATGCTTTTTTTACTTGCTCCTGAAGTGAATAACTTGCATCCCAATAGCTATCCCTTTTACACCAAACTCTGAGTAAAAGTTTTATTGCACTGTCCTCATAAGCCGAAACAGTTGCAAACGGCTTATTCTCACCTTTTAAAACAAATTCGTTTTTGTCTGCAACATTCAACAGCACACACTTTACTTTCTCTATATCAGATTCATATTCCACAGAGAACATAAGATCTATACGACGTGTATCAAATTTTGACTTGTTTATTATAGGAGAATTTGTGATAACTCCGTTTGGGATAACAATCGAGCAATTATCAGGGGTTGTCAGATTTGTATAAAAAATATCAATCGACGTAACAGTACCGGACTCAGAGCCGACACATATGTAGTCTCCTGTCTGAAAAGGCTTTGTCACAAGCAAAATAACACCGCCGGCAAAATTAGAAAGACCGCCCTGAAGAGCAAGACCGATGGCAAGACCGGCAGAACCAAGAGCCGCAATTATCGACGAGGTAGGAATCCCTAAGATTATAACAACAGTTGCAATGAGTAAAATTCTCAATGATATATTTATGCAACTTGTAAGAAACTGCGCCGCATCGTTATCGATTTTCGCAAAAGCCTTACTCTTCTGCCAAATCTTAAGAATAATCTTTATAAGCTTTGATCCGATAAAATAAACAAGAACTGCAAAAAGTAATTTCAGTAATACATCGACCAATATCGGAACCAATTGTTGCAATAAAGAATCAAAAATTTTCATTTATTTGTACCCCTTTATATTTTTCAAATCATACTTCACATTGCCTGAATCCTCAGAAATATCTACAACAGCATAATTACCTTCGTATGCTGAGCCCGGATTCAAAAGAATTAAATCACCGAATTTATCACATGCCTGTATATGAGTGTGACCGTACAATGCAATATCAGTTTCGTAGTTAAGCGCACGCGAAGCAAGATTCATATAACCGCTTTTTACAAATTCGTGATGTCCGTGAGTTATGTAAAAGTTCTTTCCGCATAATTCAAACTCTTTGAACAACGGAAAATTATCTGTTCTGTCGCAATTTCCGGAGACAATATGGCAATAAAGATATGGATATTTGTCACATATTTTCAATACATCTCCTATACCATCACCGCAAAATATAAAACAATCCGGTTTTTCAAAGGCTATAATGTCATCTAACATCTTTGCAGCACCGTGAGAATCCGATAAAACAACAATTCGCAATAACCTGCACCACACCTTCAACTTGATATCACACATCAATTATATACGCACTGAAAATTTAGTCAAGAATTCAAATATATGTATAAAAATCAAAATAAAAGCAAAACTAAATCCGAATAAATCAGTTCGGAGGTATTACATGAAAAAGAAAATAAGACTTTTGTCACTTATTATGATGACCGTAACCGCTTTGACCTTTTTTGCGATGACTGCAAATGCAAGCGAAGAAAATGTTTCAATTCCATCTTTGATAAGCGAAGACGATAAAAATGACGAGTTTACACAGCAGACAAGTTCAGATTTTATTGTCGGGGATGAATTCACTGCATATGTGTCCGTGGATATGCTTAACCTTCGTTGCGGTCCGTCAACAGACTACAACATCATCAAAGTATTAAAAAAAGACCAGTCGGTAACAATTATTACAAAAATCAACGGCTGGTATGTTGTTCACACTGATAACGACGGTTATATAGGATGCGTGAGCGAAAAATATCTTCATTTCAAAGACAGTGAATCCGATATAACTGAAAACAACACGGGAAACACACCGGAAATAACTCTGCTCAATTTAATTAACAATACCAGAAAACAGAACGGACTTAAAGAACTCAAATTGAATACCGAGCTTTCAAGAGTCGCACTTCATAAAGCACAGGATATGGTCGAGAATAACTATTTTGACCATAATTCTAAAATCTACGGTACTCCTTTTGAAATGATTAAAAGCTACGGCATAAATTTCAGAGCAGCCGCTGAAAACATCGCAGGTAATCAGTCAGTTGAGGGCGCTTTTTACGCATGGATGAATTCCTCCGGACACGCAGCAAATATTCTCAACTCAACTTATACAGACACCGGTATCGGAATTTGCGTAAGCCCCACCTACGGTCTGATGCTTGTACAGATGTTTATCGCTTAATTTATGGTAAAAATACTTGACTTTAAAATAGTATAGCGTTATAACACTTAACGGGTTAACTATCAACTCGTTAAGTGTTTTTATTTGAGGTGAAGAAATTGCACAACAGCGAAGAAATACATAAAGTAATGTGTGAACTTATGAAAATGTCAAGAATGCATCACTCACGTGTAGAAAACAAAATAAACAAACTAGGAATTCACAGAAGTCAGCATATGGCACTTATGTATATTTCGAAAAATGACGGAAACGTTACACAAAAGGATATTTCCGGACATTACGGCATCAGTGAGGCTGCCGTATCTGCAACGGTAAAGAAACTGGAAACACAAGGTTTT
Source organism: Oscillospiraceae bacterium (assembly GCA_015069195.1). Lineage (GTDB taxonomy): Bacteria > Bacillota > Clostridia > UBA1212 > UBA1212 > SIG423. Next base: position 84,491 of record SVJA01000006.1, on the reverse strand, counting down.
GTCTGCAAAATAAACAATCCGAACGATGCAAGATACAACAGTTTAAAACTTACCGATAAAGGTCTGGATGTAGTAAAAAAATCTGTTGATATCTTTAATGCCGCAGAAGCAGAAACATTTGAAAACATTTCCGGAGAGGAACTAAATATGCTCAGAACTCTTATTTTGAAGATGCAATCCTCTATCCGAGCAGAAAGCGACGGTGATATTAAATGAAAAGATGGTTCAAATACATAAAACCTTACCTGCCCTATTTCATTATAGGACCTTTGTGTATGATTATTGAGGTTATCGGCGAAATTCTGATGCCTAAGTTTTTGTCGCTCATTATCGACTACGGTTATTACAACAAAGAAGCAACAGGAATAGTAAAATTCATCAATGATACGGTCGGTACAGGCAAGAACTTTATCATTGCAATGACGGTACTTATGATATTTACAGCTATTATTATGATGTTCGGCGGTATCGGCGGTGCATACTTCGGGGCAAAAGCGTCAGTAAACTTTGCAGCTGACCTTCGTTCCGATGTATATAAAACAGTACAGAAGTTTTCTTTCTCAAACATTGATAAATTTTCTACTGGTTCTTTGGTAACAAGACTTACAAACGATGTCACGCAACTTCAGAACTTTGTGAATATGCTCCTTCGAATGGCACTCCGCTCTCCTGGTATGCTTATCGGTGCTTTTATAATGTCACTTACAATAAATTCTAAATTGACATCTATCATAGCAATTTCGATAGTAATTCTTATTATTTGTATATTGATAATTATCGGCAAAGGTTTCTCACGTTTCTCAGAAATGCAGACCCGAATTGATGAACTGAATACAGTTGCACAGGAAAACATAACAAATGTCCGCGTTGTAAAATCTTTCGTACGAGAAGATTACGAGACAGAAAAATTTGCTACGGCAAACGCAAACCTCAAAAGAGCCGGTTTGAGAGCAATGCTTCTTATGATATTTCTCTCTCCTGTTATGACAATTCTGATGAACCTTACTTCTGTTGCAATACTCTGGTTCGGCGGCAACATGGTTGTAAATACAACTATGTCGGCAGGTGAACTCAGTGCTTTCATTACATACGTGACACAGATACTCTCCTCTCTTATGATGGTTACAATGCTTTTCATAAACCTTTCAAGAGCACTCGCATCGGGCAAACGTATCGTAGAAGTACTTGACGAAAAAATCGATATAAGCGACGAAAATGCAACTAAAAAAGATATTGAAATATTGAACGGAGACATTGAATTTAAAAATGTCAGCTTCCGTTATTACAAAACAAGTGAAGAAAAAGTTTTGTCTGACATCACATTAAAGATCAATGCAGGTGAAACTGTCGGCATAATCGGTTCTACCGGTTGCGGCAAAACCACGCTTGTGTCTATGATTCCGAGACTGTACGATGCTGATGAAGGTGATATATTCGTTGACGGTATAAACGTAAAAGACTACTCTCTTTTCAATCTCCGTGAAGGTATCGGTATGGTTCTGCAAAAAAACCTTCTTTTCTCTGGTACGATTAAAGACAACCTCCTGTGGGGCGACGAAAACGCAACTGATGCTGAAATTGAGGCAGCTGCCGACCACGCACAGGCAGATATCTTCATAAAAGATTTTGAAAAAGGCTATGAACACGATATCGACCAAGGCGGTACAAACGTTTCAGGCGGTCAGAAACAAAGGCTCTGTATCGCAAGAGCGCTTTTAAAGAAGCCGAAAATTCTGATACTCGACGACTCCACCTCGGCGGTAGACACAGCCACCGAAGCAAAAATACGTGAAGCATTCAAAACCGAACTCAACAACTCCACTAAAATTATTATCGCACAGCGTATTTCGTCGGTTATTGAGGCTGACAAAATCATTGTTATGAATAACGGTATCATAACAGGTATCGGAAAACACGAAGAACTTTTAGCATCCAACACCGAATACCAGGAAATATATTATTCACAGATTGGCAAATCGGAGGTGAATGAGTAATGAAAAGAACACTCCAAGATCTTCAGAAAAGATACAACAGTCATACTTCCGAAAAAAGAACAATCGGTGTAGCTATGCCGGGGCCCGGAGGACCAAGAAGAGGACCGGTTGGTCCCGGGATGCGAGGAGTAAAAACTCCGCCTTCGAAGAATGCCAAGAAAACCGCAAAAAGATTGGTTTCGTATATAACAGCATACACAGCACCTCTAATACTCGTTCTTTTCCTTATGCTTTTCAGCACAGGAACCTCACTTGTCGGCTCCTATATCGCAAGACCGATTATAAACAACATAACAGACATTTCCTCCACTGCTACAGAAAGAATAGATAACCTTGCAAAAATCCTTTCAATAATGATTTGCATATACCTCCTCGGCGTAATATCTTCTTATCTGCAAAGCCGTATAATGCTCCACATTTCGCAGAACGCAGTGCAGAAAATAAGAAACGATCTGTTTGTAAAACTCCAGAAGTTACCGGTAAAATACTTCGATACAAACTCCACAGGTGAAATAATGTCACGTTTCACAAACGATATCGACAATATAGAAATGATGATAAACAGCACCGTTACAAGTCTTATTTCCGGAAGTATTACACTTGTAGGAACATTCGTAATGATGCTCTTCACAAATGTCTGGCTCACTCTTATGGTGGTCTGCTTCATACCTATCTTCATAAAAGGCGGCGCTGCTATCGGTAAATATTCATCAAAATACCATTCAAAGCAGCAAGCGGCACTAGGAGCTATAAACGGTTACATAGAAGAAAGCGTTACAGGCAGCAAGGTTGTAAAAGTTTTCAATCACGAAGATACATGTGTGGAAGAATTTGAACTTCTCAATGATGATATGCGTGACAAACAATTCAAGGCGCAGTTCTTCGGCGGCATAATGGGACCTATCATGGGTAACACAAGCCAAGTATCATATGCTGTTGTAGCCGGTGTCGGTGGTCTGCTCTGCCTTTTCAGAGGTTTTGATATAGGCGGTCTTTCCATCTTCTGTAACTACTCACGACAGTTTTCTATGCCTATAAATATGCTTTCTCACCAAATGTCAACGGTATTCTCAGCACTTGCCGGAGCAGAAAGAGTTTTTGAAATAATGGATGCAACACCCGAAACAGACAGCGAAAATGCAAGTTTTTCAGCTGACAACATTAAAGGTCATGTAGTTCTTGAAAACGTAACATTCGGCTACACACCCGAAAAGACTGTTTTAAAGAACATATCATTGTACGCCAAACCCGAGCAAAAGATAGCATTTGTCGGCTCTACCGGTGCAGGAAAAACCACCGTTACAAACCTTCTCAACCGTTTTTACGAAATCAACTCCGGAAAGATAACCATAGACGGGATAGATATCAAAGATATACCCCTTGCAGACTTGCGAAAAAATATCGCAATGGTTCTTCAGGATACTCATCTCTTTACCGGTACCGTTATGGAAAACATCAGATACGGAAGACTTGACGCCACTGACAAGGAAGTTATTGAAGCAGCCAAGGCAGCAAACGCTCACAGTTTTATTCTGAGACTCGCTGACGGTTATAACACAATGCTCGAAGGAGATGGTGCAAATCTCTCACAAGGACAGAGACAGCTCCTTAACATAGCACGTGCGGCAATATCAAAAGCACCGATACTTGTACTCGACGAAGCAACAAGCTCTGTCGATACACGAACGGAAAAACATATTGAAAAAGGGATGGACCGGCTCATGAATAACCGCACCACTTTCGTAATTGCACACAGACTTTCCACGGTAAGAAGCTCTAATGCCATTATGGTACTCGAACACGGTGAAATCATCGAACGCGGCAATCACAATGACCTTTTAAAACAAAAAGGAAGATATTACGAGCTCTACACCGGAAAAAAAGAGCTCGACTGATATTTCACAACCGACTTTTTCGCGGCTCACATATATGTGTGAGCCGCTTTTTCTTTTCCCGATATCATAAGATTGTACGAATTATTCATCAGATAATACATCTGCTTAGCATTGTCAAAATCAAGCGGTTTGGGGGTTTTTTCTGCAAAATCAACAAAGAAAGGTGTATACTCATCCGAAAACGGCTGTTTTTTCCACTTTTCAACCTCTTGCAAGTACTTTTCCGGAATATCCTTAAACGCCGTAAAAATGCAACAATATGCCCTCATTCTGCACAGTCTTGTATCGTCATCAGGGGGTACATGTAACCATATCGTCCGTGTATTTTGCGAATCATTCTTTTGCGTAACAGTATTATAATTTTCGAAATTCACAACATACCTTACTTTCGCACCGTTGTGAGCATACTGCAAGGCAGAAAAATCAAAATAGTTCCGGTCCTTCCACGGATCCATCATATAGAACTTGTAGGCAATCCTGTAAAGCCACCTCATATAAAAGTCACGTTTCTCAAAATCAATCATAAAAGTACCTCCGAAATAATTGTTTTAAAAATTGTAAATCATTGGTATTTCCGAGGCAATAAAACAGAAAATGCCCCGTGCGACGCTTATCGACAAATATCGACAGCACCGCACAGGGCTTAATTCAAAGTCTTTTAATTATTATTTCTTTTTCTTATCGATAGCTCTTTCGATTGCTTTAACAACTTCTACAATCGGAATTACCAATACTGCAAGACCGAGAGCAACAAAATATTCCTGAATGCTGATGTGCGAGAACTCAAACGCATCTGCAAGGAACGGTACATAAAGTACGATTGTTGTAAGAACAAGGCTCGCAGCACCGGCAATAAAGAGTGTCGGGTTGAAAGTCTTTATCTTGAACAAACTGCTCTTCTGGCTTCTCATATTGAAGCTGTGGAATATCTCCGCCATACTCATTGTGAGGAATGCCATTGTCATACCGTCTTTGTTTGCATCACCGAGGTTCATCCACTGGAATCCCTCAAGACTACCGTGAGCCATAATCTCACCTACATAGAATGCTGCAAGTGTAAGAATAGAAACTACGATACCCTGATATGCTACGTCAAAGCCTACACCGTTTGAGAAAATACCGTCTTTAGAACTTCTCGGAGGCTGTTTCATAATGTCATCCTCAGCTTTTTCTACACCGAGAGCAAGAGCCGGGAAACAGTCTGTGATAAGGTTTATCCAGAGCAAGTGAACAGGTTTCAAAATGGTGAATCCCAAAAGTGTCGCCGCAAAGATTGAAATAACTTCACTCATGTTTGATGCAAGAAGGAACTGAATAGATTTTCTGATATTTGAATAAATTCTTCTACCCTCACCTACGGCACCTACGATAGTTGCAAAGTTATCATCTGCAAGTACCATATCTGCAACATTCTTTGTAACGTCTGTACCTGTAATACCCATACCTATACCGATATCAGCAGATTTAATACTCGGAGCATCGTTTACGCCGTCACCTGTCATAGCAGTTACACAGCCTTTTCTTCTCCATGCATTTACAATGCGAACTTTGTGTTCCGGCTGGACACGTGCATATACGCTGTATTTTTCTACAAAAACATCAAGCTCTTCGTCAGAAAGCGCATCAAGTTCAGAACCTGTAACAGCCTCTTCGGCAGTTGTGATAATACCGAGTTCTTTTGCAATAGCAACAGCAGTATCTTTGTGGTCACCGGTAATCATAATAGCCTTTATTCCGGCTTCTTTACACTGTGTAACAGCGCCGAGAACTTCAGGTCTCACGGGGTCAATCATACCTGTCAAACCGACAAATATGAGGTCGTTTTCCATAGCTTCGGAAGAATACTCAGCAGGCTCTGCATCAAGAGTCTTCATAGCAGCTGCAAGAACTCTGAGCGCTCTGTCAGCCATGGCTTTGTTTGCAGCGATAATTTCCTGTTTCTTTTCATCATCAAGCGGAAGAATCTTGTCCTCCGCAAGATATGAAGTACATCTGTCAAGAATTACGTCAGGAGCACCTTTTGTAAACTGTACAAGATTTCCTTCCTTTTCATGAACTGTAGTCATCATTTTACGGCTGCTGTCGAAAGGAACTTCACCTATACGTTTATATTCGTCATTAAGTTCATTTTTAGGCATTTCAAGCTTCTTAGCATAGTTTACGAGCGCACACTCTGTAGGCTCACCCTCTGCATCTCCGCTTTCACCGAGCTGAGCGTCTGAACAACAAGCCATAGCAATAGCAATCATAGCCTCATCGCTGCCGTAATAATCAACAACAGTCATCTTGTTCTGAGTAAGTGTACCTGTCTTATCACTGCATATAATCTGAGCACAACCGAGTGTCTCAACAGCAGTAAGCTTTCTGATGATGGCATTACGCTTTGACATGTTTGTAACACCGATTGAAAGAACAACCGTAACAACGGCTGCCAGACCTTCCGGAATAGCGGCAACAGCCAAGCTGATAGCAACCATAAATGAATCAAGCATAACTGCACCGGAGAACTCGCCGGCCTTTATAACACCGACACCGAAGATAATCACACAGATACCTACAACCAAGAATGTAAGAATCTTACTAAGCTGTGCGAGCTTTATCTGGAGAGGAGTCTGACCTTCTTCTGCTTTTGCAAGCGCGTCCGCAATCTTACCCATCTCAGTGTCCATACCTGTAGCAGTAATAACAGCCTTACCTCTTCCGTAAGAAACGGTACTGCCCATATAAACCATGTTCTTTCTGTCGCCGAGCGGAATATCTTTTCCGTCTTTCATCATAAGAACATCCATGGCCTTTGTAACAGGCACGCTCTCACCTGTAAGAGCGGCTTCTTCTATCTTAAGGCTGGCACTTTCGATAATACGACCGTCGGCAGGAACAGCATCACCGGCTTCGAGGATAACTACATCACCTACAACAAGATCTTCACTCTTTACGGCCTTTATAACACCGTTACGTATAACCTTGCTTGTAGCGGCAGACATTTCCTGCAAAGCCTCGATAGCTTTCTCAGCCTTGTTCTCCTGATAAACACCGAGCACAGCGTTTATAAGTACAACTGCAAGAATGATAAATACGTCTGCTTCGAGTGTTCCGTGCTGAACCAATGATGTAATCGCAGATATAGCTGCAGCAACAATCAAAATAATTATCATCGGATCTGCAAGCTGTTTAAAAAACCTTACAATAAGCGGAACGGATTTAGCTTCAGCCAGCTTATTCTTGCCGTTTGCCTCAAGGCGAATCGCCGCCTCGCTGTCTGAAATACCGTTCTCATTGCTTTTAACTTCTTCGTAAACTTTTGTGAGTTCTTCACAATATGCTTTCATCAAAAGCGTCCCTCCATAAAAATTTATTTAAATAAAAAAGACTTATGTATAGACAATTTATAGTCTATACATAAGTCTCATCATTTAATCCAAGCCAGGTATGTTTTCACATACCATGATGTTGACTTTGAACCACGCAAATGCGTGCTGATTACTCCCTCATAAGTACAGTAACACTACAATTTTACAATAAAAACAATTCTTGTCAAGTATTAACTTTCCGTATCAGACGGATTTTCTACTGTACTTTCTTCTTTCAAAACATCCGCAGGAATACTTTCCACGGCAACATTTTTTTTACGGATTGCAATAGCAATCACGACCATTATAAATATCAGACATATTGAAACAATGAATATTGAAGCCACGATAATGCAATCATTCAGCAAAACCCAGTTAAGACCGTTTTTATCTTCTTTATTTACTCCTATATCATTTCCGCTTTGATTACCATTATTATCGTCGCTCTGTGACGGTTTATTACCCTGATTACCGGTATTTGAACTGCCGCCGTTGCTCGGCTTGCTGACAGACGGTTTGTTTAAGGAATTATTAGATGTGTGATTTGATGATTCTTCTCGGTGTGCAGGAACATCCTTTACGTCATCAGTTGTGGCAATGAACATAAATCTTCCGCCCGGTGCAACATCACCGTTTGAATAAAAATCAAGAATATTTCCGTCCTCCTGCATATTATCAGACCATTTGAAATTGAAATCAATCTTATTTCCGGTCAGACCGAGCATACTTCTTGGAACAGCAATCTGAAGAACCTTGCCACTTACTTTATAGTCTACCTTGCCGACATTTTCCCAGATCCACTTTCCGCTTGAGTCAACACCTTTTGACTTTTCGAGCATACAATGTTCGCTGTCGGGCGAAACTCTGTTTATTATGTACTCAAAACCTTCCCAGTTCGGACTTATTCCGCTCTCATCGGTATCAATCAAAAGGCGCATCCAAGCCTTGTCGGTATACGACGTAAGATTATCTTCGGTTTCAACGTAGAAATACACATTATCATTATCGTACGCAAACTTTGTATGAACGATATCATTTCTCATTGTGTCGTTTGTATAATGAGTTCCTCTGAAACCATCCTTATCCCTGTCATATGTACTATCAGTATAATGGTCATAAGTACTTGTAACATTCTTCCAAGAAGAAAGTTCCTTCATATTTATCGCAGCAGCAGACATCTGCGGAACAACATTGGCCATACCCTTGTATTTTCTGATATTTGAAACAAGCTGGTAATAGTAATAATCTTTTAATTCTCCCGCAGAAGGTTCAATATCCCTGCTGTACTCATCATTATATTGATCCGGAAATGCATTTTTCACGGCATTTTGTGTACCTACGGCAGCGACCGGCGGCCAGACATCGTAGCGACCCATAATCCATTCATTCCAACCCGTAATAAATAAAAAATCAGGATCGTTTTTTATTGCATAATCAAATTGTTGTTGAAAATTTATTCCATAGTAATGTGCATTTTCAGTTTCGGAAGAAACGGTTATCTTTTCACCTTTATAGGTGTACGAATAAGAATAATTTCCTACGGACTGACCTCTTCCCATAACATTATTTCCGTTCATGGCAGTAAGGCTTCTTGTAACTATATTTGCATTCTGCGCTACACCTACGGTCATTTGCTCCGGTCTTCCGTCAGCTCCGATTTCGCCGTATTTAGGCTGTGGATAAACAGAGGCCCATCCCCACATATTAAACGTATCTCCGGAAAAATATGATGAATCGTTTTTCTTGAAAGTAAAGAAATCCATAATTTCACGTTCAGCAGGATTATTATAATCAAGAGCATTAATATGCGCCATTATCATTGGTTTTCCGTCCCAATAGAACCACAAGTCTTTATATTTCCCCTGTGAATAAATATCTTCATAGAGAATATTCAGCATCTGCTTTGCGCCGTTTGAAGCTGCAAACGGCAACATAAAAGCAACCTTCGGAACATTTACTCCGTCGACCTTAGCTTCTTCGAGAGTTTCAAAAAGCGCACAATACGCATCAGGCCACGTTCTTCTGCGATTTTCTTTGGTGTTATCAGAGTCATCACCATTCGTACAGTCAAAAATCATCACATCTACGCCGGCGTCTGCCAACAATTCAGCGTGTTTTCTGAGAACATATTTATCATCCGAGCGATAATAACCGAACAAAGGCTCATTCCAGAAATTCTGAACGTTACGGTTCTTTCTCCAAACGACGTGATTATAGTTGTTTTTTGCATCCGGATACTCGTTTATTATCTCATTTATATTGAGAGGTTTTAAGTTAGCAAATGAGTAATGCCATGTCCAATAAAAAATACCCACTGTTCTGTCTACTGAATCTTTGGCCTCTTCATACGAAGTCAATGTTCTTCCGAGTCCGTCAACAGCAGTCCATGCATCGGAATTAATTCTGATTGTTGCTTTCTTGTCTGCAGCATAAACACTGTTATCCTTGGCAGGAGCAAAATATCCTGCATAAGAAGTGATAGTAACCACCACCGCAACAAATACACTCATTAACTTTGCAATCAACTTATTTTTATTCATATATACCTCCGACTCTTAAGTAAAGTCAAATACCGCTTTTCCGGCTTCGAGTTTCAATGCCGCATCAAACAATTTACCGTTTTTTGAAGTAAAACCTTTTATCTTTGAAGTCTTTCCGTTATTCAAAAGTTCCTTCACGTTTGAAACCGATATCACCCTGTTGCAAATAGAAAGATTTATCGAAAATTTACAACCTTCTTTGTAATTTTTGCAACCGTAACCGTAACGAGTCCTTATGACGGTGCCTCCGCACACAGGACATATACCTACCTCATCTCCCGCAAAACCAAAGTCTGTATCATTGTCTATGGTTGTATTAACAGGTTCGAAAACCTTTTCAATTTCTTTGCGTGCAATCAAAACGCTGCCGTCTACCTGCATCTCACCTCTGAAAACAGCTTTGAGAGCTTTTCCTACTTCTGCGGTTTTGTACTTATCCATACTTATACCCATTCGCACAAGTGACTCTATAAGATACTCACCACCGGGCAATATTCTGTAAACATCTTTTTTAAGTTCAATGTAATTGCTCTTTATAGCATTGTCTATTATACCTGTACGTGTTGCTTCCGTACCCAGTTCCAAACCTTCAAACATTGCTCTGTATTCTTCCGAGTCATCCTCGTTTTCCATATTCTGAGCATTTGCTTTTTCTTCGCGGAAAGGATTTTTCAGATAGTTGTTCAGTGTTTCTATAGTGTAATGTTTCGGCGGAGATGTTTCCTTCTGTGTAGGTTTAAAGTCGATATTTACTTTGTCGCCTTTTTCCAGCAACGGTAATATCTTATCCTTTTGCGTGCTGTCATCATATTTAGTCCAACCGGGTTCTACTATAACAGTACCTTTCAAAGTAAATTGTTCGTAACTGCCCACATCAATAACAATCTCCGTCTTTTCTACTTTACATTCTTCTGAACAGAATACCGCAACAAAACGTCTCATAACCGTTGAATACACGCAATACTCTTCTTCTGAGAGTTTGTTTTTATCCGGAATTCTGAATGTCGGAGTAATCGCCGAGTGCGACTCTATCTTTGAATCATCGAAGATTGTCTTTTTTAATTTGAATTCAACAGGATATCCGAGTTTTGCAACATTTGCGATAATCGTTTTGATCTTGTCCTGCTCATTTGTCGCAAGATACTCTGAGTTTGTACGCGGATATGTAAGGAAACCTTCCTCATAAAGTTTCTGAACAATAGCAAGGCTCTTATCCATTGACATTTTGTACTTTTTACCGAGAACGTTCTGTAGTTTTGAAAGTGAGTACAATTTGCCCGGATTCAGAACATCTTTCTTTTTCTTTTTACCGATAACGACAGCTTCCGACTCGTTATAAAGTCTGCACATCGTTTCTGCTTCACGGAGTTTTTCTTTATCAAACTTATTTTTGCTTATAAGCTCAATTTCCGCACCATTTGTAACTTCTTTACTTACAAGAGCATAGTAAATATCCGGAACAAAGTTTCTGATAGCCATATCACGGTCATAAATCGCTTTTACAATCGGCACTATAACTCTGCCGACACGAAGCAACGTTCCGCACTTCAATGTCGCATAACGTGTCAGATTGACGCCGTAAAGCCAATCTATAAACGTTCTGGCAAAACCTTCGTTTGCCAGATTGTCATATTCGCTCTCTTCTTTCATTTCAGTAAGCGCACGACCTACTGTTTCCGGAGTCTGATCCGGAAGCCACAGTCTGACAAAACGTTTGTTTACACTTTTCAGAGAACCTGCAAATGAATTATATACACAAAGTCTTACAATAATTTCACCCTCGCGATCGGAGTCGCCTGCATTTACGATAGTCTCTACATCTTCACGTCTGCAAAGAGCTTTTATTGTTTCAAACTGCGCAACTACACCGCTGTCCGGACGTTTGTCCTTGTCTTTTCTGATATCAAACTCAAACTTTTCCGGGAAACAAGGAAGATTGTCCATTGTCCAATACTGTTTACCTTCCGGAAGAGGATTATAATGTTCTATATCACAGAGAGAAAAAAGGTGTCCGAATGCCCAAGTAACGAAATAACCGCAACCTTCATAATATCCGTTACGCTTTGTCATTTTTCCGATACCTGCAACAATATTTCTCGCAAGACTCGGTTTCTCTGCAATTATAAGTATCATGAACATTCACCACCCTTTCTCCGTAAATTTTTATTCTTTATTCTATAACAATTTTAAATGTACTTTGCGCAGTTGCCGGATTATTTCCCATATCATATACAATGCTATATGAATACTGTCCGTTTTCATATTGAACGGAATATCCGTCATAATTACCTTTTACGTGGTAATCGTATTCCTGCCACTTTCCGTTTATCTTTTCATATATCTTCGGAATACCGAGTTTTGTATATCCTGTAGTCTTTATAACCTGATTGTTTCTTCCGCCTTTTACAGTAATAATAGTTTCGTTATTTACACACTTTACACTCGGTAAAAATGCATCTGTAATCACCGTACCTTTTTCGGCAGTAATGCGGAACGGACTTTTTACTGAATCTTCTATCACGTAGTCAACATTATTCGAATTCTTTGCATTCGGCAGACCGTACGGAAGCAGTATAAGAGTCAATGAAATCTTATCGCCCTTCTTAAATGTCGTTTTGCCCATATTAAAAGAAAGTGATCCGATATTAAGCTTGCCGTCAAATTCGTTTTTGAAAACAAAATTACCATTCCATGACTTTCCGCCAACCGTCACCGATGAATCACAGACAACAAGTCCGAAATTCATACCACTTGTTGTGTCACTTCCGTTATACTCGAAATCATAGTAAGAAAAATACGGATTTTCTTTTCCTAAAACATATATATCGGAATACGTACCGCGGTTTTTATTTGTTATAACTTGTTTTTTATTATTTTGATTGAGAAAACTTGCTTTATCAAATATTACGGATCTTCCGTCAAAAGAAAACAGCGACAAATCATTTTTAACATCATCAAACGATGTATCATTCAAAAACTCAAGTGAAACCTCATACATTGTTCTGTTTTCGTCAGTCTGAGGAAGTTCAAAATGTCTCAGATCATATGCATATGCACCGTCATCGGCAATATATGAGTAATTCATATCAGCATAAGTATTACCTGATGAATGTATCACTGAACCGGTATACTCACTTAGCACAAAATTACCGTCTTTATCTTTGTGTTTCGTAAAATACAATCTGCCGACTGAATTAAACTGCGGTTGACTCGACCACATCTCTCCGCTTGCTCCTCTAAAATCAGGAAGCGTCCAGCCGTCTTTTCCGTACACGTAATAAGGTGCTATGCAGTTTGACTCCGTTACGCCGGTTGACAAGTGATAGTAAGAAACATGAAATCCTATTGAAGATATCTGCTTTATCGGATACTTGCCCCAGTTTTGGTATAAATGATAAAGTTTAAACTCATATTTCTTATTTTTTGTAGTTTTGAGAGGCATTATCGAATATCCATAAGAATCATCCTCCGGATCGTAAATCGGCTCCTCTATCTCGCCTTTGAAATTCTTACAAACCTCTATCGGTATCGGAAGTGAAACACCGTCTTTTGTCGTAACAGCAGCACCTTCAAGACCACCATAACCAGTCTCCATTGAAACGTACACAACTCTGTCATCACTTGCCGTCACGGAAATGTCGGATGTGTAATACTTATTCTTACCGCTTGGTCTGTATGCAGAACTAAAATCAGTTCCGTTTATGGTAAATACATAAGCACCTTTTGCATAGTCATATCCATTAAAAGCACCTTTCTGAGAACTTTTAACAGTTATGTGCGTAAAAGGATTACGTTCCTGTTTTGCGACTTTAACAAGTCCGTCAAATGAATGAGTTGTATCAGTATAGATTCTGCTGCTGAGTGATACAGGATTTCCGAATTTTATGATTTTATTGATGCGATTGAACATATAAACAGTATATTCCGTATCAGTTTCGGAAATTTTCAAACCGTAAGATACAGAATCATTTGGCATTATAAATCCTACGACTCCTGCATTTTTCGTATTAAAACCAATATATTCAGGATTTTGGTACACTTTGAGCATCGACGGAGAAACACTTTTTCCGTCAATGCCGAGAGTCATTGACTTTATTTCAGATTTTTTGAAAGTAACTTTGTATCCGTACTCTTTTATATCTGTAACCGGAGAGGATTCTGAAGTTGCAAGAACGGACGCCTCAAAATGCATTTTATCGGGATATGAGTGAAAAGTTTTTTCGGCGGCAATCGGTGTTTCCGGATACTTCACATGAGCGAATCTGATATTTTTTACGGTGATGTTCTGACCAGCCGCAGTACCTATATCAAATCTTATACCTGCAATATTTTTTTCATAATTGTCTACAGCAACTAAATAAGTGTGGAATTTACCGTCTGTTTTTAACTTGAACGATGACATCTGATCGGCATTGAAACCGCCTTTATCAACTGTATAAAAGTACAAAGCGCAATGATGAGAAGGAGCATCTGTCTTTACGGTAATCTCTACTGCATTTACGACTTTACCGTCAATATCAAGGCCTTTTATATAAAAATACGGATCATGGTCATTTGTAACTTTTGTCGCAAGATATCCGTTTGAATCGGTATACGGAGCAGACATATCATTTGTACGCCAAAGCGAAGGGTTTAAGTCAACAGAAGGGATTTTAGGATAACCAACGCTGTCCGTATAACTCATATTAAGATTACGAACATTGACGTCATAATAATAGTATCCTAATTTTGTTGTATTTATCTTCGGATCTGAATTCCCGAAGAAAACACCGTACTCGGCATCGTTATTGTCAATGGCGTATACTTCGAGAGAATCATTAAAGTACGTCGCACCGGATTTGTTTGCAATAGTTGTGCCGAAAGACTCTCCTGCATACAGTTTTTCGGTAAGACCGATATTTTGATTTGTCACACCGTAAGCGAATCTGGTTCCGTCAGTATACGCAGCCTGAATTTTGTTTGCAACGGTGTTTGAATATTTAACGGTATCTGCCATATCGGAATTCATCACCGTACCGTCGATAAAATCCTCAGGAACAGGAGTTGTTTTACCGGGAGTGCTTTCTGATATCCACTCATCATCCCACACAATTTTGTCGGTTGCGGAAGGTGATACAGTCTCCTCGGTATCATACGACGGACTTCCGGTAGGTTTTATAGTTTCAATATTCTGCTTAGGACCTTTGCAACCAAACAACGACACACATACAGCCGCAGTCAACACAGCCGCAACAAATCTTTTCACCACAGAAATTTTCGACATCAATAAATCCTCCCAATCAAATTATTGATAATCAGACAATAAATCCGACCTTTCGATATACATCCTTTAGTGTCTCCCCAGCCACTGTTCTTGCTTTCTCACCGTTTTTACGAAGAATCGACTCAAGATATTGCTTGTCTTTCATAAGTTCTTCGTAACGAGCCTTTATCGGAGCAAGCGTTTCACAAACAGCAGTACCTACTGCCATTTTAAAATCGCCGTAACGTGCTGCCGCAAATTCTTTTTCGACGTCCTCACGGCTTATACCCTTTATAGAAGCATAGATATTTATAAGATTACTGATACCCGGTTTATTTTCCTCATCAAAGATAATCTCAGAACCTGAATCGGTAACAGCTCTTTTAAACTTCTTCATAATGGAAGCCTCGTCCTCTGTGATAAGAACGAAGTTATTTGCATTATCATCAGACTTTGACATCTTCTTTGTCGGGTCCTGAAGGCTCATAACACGCGCACCTGTCTTCGGAATAAAAGGCTCCGGAACAACAAAAGTGTCACCGTAAATCTTATTGAAACGCTCTGCAATGTTTCTTGCAAGCTCAAGGTGCTGCTTTTGATCCTGACCTATCGGCACAGCGTCGGTCTGATACAAAAGTATATCGGCCGCCATAAGAACCGGATATGTATAGAGACCGCCGTTTATATTATCTGCATGACGGCTACTCTTATCCTTAAACTGAGTCATACGGTTAAGCTCACCCATATATGTGTAGCAACCTAAAATCCACGAGAGTTCTGCATGCTGCGGCACGTGTGACTGCAAAAATAATACATTTTTCTCAGGATCAAGACCTGCGGCAAGATACAATGCTATGAGTGAATACGAACGCTCTCTGAGTGCCTCAGGATCCTGTCTTACCGTCAATGTATGAAGGTCAACCACGCAGTAATAACACTCATAATCATTCTGCAAAAGCGGAAAATTTTTAAGTGCTCCCAAGTAGTTACCCAATGTCAGATTTCCCGACGGCTGAATACCGCTGAAAATTCTTTTATTCTGTTTTGTATCTGCCATAAATATGACCTCCCGGAATATATAAAAATACGTATCTTAACATAAGAAAAAGGCAGCACGGATATATATCCATACTGCCCTTCATTATAGCAATAAAACAGTTATAAGACAACCGATTTTATCATTCTTCTGTTGTTTCTTCGGCAACTTCAGCAGTTTCTTCTGCAGGAATCTCTTCAGCAGGAGTTTCCTCTGCTACGGGAGCTGCTTTTTTCTTTTTCTTAGAAACAACCACGATGATGATAACCACAACTGCAATAAGAACAACTGCACCGGCAACAATACCTATAATGAGACCGAGACCAAGTCCGCCATCATCTTCTTCGGCAACTTCAATTGAAGGAATATCGCTCTCTTCAAGTTTGTAAACAGTAACAGGAGCAAGAGCATCCTTGTATGTATCTGCAATATTTACTCCGTCTGTAGGCTGCAATGTCTCAACAAAGAAATTGAAGTAAAGCTCTACACCATTCTTTATAGCAGCCAATGTATCAGCAGTAGCTTCTACATTAACACTCTTTGCAGTAATTGCGGCATCTTTCTTGAGATCCATAGCAGTCTTTGTTGTGACAGCCTTAGCTGTACCAACAACAGTACCTACATTGTTATACTTTGTAGAATCCTTAGCAACAACATCCTCTGCAAATTTAACATTTTCAAGTACGCTACCCGTAGAAAGAACTATTGTGTTCTTCTGCTGGGGATCCTGAGCAACGTCGCTGTAAAGCTGTGTACCGAGAGCATCAATCTCAATAGTGATAGATTTAATTGTTGACTTTGTCTTAGCAACACCTGCTACAGGAGTACCACGGTTGAAAGAAGAAACGCCCATAGCATTTACAAATACCTCGATATCATCCTGTGTAAATGTCTTTGTAAGATCATCTGCAGCAGCAAGCTCAGCTTTTGAATACTTGCCGTTACCGTCTGTATCAGTCTTTATACGGTAAAGCTGAACAAAAGCAGACTCATAGCTATCCTTTTTAGCCTGCCATGCTTTTTTGTCAGCAGACTTAGATTTTGTAGTACCGGCATTACCGTCCTCATTATAGTCAACATTAGCATCAAACTCAGGGAATGCGGGAAGCACACCTTTTTCTACAAGGTACTCGCCGTTTACTTTGCTGTTTTCAAGAGCCTTGCCATCAACTGAGCGCTTTTCGTAAGGAATCCATACCAATTTGCCCTCTGCGTCCTCGATGAAAGCTTCTACTCTGATACCGGACTCCTCATGCCAGAGGTTGTTGGCATCGATAACAAAGCCATTGTCGTCAATCTTATTACCTGTAACGGCATCAATAAAATATCCGTTCTCTACTACGAGGTTGGGATTTACTTTACCTGTCTGATCGTAGAAATCACCGAGACCTGCGATGTTTGAAGAATCCTTGAGCATTATAGCTGTTTTGTCCTGAATCTGTGTAACATATGCGCCTGCTGTAGGATACTTTGAGTACATAAGCTCATTTGCACCGATACCCATATCAGAAGCCTCTACAGCAAAGAAGTTGGTAACAGCATTATTAGCAGTTTTTATAACAGACTCAGACTGCTGACTCAAAACCTGGTTTTCTTTGGTTTCCTTTACATATACTGTATAAGAATCAACAGCATCTGCAAAAACATATTTATCAACTTTTTTCTTTTTTCCGTTAACCTCTTCTTCTACTTTCTCAATCTTGTAACCTACAACGGTAGGCTCGCTATAATGGAAAGTAATAGAATAAAAATCAAAGCCACCGATATCTTTAGGCTCTGTCGCTGCCATAGACGGCAAAACAAAAGAAGAAGCAAGTACTGCAACTGTAAGAACGAGTACTAAAAATTTCTTCATAATTATGTAACCCTCCTTGTAATAACCGGTATCCCCGGCACCTAGATTATATATAAATGAATAATAATACACATACCAAATAAAGTCAATTACAAAATCATCGCAAAAAGCGTTATGCGTTTATGCACTTTACATAGGAAACGCATTTTGTTAAAATATAAATGTAAACAAAAAATTACTTACCGAGAGGTTTATATGCGTACTATAAAGATATTCGATTCCACACTCAGAGACGGTGAACAGGCTCCCGGCTACAGTATGAATCTCAAAGAAAAAATTTCTATCGCAAGACAGCTTGAATTGCTCGGCATAGATGTTATAGAAGCAGGCTTTGCAGTATCCTCACCCGGAGATTTTGCAAGCATAAAGGCGATCTCAGAAGAAATAAAAGATTCTTCCGTAGCCTCACTTTCGCGCGCGGTCATAAAAGATATAGACTACTCGTGGAATGCTGTAAAAGAAGCAAAAAATCCCCATTTACACATATTTATCGCAACTTCAGATATTCATTTACAGTACAAACTGAAAATGACACAAGAAGAAGTTTTGGAGCGGGTTGCAGAGTCCGTAAAACACGCACGTAATCTTTGCGGAAGCGTACAATTTTCTGCAGAAGATGCAACAAGAAGCGACAGAGTATTTTTGAGAACTGTATTTCAGACAGCACTTGATAACGGTGCTACTGTTATCAATATGGCAGATACAGTCGGCTACACTACTCCTCAGGAGATGTCGTCACTTGTAAAGTATATGAAAGAAACTCTTGTATCAAACAGTCCGTTTGATATTTCCGTACATTGCCACAACGACCTCGGACTTGCCGTTGCAAACTCACTTGCCGCAATTTCAGCAGGAGCTGACCGCGTTGAAGGTACGATAAACGGCATCGGTGAACGTGCAGGAAACGCTGCTATCGAAGAGATTGTTATGAATCTTTACACAAGGAAAGATATCTATGACGCTTGTACGAAAATCGACACAACAAGAATCAGTACGGTAAGCAAACGACTTGCTATGATTACAGGTGTTCCGATTCCGCCGAACAAACCTATCGTAGGAGCAAATATGTTTGCCCACGAATCGGGTATTCACCAACACGGTGTTATGCAGAACAGACAGACATACGAAATCATTACCCCCGAGTCTATCGGTCTTAAAGAGAATAAAATGATACTCGGAAAACATTCAGGCAGGCACGCATTTGAGGAAAAACTCATAAACATGGGCTACCTCACGCTTACAAAAGAGCAAATTGATGCGATGTTTACGGCTTTTAAATCTTTGACCGATGTAAAGCATACCGTTAATGACAAAGATATTGAGGCTCTCATAAGAGGAACAGTTTCGAATGTACCGGAGCTTTACTCTTTGGACAAGTATGTCATAAATTCCGGAAATGTTCTCAGCAATACCTGCAATATAAGACTTATGCACAAAGGGAAAGACTGTGTTGACGGTTTTGCAACAGGCGGAGGTCCTATTGATGCAGCGTTTAATGCTGTTAATGACGCTCTCAAAATGGATATCACTTTGATTGATTACAGAATCGAGTCCGTAACCGGCGGCGCTGACGCACAAGGAGCCGTAAGTGTAAAAATAAAACACAACGACAAAATATACAAAGGATACGGTGTAAATATAAACATTTTTGAGGCAAGTATTTACGCTTATCTTAACGCGATTAATAACATTTTCTACGAAACAAATCTTTGATACAGCCACCAAAGATTCACTGCATCTTTGGTTTTGAGGGTATACATAAGTATACTGCTCAGAACAGTATCCAAAAGAAAGAAGATTCCGACCGAAGCCATCATTGAGGTCGGAATTTTTGTTGCAAAATTCCAGACATACGGATGAATACGATAGACAATAAAAAGTGACAAAATCCCCCATATGATTGAGTAAATAAGCCACACTCTTCCGTTTATATTGAACGGTCTTTTTGAATAGTCCCAAAACGAAACACCGAGAACATCCTTGTAAAACATATCGGTTATATATTCAACCAATGTCGCCGCAATCATTCCAATCAGAAATGTCACAAGCTTACTTTCCTTAAACGGAGCTGACAACGCACAAACAGCCACGCCGCCCAGACCGTAAACGGGACACATCGCAGAAAAAAGCAGACATTTTCTTGATTCGAGCTTAAAACTGAAAACAAAGCAAAACACGGTTTCCAATATACAGCCGAAGAAACTGTATATAAAAAAACATCCTATCCAAGAAAGCAAAATATCACCTCACCAGGATAGGATGTCAAAATATTGAATTTTTATACTCACGAACCGCAGATCAGTCTGTACAGCTTTGAAAGCGTAACGCGGCTCACGGTTTCACCAGAAAGGCATAGACCTGATTCGGCAAGCCTTCTTTCATCAAAGTCTGATGTTCCCATCTTTATCTTCACGGTTTCAACGATATCATTTACATTTACCGTAAAATCACGGTTTACATCACCCGCAGGATAATCTTTCACTTCAGACGAAGAATCAGTTTCTGATATGAAGTTCATATTTTTTACGATATTTAACCAGCCGTCAATACCGTTATACGAAACAAGTCCCCAATCGTCTGAAACATTTGTAACAAAAACATTCGCACCGTTTGGCACTGCAGCGGTCGCAACAGAATAGTCTGACGGATTCGCACGAAGCAATACTACCCCATCCGGATTCCTCGGAATATAAACACGATAAAGGCCGTTTATGTGTCGCACAGGTTTCTCAACGGTCAATGATTTTACTGCAGATTCATTCAGGAAAAGTACAGTATGTAAATTGAAACTCTTATTTGCAGAGCCTTTCGCATCATAACCTAATCGAACTTTAAAACTACCCTCGTCAATTTTGCCATCGGTAGAGTTCGCAGAAAAATCAATCGTTCCGCTTCCATTAGTCAGATATTTTTTGAAAAGGGGTTCACCCAGGTGATCGGATGTTGCAGAATACACGGCAATATAAGGAGATATATTATCATTCGCGCCGAAATAGCTATCCATTCCCGAATAACTGATTTTTACACTTCCTGCAAGATCCATCACAGTGTTACCCAACGATACTGCCGGAATAGTCGGTTTGTCTGTAAAAAATCTTATATTTCTTATAAAAAGAGCATTTCCCGCGCCGTTTGAATCAAAATATTCAACTTTTATATTTTTAAACGAACCTTTTCGGTTGCCCACATCCGACAGATCAATAAGATATGTATGCCACAGTCCGTCGGAAGTCCACTTAACGTTCTTTACAACCGTTTCAGATGCGCTGTCAGTGTATATATAAAATTTGGCGTTTCCGGAGTCACTCGTCTTTGCAGTAATCATTATGTATTTGTACTTATCAGCATACATACTTCCGAGTTTGTCAAATCTGAAATCAACACAAGGCTTGTTATCGGAAGAATTCTCCACTTTCATCAATACATCTTCCGTCGTCTGGTCAGTGTATAGGCTGACCGCAGTACTTCCCGGGACATAATCTTTAACCCACTTAACGGTATCGGCATTGTCAAAAACAATATCATTCGACTCAATAATAAGGTCACTCACATGCTCTGCATAGTTAAGATGAATTGAAATGTAGCCTATTTGTCCGTTATAGACAACCTTACCCCAATGGGTATTCGTAATTTCCGTAACGGTAAATCTATCACCGGTATTAAATGCGCCTAGAATCTTCGTACCGTCATTTGCATTCGGTGCTTCGCGCACATTCAAAAAATCCGTAGTAACTCTGTATACACCTAATTTATAAAGAATCTTTTCAAAAGAAACGCTTATTTTAACATCGCCGCCGGAAACCGGTGTCTGATACGAAGCAAAACCCGTGCCGTTTCCCGAAATCGTAATATTCTTACCATTTACACTTACTGAAGAACATTTGTAGCCGGAATCAGACTTGACATTAAAAGCAACAACAGAACCGTCCGCGAGACCAGAAAGGCTAGAAACGGTATAACTGTCATTAAAACCGACCTTTCCACCGGCATTTGACGCCTTTATCTCTGCCTTATACTTCGGAACCACAGGTTTTTCTTCGGCAAGTTTTAAACCATAATATTTCGCAATGC
Organism: Oscillospiraceae bacterium; assembly: GCA_015069195.1. Taxonomy (GTDB): domain Bacteria; phylum Bacillota; class Clostridia; order UBA1212; family UBA1212; genus SIG423. The sequence continues at coordinate 62,508 of SVJA01000006.1, read as the reverse complement.
CGTCGGCAATAGAATACCCCATCTGCGTTCTGCTCGATTCCTTTTCAAGCAATGCAACATCGCCGCTGTTCGTACAAAAAACGCACTCAATAATCATTGCCGCACTGAGACCGCGTTGTTTTGCATAACGATTTATAGCGTAATAATCCGCCGTACTTCCGTCTGGATAATAAAGGCCACTGTAAGACTCCTTCAAAAGACCTCTGTTCCTTGTACCCGGTGAATTTTCAAGTTTTGAAAGAATATCCTCCGCCATCGAAGAAGACTTCTTACCCATTTCTGGTCTGTAATTATTGGTAGGAACACACGCAACAGAACCATATGCAGAGCTTCCTGCAGAGTTGTTATGTATGGAAATCAAAGCATCAGAGCCGTTATTTACCGCAATATCAACCCTGTCCGACAAACTTACCGCAGTATCCGCGGTTCTCGTCATATAGACGGTAACTCCGTATTTTTCGAGCCTTTCCTTTGCAGCCTTCGAAATTTCAAGGTTATACCAACTCTCGTAATGTGAACCGCCGTTATCAAAAGCAGCCGCCGTACCCGGGTCCGAACCGCCGTGACCGGGATCAAGAGTTATCTTAAGCGAAGCACCCTGTACAGTCTGCACCGTCTGAACATAAGGCGCAAAAAAAGCGGTCAGAATACACAAAACAAGTGCAACGGACAAAAAACGCACCGATTTTCTCATGTATTCACCGCCTTCAAAATTTTATCGTAAGTAAAAATAAGATCAACCAATTCAACAACTGTCGGAATTATACGAAAAATGACGAAACAAGTCAAGAATCCCGCAACTGTCAGTTTTAGGCATATATAAAAAATCGCAGGCGACCATAAGTCACCTGCGACTGCAGTTTAACAATATTAAACTAAATTACGCTTCGATAACAGATACCTGCTTCTTATCCTTGCCAAGACGTGTGAATGATACCTTACCATCCTTAAGTGCGTAGATAGTATAGTCAGTACCAATACCAACGTTTGTACCGGGATGAATCTTTGTGCCTCTCTGTCTGACAATGATGTTGCCTGCGACAACAGCCTGTCCGTCGCTCTTCTTCACACCGAGTCTCTTTGACTCAGAGTCTCTGCCGTTCTTTGTACTACCGAGACCTTTTTTGTGAGCGAATAACTGCAAATTAATCTTAAGCATGGGATTCTACCTCCTCTTCACTAACAACCAAATATTTACTTCCGTAGCTGTACTCAATCTGTCTGAAACCTATAACCATAGCTTCTAAAACAGCATCAGCCGCAATTTTCTCATCTCTGTCGGTTATCCTGGGCCGCGTCCATGATAAATCGCCGCTTTTTTCTTTGAATAAAGTCTGTTTCTTTCCGTCGGCATTATATTTTTCTTCGAAATATCCGCAAGCGGTATATGCAATCGCAGATGCGGCTGAACAAATAATGTCCTTGCCCTCAACATCGTAGCCCGCATGACCTTTTACTCTGAAATCAATCACAGAGCCTTCTCTGTCCCGACGAATAACAACCTTAATCATAAGTACATGCCTCAGGCATTGATCTTTTCGATGATAACCTGTGTATAAGGCTGTCTGTGACCCTGTCTTTTACGGTAGCCCTTCTTTGCCTTATGCTTAATAATCATGATCTTCTTATCTTTGCCGTTCTTTACAACCTTAGCTGAAACAGTAGCGCCTTCAACATAAGGAGCACCGAATGTAACTCCGTCACCGTTTGAAACAGCAAGAACCTTGTCAAATACTACAGCCTCGTCAGCCTCAACACCAAGGAGCTCTACGAATACTTTCTCGCCCTCAGTAACTTTGTACTGCTTACCGCCTGTAACAACAATAGCATAATCCATTATATACACCTCCTATAAAGTCTCGCCTTACACAGAACCGGATCAATTCTGTTACGCAGGCACCATACCCGAAAATGGGCATAGATTTAGAAGCCCCGTCAGAGCGGATACCCGAGTATTTTACACTTATTAAGAGTAAATGTCAACAAAAAAAACATTATTCACAGAAAAATTCCGGTTTACTTCCCTGCGGTCGTAAAAAGAATTTTTCTGTGAATAATGTTTTTTTTACAAGGCGGGTGGAACTTGGTTTACTTCCCTACGGTCGTAAAAAGAATTTTTCTGTGAATAATGTTTTTTTACGAGGCGGGTGGAACTTGGTTTACTTCCCTACGGTCGTTAAAAGAATTTTTTGCAAGAAATATCGCTTTTATCTCGGGAAATAACGGACACACAAGAAGCCGCAGAAACATGTCATATCAAGCGTTTCTCGGTGCTGACTTTAGTATTTTCTGGAAATAATGACTTACATCATTTACAATACATACCCATTATGGCATCATTTTCCTACAAGGCACACGCCTTGGGGGGGCATTGCCCCGAAATAGTTGCAGTTATCCTCCTTGGAGGCTGCTTGCAAGTTTTTGCAGACAGCCGGAAAGGAGGTGATTTACATGAGCAATTATGAAAAAATACTAATCCTACTCTACATCATAGAAATTTCCATGCACTTTTTTGCCTACATAAATCAAAAGAAATGACTGCGCTCAACCATCAAAACGATCGTAGTCAATCCTCATTAAAACATTACCAAGGAGTATAACCGTTTCGGGCTATGTCCTTTTTAATATACTACTTTACCCTAAAATTGTTGTCAATGATAAAGAAATTACAGTTTTTACAATTTTTTCCAACACTGCGAAAAACGGAATTTATACCTTCACAAAACCACAGCAGACTCCGTAAAAGCAATTGAGCCTCGTGTAAAATTCCACAGGAAACAAAACCGCCATCTCATCGTAAAAATATTTTAAGCCGCCTGAAAAATTCTTTTTACCGACGTAGGAAGGTAAACCAGAATTTTTCCACACACATAAACCGCCAACTAACTCGTAAAAAACGAAGAATTGCCGATAAATTTTCTTTTTAGGACCATAGGAACCAAGCTATTTTCTTACGCATAAAACGAGAGTGGCAGTTAAAAAATTTCTTTTTACTGACGAAGTCAGGAAACCAGAAATTTTACCTTTACTAAATTGCAGCAGACTCCGTAAAAGCAATTGAGTCTCGTGTAAAATTCTTTTTAGGACCGTAGGGACTAAACCAGAATTTTTCCACACACAGAAAACGCCAACTAACCCGTAAAAAACGAAGAATTGCCGATAAATTTTCTTTTTAGGACCAAAGGGAACTAAACCAGAAAATTTATCGGCAATCTTAGTTTTTTTACATTTTTTCAACAACTGCTACACCAATCAAGTGCAAAGCAGATTTTATACAAGAAGCCGCAGCTTCTGTCAAAAGAAGTCTTGCTTTTCTTATGTCGTCATCTGACTTCATAATATTGCAAGTGTTATAGTATTTATTAAAGAGCTGTGCAAGATCGGTTACGTATCTTGTTACAACACAAGGCTCGTACTTATTAGCCGCATCACGAACTACATTTTGGAAGTTATTCAAATGCTTAACAAGTGCAAATTCTTCATCGGAATCAAGAAGTGTAAGATCTGCATCTTTCCAATCAATACCGGCTTCGGAAGCTTTTCGTAGAACGCTCTTTCCTCTTGCGTAGCTATACTGTACATATGGGCCGGACTCACCTTCAAAGTCGAGCATATCTTCCCAAGTAAAGATTATGTCACGCTCTCTTCCGTTTTTAAGGAATGCATAGAGAACAGCACCGATACCGATTTTCTCGGAAACATTATCAACATCGTCAACAACTTTACCTGTCGCACTATTCTGGATGATTTCCTTTGTCTTGTCGATAGCTTCGTTTATAACATCTTCAAGAAGAACTACATCACCGTGACGAGTTGAAATAACTCTGTCAGGGAATCTTACATAACCGAAACCAACATGTACGCAAGAATCTGACCAATCAAATCCCATCTTGTCGATTACAGAAAATACCTGTTTAAAGTGAAGAGCCTGAGGTGTACCTACAACATAAATGTTTTTGTAGAAATCGTAGTGACGTTTTCTGTAAACAGCCGCTGCGATGTCACGAGTTGCATAAATAGTACTACCATCTGATTTAAGAATGATGCACGGAGGAATTTTAGCTTCCTCGTCAAATCTTACAACCATAGCACCTTCGCTCTCTTCTAGAATGTTCTTCTCTTTGAGGATGTCAACGATTTCGGGCATCTTATCGGAATAGAAACTCTCGCCTGCATAAGAATCAAAAGAAATGTCAAGTTTGTCATACATTCTGTTGAATTCAGTAAGGCTGGCTGTAACAAAAAACTTCCAAAGTTTTGTAACTTCTTCGTCACCGTCTTCAAGTTTTTTGAAATACGCTCTTGCCTCGTCCTCGAGTTCCGGCTGTTTTTCGGCTTCATTATGAAAACGCACATAAATTTTAAGAAGCTCATTTATCGGATCAGCCAATATGGCAGCCTCATTACCCCAACGCTTGTAAGCGCTGATAAGTTTACCGAACTGCGTACCCCAGTCACCGAGGTGATTCACCTTCACGGTGTCATAACCGAGAAACTTGTAAATACGCTCTACGGAACTACCGACAGCAGTAGAAACGAGATGTCCGATGTGGAAAGGCTTAGCAATGTTTGGAGAAGAAAACTCCACGATAACTTTCTTTCCGTTACCTTCGTCAGATTTACCGAAATCATCGCCTTTTTCTATAATCTCGCTTACAACACCTGCGATGATAGCTTTACGGTTCATATAGAAGTTAAGATAACCGCCTGCAACGTCGATCTTTTCAATCAAACCTTTGTCTTCATCAGACCCTTCGATAGCAGCCTTTATATCGCCGGCAATCAACGGGGGCGCTTTACGGAACTCTTTTGCAAGAGCAAAACAAGGAAATGCGAAGTCGCCCATCTTCTCATCCGGCGGAGTCGCAACAAGTCCGCAAACGGTATCTTTGTCATATTTTTCATTATCAATGGCAACAGAAATCAATCCTGCCAAATAACCTTTAATATCCATTTTAAAATCTAACCTCTTAAATCATTTAAAAGTTTTATCAAAATCAGCAAACAATGTTTATAAGTCTTCCGGGAACTGCGATAAGTTTCTTTATCGGTCTTCCGTCAACAATCTTCTTTATCTCCTCAGACTCCATAGCAAAAGCTTCAAGTCCGGCCTTATCCAAAGTCGCAGGAACCATAATTCTGCCTCTGATTTTACCGCAAATCTGAACAGCAAGCTCAACTTCCTCCTTTACGAGAGCGGCAGGATCGTATTCAGGCCACTTCTGTGAATGAGCAAAGCCTTCACCCAAAGAACACTTTTCCCAGATTTCTTCGCAGATGTGAGGCGCAACGGGATAAAGAAGTTTGATCAATGCACCGAGGTCACCCTTTGAAACTTTACCGACTGAATACATATCGTTTACAAGAGCCATCATAGCCGCGATAGCGGTATTGAATTTCATCTTCTCATAGTCTTCTGAAACTTTCTTTATCGTCTCGTGAACAGAAGCCTTAAGAGCGTCCGAAATGCCCTCTTCTTCGGTCAATATATCCTGAAGTCTCCATACACGCTCCAAGAATCTGTGACAGCCTTTAGCGCCCTTTGTAGACCACGGAATAGCCTGATCGAATGCACCCATGAACATCTCGTACACACGGAAAGCATCTGCACCTATCTCTGCAACGATATCGTCGGGATTTATGACGTTTCCTCTTGATTTAGACATCTTCTCGCCGTTCTCACCGAGAATCATACCGTGTGATGTTCTCTTTACGTACGGCTCAGGGCAAGTAACTGCACCGATATCATAGAGGAACTTGTGCCAGAATCTCGAATAAAGCAAGTGAAGCGTTGTATGCTCCATACCGCCGTTGTACCAGTCAACAGGGAGCCAGTAATTCATAGCTTCTTTTGATGCAAATTCGTTATTATTCTTCGGGTCAACGTATCTTATAAAATACCACGAAGAACCTGCCCACTGAGGCATGGTATCGGTCTCACGCTCTGCAGGACCGCCGCACTTCGGGCAAGTAGTATTTACCCACTCGGGAACATTTACAAGCGGAGATTCGCCGCTGTCTGTCTGCACGTAGTTGTCAATCTCAGGAAGCTTAACAGGAAGCTCGTTCTCGGGAATAGTTACCCAACCGCAACAGGGACACTTAACAACCGGAATAGGCTCGCCCCAGTATCTCTGACGGCTGAACACCCAGTCACGAAGCTTGAAATTTACTTTAGAAACACCGAGACCTTTTTCAGTGATCCATTCAATGATTTTAACCTTAGCTTCTTCAACGGAAAGACCGTTTAAGAAGTCGGAATTTACCATAGTACCTGTCTGGATATCAGTAAACGCTTCGTTCTGAACATCTCCGCCTGCTACAACCTCGATAATCGGGAGACCGAACTTCTTAGCAAAATCCCAGTCTCTTGTATCATGTGCGGGAACTGCCATAATAGCACCTGTACCGTAAGAAATAAGTACATAGTCGGAAACCCATATCGGAATCTGTTTGCCGTTTACGGGGTTTATCGCAGTAATACCGTCAATCTGAACACCTGTCTTGTCTTTAGCAAGCTCAGTACGTTCAAAATCAGACTTAAGAGCTGCAGCTGCTCTGTATTTGACAATTTCGTCAAAATTCTTGATTTTGTCCTTGAGTTTGTCTATAACAGGATGCTCAGGTGAAATAACCATATAAGTAGCACCGAACAATGTATCGGGACGTGTTGTGTAGACTTTGAGTTTCTCGTCAACTTCTGCAAGCTTAAAATCAACTTCTGCGCCCTGGCTTCTGCCTATCCAGTTACGCTGCTGAGTCTTTACTTTCTCGATAAACTGAACATCATCAAGTCCGTCAATGAGTTTCTGTGCATAATCGGTAATACGGAGCATCCACTGGCTCTTAACCTTTCTGACAACAGGGCTTCCGCAACGCTCACAAACGCCGTTAACAACTTCTTCGTTTGCAAGACCTACCTTACAGCCGGTACACCAGTTAATCGGCATCTCAGCTTTGTAAGCAAGACCTTTCTCAAACAATTTTATAAATATCCACTGAGTCCACTTGTAGTAGTCAGCATCGGTAGTATCAATCTCGGAGCCCCACGTAAAAGAGAAACCGAGCATTTTGAGCTGATCTTTGAAATGCTGAATATTTTTCTCAGTAACAACAGCCGGATGAACTTTGTTCTTTATGGCAAAGTTTTCAGTCGGCAAACCGAAAGCGTCCCAACCGATCGGGAAAAGTACGTTGTAACCTTCCATACGGCGCTTTCTGCTTATAATATCCATAGCAGTATTTGATCTGGGGTGACCTACATGAAGGCCGTTTCCTGACGGATACGGGAACTCAATCAAACCGTAGAACTTCGGTTTAGAATAATCCTTTGTCGGCTCAAAAGTAGCATTTTTCTCCCAATAACCCTGCCATTTTTTTTCTATGACGGCGGGATTGTACGAATTCTCAACTGCTGCAGTTGTTTCACTCATTTTTATTCCTCCAAAAATCCACTTTAACAAGTGAATAAAATTTAATTAAACATATCACAGCCATAAAGCCACAAAAGACCTATTTCAGCCATAATAACATTTAGGTATTTTACAATAATTAACACAATATGTAAACCCAAAAAACTTTATATCTAAAAGCAAAACTATTATTCCGACACGACAAGCGATCCAAAAAATTCGGGACGATGGAAATCAGGTCGGTCCGTATCAATCGGAGCCCAAGAAGAAAAATGTGAATGCCCCGTAAGTTCGCCGCACTTATAAAAATTACCCATCATACGGTTCGAAATTTCAGCGAAATATTTAAGCAGGAATTCATCGGGAATATAAAACAAAAGACTCCAATCGCCGTCATTTGCAACACTTTCAATTTTAAAAATCTCACGTGTTGCATCAATAAGAAGCCTGTCGGGTCTTCCCTCACCGATTCCGAGATGCAATATTCCTTTAGGATTAAATTCAAAATTCAAATATCGTCCGTCAGCTGAGTCAGGTGACAAAAAAAGTTCCATACAGCTGTCCTGATAAATATCTCCGTTCTGCACTGTGACTTCGGCACGCAAATCACATTCTTCCGTATGCAATTTCACAAAAAAACCGCCGTCAACACGAATTATACGAAAATCAGTTTTCGGAGCTTTTGCAAAACCTTTCCAAGTTTCACATGCGACAGTCCCTTGTTCGACAGAATCCCATACATCTGAATTAACCGAAACAGAATCATTCTTGATATTTATAGTTTTAATTAAATATTCATATTTAATCATTTAGAGATCTCCCTCCGTCAGCAATAAAACAATGCTTTCAACTTATCATTAAATGCCGTTTTTGTAAAGCATCTCTGCATTTTAAGTGTGAATTTTGCAGTATTTCCTGCCAAATCGGCACTTAAGTCATTATTGAATTAATTCTAAAAACTTTTCCCGACATCAAGCGACATTTTTATAGTATATTCGGCAAAAATGTGTTACACTACTCAAAAACAATGCAAAAGGAGAATCGATATGGAAAATTTTAATTCAAAAGCTAATGGTAAATGTGAATGGTTTATGCCCGATGCATTCTATCCGGTAAAAGATAACGGCGACTATGTAAGCCATGAGGCGGTCTGTGTGCTCAATACAGGCGATGAGGACGCTATAATTGAAATAACTCTCTACTTTGAAAACAAAGAGCCCAGAAGCGGTTTTACGGCTGTTTGCCCCGCAAGAAGAACAAATCACATCAGAATGGACAAACTCAAAGATATAAATGGTGACGGCGTCGAGAGAGGCATTCCCTATGCCATTTATATAAAGAGTAATACTCCGATCATCTGCCAATACAGCCGTTGCGACACGACACAATCAGAGCTCAGCTTTATGGGACTTATCGCATACTGATTTTTGGAGGAACGAATTTTGTTTGAAAACGATTCACAGTACACCGAAAATCAAATATTGATACTTTTTGTTCTGAAAGAAATTGACATGGACACACCCGGCTCACTTCTCACGGATATATTGCTGGAGCCGCGCATGATGAATTATTTTGCAATGCAAAGCGCTTTGTGCGACCTGACGGACAGCGGTCTGGTCTTAACGGTAAAGGACAGCGGAGGCATCCCCCTCTACTCGTGCTCAAAAAAAGGTCTTGATATTTTAAAATCCTTGGAAAGCACAATTTCCCCTGCCATAAAAGACATCTACAAACGGCTGGTACACAAAGAAAAAAGCAAAATAAAGCAGTCCATCGAAATAAATGCAAGCCACTTCACCGGAACTGACGGTCAAATCTACTGCAGATGCTTTATCCGTGACGGAAGCACTTACATCGCAGATGTGAGAATCCCCGTAGCCGACAAAACAGAAGCGGAAACAGTTTGCGAAAACTGGAAAAACAATACATCAGAAGTATTTCTGCGAGTGATAAAAGCAATGTTACCATAAAAAACAACCTTCAAAATCTGCCCGATATCAGATTTTGAAGGTTGTTTTTTTATGGTAACTTAGTGAGTTAAAATAGTTTAGAAACATAGTATAACCCAAACTCAAACTTTTTCAAGGCAGCTTAAATATCTTAAAGGTGCGTTCTTGATGAGAATACACAGATAGGCTTTTTCACCATGCTAAATATCATTGATAAAACAAAATCTCCCGGTAAATGGCGTCTGAACCATTTACCGGGAGATTGCTTTATGAAATTTTACCACAAACTATCATAATCCTTCGGATTAAGGTCGGCACCATCAGTATAAATGGTAGGTGTTATGTAACCTTCACCTGTACCTGAACTTGAGAACATGTATGTATCACTGTATGTAACAGCATATACAGTTTCACCGTTTAATTCATAAGAATATCTACAGTACATTCTTACATAGATTGTGTATGCACCGCCGACATTTACGCTTGCAGCATACTGACCTGTCGGATTTGCCTGAGTTTCAGCCGAATTCGACGGTTTAGAAACGTTACCTTGAGTATCGGTAGTCAGAACATTCGTTGTTTTCATTGTACCCGAAGTCGGATCAAAAGATGTCGTTGTCGGTACATTATTTGTAGTATCTCCCATGAAGAACAACGTACCCCATTCAAGAATCTTATATGTCGTACCGGGATTTGCTGTAAACAAACCGTATGCCGTATATCTATGGTATGCCTGACCACCGGCAGTAGTTGCACTAACACTTTGAATAATAGGTGTTATAGAAACATTAGGTTTCTTTGCAGCTTCCGTAGCAGATTCATATATAGCTTGAATCTTCATACCGTTTTTCAAAGCCTTAAAGCTGAATGTCTTTGAATAACTGATATAAGGATAATAATAGTCGCCAATCTTATATGCTTCCGGAGAATATCTGGTAGAATTTACGGTCCTATCAATCCAGCCTTTGAATGTACTTGAACCGGTAGCATTTGCGGTAACAGTTGTATTGTAACCGACTGTAGCAGATGGTGCACCGTTTATTGTACCGTTGCCTCCCACAACTTCAATCACGACGGTTCCATTTGAAAGAGCTGTATACGAAGCATCGATATATACATTGCCGCTTCCGTTTGCACGAATATATACAGGTGTTGTACAAGATTTTTCTGCATAAAGCACACTGTAACCATATTTGTATGTAGCCTGAGTAGTTCCGTCAACCATCCAATAATCCTTGCCGCTTTTAGTAACCTTTGTAGGATTAGACTTATCAGCATTCTTTAAAAGCTGCCAACCGTTAAACGTATGACCCGCCTTGAAAGGAACAGCAGTGATATTAGTAACAGGAATATCAGCTCCGCTTGTAGCTACAAGTGTCTGGATAACCTGACCTGAAACGTTGCGGAAGTTGAATGTGGTATTAGAATTTGCATTAGGAGCAAATACAGCTACAACTTCCATATTCTTATGCAGGTTAGCAGAAAGTTCAAACGGAGAAGATGTAGAAAGGAGCTTACCGTAAGCATTACTACTGGTATTTGTAGCATCCTTAAGTTTCTCATACCAACCTACAAACTTGTATCCGGAACTTGCAGTAGCCTTGAGAACAACAGTACTGCCGTAACGACCTTTGATACCGTCGTTCTTAGAAGAAACAATCTGAACTTTACCGTTTCCGATAGTCTGCTCAGTTGTAGTAGTAGCATTATTTTCATGATAAGTAGAACTTACAGCATTATTTGATGCACCTGCAGTATAGGTAAATACTTTTACACTGTAATTTACGTAGTCACATACGAATACGAGTTTTGCATGATAGCCGGGCATAGTAAAGTTCTTGCTTGACATATCAAAAGTATGGTTCTGAATTAAACCGGACACATCGTAGCCCGTCTGTGTAACACCGTTTACTGTAATACTCTCACTTTCGCCGAATTTACTATCCCAAGTTGAATTGGTAACAGTTTTTCTATTCGCATCATAGAAGAACAGATACGCTTCTTTAAGATCCATTACGAAGCCGTAGTCAGCCTGCTGTGCAGACACAACATTCACCGAAGTGGAAGCGTTCAAAACATGGTTGAACGTATAGTTACCCTGGGTTTTGAGAGCGGTTTGCGCACCCGATGCATTAGGTGTTAAAGAATCACCCCAAAGTGTCGGAGGCGTTTCATAAAAGCTGATATCTTTAACGTATAATGTCGCATCCTTGGTTTTGCAACCCGGAAGTCTCACACCGGTAAGATATTTGTTCAGATAATAGAAACATTCTATTTCCGACAAATTATACACTGCGGTATGCCATTCACCATCATTTATCCAACCCGGCAAGTGCTTGTAAGCGTCGTGAGCATTGTTTGCCGGTGTCGTATAGAAAATAGCATTTGTCGGCAAAACAACATTTTCAGGCATTCTATATGTAATTGACATATATTTATTTTTCAATGCATCAACATTACCTCCGCTGACACTACTGCTGAGAGAAAGCAAAATATACGGGTCACTTGTGCTTGATGTCTTTAATGATAACATACCGCTTGCATAAGTCGCACTCATATTGTTACCTGTGGTACCATTGTACTTTGACAAATCAACTGTCGCATCAGCAGTCGTAGCATTCTGATTCTTCTTAATTGTAGTATCGCCGACCTTTACATAGAAACCTTCAGGAGTACCGATAAGCTCACGGTCAACCTGTGATACAAACTCAACAGAAAGCGTGTAATTTATCGGAGCCCATGCGCCGTGAAGTTGATACTTAGCGCCCTGCTGACCTGTTGTAACAAGGTTATTAATCTTTGCAGAATAATCTTCCGTGTTATCCTCGTAAAATTTAACAACTCCTGAATTACTCTCGGACCATCCCATAAACTTGTAATGAGTTCCGGCACTGAAATTCTTTGACGCAGACCATGCTCCGCCCGGACCTTGCGATGCTGTAAAAGAAGCGGTGCCGTTTACAAGGTTACCTGTACAATTGTAGTAGTGTGTACCTGTAACAGTAGTCTGAGTACCGGACGGATAGTTTGAATTGTACTCAATTGTATACGATGTCGGCTGAATGATGTATGTTACAGAGCCATCTGTCGTACCGGCTTTGAGAGTATCAATCGCTGTGTAAGAAGGTGAAATCGTACCGCCTTTAGCAATCGTTGTACCTTCAAATGTATGGCCGGGAAATGTAATCTCAGCACCATTATTATCACTTGCATCTTTAGAAACATTTGCAGTAGATCGTGTTGCACCTCCGGTAACAACTATATCAACAAGCTTATATCCTTTAAATACTGTCAATCTGGTAGCCTGTGTACCGCCGTTTGCTTTAGAAAGAACTTTGGCAACTTCCTGATGATCTGTACCATTTGTAAATCCACCATAGTAAACCTCATCAGCAAGGCCAAATCCATCCGGAATCTGTAGCTGCACGTCAATAGCAAATTCAGATTGTATCGGAGAGAACTCTGCCCATACATAGATATCACGTCCGCCGGAGTTGAGGATCCAAGCATTACCGCCTGTTTTACCGTTATCCACAAGAGTAGAAGCATCGGCATGTATATAACCGTTCAAGGAATCCGACACCGTACCGGTTTGCAGAGCACGAATAGTTCTGGTAAAGGATTGACCGGATTGCTTAACTCCGGAAATTCTCAAAGGCGACTCTTCCAGCCAGTTATCAGGAGCCATAATGTTATAAATAGTATATGTCGCACTTATATCAGCACTCGTAAGTTCACGCACACTAACCTTTTTAATGTCTCCATCATGCGAATCAATTATATAGTGCTTTCCGTTATAAAAACCTAAATACAGAACTGCATGATTAGAGCTCAAAAGAATCATCGGAGTACCTGAAAATTTAGCAATATCGTCGCCATTATCAGTCGCACTGCTGTAGGTTTTACCGTTAATAATCGTTGTATAACCTGAACCTTTTTGAGTAGTAGTATTTCGCATAATCTTTAAACCAAAGGTTCGCAATACATTGCAAGCAAAACCTGAACAGTCTACAAGACCTGTGCCAAAGCTACCCCAAGAATAATCTTGATTAAGATATTTAAACGCCTGTTTTACATAATTATTCCAAGTGTAAGGTAAATATCCGAAATTCGCATCATCACTTGAAATCACCACATCTTTAGAACCGAGTGCACCATTAACATTAGTAGGAACCTTAATAGTAAACGACGTAGAACCTGCACTACCGCTCACACATTGGAAAGGAACACCCATTTCAGCAGTCGCACCGTTGATACTAACAGTACGTGACGTAGTCACAACAATGTCTCCGCGAATTTCAGGGGCAGCAAACTCAATCCACTCACGGTAACTTGTAGTAGTGGCAATAGCACTCTTAAGCACCCAACCTCTGTAGTTATATGACTGAACAAAATAGTATGTTCCGGTAGAATCCTCGTGGAGAACCCATACAGGGAGACCGTATGCAAGATCAGCTTCCTGAATAGCATCATGTCCATCACCATCAATATAAGTTTCGGCTGTCGGAAGAGCTCTTATGTTCGCACGAGTCGTCACGACACCAAATTTCACATACGATGATGAAGCAGCACCATAATTTCGGTTGTTATATGCAGTTTCATTGTAACCTTTATTAGCCGCACTACACAACTGGTCAATATAAGCTTGGATTTTAGTTTGGTCTAATGACTTTTTTGCAGTCATATCAAGGAGATCAACAGCCTGGTCCTTTCTTGCAGCATCAGAAACCTGTGTAAGTTTTGCATTGTAAGCCTTGATCTGACCCTGAGTCATAATGACATTGTCGCCCCAAACGTTGTTTATCCATCCGCTTTCAGTTTTCAGATTAGAAGTGAACAACCCATTATTCATAAAGTTTGTATCAAGCAAATTTACTTTCTCAGCATTATTAGTAACATTCGAAAGTGTACCGGAATTTGCATTACCAACAGAGAAGTATTGTATAGCAACATCAACATTATTAGTACCGTTTAATCTAAAACCTGTAGGTCTAAAATAAAGACCGCTGCAATAATAACCGGCACTTGGAGTAACAGTAACCTTATATCCATCGGTTGCCGGAAGCTTAGAAATGACACCGTTCGACAATGTAGCAGTAGAATTATCCTTTTTTGAAAGGGATATCGTACCTCCGGTGCTGGATATAGTTCTCACAGAACCCATATTAGTACCTAAGTTTGTTGTTATATATTTTTCACCATATGCCTGTGCCTCTGCTGCACTGGTAAAAATACCAACCATCGCAATATCAATAGATTTACCGCCGATAACTTTACTACCCGAATCATCCACAAAAGGTCTTATCTCAATACGAGTAAGTTCGCCCAAATTGAAACCCACTTCAGAGTTATGACCTGTAGTATTGCTTGTAGAATACTCTTTTATATAGTTTTTAAGCGCACTATTATTACTAAGTGGTGCTACCAATGTTGTCCATGCACCTGTAGCAGGCATATCTGCAGAACTCACCCAACCACGATATTTATTTTTCTCAGCAGTGGCATCATCACTTTTGGTATAACATCCGATATATACACTTCTTCCTTGTGAATAAGTATCCTGTGTACGACAAACCAACCCGGCATACATGGTGTCAACACCATGATTATATGCGTTAAACGGATCTATATAATTTACATTACAAAGACCTGTAGTTCCCGGAGCAACAAGCGATGCAGCATTACCATAATCACTATAGGTTGCAGATGATGTAAAGGTATGACCCATGCTAAAATATTGCTCTGAAGTTCCTGTAGAAGTAAGAGTTACAAAATTATTAGAGTTGTACTCAACCTGTGCAAAATCGTAGTTAGTATTACCATCAGTAAATGCCTCTACATTTTCCTCGCTGTTAAAAGACCATGTCCATCTGACAGAGAACTGTGCAGAAGTATTAGCAACCTTTGTATAATTCTTCCATCTACCGTAGTGAGTATCACCCTCTCCTTCATCATAACACAAACTTGGTATACACTTAAGTATATTCAAATCAGTTACAAATTTTGTTTCCTTTATATCGCCATCATCATTATTGTCTTTGGCAACTTTGGTCCAGAAAGTAGTGAAGTATGTATCAACCCAACCCTCATAATAAATGCCGTCAATCACGGTTCCGCAACGACGCCATATATGTTTGTATCCGTAAGCCTTCTGATTGACACTGGGTTTTGCTTCACCACGTCGAAAAGCACCACCAAACAATTTTAAGTTTCCGGTAATAGTATTATACGTTGTATCTGTTGACTGATGACCATCTGGTATATCCGCATTATAAGGTTGTGTAGACGTATCATTCTTATCAAATCCAACGTAGATTTTAACCTTAGCACCATTAGAATCATACTCAGGAATAGTCGTTATAAGTCCGTACGGCTGAGGAGAAAGTTCAGTCTCACCATCCGGCTCTCTCTGAGACATAGAAGACGGCCACATACGAAGATTCGCACCATCAAAACAACCGGTTTTATCCATAGCAGCATTATTTATTTCCACTTCCACATATTGAGGATACAAAACATCATACTCAAGTTTTGCAACATATGTACCTGCCGGAAGAACCTGATGCGCAAAAGCCCCCTTATACATGTACTTATCGTTACCTTTATAAACAGCAGCATCTGTTGCCGGATATCCGTCATAGGTCAAATCCTTATCGTAATATGAACCTATTGATGCGGTAGAACTCGTTTGGAAGTCTACCGTGCCTGAAGCTTTATTAACATATGTCCATTGGATAGAACCATCAGCATTATTACCTTCTGCTGCACTATCATCCGAATAGTATATAGCTATCTTAGGCACACAATATCCGGTAGCCCTGTAACCCGCATACTCGCCGTCTGCATTACCTTGGGATGCCGTCGGAACTTCTAACTCATAAGGAGTGGAAACACCGGAATATGTAAAAGTCATATTGGTAGTATTACCGTCAAACTTAAGATATTGGCTCAGATTACTCCTGTAGAATATCATATGAGAAGGAGCACTTGTGTATTCACCTGTAGAACCTCCCGCAACAGTAACTGTACCTACCATTTTGGATGTGTCCATAGCTGCATAGTCATCAGTCTTCGGTGCATAGGTGGTAACGTCTTTATAATTCTGCACTGTTTCTGTAACTATTTTATATATAGTAAGTGTACTACCTGAAATTTTTATGTAGTTTTCAGCTGAAATGTTGTTCCAAAGCGGATTAAATGCTGAATTAGTCAAGCCGTCGCGGGCTGTCGCAATAACCATACCTGTAGGATAAGCCTGAAACCACTGAGCAACGGTCTTTCCACCGCCGCTCGTAGTAGCACCTGCCAATTTTTGGTCACCTATACGATATACTGTACCTAACACTGCATGTGTTTCTCTTACACAGTAGACACACCGCCAGCCGCTGTAGTCACCAGGTGTACCCGGTGAAAGAACCGAATTGAGGTAATCAGGTTTTGATGGAAGACCAGTAGTAGCACCGTTTTGACCCTGAAAAGGAACCGATGCCAAAGGACTTTCCCTTGTTACCGTCTGAGGGGCCCCGTCTTCAACTTTTACGGTACCCATCGTAATAGTAGACTGTGCCCATGCAGTTGCATTTGCATCTGAATTAAAAATTGAAATAAAAGCTATATCGATGGTATCGTTGGTTGCATAGTTTTCAATATCCCATCTAAGTGTATTTACAGTTCCTGTCCACCTTGAATTCAAGGAATTACAATTAAAGATCAAATCGTGCCACTCACCGTCTTTTTCCAAAGGATTGGTTGAACTATTAGAACAAAAGAAAGCATTTGATTCACTAATGCCGGCAGACGTCGTACCAAAATAAATCTTTAAATGAATGGCACTTGTGGTTCTGTACCTCATTATGCACCACTTATTCGTCGAAGCACTGGAAATACTTACGGACTTTGCTAGAAATTGCGGGTCACTTCCGGTCACCTTGATGGTAGAATAGTCATAAATAGTACCACCTTGAGTATAACTAGTATCCGTTATAGACACACCGGACGAGGTATAGTTTTTTGAATTTGCGGAACCGAATTTCCAAAAAAAAGCCTGACCCGTAGCAGCAGAACTCTCCTGCAAAACAGCATTTCCGCTGTTACCGACAGCCAAACCGCCGGCAACCACCATAACCACAGCAAACGCTATGAGTATGAGTGACCTGCATTTTTTAACTAAAGATTGAAACTTCTTCATAATTAAAATCACCTTTCTTAAAATTTAACTGAAGAATAATTGTATACACTATCTATATCTAAAAATCGGAATCACCTGCCCTGCCATTCAAAAAAACATTCCGATGACAATCCGGGCAAATGCCAAAAGGCAAACTACTCCTTATATCCCAATTTTATTCATTATCATTATATATCAAACAACCTTTTAAAGCAACAACAAAAAATGCGTTTATAAGGCAAGTTCTCTATAGTCGTCAATGATCTTGGACACTTTTCTCATAACTCGACTTGTCAAGGTTTAGGTGGAGATTTTCGTCAGAAAATACTACCGACCTTGACAATACTCGTTTCAATAATGTTTCGTACGGATTGACCGATACTTCGGGCAATCCATTATAATTAAATCATAACTGCTAAATAATCACTTAGAACTTCATTTGGACTCCGGAATCCCAAGCAGATTTTAATATAACTATTTGATTTTATGTTATACCTTCGGAGTTGTTCTCTTCCGTCGGCTACTGCTCCAATTCTCTTTCATATATTCTTCAAGTTCTTTGGTTGTAACTTTATCTATTCCACTTGCTCCGTTATTGGCACATACTTTCTTAACGGCATGCTTCACATTTTCGTCACTCAGTATCTTTTCGAGCATTTCTGACATATTCCGTCTCCTCTCCTTTCCGCTTCCAAGTCATCTTTGCTTTACGTTGTAATGCTTCCACGAGGATACGCCTTGCTACCGCATTCTGTCAGGCTTATGCTTAGAACATACATTTTAATTCGACGCTTTGAATTGTTCAGTCCTTCCCGATTTTTTTCCAATCGGTACTATGACCTCTGCTGACTTCTCATAGTTCGTTGTTACTACAGATTTCTCCGCCTATGAGACCTCACGGGATAAACCAATACTCTTTCCTCGTCTACCTGCTCGGTTTACGCAATAGGGTTACGGTTACCTTTTGGACTTCATTGCCTCTTGCCAACTTATCCGCCTATTACGCCTTCGTACCGAGTTTCTGTCCGTCAGGCTACGATTTCGCTATTGCTTCTTCTCTCCCACACCTCACGATGTGAAACTTGCAAGTCGCTTTTGAGTTCGTCGGTAACTACGCCTCGGTGGACTTTCACCACAGAGCATTGATATGCCCGTCATACAAAAACCAAGAAATCGAATTAGAGTCGATTTCTGTTTTTTAACCGTGAGGCTCTTTTTCACAAATTTATAACATTTCAAACCTTGATATTAAATTCTTATAGAAGTATAATTCAAAGGTTATATTTTTATATAATATTTGTCTTAAACACAAATACTATTTAAGAAAGGAAATTACCATGATAAAACGACTTGCTAAAAGTATTCGCGAATACAAAAAGGCATCGGTTCTCACATTGCTTTTTATGGTTGGCGAGGCTATCGTAGAATCATTCATACCGTTTATTACGGCAGACCTGGTAAATACGATACGTGATAATGCCGGAAGAGCCGATACATATCTCGTCGGAGAAGTTACAAAAACAGGTGCACTACTCGTTTTGATGGCAGTTCTCTCACTCATTTGCGGAGGCAGCGCTGCGGTTCTGTCTTCTAAGGCAGCATCCGGTTTCGGAAAAAATCTGCGAAAGGACATGTTCCACAAAATACAGACATACAATTTCCAGAACATCGACAAATTTTCTTCGGCATCTCTCGTTACAAGAATTACAACCGATGTTACTTTTGTACAGATGTCATATATGATGATTATCAGAACGGCTGTCAGAAGCCCTCTTATGATACTCTTTTCCGTTATTATGTCCTGTGCGATGGGCGGAAAACTTGCTATATCGTTTGTATTTGTTATACCGTTCCTTGCAGGCGGCCTTTTTGCAGTCAGCAGATTTGCTATGCCGGCTTTTCACAAGGTTTTCAAAAAGTATGACAAACTCAACGAGTCCATAGAAGAAAATGTCCGCGGCGCACGTGTCGTGAAAGGATTCTCAAGAGAAGAATATGAAAAAGAGAAATTTGACAAGGCGGCTGTCGAAATCAGAAAAGACTTTACAACAGCTGACCGTATTGTTGCACTCAATAACCCTATTATGAATATTTGTATGAACTTCATTATGATTTTCGTACTTTCCGCCGGTTCACTTTATGCGGTGCGTGACGCAAGTATTGACGTAGGTCAGATTTCCGCTATGATCACTTACGGTGTTCAGGTGCTCATGTCACTCATGATGCTTTCCATGATTTACGTTATGATTACGATTTCAGCAGAGTCCGCAAAGCGTATATGTGAAGTTTTAGAAGAAGAACCGGTTATGTCTTCACCTGAAAATGCTATCACCGAGGTCGCTGACGGCTCTATCATTTTTGATAATGTTTCATTTAAGTACAACGAATCTGCACATCGCCCCACTCTTGAGAACATCAATCTCCGTATTGATTCAGGTATGACAGTGGGTATTCTTGGAGGTACCGGTGCAGGTAAGACATCTCTTGTCCAGCTCATACCGAGACTCTACGATGTTTCTTCAGGTTCCGTCACTGTAGGCGGTAAAAATGTCAAAGAATACGACATCGAAACGTTAAGACAATCCGTAGCTATGGTTTTACAGAAAAATTTGCTTTTCTCAGGCACAATAAAAGAAAACCTTCTTTGGGGTGACAAAAACGCCACTGACGAAGATATTATCGAAGCATGTAAACTCGCTTGTGCACATGACTTTGTACAGAGTTTCCCCGACGGATATGACACCTTTATCGAACAAGGCGGTACAAATGTTTCCGGCGGTCAGAAACAGCGTCTCTGTATCGCAAGAGCATTGCTTAAAAAGCCTAAAATTCTTATCCTTGATGACTCGACGTCTGCGGTTGACACAAAGACGGACTCACTCATCAGAGAAGGTTTCAGAAAATTCATACCGGCTACAACAAAAATCATTATCGCACAGAGAGTCGCTTCCGTTCAGGATGCCGATATGATCATTGTAATGGATAACGGTATAATCATTGCAACAGGTACTCACGACGAACTTCTCGGAAGTTGCGATATCTACAAAGAGATTTATGAACAACAGGTACACGGAGGTGAAAATGATGGAGAATAATAAAAGACCCAAACCTAAAAAAGGTGTCCTCGGAAGAGTTCTCAGATCAGTTTTCGGAGCCTACCCCGTTATGATGCCTCTCACAATCGTCTGCATACTCATTTCAGCTCTTTCTGCATCTATTCCGTCCATATTTATAGGTAAATTCATCACCCTTATAGAAGACGCGGTAAAAACCGGTACCGGAGTGGCTGCCTGGAAACTTATCAGCGCAGATGTTTTTAAACTCACCTGGATACTGATAGGCATTTACACTTTTGCTCTTATTGCCACTACTGTATACACTCAGCTTATGGCATATATCACGCAAGGTTATCTTTATAAGATGAGAAAGATAATGTTTGACAAGATGCAGTATCTTCCTATCAGATACTTTGACACAAACAAACACGGCGACATAATGAGCCACTATACAAATGACATTGATACCTTAAGAGAGCTCGTTTCACAGGCCATTCCGGCGATTGTCCGTGCAGGCACCGTGGTTATCAGCGTGTTCATCATAATGCTCTATTACAGCGTCTGGATGACCTTGATTTTGATTCTCGGTATCATCGCAATGCTTATCGTTTCAAAGATTGCCGGTTCAAACTCTTCAAAGTACTTTATCGCACAACAAAAGTCCATCGGTAAAGCAGAAGGATTTGTTCAGGAAATGATGAACGGTCAGAAAGTTATCAATGTTTTCTGCCACGAAAAAGAAGCAGAAGATTCATTTGAAAAATTGAATGAAGAACTCCGTGTAAACGCCACCAAAGCACACGCTTTTGCAAACCTTCTCGGCCCTGTCATCATGAATATCGGTAACATAACTTACGTTCTGGTTGCCATCGCAGGCGGTCTTTTCATCTGGCTTTCAAGTGCATACGGATTCCAAAATATCGGTTTTTCGGGTCTCCCCTTCGGTATCGCCATGGTCGTTCCGTTCCTCAATATGTCAAAGCAGTTTTCAAGTAACGTAAACCAGCTCTCACAGCAGATAAACAGCATCGTTATGGGTATGGCAGGTGCTTCCAGAATATTTGATCTTATGGATCAGGCACCCGAAGAAGACGATGGTTATGTTACACTTGTACGTGCAGAAATCGCAGAAGACGGCACGATCACCGAAACACCCGTCCGCACA
Source organism: Oscillospiraceae bacterium (assembly GCA_015069195.1). Classification (GTDB taxonomy): domain Bacteria; phylum Bacillota; class Clostridia; order UBA1212; family UBA1212; genus SIG423. The sequence continues at coordinate 40,759 of SVJA01000006.1, read as the reverse complement.
GGACATTGGGCTTGGAAACATCCTCACAAAGACGGAACCCTCACCTACACCGAACTCAAAGGAGACGTTCGTCTCACAAACGTTGACTTCGGCTACAAAGACGATAAACAAATTCTTTACGACATTTCGCTTTTTGCAGAACCCGGTCAGAAAGTTGCATTCGTAGGTGCTACCGGCGCAGGTAAAACCACTATCACAAACCTGCTCAACCGTTTCTACGATATCCAAGACGGTAAGATTCGCTATGACGGTATTAACATAAACAAAATAAAGAAAGCTGAACTCCGCAGAGCACTCGGCATAGTTCTTCAGGAAACAAACCTTTTCACCGGCACGGTAATGGATAACATCCGCTACGGCAGACTAAAAGCCACCGACGATGAATGTATCGAAGCGGCAAAACTCGCAGGAGCACACGACTTCATCACTCGCCTGCCCCAAGGTTATCAGACAGAACTCACCAACAACGGTGCAAACCTTTCTCAAGGTCAGCGTCAGCTCATAGCCATAGCCAGGGCCGCTGTATCAGACCCGCCGGCAATGATTCTCGATGAGGCAACATCCTCTATCGATACCAGAACCGAAGCAATCGTACAGCGTGGTATGGACAAACTTATGGAAGGCCGCACAGTCTTTGTCATAGCACACAGACTTTCCACCATTAAGAACTCAGATGTCATTATGGTAATGGATCACGGTCACATAATCGAGCGAGGCGACCACGAACAACTGATAGCAGAAAAAGGAACGTATTACCAGCTCTATACGGGAGCTTTTGAACTATCCTAAAAAAAAACACGACAAAATCCTGGTTTAGCTACGCTAAAAAGGATTTGGTCGTGTTTTTTTAGGATAGTGCGAAGTTATTACGGTTTAGCTTTGCTAAAAAGGATTTGAACGACTTTTGTGCCAGGATAGACAGTATGCGTTGCACTTTGGGCAAATTTTTTTGATTCTGGGTTAAAACAGTTCATATCAACAGAACAAAATAGATAGTCCACGATTTTTAATCAATCGATATTTTTATATTAAGACAGAAAAACAGACGGCGATGAGTTTAACTTTTGAACTCATCGCCGTCTGCTCTTTAACCGAACAATACACGTATATAATCCCTCTTACCGCTTATAATACGGTCGATATGTATTTTGTTTTCGTCAAGACGATAAAATACCAAGTAGTTACAGGTCGCTATATATCTGAAGTCCGATTCAAAATCGGTCACCGCATCAAGACTTGCACCCGAAAGCGGAAAGTATGACAACTTTTCTATATCTTTTACTATCTTATTTAGTGTGCCCCTGGCAGCTTTCGGATTGCCTAAATCAAAATGAATATAATCCAGTATACTCCGCAAGTCTTTGCGTGCCTCACCGGAATAAAAAATTTCAATCATGCGGCTCACAAACCATAAATTCACGACGGATATCCTCTGACGGTATCCAGCCTCTCTCCTCACCTGAAGTTTTACCTTTTAACAGCTCATCGAGCAACGTCATTTTAGCTTGTATTCTTTCGTACTCATCTATATCTATTATCGCATATTTTCCGCGTCCATTTTTGGTCAGAAACACAGGGCTTCCGACTGCAACATCATTTAAAACTTCAGAATAGTTTCTCAAGTCCGAAATAGGTTTTATTTTCGGCATCACAATCACCTCTCTCTGTGATTGAGTATAACACATTACTCCCATTTTTCAACCCCTCCTTCCGTAAAATTTTATGTTTTTTTCATCATAACATTTTGAGGTATATTTTATGTTTTATTTTACATAAATTTTACAGCAAGCATAATAGATTTTGTCCAGAGGTTTCATGTAGAATTTTCATAATTTAAGTGTTATAATGTGCCTCTATTATAAATCATTCAGGAGATTTTATGAAGGATTCCGCTGACAAAAATTTCACAAAAAACCGTATATGGGAGCTTGATGCCTTTCGGGGACTTTTCATCGTATGTGTTGTTTTCATCCATGTGATGTTTGATCTTGATATGTTTGGCTTTGTCGACCTTAATGATTGGCCGGCATGGTATCATTTCATACAGGAATACGGCGGTATACTTTTTATTTTTATATCCGGCATTTGTATCACATTAGGTACAAAACATATGAAACGAGGATTGATAGTTTTGGGGGCAGCTCTTATCGTTACGGTTGCCACTCTTATTATCGGAGATCCCTATAACTACATTTTCTTCGGTATACTTCACCTTATGGCATTCTGTATGCTTACTTATCCGTTGTATCGCAAATTGCCGACACCCGTTTTATTTATACTCGGTGCTATCATCATCGGTATGGGATTCTGGTTTGAAACATTCACGGTATCAAATGAATATTTATTTTGCCTCGGTCTGACAACTCCATATTTTGTTGCAGGTGATTTCTTCCCGATCTTTCCGAATTTAGGATTCTATATGATCGGTGTTTGTCTCGGCAGAACACTTTACAAAAACAGAACTTCTTTGCTTCCTGATTTTCCGCATGATAATTTTATCGTAAAGACTTTTTCGTGGCTCGGCAGAAATTCATTACTTGTGTATCTTGGTCACCAACCGATTGCTTATGGTGCTTGTCTTATAGCAGATTATTTTATAAATAGTTGATTTATTCAGAATTTGCCCGGTCGCCGGAGCGGCGACCGGGCAATATACAGAGAGCCTCGTGGCATCGCCACGAGGCTCTCTGTATATAATCAAATAACGCCACCAACCGCTATGCCGTTGGTGGCGTTTGCCCCAAAATATTTCCGAGGAAATATTTTTACCGTTTCGCAAATTTTTCAAAATCCGTCTCAGATAATCATTCCTGTTTTTCCATAATGCTCATATAAGCAGGTCTTATAATCTTATCGGTTGTTACGAGTTCTTCTATGTGGTGAGCACTCCAACCGACTATCCTTGCAATCGCAAAAATGGCCGTATAAAGCTCTAAAGGAATATCAAGCATCTCGTATACAAAACCGCTGTAAAAGTCCACATTCGGGCTTACACCCTTGTAGATTCGTCTTTTGGCAGCAATGACCTTCGGTGCAAGTTCTTCAATGGAATTATAAAGAAGCAAATCCTTCTCACGGTGCTTTTCGATAGCAAGTTGTTCGACGTATTTTTTGAAAACTTCTTCACGCGGATCGGAAAGTGAATACACCGCATGACCCATACCGTAAATAAGACCTTTCTTATCAAAAGCTTCCTTGTCTACAATCCTTGTAAGATATGCTTCGATTTCGTCCTTGTCTTCTACATTCTTTATATTTGCCTTGATGTCTTGCATCATTTCAACTACTTTAATATTCGCGCCACCGTGTTTCGGACCTTTGAGTGATGACATAGCAGCAGCGACAGTAGAATATGTATCGGAACCCGATGAAGTCACAACACGAGTGGTAAACGTAGAGTTATTACCGCCGCCGTGTTCCATGTGCAAAATAAGCGCGGTATCCAGAACCTTTGCCTCGATAGGAGTGTACTTTTTATCCGGACGAAGAAGCATAAGAAGATTTTCTGCTGTCGAAAGATTCGGATCCGGACGGTGAATGTACATACTCTCATCATTTTCATAATGATTGTATGCATGATACGAATACGCGGCAAGCAAAGGAAAAATACTTATGAGCTGTATACAGCGTCTGAGATTTGTCCTTATGTCTCCGGTATTATACTCGGTATCATAAGAAGACAACGTCAGAATACTTCTTGTCATAGTATTCATAATATCGGCAGTCGGGGCTTTCATAATGACGTCACGAGTAAAGTTTGTAGGAAGACTTCTGCTCTGTCCGATCAATTTTTTAAACTCATTCAGCTCGGTTTTATTCGGCATCTGACCGAACAAAAGAAGATATGCTATCTTTTCAAAGCCAAACTCATTCTCGCCGAGAGCTCCGATAAGCGTCTTCACATCATAACCTCTGTACCAAAGCTCGCCTTTGCAAGGGGTTTTCACACCGTCAACTTTTTTGAATGAAATAATCTTTGAAATATTTGTAAGACCTGTCAATACACCTTCGCCGTTCTCGTCACGCAAGCCGCGCTTAACACCGTATTCCTTATAAAGTTCGATCGAAATACGATCATTAGTATCGCACAACTCTCTTTTTTTCTCCGCATATCTTGTGATAGCCGCAAGTCTTTCGGAGTAAGATTTTCTGTCAGCTTTGTTTTTTGTAGTATTCATTATAAAGCTCTCTTTCTGATAAAAAAACTGTATACTCTCTCAATAGAAAAAGTATACAGTATAAAATTATTTTATGTCAATCGAAACAAAAACAACAATTTGTAAACAAAATTTTTTCCAAAAGTATTCGGAATGCTCAGATACCGTCTATTGTTTAGTCCATGTGGACGGTGAGAAAAAGATTATCATCGGGAAAATTTCAAGTCTTCCGAAAAGCATTGCAAACGAAAGAATTATTTTTGAAAAATAATTATATCCGTCATAATTTGCCATTGGACCTACCCCGCCAAAACCGGGGCCGATATTATTAAAACATGCAATCGTTGCACTTATATTTGTCTCTATATCGCCGAAAGAATCAAATGACAGAACGAAGAAAAATCCTGCAAGACACAGACAATAAATACCAAGATATGAATTAACACTTTTGAGCGTTTCATCACCGACAGTTTTGCCTTCAAACTTAACCGAATTTACCGATCTCGGGTGCAAAAGTGCCTTTATTTGCATTTTTATAGTTTTTACGATAATAACAACACGTGAAACTTTCATACCGCCGGCTGTGGAACCTGCGCACGCACCTACTATCATCAACAGCAACAATATTGTTTTAGAAAAAGTAGGCCACAAATTAAAGTCTGCCGTAGAATAACCCGTAGTCGTCACTATTGAAGACACCTGAAAAGCAGAAAGTCTCAAAGCCTCTCCGAGATTTTGACAAGAAGAATATATATCCGCACAAATCAACGCAACAGCACCTACTGATATACCGACGTATGCCCACAATTCACCGCTGCGAAAAACCGACTTAAATCTTCTTATAAGTAAAAGATAATACAGATTAAAGTTTATACCGAATAAAAACATAAATATCGCTATAATCCATTGACAGTAAGGAGAATAACTCATGATACTATCTCCCCTTATACCGAATCCGCCCGTACCTGCTGTTCCGAACGAATGAACCATACTGTCAAAGAAAGGCATACCGCCTGCAAACAGCAAAACTATTTCCGTAGCAGTCATTATCAGATAAATTATATATAATATCCTCGCAGTATCCGTAGCTTTCGGAACAAGTTTTCCGACAACAGGCCCCGGCATTTCGGCACGAAGTATATGTATAGAACGATCTGACATATTCGGAATAAATATGAGCATGAAAACCAATATACCCATACCACCGATCCAATGAGAAAAACTTCTCCAGAAAAGTGCGGCATGACTAAGAGCCTCCACATCAGGAAGAACAGATGCTCCCGTCGTTGTAAAACCACTTACAATTTCAAAAAAGGCATCAGCATAATTCGGAATTTCTCCGCATAAAACAAACGGAACGGCACCGACAAGTGACATAGAAAGCCAAGTGAGAGCAACAATAAGAAATCCTTCTTTTGCATATATAACATTAGTGCGGGGTTTTGTAATTTTTATGACTGCAAAACCGATCAAAATTGCAGCAACAGCAACAATAAGAAAGCTTTCGAATACTTTAAATTCTTTATATATCAAAGCTACCAATGTCGGAAGAATTAACAACAACCCGGTCGCTGTAACAACTTTGCCCGCCATATTAAAAACCATTCTACGATTCATAAAACCCGAAAATTCTCCTTATTGAATAATATCCGCAATGCTCGTAATCTTTATACCGCTTGCTACTATTACAACTTTATCCTTTTCTAAAATAAAATCAAGACCGCCCGGTATTATCACAGACTTATTTCTTATGATGCCTGCAATCAAAACATTGTCTTTAAGTTTAATGTCCTTAATCGGTATATTAAGAAAGCTACAGTCATGTCCGATTATGAATTCCAAAGCTTCGGCTTTTCCGTCCATTATCTTGTAAAGTGTCTCAATACTGCTGTCCATCGAATTTTCAAGAGCTCTGGCATATCTTACGATGGCATTCGCAACAGTCATGTGAGGAGAGACAATACAATCAAGTCCCAAACGGTTTGCCATCTGTGAAAACTCATCTCTGTTTGTTTTCGTTATAACTGTGGGAACATCCAAACTCTGAGCAAAGTATGAAACAAGAATATTACACTCGTCATTTCCGGTTATGGAAACAAACGCATCCATAGACTTAAGACCTTCTTCCAAAAGAAGTTCCTGCTGTGCACCGTCACCGTGAATCATTACAGGATGCTTAAGTTTTTCATCGTACACTAAACACTTTTCTTTATCTTTGTCTATGATCTTTACATCATTACCGTCCGAGAGAAGCATCTCTGCCAGATAATGAGATATTTTACTTGCTCCGAGAATCATTACACTTTTAACAGGTCGCTGAACAATACCGATTTTCTTTAAAAGCTTCTGAACTTCTTTTCTGCTGGCAGTAATACTTATTCGGTCTCCGCTCTTTAATACAAAATTACCATCCGGTATAAAAGCTTTATCATCCCGTAAAACTGTACACACCAAAAACTTATACGGAAACTTTTTTCTTATGTCTATAAGGCTCAAACCGTTAAAAGGAGAATCGACTTTTAGTTTTATCTCTATAATTTCAAATTTTCGCGTAGAAAAAGTCTCTATTTTTGTAGCAGCAGGAAGTTTCAGCAAACTGTATATTTCATGTGCAGCGAGTTTTTCCGGATTCAGAGCGATGGAAACACCTAACTCTTCTCTTATAAAGTTAAGACTGTTATCATTAAACTCAGGATTTCGTATTCTGGCAATAGTCTGCTTTGCACCCATCTTAGATGCAATAAAACAGCTCAACATATTTCTTTCATCAGAGTCTGTAACCGCAACAAAAAGCTCAGCATCTTTAACACCGGCTTCGTCAAGAGTATCATTATCGGCACCGTTTCCGCACACAGCCATAACATCGTACATATTGCTTACCTGTGAAACGACCTCCTGCTCCATATCAACCGCTACAACATCATGACCTTCGTTCACAAGATTTTTTATTATAGTCTCACCTATTTTTCCGCATCCGACAACAACAATTTTCATTGTCTTTTTCCCTCCGAAATCAATTTCTCTAATTCTTCCCTTACTGTCTGCGAACCATCTATATAACCGCTGTATATCTTTTCATCGGTTACGGAATCGTATACATCCACTTGAGTTCTGCCTTCAAAATACTTTATAAATGCTTTGACTCTATCCTTAATGTCTTGGGAACACTTTATTTTAAATTCTTTTCTCGTGTCAGGTGTGTAATTATCTATATTCCATACCGCCTCGGGAATTATCTTTGGAGAGTCCCCCTCTTTAACGCTCAGCCGACCTTTTACAACAATTATTTCTTCTTCTTTCAAAAACATTTTAAACTTTTCGTATGTTTTTGCAAAAACAAGAAGCTCTGCTTCTCCGTACATATCGTCCAATTTCACAAAAGCCATTGTATCATTGCGTTTTGTAATCTTTTTGCGAACATCGGTTACAATGCCGCAAATCGTAATCTGCATATTATCAAATGATTCCTGCGCATTTGAATCCATACTGACGTTATCACTCTCATCATCGCTTTCGTTTGTCATAAAGTCAGAAGTCTTAATTGTGCTTATATTTTCAACTTGTTCCAGGTACGCAGAAAGAGGATGTCCGGAAAAATAAAGGCCCATAACCTCTTTTTCCTTAGACAATATAACTGACTGAGGAAACTCATTTATATCCATAGGTACAAGCTCAGCAGACATACTGTCCGTCACGGAATCTTCAAACATATCAAAGAATGAAAGCTGTCCGCTGACCTTGTTTTTCTGCTCGGCAGAAACACTTTCAAGAATATTCTCATACGAACTCAAAAGTTGCGCACGGTTGTAACCCATAGAATCGAAAGCACCTGCTTTTATAAAACTCTCTACACATCTTTTATTTATATCAGTACTCTGTATACGTCTGCAAAAATCAACGAAATCTTTATACTTTCCGTTTGCATTTCTTTCTGCAACCATCGAAGCAACTGCATGCGTTCCGACATTTTTAAGTCCTGCAAGTCCAAATCTTATATTACCGTTTTCTACGGCAAATCTACCGACAGAACAATTTACATCCGGTGGCAATACCTTTATATTCATCGCTCGACATTCAGTTATATAGGGAGGAATCATATCGTTTTTCCCTATGAAACTATTCATAATCGCTGCCATAAACTCAACGGGATAGTATGTTTTAAGCCAAGCAGTTTCATATCCGACAACCGCATAACAAGCAGCATGTGATTTATTAAAAGCATAACTTGCAAAATCGGTCATCTGCTCAAAAATATTGTTTGCAATTTCTCTCGAAACACCGTTCTTTTCTGCACCCTTGATAAATACAGCACGTTCTTTTTCCATAACATCGTGCTTTTTCTTTGCCATAGCACGTCTTACAAGATCAGAACGTCCCATCGTATAACCTGCTACATCACGTACTATCTGCATAACCTGTTCCTGATAAACATACAGCCGTACGTAACGTCAAGAATATGTTCAAGAATCGGATGATCGTATTTTACATTACCCGGATGTTTTTTATTTTCGGTATACTTAGGAATCTGATCCATCGGACCCGGTCTGTAAAGCGAAATACCGGCGATAATATCCTCAAGACAGTCAGGTTGCAAATCCATCATAAACCTTGTCATACCGGCACTTTCAAGCTGGAATATACCCATAGTCTTACCATCAGAAATGGTTTTAAATACTTTGGGATCATTCATCTCCATCGTATCAAAATTTATTTCAAGACCGTAATTTTCTTTTATCATTTCAAGAGAATCCTGAACAACAGTAAGAGTGCGCAGACCTAAAAAGTCAACTTTCAAAAGACCGAGTGCTTCAAGATTTTTCATAGGATACTGCGTCGAAACACTCTCTCCTACCTTCTGTACAGGTACGTAAGATGTAACAGGATCTTTTGTAAGTACAACTCCCGCCGCATGAGTAGATATGTTTCTCGGCATACCTTCAAGTTGCATAGCGGTATCGATAAGATCTTTTACACTCTCATCGCTGTCATATTTTGCCTTTAGCTCGGGATTCTTAGCAAGAGCATCTTTTATTGTGATACCAAGCTCCGTCGGTATCATTTTTGAGATAACGTCCACATCACCATATGGCATATCCAAGACTCTTCCGACATCTCTAACGGCACCCCTTGCCGCCATCGTACCGAATGTTGTAATCTGTGCAACACATTCGCTGCCGTATTTTCTGATAACGTAATCAATAACTTCTTTTCTTCTTGTATCAGAGAAGTCGACGTCAAAGTCAGGCATACTGATACGTTCCGGATTTAAGAAACGCTCAAATGCCAGATTATATTTAAGTGAATCAATATTCGTAATTTTAAGACAATATGCCACAAGGCTACCCGCACCGGAACCTCTTCCGGGGCCTACCGTAATACCGTTATCTTTTGCAAATCGTATGAAATCCCACACGATAAGATAGTAGTCTGCATAACCCATTTTACAGATAATATCAAGCTCATATTCAAGTCTTTCGCGCACTTCGCCAGAAAGTACTTTTCCGAATCTGAACTCCGCACCGTCATAACAAAGTTTTCTGAGATAAGACTCAGAAGTATATCCTTCGGGAATTTCGAAGTTAGGAAGTATAGAGCGACCGAATTCAAGTTCTACATTACACATATCCGCAATCTTTACGGTGTTATCAATAGCCTCCGGCTGACTTTCAAACAATGCACACATCTCATCGGGCGAGCGTAAATACACCTGATCTGTATTAAACTTCATACGATCTGTATCCGCATAATGCTTACCTGTCTGTATACACATAAGTATATCCTGTGCTCTGGCATCTTTTCTTTCAATGAAATGCACGTCGTTTGTCGCAATAAGCGGAATGCCTGTCTCTTCGGACATTCTGACAAGCTGCTGATTTACTTTTATCTGTTCTTCTAATCCGTTACTCTGAAGTTCGAGGAAATAATTACCCTCTCCGAACGTATCTCTGTACCAAAGTGCAAGTTCTTTTGCTCCCTCATAATTTTCCTCCATTATGAGACGAGGAATATCTCCGCCAAGACATGCAGAAGAACAAATAAGGCCTTCTGAGTTTTCGGCAAGAATATCTCTATCTACTCTCGGCTTGTAATAAAATCCGTCGGTATATCCTGCTGATACAATCTTTATAAGATTTTTATAACCGACATTGTTTTTTGCAAGTAATATGAGATGTCCGTAATCGGAGTCATACGCAGATTCCTTATCAAATCTTGTTCTGCGTGCGGTGTAAACTTCGCAACCGATGATAGGTTTTATACCCTGAGCCTTGCACTCGTTATAAAAATCAATAGCTCCGAACATCACACCGTGATCGGTCATGGCGATAGCTTTCATACCCTTTTCTTTGCATGCCGAAACAAGGTCCTTTATCCTGCAAGCACCGTCAAGTAAACTGTATTCCGTATGCACGTGCAAATGCACAAAATCTTTAACTGCCATAACCATTACCCTTTTAAATATCGTATGCGACGCAGGATAAATCCTGCGTCGCAACAACCAACTGAATCATATTTATAATTACTTCAATAATTCCTGTACCGTAGCCATCAGATCAGCCTTTATTTCCTCCGCCTTATCCCAAGCGGCATCCATGCTTGTTTTGTCACAAATACCGAAATAAAACTTGATTTTAGGCTCTGTGCCTGAAGGTCTTACAGCAAACCAACCGCAAGGCATATCGTAGTACAATACATTTGACTTAGGAAGATCAATCGCTGTCTCTTCGCCTGTCTTACAATCAACGGCAACAGAAGTTTTTATATCCTTAAATACAGAAATTTCTTCTTTTACGACATCACCTTTTTTAGCACGGAAAGCATCCATAAGCTCTGCCATCTTAGCAACACCCGACTCACCTTTAAGTGTGAGAGATACCTGCATCTCTGCATAGTATCCGTACTTTTTGTAAATTTCTTCGACAGCATCAAGAAGAGTCATACCGATAGAGTCATAATAAGCTGCAGCTTCTGCAAGAAGCATACAAGATGCAACAGCATCCTTATCCCTTGCATAAGTACCTGCGAGATATCCGTAGCTCTCTTCGAAACCGAACACAAACTTTTTGTCGCCCTGCTCTTCAAGAAGCGCTATCTGCTCACCGATAAACTTAAATCCTGTGAGAACCTGTATGTACTCTACACCATAGTTATCACAAATAGCTTTTGCAAGGTCTGTGGATACGATTGTAGATACTACAAAAGGTCTCTCGGGCATAGTGCCTGTCTTAGCTTTTGCAGAAAGTATGTATTCGAGAAGTACGCATCCGATCTGGTTTCCGTTAAGCATAACGTATTCGCCGTTTGCACTCTTTATAAATGCACCTGTACGGTCTGCGTCAGGGTCTGTCGCCAAAGTAAGATTTGCACCGTTTTTCTCAGCAAGGGCAACTGCCAGATCGTAAACATCTCTGTTTTCCGGATTTGGGACATTTACTGTCGGGAAGTCACCGTTCGGTTCCATCTGCTCTTCTACAACGTAGAGATTTTCAAAACCGAGCTCTTTAAGAATAACCGGTACAAATTTTGCACCTGCACCGTGAACCGGTGTATATACGAGTTTAAGATTTCCTGCGTTCTTCTTAAGATTTTCTTTATCAACAAGAACTTTCTTTATCTCTGCAAAGTAAGATTTTTTAACTTTATCATCCAAAATTCTGATAGTACCTTTTCTTACAAAGAAATCATAATCAAATTTCGGAAGTTTTGTATAATCCGTAATCTTACTGATAACGTCTGTGATAACCTGGCTGTCCTCGGGCGGAATCTGCGCACCGTCTGAACCGTAAGCTTTATAACCGTTGTACTCCTTCGGGTTGTGGCTGGCAGTAACCATAACACCTGCCTCGCACTTGAGCTTTCTGATAGAATATGAAAGCACCGGAACAGGACAAAGGTCAGAATGCATATATACTCTGATACCGTTTCCGGCAAATACGGAAGCTGCTTCCATAGCAAACTCTTTTGAAAAATTTCTGCTGTCATAACCGATAACGATACCGGCTTTCATAGCCTTTTCGCCGCGCTTTACAATCATCTGTGCGATACCGTGGCTGACGCGTCTTACAACGTAAACATTTATTCTGTTTGTGCCGGCACCGATAACACCTCTGATACCTGCTGTACCAAACTCAAGTTCTCTGTAAAATCTATCTCTGATCTCAGCATCGTCTCCTGCTACTGCGAGAAGCTCTTTTCTTGTAGCGTCATCAAAGTAGAGTTTTGTTGACCATTGATCATACAATTTTTCAATATCCATCATACATCCTCCTAAATAAAAAATCCTGTAAATATTTTACAGGATTTAATCACTTCCGTCAATAATTACACGCGCCTTTGTAAGCAGTATTTCACGGTCATTTTCGATTTCTTCGCTTATAACTGCGTCAAGCAATGTTTTTAACACAGTTCCGACTTGCTTTCCGCTTTTTATTCCCAGGGACATCACATCGTTGCCGTTGATGTTCAAGTCTCCGATTTTGAAACATTGATTCTCAGCAAGTATTTTTTTCGCAGTTTCTTCCAGCTCATCACAATGTTTTAGATCACTTTCAATATACTCAGGTGCATGTGCTTTTATATCGGCTCTTTTTACTTTCAGAAGCTTAAAGAAATTCTCTTCACCGATTTTTCCGAGCAATCTTTTTACACATGACATAGTGTTTTCTATTTTGATATCGTGATACTTTACAAGCAAACATACGGTTTCTTTTGTTTTGTTATCAACTTTAAGATTTTTGAGTATTTCCAAGGCAATATTCTCACTTACAGGCTGATGCTGTTTGAAGTGACTTATCCCCTTTTCATCAACAGTCTGCACATAAGGTTTTCCGAGGTCGTGGAACAGCAATGAAACTCTTACATCAAGTTCAGGCTCTGATACTGCTACGGAAAAAAGCGTATGCTCCCACACATCATATATGTGATGCGGATTGTTATGCGGGAAACCTACTGTCGGCAAAATTTCCGGAATCACAACTGAAAGCACGGAAGTAAACTTTCTGATACATTCAGAAAGCCATTTACCGTCCTTTGCGCACATCATCTTTTTAAATTCAGTCCAGACTCTCTCTTTGGAAATCGCTGAAAGGTTGCCTGCAAGTTCTTTCGCAGCAGCTTCTGTATCATCGTCAACAGAAAAGCCGAGCACCGCGGAAAATCTTATACATCTCATTATTCTGAGTGCATCTTCTGTGAAACGTTCTTTTGCATTTCCGACACATCTGATAACACCGTTTTCTATATCCGCTCTGCTTCCGTTACAATCCACAAATCCTCTTTTAGGGCTGTATGCCATAGCATTTACGGTAAAATCTCTTCGTTTCAGGTCCTCTTCAATATTCTTCGTAAAAGTAACATTTTCCGGATGTCTGCAATCTTTGTAGTCTCCGTCGATGCGGTACGTCGTAATTTCAATCGGATTACCGTCACTCATTACCGTAACAGTACCGTGTTTAAGACCTGTTTCGATTATTCTGTATCCTTCAAAGCATTTCATCGTTTCTTCAGGCATAGCAGAAGTACACACGTCCCAATCATGAGGCTCGCTGCCGAGATAAATATCCCGGAGCGAGCCGCCGACTACGTATGCTTCAAAACCGTTTTCTTCTAAAACGTCTATTACTTTTTCTACAAATAAAGGAAGTTTTATCATACTATCGAAATTAACATTTCTCCAATGCTTGTTTTATATCGTCAATTATATCGTCGGCATTCTCAATACCTACAGAGAATCTTACAAGATCAGGACTTACACCGCAATCCTCAAGCTGCTTATCAGTAAGCTGTCTGTGGGTTGTGCTTGCAGGATGCAGACAGCAAGTTCTGGCATCGGCTACGTGTGTAACCACTGCAGCCAATTTAAGAGAATCCATAAATTTAGTAGCCGCTTCTCTGCCGCCTGCAACACCGAATGATACAACGCCGCAAGAACCGTTTGGCATATACTTCTGACAAAGTTCATAATTCTTATTGCTCTTAAGACCGGGATAGTTCACCCACGAAACCTTACCTGTCGCAATCTGTGATTCAAGATATTCTGCAACTTTCTGTGCATTCTCTACGTGTCTTGCCATACGGAGATGAAGTGTTTCAAGTCCTAAATTGAGCAAGAATGCATTCTGAGGTCCCTGCATAGCACCGATATCTCTCATAAGGTGAGTTCTCATTTTTACAATATATGCAGCTTTTCCGAACTTTTCGGTATACGTGATGCCGTGATATGTCTCATCGGGAGTTGTAAGACCGGGGAAAAGACCGTTGTTCCAATCAAAATTACCGCTGTCGATAACTACTCCGCCGAGTGCACAAGCATGTCCGTCCATATACTTTGTAGTGGAATGTGTAACAATGTCAGCACCAAACTTAAAAGGATTACAGTTTATAGGTGTCGGGAATGTATTGTCCACGATAAGCGGTACACCGTGCTTATGCGCAGCATTTGCAAATACTTCAATATCAAGTACATCAAGCGCCGGATTTGAAAGCGTCTCGCCGAATACACATCTGGTATTGGTCTTAAATGCAGCTTCCAACTCATCAGCAGTTGAGTTCGGAGACACGAATGTAAAGTCGATACCCATCTCTCTCATAGTCTTATTGAAAAGATTGTATGTTCCGCCGTAAATAGCACTCGAACAAACCACATGGTCACCCGAGTGGCAAATATTCAAAACAGAATACATAGAAGCAGCCTGTCCCGAAGATGTCATAACCGCAGCAACGCCACCCTCTAAATCAGCAATTTTTTTCTCAACAGCATCTACTGTGGGATTTGCAAGTCTTGTATAGAAAAATCCGTCTGCCTTCAAATCAAAAAGGTCACCCATAAACTCAGAAGAATCATACTTGTATGTAGTGCTCTGATAAATAGGAAGCACCCTCGCTTCACCGTTTTTCGGGCTGTAGCCGGACTGTACGCATTTAGTTTCAATTCGCATAAAATTACCTCCGATAATATCGTGTGACGAAAACCCGCTCATATTTATCACGAGTTTCGTGATTTCTGTTATTTTATCACAGCGAATTTTTAAAGTACAGAAAAATATGATTTTTTGAATAATTTATGTAGAAATTTGCAAAAAAAGTGGTATAATCAATACTTGTAGTTCCGTATTCGTCGGATACGGACAAATATATGCTATTTTAGGAGGAAATGTTATGAATATTTCTATTACAAAAAATACTTCACCTAAAGCAAAACCTGACCAGACTAATCTCGGATTCGGAAAATATTTCACGGATCACATGTTTGTTTTAGATTACACAGCCGGTAAAGGCTGGCATGATGCACGTATTGTGCCCTACGGACCGCTTTCACTTGATCCGTCAGCTATGATTCTTCACTACGGCCAAGGTATCTTTGAAGGTATGAAAGCTTACCGTACAGATGACGGAAGAGTTCTTCTTTTCAGACCTCAGAAAAACCTCGAAAGAGCAAACATCTCAAATGCAAGACTTGACATTCCTGCTATTGACGAAGAGTTCGCACTCGAAGCTCTCAAAGAGCTTATAAAAGTTGATGCTGACTGGATTCCTACAGAGCCCGGCACATCACTTTACATCAGACCTTTCATTATAGCTACAGACCCATATCTCGGAGTTAAACCGTCTTCGACATATAAGTTCATCATCATCCTTTCACCGGTTGGTGCATACTATCCCGAAGGACTTAACCCGGTTAAAATTTATGTAGAAGATGATTATGTGCGTGCAGTACGCGGTGGTATCGGTTATGCAAAGACTCCCGGTAACTATGCAGCAAGTATCCGTGCACAGACAAAGGCACACGAGCTTAACTACACACAGGTTCTCTGGCTTGACGGTGTTGAGCGTAAGTACATCGAAGAAGTTGGTACTATGAACGTATTCTTCGTTATCGACGGAGAGGTTGTTACACCTGAGCTTAACGGTTCTATCCTCGCAGGTGTTACACGTGACTCTACTATTAATCTTCTCAAGAGCTGGGGCGTAAAAATTACAGAGCGCAAACTTTCTATCGAAGAACTTTACGAAGCTCACAAAGCAGGCAAACTTGACGAAGCTTTCGGTACAGGTACTGCAGCAGTTATCTCACCTATGGGCGAGCTCAACTGGAAAGGTAACATCATGCCGATAAACAATGGCGAAACCGGTCCTCTTTCAGCACGTATCTATGATACTATCACAGGTATCCAGAGCGGCAGAATAGAAGATACAATGGGTTGGACTGTAGAAGTTAAATAATTCAGCTTCTGCATACAATATTGTTTGGAACCGGTATCAGCAGCTGTCATTAAGACCTGTTGGTGCCGGTTATTATATTTAAAATTTTTGATTTATATGGGACATACAAGTTTTAGAAAAAAATTTGATACATTGAAATGTATCACGGCACTGTTTTTGCTTGCCGTTGTTTTTTCGATGTCGTTTTTATCCCCTGTCACATCAGTTTTTGCTGCAGAAGATCAAAACTTTTCCGACCTTATCGAATCGGAAGACAACGAAAAAAAAGTTTCA
Source organism: Oscillospiraceae bacterium (assembly GCA_015069195.1). GTDB lineage: Bacteria > Bacillota > Clostridia > UBA1212 > UBA1212 > SIG423. The sequence goes on along the minus strand of SVJA01000006.1, from coordinate 24,110 downwards.
TATATACTCTACGAAACGAACTGTAACCAAATCATAACAAAGCAAAACTCTGACGCTTCGGTAAATGCATCACTTATAGCAAGAATGATGACATGCTACATAGCGCTTGAAAATTTTTCTCTGACAGACTCTATCGTAGCAACAGAGAGCAGCAAATCATATTCAGGCGGTTACAGTATCACGAAAAACAGAGCATACTCTGTCGATACACTTGTAAAAGCGGCATTGATAGGAAACGCCGACAACGCTACCCGTCTTTTAGCAGAACAGCTTTGCAATAAAAAGAGTCTCACAAAAGAACAATACATCACTGCTATGAATGACAAAGCGGCATCACTTAATATGAAAAACACCGTTTTTGCCACATCAGACGGCTCATACAACGAATTTCAGATAACGACAGTCTATGACACTGCCCTGTTTCTTGCAACAGCCGTAAAGAACACCAGGTTTCTTAATATTTATTGTGCCCCTGCTGTATTGGTATGGGACAACATAATCATCAGTAATCCCCACGATCTCGTTATCGAGGAAAACAATTCAGCGTCAGTTTCCGGCGGTACCGTTGCCGTTTTTGACAACAACGAACTTAACAACGAATACACTTCTACTTTTTACCAGAAAGCAAATGCAAAACAGAAAGACAAAGATTACAGCCTTATATTTGTTTCATCAGGCGTCCACCTTGATACATCGATGGAACTTACAAAATTGGCCCTCAACGATATAAATAACAACTACAACCTTTCGTTGCTCGTAAAAGCCGGCGACAAGATAAACACTATAAAAACAGAAGTCGGTGAAATCAGCCTTGCCGCTGGTAAGACAACATACTGCGTAACTCCCGTAGACCGCGAAGACTTTATTAAACATACAAACTACATATACGAATCCGGCTACAACCCCGATGAAATAAAGGATCAAATAAAATCCGGTACGGTTGTAGGTCAGGTCCAGTATCAGCTTGATGACGGTACAACTATCCAGATTCCGCTCGTTACCATCGGTACACAGGAAATCCGCCAATCACGAGTCGACACCATCTATGAAATTTTAAGTAACAACGGGAAATACAGAAACTTGTTTATTTTGATAGCAATACTTTTTATCTTCGAAATAATAATAATCGTATATGTGATTTATTGGAAGGTTACTACGAGAAATAAATAACCCAAAGCTGCCGCATTTGGGTATGCAAAAATACCAATCGAAGAAAAAGCATCCGTATAAATCAATCAGCCAAAACTTTCTTAAGTCTTGCAAATCTCGGCAAACCATCCTCGGTAGGAGTTCGGGAGTCGCCCGCAATAAGAGGCATAGCATAATCTACAAATTCGTCTTTTACAAAGTTACCTTCGTCATTTATCCACTCACGAGGAACTTTCTTTTCGGCATTAGCAATATCTGTAAGACTTATAAGCTTTATGTTGCACTTATATTCGCCGTTTTCATGAGAACGTTCAAATCCGATGCAGTAGTCGGTATAGCCCTCAACTGCTTTGAGAACGGCAGCTTCGCCTGCCATATATGCTTCGTCAACATCAGCCTTTGAACCGCAATGTGCAGCACATCTCTGCAGAATATTAAGTTCCACACCACGAGCCTTTGTACCGAGTTTTTCCTGAGCTATTCGAGCCAAATTGGCTGCGGCACCACCGAGCTGTTTGTGACCAAAAGAGTCTATTATTCCGTTCTCTGCCACATATGTACCGTCAGCATATCTGATACCCTCGGATACGGCAACAAGCACACTACCCTTGTTTGCCTTGTGAACTCTTTCAAGGTCTTCAAGGAATTTTGCTTCATCAAAAGGAACTTCCGGAAGATAAATCAAATCCGGTCCCATGCCTTTAGCCGATGCAAGAACGCTGCTTGCGGTAAGCCAACCTGCATTTCTACCCATAATTTCAACAATAGTAATTCTGCCGTTATCGTATACGTGAGCATCCTGATACATCTCCATAAGAGATGTCGCAATAAACTTTGCTGCACTTCCGAATCCGGGGCAATGGTCTGTTCCGAAAAGATCATTATCAATAGTCTTCGGTACACCGATAACACGGCAATCATAACCGACTTTTTTCATGTATTTGCTGACTTTGTTACAGGTATCCATTGAGTCATTTCCGCCGTTGTAGAAGAAATATCTTATATCATACTTTTTGAAAACTTCGAGAAGTCTCTTATAATCAGTATCGTCAACATCGCTGTCTGCAAGCTTATATCTGACAGAACCGAGTGCAGATGAAGGAGTAACTTTGAGAAGTTCGAGCTCCTTGGGATCTTCTAAACTCATATCAAAGAATCTCTCATTGAGAACACCTTTGATACCGTGTTCCGCTCCGTAAACTTTCGTAATGCAATCCTGTCCGAGTGCCGTGATTATTACACCTGCCGCACTGGAATTTATAACTGATGTCGGACCACCCGACTGACCGAATATTGCTGCGCCTCTTAGTTTTTCCATAACAAAAATAAAGCGAAAACAGGAACTTTTGTATTTAGTTTCTGTTTTCGCATTCTCCCTTCAATTGGTTTAATAATTCATAAAAATTTCAACATCATAAAATGTTATGACGATTAAGCCTTATTCTCACAGCCGAGAACTTTTGTAATCTTGTGTGAAACAAGATCCTTTATATTCTGTCTCGCCGGCTTAAGATACTGTCTGGGGTCAAAATGAGAAGGATTCTCATTCATATACTTTCTGATACCTGCAGTCATAGCAAGTCTCAAATCAGAGTCAATATTAATCTTACAAACCGCCATAGATGCAGCCTGTCTAAGCATATCCTCAGGGATACCGACAGCATCCGGCATAGAGCCGCCGTTAGCATTTATAGTTTCAACATACTCAGGAACAACAGATGATGCACCGTGAAGTACAATCGGGAATCCGGGAAGTCGCTTTTCAACTTCTTCTAAAATATCAAATCTAAGCTGCGGTTTCTGACCCGGTTTGAACTTGTACGCACCGTGGCTTGTACCGATAGCAATAGCAAGTGAGTCAACACCTGTACGCTCAACGAAATCCTGTACCTGAGCAGGGTTTGTGTAAGAAGCATCCTCAGCACTTACATTTACATCATCCTCGATACCTGCAAGTCTTCCGAGCTCACCTTCAACAACTGCACCGTGCGCATGTGCATATTCTACAACTTTCTTTGTGAGTGCAACATTTTCCTCATAATCAAGGTGTGAACCGTCAATCATAACCGAAGTAAAACCACCGTCAATACATGACTTACAAAGTTCGAAAGAATCACCGTGGTCAAGATGCAAGCAAATCGGAAGACCTGTCTCCTCGATAGCAGCCTCAACAAGCTTTACGAGATATGTGTGATTAGCATATTTTCTGGCACCTGCAGAAACCTGTAAAATCAAAGGTGCATTAAGCTCCTTAGCGGCCTCTGTAATACCCTGAATGATCTCCATATTATTAACATTAAAAGCTCCGATAGCATATCCGCCCTTGTAAGCTTTTTCAAACATTTCTTTAGAAGTTACCAATGGCATAAAATCCAACTCCTTTAAAATTATTCATACCTGTATATAATAACACTTTATTCAAAGTAATTCAAACAATATTTATTTCTTGCCCAAAACACTTGTATGTATTAAAATGATAAAGTATGTGCATAGTTTTATTTATTAAAATAAACAGCGCAGCGATTTTATACAAATTAACTCACGGAGGTTTATATATATGGGTTCACCGCAGATAGAAGCAGAAGTACAGAGACGACGTACATTTGCTATTATATCCCACCCTGACGCAGGTAAAACTACAATGACGGAAAAACTTTTGCTTTACGGAGGAGCGATTCGTCTTGCAGGTTCTGTCAAGGCAAGAAAATCAAACAAACATGCAGTTTCCGACTGGATGGATATAGAAAAGCAGAGAGGTATTTCGGTTACATCGTCTGTTCTACAGTTTGAATACAACAATTACTGCATAAACATTCTTGATACGCCCGGACACCAGGACTTTTCGGAGGACACATACAGAACTCTTATGGCGGCAGACAGTGCCGTGATGCTTATAGACGGTGCAAAAGGTGTCGAGGCTCAGACAATAAAGCTTTTCCATGTTTGTAAAATGCGTGGTATTCCGATATTCACATTTATAAACAAAATGGACCGTGCAGCAAAAAATCCTTTTGATCTTATGAAAGAGATTGAAGATGTCCTGGGTATCCAGTCATACCCTATGAACTGGCCTATCGGTACTGACGGTGATTTCAAAGGCATTTATAACCGCGATAAAAAACATGTTGAATTATTTGACGGCGGAAATCACGGACAATCTTTCGTAAACTCCGTTACAGGAAGCGTTGATGACGAAGTATTTGCAGATTTGCTTGGTGACTACTACCACAGCAAACTTATGGAAGATATAGAGCTTCTCGATATGGCAGGCGAAGAATTTGATTTAAATAAAGTCCTTAACGGATCACTCACTCCTATATTCTTCGGTTCGGCAATGACAAACTTCGGTGTTCTTCCGTTTCTCGAAGAATTCATAAAGATGGCGCCTTGCCCGAGCGGTAAAACTGCTGAAAACAACGTAGAAGTTGACCCTGTCGAATCACCTTTCAGCGGATTTATATTCAAGATTCAGGCGAATATGAACCCTGCACACAGAGACCGCCTGGCATTCCTCAGAATTTGCTCAGGTAAGTTTGAAAAAGGTATGGAGACCTGGCACACAAAATCAGGCAGAAAGATAAAACTTTCACAGCCTACGCAATTTATGGCACAAGAAAGAACGATTGTCGAAGAAGCATACGCAGGCGACATTATCGGACTTTTTGACCCCGGTATATTCAGCATCGGTGACACACTTTCGGTAGGAAATTCAAACCTCAAATTTGCCGACATTCCGGTGTTCCCGTCAGAACATTTTTCAAGAATAACATTTGCAGATTCGATGAAAAGAAAACAGTTCCAAAAAGGTATCACACAGCTTGCCGAAGAAGGCGCTATTCAGGTATTCAAGCAGATCGATATCGGCGTAGAAACACTTATAATCGGAGCTGTCGGTGTACTCCAGTTTGAAGTATTGGAACACAGATTGAAAGGTGAATACGGCTGTCCTGTCAGAATGCAGTCACTTCCCCACCACTATGCACGCTGGATTAAAAATCCGGAGATTGACCCCAGAAAACTTACACTTCCCAGCTCTGCAATGATGACAGAGGACACGGACGGAAACTTTGTACTCCTGTTTGAAAACGAATGGGGAATTGATTGGACGATTGACAAAAACAAAGGACTTGAGTTATCCGATTTAAAAGTATAAGAATTAACGAAACATAAACTTAAAGCATTAAAAGAAAGGATTTTTTCACAATGAAAGCACTTGTTAAAACACAAAAAGGCGACGGATTTTTTGAAATTATGGATCGCCCGATTCCCGAAATAGCAGAAGACGAAGTTCTTATAAAAGTTGCATTCACAGGCATCTGCGGAACTGACATTCACGTATATCATGACGAGTTCCCATACTGGCCTCCGGTTATCATCGGCCACGAATTTTCAGGTACGGTTGTAAAATGCGGAAGCAAGGTTACAGGCTACAAAGAAGGCGACAAAGTTGTCGGTGAGCCACACAACCTCCACTGCGGAAAATGCTACCTCTGCCGTACGGGAAACATTCAGCTCTGTGCTGAAAAGCGTTCTATCGGCTGGGGAATCGATGGTTCTTATGCAGAATTTGTAAAAATGCCTGAGAAACTTCTTCACAAGGTACCGGAAAACGTTTCTATGGAAGAAGCCGCTATGATGGAGCCCAGTGCTATCGTAGCACATCAGCTTTTGGAAAGATGCCGCATAGTACCCAACGAAACAGTTGTTGTAATGGGTCTCGGTGCTATCGGTCTTATCGCAGCCAGAATGGCAAGAATCGCAGGTGCAGGCAGAATAATCCTCGCAGGATGTACAAGCGACGAAGGTTGCCGTCTTACAGCAGCAAAGAAAATTGACTGTTTTGACGAATTTGTAAACGTTCAGACACAGGATCTCAACGAATACATCAAAAGCACAACAAACGGTGTCGGAGCAGACCTCGTAATCGAATGTTCCGGTGCAGCTCCTGCTATCGCAAACGGCTTTAATATTCTCAAGAAAAAAGGACGTTTCTGCGCAATCGGTATGAACGGAAAACCCACAGTAGCAATTCCGTGGGATGACGCAATGCGCAAAGGCATTGATCTGCAGTTCAATATGAGTTCCAGCTATATGGGTTGGGAAATGGCTCTCGGACTTATGGCTTCCGGCAAGCTCGATGTAAAGCCTTTGATTTCAGAAATTCTTCCTCTCGAGCAATGGGAAAAAGCATTTGAAGATCTCCGCACAGGTGCGGCTATAAAAGTTCTGCTTACAGCAGAATCCAAATAAAATAAGGTTACGGATTTTACCCGCGGCTTGCCCTATCAGGTGCAAGCCGCGTAAATTATAAGGAGCTACTCACGCTATGTTATTTATCGAATACCCAAAATGCACTACATGTCAAAAAGCAAAAAAATTCCTTGACGATAACGGCGTCGTATACATTGATCGCCACATAAAAGAAGATAACCCGACTTACGAAGAATTGAAAGAATGGTACAAAAAAAGCGGACTTGAATTAAAGAAATTTTTCAACACTTCGGGATTACTCTACAAATCTTTGGAACTCAAAGATAAACTTCCGACTATGACAGAAGAAGAACAACTAAAACTTCTGGCAAGTGACGGAATGTTGGTAAAAAGACCGTTACTTATCGCTGATGACAAAATCCTTGTAGGCTTTAAGATTGCCGATTGGAGCGAAATTGTATGACAGACAGCAATCTTTCCGGAATAGTAGGCAAGAGCATTAAAAACGATCTTTTTGCGCTTCAGGACAAGAAATACAAAGAGTTTCAAAGCAAACTCATACCAAACATATCACCTGATACAATAATCGGTGTCAGAACGCCTGCACTTCGCAAGTATGCAAAAGAATCTCTCGGCATACTGGATGCAGAACTTTTTATGGATGTACTGCCCCACGAATATTTTGAAGAATATGCGATTCACGGATTTTTGATTGAGAATCTCAAAGATTTTGACGAGGTAATCCGCAGACTTGATGCCCTGCTCCCCTATATCGACAACTGGGCAAACTGCGACCAGCTCACACCGAAAGTATTCAAGAAGAACACCGAAAAACTTTTGCCTCACGTGATGCGTTGGATTGAGTCGGACTTTATATATATGAAACGCTTCGGAATCAGAATGTTAATGTGCTTTTATCTCGATGAAAAGTTTGATGTGATATTTTTGGACACAGTTTCGCAAATACGTTCCGATGAATACTACATAAAAATGATGGTAGCGTGGTACTTTGCTACAGCACTCTCAAAACAGTTTGATGACGTTCTGCCCTACATCAAAGAAAGAAAACTTGATGTTTGGACTCACAACAAAGCAATACAGAAAAGCATTGAAAGCTATCGCATAACGGCAGAGCAAAAAGAAGTTTTGCGCAGGTTGAAAACAAAGCCGATAAAATGATATATTCTTCTATACTAACAAGAACCGCAGTTCTTAATCAGAACTGCGGTTCTTGTTATACAATTTCATAGCACCATTCTTCACAGGCAGGACTGCTGACATTGTGCATAAAACAGCCGTGTAAAGAAATGTTATCATCCGGTGTTGTAATTATAATTTCAGCAACAGTTTTGCGCGGAAATTGTTGACCGCGAATTTTTGTAACCAGCCGCAACCACTTATCAGGAGTTTCGGTTATAAAAAAATTCATTATTTTGAATTTTTTACCGTCAATATAAATATCAAAGTGCTTTTTTATTTTTTCTTGCTTTTTATCAAACATTTATTATCCTTTCTCCCGAAGTAACGCCTTGCCGGCGTTACTTCGGGAATATTCATTTAATTATATCGCTCTTATCGAATCAACCGGTTTTTTCTTGGCCGCATTGAATACCGGCAGGAAAGTTGCAATTATTGCAGTAAGAAGTGCAACACCGACCATTATAGCGAATGACGTAATGCCAAACACAAATATCGAAGCTCCGATTTCCGCACCGACTTCACGATTAAGTATATTACATACGATTACGCTGAGTGCGGTAGAAATAGCAATACAGATAACTGCGATTACAAATGATTCGGAGAAGAATATCTTGAACACATCCGCACTTCTCGCACCTACAGCTCTCAATATACCTATTTCACGGCGTTTCTGTGAAATTGATACAGAGATGAAGTTCGAGAACAAAAGCACCGCAAACAATGCAAAACCGAGACCTACATAAAGGAAAATCTTTGACATTGAAGAAACCAATTCGTCAATCATTTTAAGAGATCCTATATAATTTCCCGAAAGATATATTCTGCTTTCATCAGCACCCCATCCATTTGCATTGTACAAAGACCAATAAGTGTCGACAGCCGCTTCGGAATATTCATACGGAACATATAAAATACTGTAAAAAGCATCTTCAGGCTCCTGATATTTACTTTTAGTTTCGGAATAGTTAACAACGCTTCCTTTCTGTTCGTTCCAAAGAGCATCAAATTTTCCGTCAGATACGTAGATGCGATATTGCATGACGTAGTCCTCGGTTTTCTGATAACAAACACCGACAATATTTAATTCAGAAACATCACCGATAAAAGTATTGTTGTACATATCAAACAATCTCATTCCGGCCTTTAAAGAAATATTTTCCTGCTTTATCAAAGCAATTAAAGAATTGATTTTTTCATTCATTTCTTTCTCGGTAAACGGAACAATTTCTTCTTTGTTTGTATCTTCATCCCTGACAAACTTGCCGCCGATTTCTATTTCGCTGCACAATTCAGAGAGTTTATTATAAGTATCTAAAATTGTCTGATCTGCATCCTCACCTTTTGAATACAAATCCTCCATCGTATTTCTGAGCATTACATTCATCATTGCAGCCAATGTTCTTTCGCTTACAATAATTTCACCGTCAGAAAGAGTCTTTTTTTCTTCTCCGATATAAAACATCTTTGCAGTTTTCGGCATCGAATCAATCTTTGCATAGTAGTTTGAACCGTATTCGGGGAATTCGTATTTTCCGTTATTTTCTAATGTTACAGATGAATTTGTATAATCCAAAATACCGTTATCTTTCCAGAATGTCTCGTTAGAGAATTTTTCAAGACGCTCACTGTCAACAAATGCAACAAGATGCAAACTGTCACCCAGATATGCTTCATACTCTCTTTCAAGAGTCATATTGTCGCTTTCGGAATTCTGAAGATCAATAAATTCTTCGGGAATCACTCCTGAATCAAATATACCGGTTACCTTGAATTCGTTTCCGGATATAACAATTTTTTTGCCTATTATATCTTCAGCTGTTTTAAGCGTTATCGGGGAACCGTCACTGCCGTACACTTCACACGCTTTAAACATATCGGCAGCATACGAAGATATGACGATTTCGTCCTTGTTTTTAGGATACTCACCGTTTATTTTACCGCGGAGAGAATTGTTTTCATCAATATAAGCAAAGGCATTGATACCATTTACCCAATAAGACGACTGGTTGTTTCTTACATTGTAGTTTGTGTAGGAAATTGCAGCACCGAATACATCTTTTCCGAGAGTTTCAGCAAATTTTTCAATATCGGCATTGTTGAACCGAGCATCTGCAACAGAGTCGTAAGAATAATCTTTCTCACCGTTTGTAAACCATGTGACATCTGTTTTGTACTCTTTTTTTACCTGCATAACAGAAATGTCACTGTCCTTAAGCGTCTGTCTGAAAGTCGCTTCGCTGTCATAAAAGTTGAGAGTCGAAAGCAATCCGAAAAGCACAAATGCCACCGTACAAAGAAGTATCGTGAAGAACAATCTGACAGGCTTGGACTTAAGTCCCGAAACACCTATTTTGAAAGCGTGTCTTAGCGGAAGCTTTGAACGTATAAATCGGCTGTCCTCTTTTGAGTATTTCTTTATATCATCATCCGAGATAACCGTCTCACGGAAAACTTCCTTCTCGCCCTTGTCATTTATCATGCTGACTTTTTTGAAGTTCTCAACATCCTTTGGGTTGTTGGCAATGATAACATCGTCTCCGGAACGCTTCAAAAATGCCTTAATTTCGTCAAAATCCTTATCGGTAAGGTCTGCGCCTCTTTTAACGCACAAAACGTCTCCTATGGTGTTGACATTCGCAGAAACAGCCTGTTGCTGAATCTCAGTCTTTGAAATATCCTCAAGCACTTTTCCGTCCATGAGTTCTATAATACGGTCGCCGTACTGTTCCGCAAACTCCCTGTCATGAGAAACAACTATAACAAGCTTATCTTTTGAAAGTTTCTTAAGTGTATCAAAAACCTGCTTACCGGTCTTCGAGTCAAGTGCACCGGTCGGCTCGTCCGCCATAATTATCTCAGGAGCCTTTACAAGCGCTCTTGCGATAGCAATTCTCTGTTTCTGACCACCTGACAAAGTATTGGGCTTTCTCTTCGCATAACCTTCGAGGTCAACTTCTTTGAGCAATGCATTTATAGCAGCCTTGTCCTTGGGCTTACCCTGAAGCTCCAACGCAAGTGCAATATTATCCTCAACTGTAAATTCGTTAAGAATATTGTATTCCTGGAATATAAAACCGACAAAAGTATTACGGTAGCTGTCAAAATCACTCTGGCTGAAATCTTTACTGCTTCTGCCCTTTACGATTATCTCACCTTCCGACGGCGAATCAAGACCGCCGCACACATTAAGGAGCGTAGACTTACCGCTGCCGGACTTACCAAGCAAAAACACCATACCCGTCTCCGGAAAACGAAGTGTAACCCCGTCAAGTGCATGGACATCTGCACCGTTTTTTGTCTTGTAAATTTTCTTTAAATTCTTTACTTCAAGCATTAAAACATACCTCCTTGCAAAACCCGCAACATCCGCCGAGTTTCAAAAGTAACATCTTGTTGATAAAATACCACATACAGGCCGTTCGTTCAAATGAAAATTTACCGACTTGCCGCAAAAAGATGACAAAACTGAATTAATAACTTATAATAAACGCAACAGTAAATTGAAACATACTATAAAAAGTAAAAGGATGGCACTTATGTATAACAAAAATCAAATTTATGACGACGCTCAGTTCATAAACGAGCAAACTCTTTCTTTTTACGCTAATACAAACGAAGAGGTTCTCACACTTCCCGTAAAAGGCATTGTGGTAGAATTTCCCGGTCTCGGCGGCAGTTCATGCCTCGGCGGAAACATTGATATGGGTGCATACAACATTTACTGGACTGAACGTTTCGGCGAAAAAGGCATCATCGTCACATATATGTTCCCCGGTCCTTGGAGCTGGGGCAACAAAGGTGCTGTTCGCATGGCAGATGCGGTAATTTCTGCACTTATAAAAAAGTACAATTTGCCTGACGACATTCCGGTTGCTGTATGTGGCGGCAGTATGGGCGGTCTCGGTTCACTCATGTTTTCGATAGGCACAAAACATAATTTAAAAGGCGTAGCCGCAGCATGTCCTTGCACTGATGTTATAAAGAGCTTGGATTGCAGTCCGGACTTCCCACGTACATATGTAAGCGCTGTTGCAAGCTACGACAAACCTCTTGATGTAGCACTTCGCACTATTTCACCAATTCACCGCATAAATAATTTCCCGAGTGTACCCTACTTTATTTGCAGCGACGGAGAAGACAATCTTTTTGCCGAAGCAGACTGTGATCTTTTCGTAGAAAGGTTAAAAGCAAAAGGCCACGATGTTGAATATTATCAACAACCCGGCAAACTTCACGGCGAATTTTTACCGGAAGTCAGAGAAAGACTTCATGTATTTCTTGAGGAATGTATATTGAAAGGTTAATGAATAGCAATTGATAAGTAATCCCCCGACTGTACGCAGTCGGGGGATTACTTATCTGCTTTTTTACAATTTTCAGAAAGAGTCAGCTATGACAATTTTCTCATACAACTTTCTGCTGTATTTAGCAATATCACACGGATTTTGTATATTGTTCTTTTTTATAACATCAGCAAAATATACATTTATTGTTTTTCTTTTTATTGTGGAAACGGATCTGTCAGACGGTCTCAAATTTCCTCTTGCCTCAATCCAAGGCAACTCACAATGAGTCATCGCCCGCAGAACAGTACCTGAATAACAGCCGAAACTTGTTATTATCGCATCCAAAAAAGAAATTTCATCAACCGAAAGATCACCGCAACATGACTCAAATTCTTCTATGTTTTTTTCAATCGGATCGTAACCATATTCTTTATATTTATAATACACAGACGGAAAAACCGGTCCATGTGCCCATGCCTGGCAATCATCATCAAACAATGACTTATTAAATAAAGCATAATAAAAAGCTTGAGAATAATACAAAAGTTTTTGCAACGCTAACGGTGTAATATCCCCGGATTTTGTCAAAATGTATTGTGCAATCAGATCGATTTTCCGTCTGCCGAATAACTCATTTAGATAATTCAATCTACTTTTACATTTAGTGTAGGCAACAGTTGTTATAAGATCTTTTCCATCTTCTAATAAACGCTCCATCAGTTGTCTGTTATTTTTTAACTCAAACAATTTTTCAGAATGTGCTTTCGATGGCAACTGCCCCGATAAATATCGGTTGATTGTAATTTCACCAAAACCCAAAAGTTTAGCAAGCGGTCCTGCACCGATATTATATTTTTCCATTATATCCTGAATTTCCGAAACAGAAATCAACTGCATCGCCTTACGATATGCTTCCTCACGAGAATTGACATTGGCATCATTTATCTCCGGAACATATAGTTTTTCACCACAGACATTACAATAAGCAGACATCTCAGCACAACAAAATTTTACACCACGACCAAATATTTCAACAACTTCCGATACGATCGAATAATTTACGTCACATCCACACTCTAAACAAAAGGTCTTATTATCCATTTTTAACCCCTCTTTTTCTTACTTATCCTACATCAAGTATTATTCAAAAACACCTTCTTTATGAAAAGAAATGACTATTATTTTATCAAAAAAGCTATATTCCTTAATATACATCTTTATATACAAATCCAAATTTTCCAACTCACCATAAATATATATATATCTACATTTTTCAAAAACTTATAAATTTCTGAATCTTCGTATCTTAAATTATTATTAAACTCAACAGCAATACAATCATCCACAGTCAACGATTGTAAAATCTCTTTCTTTTGGCTATCCTTTATAGGAAAAGCACGGTCAAAAGCTATGTTTTTCTCATTCATCTTAATAACAAAATCATTTGTGGCTAATAGAGATCTCACTTTGTCTAAAAAAATATGTACTTTTTCCAACTGTTCATCTGATAATCTACTCGCTATATCACTCACCTCAGCTTTCTGAACATATTATACCTCAAATGATAATATTTTGTCAATTTCTTATCATTTGAGGTATTGTTATTTCCCGGAAAACAAAACTTCATTCACATATAAATCATTTATTCACAAAACGATGATAAATAAAAAAGATTACTATTAACGCCCTGACATACTTTTATCTGTTAGGGCGTCGCTTGTCATTTATAAAAAAACTTGTTTTGAATCGAGAAAAATGTTTAATGCCGTATATTACAAAATCATTCTTATCAGGTATCCTTTCAATATCTCTCTTGGCAGAAAACGTAGCTTTTCCCGAAAAAGAAATATGTCCGACGTCGAAAATTTTCTCGATAACATTTTGATGAAATTCAACATTTTTTATCTCTGTAACGGAACAGCTGACCTTCAGCCACCAAAAACCTTTTCCGTATCTGAATTCCGGGCGCAAACTTATGTAATCGTCAAACTCAAGATGTTTTCCGCTTAACGTAAAGCTCCCCGGACAATGAAAAACTAAACTGATTATCGTAATTGCATTTATAATTACAAAAATAGAAATAAATTCTACTATTGAAGACTTATCGAAACTATTAAAACTGATTCCCGCAATCAATATAAAAATATTTGTCAGAATCAAGTACATATAAACCTTCTCGTTGAAAATATTAAAAATACGATTAAGCCTATACTCAGTTTCACATTCACTATGCATATTATTTTATCCCCCGGAAACAAATCTGTCCGATACTTCATCCGTTGTTTAGAGTAACATACCCACCAAGCACCGTCAATATATCTTTCACAAGGCATATCCTGCTCATATCGCACATATAATTCACAGCAATATCACTTTGGACGGTATATATGAATAAAAATATCAAGTTATGGAGCTTTGCCGGATTCACTTTGACAGTAGCCGGAGGCACTCTGCTTCACTTTCTTTATGACATTACAAATCAAAACATTTTAGTCGCATCGTTTTCTGCAGTAAATGAATCCACATGGGAACATATGAAACTGATGTTCTTTCCGCAATTTTTCTTTGCACTGTTCCAATGCAAGTATTTCAAAGATTATAAAAACTTCTGGTGCGTAAAATTGACAGGTATTCTGACGGGTCTTTTAATGATTCCGGTATTATTCTATACATACAATGGTGCCGTCGGCAAATCACCTGATTGGCTCAATATCACGTTCTTTTTAATGTCCGCAGCTGTCGCATTCATAGCGGAAACGTATCTTTTAAGAAATGATATTCTAAAATGCAAAAGGCTTTGGATAGCTTATTTAGTAATCATTTTACTTGGCATCTTATTTGTAGCATTTACATTTGCACCGCCTGAGCTACCGATTTTCAGAGATGCGATTACAGGGACTTACGGTATATAAAACAGCTGCGAGCCGCACATGCGGCTCGCAGCTGTTTTATATACGCTTGCCCGAACATCAAAGGTTCAGGCAAGCTCCTCATTTAACTCAATCGTGAAGCTCTTCTATATCGGTAAACATAAACCGCATGCCGGCAAATACTTTGTCGATGTGATAATGACCACAGTACCATCTTTTATACTCTATGCGATCTTCCAATACATCAAGCCAAACTTCCGTACTTTTGTCAATGGTGCGTTGATCTATACAGCACGAAAACGCCTCTCTTGGCTCGTATTTGAGCGGGCAAGTATGTGAGAGCACAATATCGACTTTATCGCCCAAAACGGCAATTTTATCCTCTACGAAAGCCTTTATCGCATCAGACGGTTGCTCGTTGTCAAACCAATGCCAACCTTTTTCAAGCCTCTCAAATTTGTCAACACTGTATGCTCCGCCTATTGCAATACAGGAAAGTCCGCCGAAATTATACACTTCACCGTCTTTTGCAAACAAAATATTCGGGAACTCTTTTTCGTACCAGACGATGCCGCCGCAAAATTCTTTTGTGATATAACTTTCAATATCCGCAGGACGCTTTTCGTGATTACCGTGTATACAAAACGTCACAAACGGAAAACCGCTGACAAATTCTTTTTTCTGCTTATCTCTATCGTCGCCGAAATAATTAAACCCTGCATCACCGAGAATAATGAGAACGTCGTCACTCGTCGGTGCCGCTTTTTTATAAAAATCATTCAATCGTGTGAAATCACCGTGTGTATCACCTGTGATGAAAAACATAATAAACCTTTCTGCCGAAATCTCCTCGGCTTTGAACTGATCATTTCCATATGAGCGAAGTATTCTGTTCCAATCTCAGTGATTGGCTCTATTTATATAGTTCATATAGTCAAATTTTTGGTGTACTCGTATCGAATAAAATCGTACGGTGAGGTTTTTATATAAGCATCCTCGCTATGCATTTTATTTACTATAGAAAAACGATCCATATCGCCGAGTTTCTCTATCACTTGGTCTAAGATGAACAAATCATCCTTTGAAAGACTTGGATACACCGTATCACCATCCGAAACAAATTGGTAACCCGTGCCCTCATCAAACTCAACTTCGTCATAACTTATACCTTTTAAATCAATGATTCTATCGTGACCTATCGGCACTGCACCCATAGGCAGAGCCTGATAAACAAGACCTGTCATCGATACCCCAAAGCTCTTATATGACAAAGCATCGGAATACCAAAGCAACTTCATCAATTTCACTTTATACAAAACATTCACCTTAAGCGAATTTGCAAAGTACCTTATAACATCCACAACTTTGTCCAAATCAAGTTTTTTACCACCGGTGTACTCGGGCATTTTCCCATATCTCACGTATTTCGCACGAATAGATTTGCGGAGATATACGTCCTGTTTTGTTTCGTATAATGCCACTGCAATCTTGTGATACTTCTCATATACCGCATCGGCAAAACTACTTTCGGACTCCTCCAACAACTCCAAGTACCATTCGGGATCCTTATCAATCTTACGCAAAATCGAATCATGTGCCAAATCTTGTACATGGTGTCCCTCGTAACGCGTCACCGTCTTGGCACCCCACCCCAAAATCTTCGCCAAATCACTTTGTGAAATGCCGTACTTGTCACGAATAGCGATAATTTCATCCGTGGTAAGCAAACCGACCTTACGACGATATGCATTCTTCATGGCAATGTCATTCGCATCAATCATATCCTCACGAGCAATATACTCATCGGCTTTGTCACAATACTCGTACATCGCCTCGTAACTTATCTCTTCATTTTTAAAAATATTCTTTTCATCAACTAAAACCGTAAAAACCTCATGCTCCTCCATGCAGCATGGGCATGGCTTAACTTCACTTTCCAAAATATTCATAATAAAACCTTCTTTCCTCATCGTCCGTCACCTGTACGGAAAATCCTTATCACTAAAAGGAATCTCCGCAAAATGAAAGGACATAACAAAAGTCGTGGGATATCCACAACAATTCCGATCAATCAGCTCTACCCTGATTTTAATATACACATCATCAGATGCCCGGTATGTCTTTCCGAAAACACGCATCTCACTGCGTTTCGGGAATCTGATGTCTCTAACAGTACAAATATAATCTTTTTCAGAAAGCGTCAACAACTCTCTTTTCAAAACATCAACAGGACTCTCATTCGGAAAAAGTGTCGCAATCGTATAACGATTTGTATACCGAACATCTCGCCCCTCATCCACTTTTCTATCAATCTGAAAATTTATCTTAGCTCCGTTTCTTATCGTATACCGCAAATCAGCTATGTACATCTGTACATCCTGCAATGACTCAATTCTCTTTGTTGTGCCCATACGCACCCCCTTTCCATAAAAGTATCAAATGATACTTTTATTATATACAAAAAAAATCTAATGTCAATATAATAAATCATTTCCCGAAAGTCTGGGGATATTTCCCAGAAAAAGAAAAAGGCCGAACCTAATGTGGTTCGACCAAGAAATTCCAATATAAGAATTGTTAAAGTAACAATTCGGCAACAATAAAAATCACCGAAAATGTAATCGCTAAAAATCGGAACATCAAAGAAAGATCAACAATTACTAATCATATCTCCGTAATTATTGTTTTAAAAATCGTTTTAGGTGTTCTTCTTCCAAACCTTTTTCTGTATCCGTATAATGCCTGTATATTCTTTCATACAATTGGTCATATTGTTCATCATACATTTCCATATCACTTATGCACACTTTGAATTCTTTCACAGAATCAGTTTTATTTAAAGCACGCCACAAGTTTATGCAAAACTGAAATAAAACATCCTCATGTTCAGCTTTTCTGCGCGGCCTTTTTGAACAGCTAAACATGAAATAATAGACCATGTTTGATGCCCTAAGTGCACAATCAATAGATATAGATAACAACAAAGCCAAATATGTTTTTGATTCCATCGCCTTTTCGATCAATGAATATAATATTTCTGGTGACGCATAATTGTAAAATACATTTCTTGGAGTAAATTCATATTTAAGCAACTTTTCTATTGGTAGATCAAACTTTGTTTTTACCATTAAAACTACTACAGCCATAAAAATTTGTGGATATTTTAAAGTATATTCGATGCCTTCATTCATAAAATATTCGATAATTCCCGTATCGATTTTAGATTTTTTCTTACTATCATGAAGAGCAGTGAACAATTCATTGATATGATACAACAAACTTGAAGAATCAGAGGGAATAACTATTTTTTTGAACTCATTATTTAAATAGTATATGGCATCAATAACATCAATAAGTTTATCATTTCTATAGTCTTCTAAAAATAATTCCCCCACAAGTTTTGAGTCATACAACGCTAAATTATTCTTTACTTCCATTCGTCTTAATTTAAAGTTTATAAAATCGATAATACGAGGATTGTATAATACAAATTTATTGTAATTGTATTGGTATTTTGGTTGTAGTAAGTTGTGAGTATAAAGGTCTGATACAACATCAAATACATCATGTATGTTAGGTGATTCTTCACCGAAAACATCATCTTTACAAAGCAGTTCAAACAAGCAGTTGATAATACAGTCATGTTGCCTTGGTTCATCATTTTTTATAACAACCTCTATAATCAAGCGCGCTAATTCATCGTAATTAGAATCTCCTATCCATCCACGCAACAAATTTACGAGTTCTTGGTTATCGCACATTTTAGAAAAATAGAATGCTAAGAAATACTCATAAAAAGTCTTGTGGGCAAAATCCAAAAGATCCTCGTCAATTTCTTGAATCAATTCTGTTCTCTCAACTAAATATTCAGAGTATTCGTCGACAGCCGTCACCCAATTAATTTCATCTTCTACAGAAATAGATTCCTTTATAGCTTTTTTTAATTCATAATAATTAAACCTAAAACTACTGTTTTGACTTAACTTATTGTGTCTATAAAAAGCAATTTGGGGAACTGTTAAGTTCATAGCTAGAATGCTTTTGGTTTTATCACTTAACTTGATTGCCGCCTTTCGATTCTCTCGTTCTGTCAAAAATGTATCTATACACTTTTGATAGAATTCTATTCTTCTAGTAGGTAAACTACTTTCAAAATCGAAAATGACTAATGCGAGAACTAAAATAATTGGATTTCGAATTAAACTATGACATCTTGCCCTTTTAACTTCACCATCAAATTTGCTCCAAAATTCGTCAAAGTCAGTTGAATCTTCGTAGTATGATAAATACCAATTTTTACTATATTGTTTTATTTGCTCAGAATCAAATTGGTTAATTCTTATATGAAGAAAAGTTTCATCAAATCTGTTTTTTAGGTAACCAGCTTCTCTGGTAGAAATGATGAATCGGTTAAGATAATATACTGAAGTAAAAGTTTCGATTTCTCTTCTTACTGTATTGCGTAAAGCCAGAGTTGGAATTTCATCAAGGGCATCTAACATGATTAAGCAAGATCCCGAATTCAACTTTTCTGCTACGATTACCTGAATTTCTTCAATGGTTTGACCGGAATATTTTATCCTTTTAACAAATTCATTCGCAATACACCAAAGAATGCCTTTCTTCTTCTCGCCTATTTCTTCTGCATACTCTTTTAAATCTATTTTTAGTTTTAAAGCAGTAGCATCACATAGATTTTCATAATTGCAGAAAAGATAATTAAGTGTAGTGGATTTTCCTAAACCTGCACCACCAATCAATATTATTTTATTCCCTAGGTCAAAGAAGTTCTCTAATTTAATTGCCTCAATTTCTTCAAAATTATACTCGTATAACTTGTCGATATCTTTTCCAAAATACGAAAATGTATTTTCAACATAAAATTCATTAATATTCTGTGATTTGCGACGTTCTGCACCGGCTATACCAGTGAAACGGATTTCTCCAAACTCTTTTTCTGCGACAATATGGTATTGTTTTATGCTTTCGTTATCGATTATCGTTTTTCTATTATCCAATGTAGCTAGATACCTCATTAATTCATTTTGGCTATCACGAATCTTTGAAACTATCTCTCTGTGAGAGATTGACATTAGCTGAAAAGATGCACAGATTCCTGGATAGTCTTCAACTATTTTACGCAAGAAATCTATGTATAATGCCTCTATTTTGTTAATGAACGCTTTAACATCAACAATTCTTGTCGAAGTGCACTCGTTAAGGATCAAATTTTCTATATTAGAGCGATATTCCTCAATACTGATGTTGTCTCTAACCATAAAGAAATAGTTACGAATAATTTCAACGAAGCGATCACTTTTAACGAGGTTATTAAAAGCATCGCTATCTAAAGAAGTATCAGAAAAACATTCAAATTGTTCATCGACAATTTTATTTAATTGCTTTTTCACCTTGATTTTGCTTTTATGATCTAACAACTTTGTCCCAATTGCCTCCAAAATCGATGTACCTAATGCTAAAGCTATTTCTTCCCACATAAATCAAATCTCCTTATTTTTCAAAAATTTCACATATCAAAAGAATTTTTATAAATACTATTTTTTTCAAAATATTTTTAAAAGCAGTAATTTCATCCAACACACATGTATATAATTCTTGCGAATTAAACAATGATTCAATTTTTTAATCGATTTTTTCAATTAAATAGTCAATATCCACTCCGTTGTTGGGATCGGTTAAAAATCTTGCTAATTCTTCTATTCGGAGAATATCATTATCAATTCTTGCAGTGTATATTACATCATCACTCGTGTTAAAACACATTTTATAGTTCACATTATTGTGCAATTTAATAATGTTCGAATTTTCAATATTCAACTTTTCACTTTTCTCTTTAATGAGCTTTTGAAAATGTTCATTTACAATCTTCTTTTCATCATTATCAACAATATTCTCCAAGACTTGTTCTCGTACATTGAGATCAAATATAAAGGCACATACAGACAAATCTTTCTTATTTTTCTTATCAGTTTCAACTATCAAATATACTTTCTGAGTTTGCGCAAGATAAAATATTTCTAAACAATTACATTCTTTTTTACGATTACCTTTATTCTTATAAACCGATATTTTCATGTGCTTATTCCTTTCTTTTTTACAAAAATATAATATTATCGAAGATATTTAAAACAAACAAAAGCGTTAATAAATACCCAATAATACACCTAATGTTTTGTTAACTACATCCTAACATTACCATATTCAACGACATAAAAGCCTAATTTAACAAAAATTTTACAGTAAATTTCCATTTTATAATAGATTTAGCTCCCCATTTTTAACGAAATTAAAACAACATCACTATTTAACCCACAGAATTGCATAGAATTCCCACAGCATCGCATCACACGCTACCCGGTGTCCATCTCACACTACATCCCCACATCACACCCTTCACCAAACCCAAGTCACAATAGAAGTACTTTTATGCACGACAAAGCTATCGAAGATTCAAATGCATAATGCTGTCACAGGATGTAAATTACGATGGCGTCGGATCATTTCTGACATTTATTAATGAGAGCCGGACAGAATACAACAATCCCGATGATGCAAAAATCACCACTGACTTAAGTGGACTCTACAATGCTATGAACGAAAAAGCCACTCAAAGAAATCAACAAAATAATTTACACGGGGTGCGACCATCACAGTGACCATGAGCGCCTCGGCTTCACTACCGTAATCAACCCCGGCATACGCCTTGCGCAAGAACTATCAAACTAAAACAATATCAAAAAGAGAATTTTCAATGTGATCATTATTTAAACAAATATGCGGCACTTATACGCAGCAATGAGATTACAACCACCCCAACCGGCTTCCACCGGCAACCGATGAACGACCAATCGGTGTATAGGGAAAAAGCCAATTGCAATACATTAAAGGCCACCGCAGAATTCTCTGCAGCAGCTTTCTAACAAGTGACAAAATAGGCTCTCTCCTTACCGACACCAACGAGCGGGCAGAAGAACTTTATTTTCGGTTAATGAATGAATAATCCATGAACGGATTATTAAATTTGGGAATGTAGAAGTATAAAACAACAGACTTAAATCAGATTTTTTAATACTATTTTGATTTTCGGCATAAAGAAATTTACCCTTGCAATCCAATTACAACATAATGTATAATAACCGACGTTGGTTGCCTCGGCGCTAACGTACAATTTCATATTTGGAGACGTATCGAAGTGGTCATAACGGGGCTGACTCGAAATCAGTTTGCCGGCAACGGCACGAGGGTTCGAATCCCTCCGTCTCCGCCATCAAAGGGCTACAAAAAAGATATAGCCACAGAAAAAACTCTGATTTTATCAGAGTTTTTTCTGTTTTTATGGGTGAAATTTTACTTTTCGGTTTGCACGTACAAAAAAGATATTTTTCTCAACACAGACTCGAACTCTCACAAAGTCGCCACATTTAAGGAGCATAGAATAAACTATGCTCCTTTTTGCTTTTGCCGTTCGACTTATGACTTTTTCGAAACAATCCCGAATAAACCCCTATTAAACCTTGAAAAATTCCGAGAATTATGTTATACATATATTATGTATAATTGTATTTTCGTGGAAACGGAGGATTGCTCCATGGATAACAACATTGAACGCTGGTATTCAATGAAAGAGATAATGGAATATTTGGGAGTTAGCCGTGATACAGTTCTCGACTGGATTGAACGTCGCAATATGCCCGCCGCAAAGATCGGCAGACTGTGGAAATTCAAAGTCAGCGAAGTCGATGCTTGGATGAAATCCGGCGTTGCAGCTGATAAGTAATTAGAATTTGGAGGTGCAATATGGCACTTGAAAATAAATTGGGACTGACAAGTTCCGCAGACCTTGCCCGTGAGGAAGAACGCATCAGCAAGAAAAAAGCTCTTGAGCTTTTTGAAAACGGTATGCTAGATAAATTAGAAGCAGGAAAATTCTCTGCTCTCAAGGCAATTCACAAATATCTCTTTGATGAGATTTACGACTTTGCCGGAGAACTTAGAACCGTAAACATTTCTAAGGGCAACTTCCGCTTCGCTCCCTTGATGTATCTTGAAGCAGCTCTTGCTAACATTGATAAAATGCCGCAGTCCACTTTTGATGAGATCGTCGAAAAGTACGTAGAAATGAATATCGCCCACCCCTTTAGAGAAGGTAATGGGCGCAGCACTCGTATTTGGCTCGACCTCATTTTCAAGACCGAGCTTCACAAGGTTGTTGACTGGAGCAAGGTGGATAAAGAAGATTATCTTCTCGCTATGGAGCGTAGCCCCATTAAGGATATTGAAATCAAGCATATCCTCAAGGCTGCCCTGACCGATGATGTCGATAGCCGTGAAGTTTATATGAAAGGCATCGACCACAGCTATTACTACGAAGGATATACAACCTTTAAGACAGAAGAATTGTAAAATCCCAAAGTATCAACTTTGGGTTCCAAAGTATCAAATTGACACTTTGGAACCGTAAATGCGAAATTTGTAGAAAGATAAAAGACTGGAGAATATATGAGCAATAAAATAAAAAGAAAATACGATAAGTTGTCGCTTACAAAGGATATTATCGAGCGTGAAAATATCGTTTACCAGTTTCAAACAACTGGATTTCTTGATCGCAACGAAGCAATAAAAAAGATAACGTCGTTACAACTTACAGATGCCGAGTTAGCATTAGCAACTAAGGCAAAGCAAGCAGTAAGTGGAAGTGTTAACCTTTATCAGGCTGATGACAATCTTATTATTACGAATATGCAGTTTCAAATAAATTTCCTAAAAGTAAAACTTGCAAAGTTAGAGTTGGAGGATAAAGAAAATGGCTAAAAATACAGTTCAATCTATCGAGCCCAATATTGCCGACTTGGTCAATGGCTGGCTCAAATCATATAAGGTAGATTATAAATTGGAGCAGGAGTCTTTGAACACAGAGATAGATCAGGCTCTTAATGATTATTTTTCAAAGAATGGCGGCAAAGGCGGTAATCGTCCCGATGCCAAACTGATTTTGAAAGCCAATGACGGCAAGGATTATCCCATTCTTATTGAGTATAAAGGATATAAAGATAAGCTTGTTAAACTGGATGATGAAGGAAACGTCGCCAACAAAACCTCGAAGAATCAGCCCGACTTTGCTAACATCAACTCTTATGCTGTAAATGGCGCTGTTCATTACGCAAATGCCGTATTGCATTATACAAGCTATACAGATGTTATTGCTATTGGCGTTACCGGACATAAGGCAGCAGACGGAAAGATTATACATCAAATTGGCGTTTATTATGTTTCTAAGAGTAACTTCGGCGTTGGTCAGAAAGTCGCTGATTATACTGATCTTTCCTTCCTTAAAAAAGAGCATTTTTCTGCTTATATTGAAAAAGTAAAACAG
>SVJA01000022.1 GCA_015069195.1 Oscillospiraceae bacterium | reverse complement strand
GGAAGATTGACATAGCACAAAGGAGACCCACCTGGCTAGTCGCTGGGTGTCAAAATCCGAGCACGGCATCTTGGGGTTTTTCTTTTTTTCTTGACATACTCCTTTAGTGGAGTATAATAACCATCGAATTGAATAAGTCAGGGGTGCTGCTTTAGAGGCGGCTGAGAGAAACTTCATTGTTTTAACCCTTTAAACCTGAAATGGATAATGCCATCGTAGGAAGACCTAAAAGTTTTGCGGCACTGCCGCACGTAAAACAAAATATCTTATCTATAGTTAGTATTCTTTTCACGTTGCTTATTTGATTGTATTAAATTATTCGATGTTTGAAAGGAGTATTTTTTTATGCAATCAGGTAAAAAAATCAAACGTATCACTATCAGTGGAGTGCTTATAGCACTTGCATTTGTTCTTTCTTTTGTGAAGGTCTATGAACTTCCGTACGGAGGTTCGATAACACTTTTCAGTATGGTTCCGATAGTTTTGATCGGATGTATGTACGGACCCGGCTGGGGAGTTATTTCAGGCTTGGTGTACAGTGTTTTGCAGGCGATTTCCGGCGCTTTTGTTTCACAGGCTTTTGCCGGACTTAATACATCAGGAACGATTGCAATGTGTATACTTGATTATATTGTTGCATTTGCGGTTTTGGGCCTGGGAGGAATGTTTTACGGCAAAATGAAAAACAAGACATTGGCTGCAGGGTTTGGTGCTGCGGTTGCTGTATTTCTCAGATTTCTGGCACATTTTGCTTCCGGTTGGATTCTTTGGGGAGATTACGCAGAATGGTGGTTTGGTGAACTTAATAATAAATTGGGTGAAACCGTGCTTTCTACATTTTCCGGGCAGGCTCTTTCGTGTGTATATTCATTTTTGTATAACGGATCATATATGTTACCCGAGCTTATTTTGACTGTCGGTGGATGCATTGCACTTATGGCAATTCCTGCGGTGAGAAAGCAGATTACAGCAAACGGCAAAATCGATGATTGAGATTTGAAAAAAAATCTGTTAGAATACAGAAGGATATGTTCCTTTTTGGTAGTGACCGTGTCTTTTTGTGAGGTTGTTTTATGGTTTCTGAATACAAGAAAAAAGACGATATAGAACTTATACATAAATGGCGTGACGGCGATGCACTTGCTTTTGATGTGTTGCTCAATCGTTACAAAAAAATGGTAAGAGCTGTTTCGAGAAGCTATTTTCTTGTGGGAGCAGATAACGAAGATCTCGTGCAGGAGGGTATGATTGGTTTTTATAAAGCTATTTGCAGCTTTGATGAATCCAAACAGATTAAGTTTTCTACCTTTGCCGAGATGTGTGTAGAACGTCAGATTATGACTGCAGTGAAAACTGCGACACGAAAAAAACACAGCCCGCTTAATAATTATGTGTCTACCAGTACAGAGGATGGTTTTTCAGTTGATACCGGTAATTCAGACACCGGGGATTTTAACGTCGCTTCGGATGAGTCGGTTGCAGATCCGGAGGAAATAGTCCTCAAAAAGGAACAGGAAATTTTACTTAAAAAAGAAATTCGTTCGCGGCTCAGTAGTTTTGAGAATACTGTTTTTGAGTTATTTACAGCCGGTATGACATACAGAGAAATGGCAGAATGTACAGGTCGTACCGAGAAGATGATTGATAATGCTGTCCAAAGGATAAAAAGAAAGCTCAAAAGCATTGAACGTGGGTTGCGATAAGTTTTTCGGGAAAGGTTTTTTTGTATGAAGATAAGTGTTGTAGGATGCGGCAGATGGGGTAGCTGTATTGCTTGGTACTGTTCTGCGATAAAAAAGCATGATGTACTTGTTTATGGACTTAAAGGTGCGCCGGATTATAAGCAGCTTGTTGAGACCGGTAAAAATGAATATATTACGATGCCGTCAGAGGTTGTTCTTACCGATGAACTTGATTGTGCTATGCGTTTTTCCGATACGGTTATTGTATCTATCGGTGCACAGCATTTCAGAGGTTTCTTGCGAGAAATAAAAGATTCGAAGTATCTTGCAGGTAAGCAGTTTATTCTTTGTATGAAAGGTCTTGAAAGCGACACCGGAAAACGTCTTACAGAGATTTTTGAAGAGGAACTCGGTACAGATAATAGGGTAGCCATTTGGGTAGGTCCCGGACATGTGCAGGACTTTTATGCAGGTATGCCGAGCTGTATGCTTATCAGCTCAAAAGATATTGAGTATACAAAGTTCCTTGTATCCGAACTCAACAGTTCTCTTATAAGATTTTATTACGGAGAAGATTTGCTCGGTGCGGAGATTGGTGCAGCGTCTAAGAATGTTATGGGCATTGCGGCAGGTGTCCTTGACGGTTTCAATTATTCCGGGATGAAAGGTGCTCTTATGGCGCGCGGTGCAAGGGAGATATCCAGACTTGTTGCGGCTATGGGCGGTGACGAACTTACTGTATACGGTTTGTCACACCTTGGTGATTATCAGGCTACATTGTTCTCGGAACATAGCCACAACAGAATGTTCGGTGAGAACTACATAAAGAAAGTTCCGATGGCTAAACTTGCAGAGGGTGTGGATACATCTCGCGCACTTATGAAACTCGCCGAAAAATATAATGTTGAGTTGCCTATATCCACTGCGATATATGAAATGATCTTCGAGAAGAAAGACCCGAAAGAAACAATGGAAAAACTTTTTGACAGATCTACAAAGTTTGAATTTTGATATTTGCTGTTTAAAAGATTTGCGGAGAGGTTCTTTGCTTCTCCGCTTTTTTATTTGCACACATTTACCTGAATGATAATGAGTTGCGAAAAATGTTGATAGCGTATATAATTATGACATATGCGTAAATGCAGAATTATAACTACTAAAATTACTTGCTTGAAAGTAAGACGGAAGGAGAAATATATACAATGTCATCCGAAAAAAGATTATTGCTCGGAAATGAAGCTATTGCTCGTGGCGCTTGGGAAGCAGGCGTCTGTGTTGTTTCATCATATCCGGGTACACCAAGTACAGAGATTACAGAAAATATTGCTAAATATGACGAGATTTACAGTGAATGGGCTCCGAATGAGAAGGTTGCCGCAGAGGTTGCCATAGGTGCAGCTGTTGCGGGACGCAGAGCTATGTGCTGTATGAAACACGTCGGTCTTAACGTGGCAGCTGACCCGTTCTTTACTGCCTCTTATACAGGTGTAAATGCAGGACTTGTATTTGTTGTTGCGGACGATCCGGGCATGCACAGTTCACAGAATGAGCAGGATTCCAGATTTTACGGTCTTTCTGCGCATATTCCTGTTCTTGAACCTTCAGACAGCAGCGAGTGTCATTCTTTTATAAAACTTGCTTTTGAGATAAGTGAGACTTTTGACACACCTGTTCTTTTGAGAATTACAACCCGTATTGCTCATCAGAGAAGTCTTGTAGAAGTTTCTGATAGAGTGGAGCTTCCTAAAAAAGAATATAAAAAAGACCCGATGAAGTACGTTATGATGCCTGCTATGGCGAAAGGACGTCATTTGTTTGTAGAAGAGCGTATGGGTAAGATAAAAGACGTTTCTAACGGAACATCTGATGTTATGCCTTCTAAAATTAACTTTGCAGAGTATGCAGACGGCAAAGACGGAAAACTCGGCATCATCACATCAGGTATCAGCTACCAGTATGCAAGAGAAGTTTTCCCGAATGCTTCTTTCTTGAAACTCGGACTTGTACATCCGCTTCCGGCTGAACTTATAAAGTCGTTTGCAGAAAAGGTTGACGAACTTCTCATTATAGAAGAACTCGAGCCTTTTATTGAAAATTTTGTAAAGCAGAATGGTATACATAATGTAAAGGGTAAAGAACTTTTCTCTATATTCGGAGAGCTCGGTACTGCCGCGATCCGCAAGGCCTATTACGGCGATGCACTTTCTCAGGAAAAACTTACAGAGGATGTATCTGTACCGCCGAGACCGCCTGTTCTTTGTGCCGGTTGTCCTCACAGAGGTATATTCTACAATTTGTCAAAGATGAAAGTTCGCGTATCCGGTGACATAGGTTGTTACACACTCGGTGCTCTTGCACCGTATACTGCACTTGATACTTGTGTATGTATGGGTGCTTCTATCAGTATGGCTCATGGTATGGAAAAGGCTGATTTGATAGACAAAGATGCAGAGAAAGTTCCGACAGTTGCTATTATCGGCGATTCGACATTTATGCATTCAGGCATCACATCACTTATCGATGTTGTTTATAACAAAGGCGCATCGACCGTTATTATCCTTGATAACTCTATTACCGGTATGACAGGTCATCAGCAGAATCCTACAACTGGACTTACTATAAAGGGCGAGGAAGCTCCTGCAGTAAATCTTCTCAAACTTTGTGAAGCTATCGGCATAAAGCGTGTCAGAGTAGAGGATCCGTTTGATCTTAAGGGTATGCAGGCTGCTATAAAAGAAGAGCTTGCAGCGGATGAGCCTTCCGTAATTATTTCACAAAGACCTTGTGCTCTTCTTAAGAAAGTTAATTATGGTGCACCTGTTGCAATAAATTCTGATAAGTGTAAAAAATGCGGTAAATGTATGACTCTCGGATGCCCTGCGATAATAAAGAAGGACGGCGCATACGAGATAGACGCTACACAGTGTGTAGGTTGTCAGCTTTGTGAGCAGATGTGTGCATTCGGCGCTATCAGCAAATAAGACGGAGGGTTTTGACTATGGAAAGTTTTGATAATATAAATATTCTTATCGTTGGTGTCGGCGGACAGGGAACACTCCTTGCTTCAAAGTTTTTGGGTGCTGTAGCAGTAGCTTGCGGACGCGATGTAAAGGTTTCCGAGGTTCACGGAATGTCTCAGCGAGGCGGAAGTGTTGTAACTTGCGTAAAAATCGGACAGAAAGTATATTCGCCGATAATTGACCTCGGAGAGGCTGATATCATACTGTCTTTTGAGCAGGTAGAGGCTGTAAGATGGCTTCCTTATCTCAAAAAAGGCGGCAGAATCATC
>SVJA01000021.1 GCA_015069195.1 Oscillospiraceae bacterium | reverse complement strand
ATGGAATGATGGTTATCGCAAATTGAAAGGAAAACGTGTTGAAACTACCGGTTCTCAATTAGAAGAGGTTCTTAGAGAGTTTTATAAATTTAGAGAAAATTCTACTGTTTCGTCAAATTTGGTTACAGTTATCAAGGCTGAAAGAATAATGCAAACGGGAGCTGAGTTTTGCCCAGAAAACTATTTACCGCAACCTGAATTTCCGCAAAATGTTCAAGAACAGTTTCGAGATGAAATTGTAAAATCCATTTTGACAACAGCTGTATGCATTGATGATATAGCAGACGAGGTTATTGAAAATTTTCCGTGCTGGGATGATTTGCCTGATTTACCGTATGGGGAAACCGACAATATTGAACGTTTCTTTTGGGTCAAAGGGGGAAAATCTAGTGGCGAAAGCAATTATAACGCTGGAACGTGTCCGTATATATCTTCTGGTGATCCGCAAAACAGTATCATTCGATTAGTAGGAGATGTTGAAGATGAAGTATTTTCAAATGGTGCAATTACAGTAACTTGTTTTGGAAGAACATGCGTTCAACCTTGGAGATTCATGGCTCGTGGTAATGGCGGTAGTGCAGTACGTGTTCTTATACCTAAATATAATATGACATTTTCAGAACTTGTATGGTTTGCGGCACAAATCAATATGCAACGTTGGAGGTTCTTTTATGGTAGAATGGCTATTCAAAAGAGACTTAAACAAATTCAATTGATTGCACCTAATCAAAGATTAATAGACAATGGAAATACTATTGCTGAAAAAGTTAAAGAATTGTCTAATACTGTTGGGGATATATTGCAAAATAAATAATTGTGGCATCTAAACCATTCGGCTCTTCCATGAAAAAAGACATCTTCGGATGTCTTTTTTCAGTTATATTTACTTTGTAAGTGATATTGCCCTTCGGGCAGTGATATTCGCCTACGGCGAGCTAAAGGAACAAATATAATATCACTAAAAATCTTGCATCATTATTGTTCTGCTTTGCCAAAAAAGAACCGTAATTTTGATACAAAGTTACGGTTCTTTTTCTATACTCAAAAACCTTTTGTTGAAGGAGTTTGATAAAAAAGAAAAGTTTTCGAGTGACTTGTGTGTACATATATTCTTTGCAAAAGTTTGCTCAAGAAGTGCAATCCTATTTCACAAAGAAACTTTTCTTTTCTAAAAAATGCACCGCTTATTATCCACTTTAATTCAAAGCGTTGCATCTGGTAAGAATATCACTCAAAAAAGCTACCATCCCATGAGATGATAGCTTTTATTGTTAACTGACAGTATGTGTGTTATTAGTGATTTATATTGTTTTAAATTATTTGTCGCAACCTCCGTCAGACATACAGTAATATTCATATCGCCAGTCGGGTTGTACAATCTTTG
Organism: Oscillospiraceae bacterium; assembly: GCA_015069195.1. Classification (GTDB taxonomy): domain Bacteria; phylum Bacillota; class Clostridia; order UBA1212; family UBA1212; genus SIG423. Next base: position 3,937 of record SVJA01000021.1, on the reverse strand, counting down.
TATCCCCATATTTTGTACACCAGCCCTTGCTTACAATTAAATAAGAACATGTAGCAAATGTACCTTCCCTGTTTAAATTTATCTTACAAACGGATAAGTAACAGGAGCTAAATTATTTTCCCATATGTAAATTCTCATATCATCACTTGCTACATCCGATGTATTAAATGTAACCCCATTTGCTGATGAAGGTTCATACATAATTTTTGAAATTCCGTTTGCATTTTCTGCTTTTAAGTAAATATTAGCAGGTGTAGCACCTTCTTCAGCTGTAATTGTTACTGATTTTCCATCATCAGCCCAATCAACTCTGTAACCGTTGTAAGAGTTAGTACAATGCAAGGTACTCGGAGCAGAATAAATCTTATAAGAACGAGAGCCAATAAACATCGTAACTGCGCAACGAACTTTTTTGTCGTTGTCTGAGGTTGAAATCGTAAAGTCCATCGTTTTTGCGTTTTGTCCGTCAAGGTCAACCCATTCATCACCATCAGACATCTGCCACTGATAGAAGGTGTCATAGCCCTGATTGCCGTCGATGTATAATGATGCAGAGAGGTTTTTGCCATCTCTGTAAATCACATCTTTTTCAATGCCTTCAACTGAAAGTACCACTGCAAAGCCTTCGGGCATGGTTGTAACAGAAATTGTTTCGGATGCAATACTCTTTTTGCCACTTGTGTTGTAAGATTCTATCACATAATATGATGTACTTGGTGTTGTGCCTGATGGCTTGAGATTTGATATATTGTAAGAACATTTTCCGCCAACGGGAACGATATTGTTTGCAATCTGTACCGGGTTGTTTCCGTCTGCATCAACTCTTAAAATTTTGTAAAAGTCAGCTGCTCTTTCGCCGTTTTCCCATGTGAGTGTTGCAGATGTATCTGTCAGATTTTCAACAGAAATATTCTGTGCAACAGACGGTGGAGGTGTTGAGTTAACCTTTGTGAGATAACCTACAACGGGCACCTTTTTGCCGTTAAGCATAGTTGTGTATGAAACGAGCTTCCAGCTGTAAGTATAATCTGCAGGGGTATCTTTTGGCAACGAGAAAACAGTACCTGAATATTCATTGCCCTGTGTGGTAGTGGTTGTGTGGCTTCCGTTATACTCTGCTGAAATGGTGAATCCAACCTTTGCACCTCCGACTATTGCAAGCGATGTATTTTCTAATGCCGCACCCCAGGTCAATGTATCGGAATCTGACTCTTCAACAGAAATACTCTGCGACTGGCTGCTACCGGCAGAAGAGTTACTGTTTGTTAAGTAACCGTCAGATGAGCCGCCCATTGACATTTTCGACTGAAGAACAGTACCTGTTGCGTTTAGTGCACTGGTTGAGTGAGCGTATGTATTCGGGTCACCGGGACGGTATGTTTCGCTGAACACATTGCCATAGATTTTCTCAAGTCCGGGTGTAGCGTCTGCTATTGCGTCGTAGGTTTTTGCGTCTATTGTTGTTACCATAGGCTGCTGAGGTATGCAGTAATGATAGGGTAACACTGCGCCTTGTACAGTACCGCCCCATTCACCTGTGCCGCCTTTTCCAAAGGATGCTATAGCATCTTCAATAAAGCTGATTTCTTCTGCTACCTTATAGAGCACTTCCTGCTGCTTCATATAGTTATTTTCGGTTACATAAGAGCTGTATCTGTAATAATAATACTTGCAACCCATTACATAAGTACCACTTGACTGTGTATCTCCCGTGTCAACATACTTTCTGAGATTATCGGCAAGCTCATCTCTGAAAGCACAGAGTGTGTTGTAATCTTCTTCTGTTGGCAATGTGTACTCAGGAACGTACATTGTACAATTGTAGCGTACATAAGGAACGGCGAAAATTACTGCGGTATCTGTAGTACCTGACGTTGCAAAGCCCGAAGAATAGTCGTAGGTTTTTTCTTGGGTGTCTTCACCGCCGATGGTTCCTGTAAGACTGAATTCATATTCTGCACCTACAGCAGGAAAAATACCAAGGAATGAGCCCTTATATTCAAAGCCTGCCACAACACCTGCCGTGAGCGAACCGCCGTGAGTCCAAGATTCACTGCTGCCTTCCGACTTTGTAAAGCTCGTTTCGGAGTTGCCTATATATGTATCGTCATTGAGCTCTTCATACAGCGGAGGTGCCTGCATAATAGAAAGAACCTCCACATCACTGTAGTACACATCGGTGTTGTTGCCATCGTAGGTCAGGTAGCCTGTTTTTCCACCACCGTCTAAAAGAGCTAAAGAAGCCAATTGCTGAGAAGAAACAGTAGAAAATGCATAATGGTAAGTATTGGCAAGTACTTCCTTTCCACCCAAAGATTGTAAAGACGTTCTGTTATAGAAAAAATCTACTTCGCAGGAGAATATATCTTCGCCGCTTTTCTTCATATAAAACGGGAATACTACAGCCTCTCTCCCAAACACATCATTTGCTAAGTTTCCTGCTACGGCTTTACCAATCCACACAACGCTGGTCTTTCCTATACTATCGGGGTAGGTAATGTTGCTGTTTTTCAAAAATGCGAGCGTGCCTGATTCTGAATTATATTCAAAGAACTGACCGCCTACAAATATTGTTTCGGGGTAGCCCGTACCGTTGCGCTTAAATGAAGCCAATGATACGGTAATCGGACCTGAATCGCTATTGTCTTCATTGAACCAATAGGTCTGACCGTCGCCCGTGCGCTGTACTGTCCAGTTATATTCTGAATTTGTGTTGTACATTTCGCATTTTTTAAGGTTATCGTATGTAGTGTAGCCAATGATGTGGCAAAGTGCGTTCTCGCCGTCAACCTCTACATAGCTGTTCGATGTGGCTGTAGTTGTTGAAGCGGTGCTGTAAACGCCTGCTCTTGTATAGTTACCTGCTATAATGATTTCGTTTGTTCCGTCACCGTTAACATCGCCCATTGTGAGGTTTGCATTACGGAGAACGAAACGATTTTGCGTGCTTGAATCATCAGAACCGCCCGTTAAACCAGTTGTCACCATTGTTCTGTGCTTTATGCTCTGGGTGAAGTCGCCGCCTTCTTTGCCTTCATATACCTCAAGTACAGATGCAAGGCGTGTTGAGGGGTCGATTAACTGTTTTGTAGAGTATGTTGTTGAACCGTCACGGGTATCAAGCCAGGTAGAAAAGCTTGCTACTGCTGCAAGGTCATCAATTCCGTCACCGCTCAAGTCATCACCGCAAAGTGCAACATACGGCAAAAAATAAAAGTACGGAAAGTAAATACCAAATGAGCCGCCCGTATAACCTTTTGTCCACGATGAAACGTCACTTGCTAAATCTATGTGCTGCTTTGTTGTAATGCTATTGCTTAATGCGTCAAATTCAAATATTTGCATATAAATCTGGTTGGCTTTTCCGCTCAGTGCACCGCTGTTATTGGGAGTGTAAACGGCAATTTCATCAACACCATCGCCGTCAAAGTCACCCGATGTTACGGATAAGAGTCCTTCAACCTCCCACATTTCGATTGCTTCGACAGAAGCCACATAACCGCCTGTTTCATATCCCGTTACGAGGGCGTTGCCTTTGGCATCGTATATGCTTAATAATATTCTGCCGCCTGTTTTTCCGCTTTCAAAGTAAACCTTTGCTATATGGTCATCAACACCTGTTTCAGTTGCTGCAAAGCCTGTTGAAACGAAATAGGGTGAGGATTCTTGGTTTGTAAAAGCGTCCGATACTTCCAGCGAGAGGTTAAACCGTGGATAAAAGTTGAGTCCACTTGGAATGGCGTGTTTCAACCTTGCATCTGTTTTTGAGTGCTTACTGCCGTTGTCGATGTATAAGTCATACTTCGGCTCTAATGGGTGTGTGCCCGGTTTTAATGCATTAGTATCGTAAGAGTTGGGGTCAAGCGAAAAACCGAATTTTTCCAAAACCTCAAGACTTGCGCCATCTGTGCTCTCTGTGTTTTCTGTTGCTGTTACT
>SVJA01000005.1 GCA_015069195.1 Oscillospiraceae bacterium | reverse complement strand
TTAAGCACCGTAATGCAGACGATAGTCGGACGGAGACGTCCCGTGAAAATATGTCGCTGCCGGATACTATATGAAGAGCATCACGTGAAAGCGTGGTGCTTTTTTCTTTGTTGCTTTGCAGGGAATAATTGATAATAAAAAACTCCGGTAAAAGTTGTCTTTTATGGAAACTTTTACCGGAGTTTTTTGAATTATAGCATATGCTTATTATTTGTTTTCGAATTCATCGTAGGTAAAAACTACATAATTGTTTATTTTGATTTTCGGATGATTGCCGTTATTAGAAACCATGATGTTTTTTTCATTGTGTATTTCAAAAACAAAGATTCCATCTTGGCCTGTTAGGGTCATTGTACCATCAACGATAGCGATATTTCCGTGTTCTACATAAGAACTGTCTTTGCCCGCTCCCATGTTAAATGTCAATTTTTCCATATCTAAATCGATATAAGGTATTTTGAGCAACTCATCAGGATCATCGGTAGTGTGTTCTGCGTAATATCTGCCGGAGCGAGGAGTAAATATTTGTGTTATGTTTCCCGGCTGATTTACGTTTTCTGATTGGTTTGTTTTTCCTGAATCCGTATTACTCGGTTTGCTTTCGCTGCAACCGAATGCAGACAAGAGCATTGTTGCTGTTAATAAAAATAAAAGTATTTTTTTCATATTAAATCACATCCTTTGTTTAATTATAACAAAATTTTTCTGTTGTTACAATGTGTGTCGGATTTTGAATATTGATTTCTGAATATCAAATAAGAATTATTGAAAAAATTTATAAATATATGTAAAAAACTCTTGCAATATGCCTCGGATAGTGATATTATGCTGTTGTGAGTGGAATAAAGCGGAATAATTTACCCATAAAGTAGAGAAAATTCCTTAAAAATGGTTTTTGGCTCTTTGAATTTGTTTCATTTGCCTTACAAAAGATTTTTTAAATACAAAAGACTGTTTTTATTACAAAAGATAATTTACAAAAGACAAATTTTTTTAAAACTACACAAAAGATGAAAGTATCATTGAGAAATGATGCGAAGTACAAAAGAAAAAATTTTTTAAAGTATGTAAGATTACTGATTTTGGGATTTCAATCCACTTTTGAGGGGAGGTTTGTGGAAAGTGCTGATCGGAACACATAGAAACACGGTAGATCCAAAGTTCAGAGCTTCGATTCCGGCATCTTTTCGCGACATATTAGGGAAGAGACTTGTTTTAACTCTGAATATGGAAAATCCTAAATGCATAAGAGCGTATACTTATGAAAAGTACCAAGAGTTATTGGGCAGATTACTTGAGGCAAAGAAAAGCGGTACAATGGATACCAGAGGCGTAGAAAGATATTTTGTTGAAGCGGCTAAGTGTATCGAACTTGATTCGCAATATCGTATGGTTTTGCCTCCGGAGCTCAGACAAAAGGCTCACATTACAAAAGATATCTGTACTATCGGTCGAATTGAATTCGTGGAGATATGGGACAGCGAGACTTATGACGCAAACGAAGAGCGTTATGATCAGTCTAATACTGAAGATGTTGCTCGCTCGCTCGGTATGCTTTGATTGAGGTACGGAATAAAATGACTACTGAAGAAAAAACGTTTTTACATGTGCCGGTGCTGTATGAGGCGTGTATTGATAACCTTTGTATAAAGGCAGATGGCATTTATGTAGACGGAACATTGGGCGGAGCAGGTCATTCGTCGGGGATCTTAAAAAAACTCGGCAAGGACGGACTCTTGATTGGCATCGATCAGGATGTCGATGCACTTGCGGTTGCAACTGCGAGATTACAGAAAATTAAAGATGAAGGTAACGATGCAGACTTCTGTACTTTTCACGCAAACTTCGTTGAAATGCCTGAAGTCTGTCGTCATTTCAAAACAGAAAAAGTTGATGGAATATTGTTGGATATAGGCGTTTCGTCATATCAGCTTGATACGGAAAAACGTGGTTTTAGTTATCGCTTTGATTCACCGCTTGATATGCGTATGGATAGAACAAATGATTTTTCTGCGTATGGCCTTGTTAACGGTTACTCGGAAAAAGAGTTGGCGGATGTTATTTTCAATTACGGCGAAGAAAAGTTTGCGAGAAGAATTGCGGCAGTTATCGTTGAAAGAAGAAAAATTAAACCGATAGAGACCACTTTCGAGTTGGTTGACATCATAAAAGCGGCGATTCCTGCATCTAAACGATTTGCAAAGGGCGAAGGACATCCTGCGAAAAGAACATTTCAGGCACTTCGCATCGAGGTTAATAAAGAACTTGATGTACTTGAAAATGTTATAGACAAAGCAATAGACCTTCTTAATCCGGGCGGTAGATTGTGCATAATCACTTTCCATTCGCTTGAGGACAGAATAGTTAAACAGAAATTTAAAAAAGCGGCGCAGCCTTGTGAGTGTCCGCCTTCGTTCCCGGTTTGTGTCTGCGGAAAGAAGTCAAAAGGCAAGGTTATTACGGGAAAGCCGATTGAGGCTTCGGAAGAAGAACTTGAATTAAATCCGAGAGCTTCATGTGCAAAGTTACGAGTCTTTGAAAAAAGATAAGAGGGGAAATTATGAGATATACAAACGATTCTACAGCAGAAGATTTATATCGTTACTCCTATGCGGAGCCGGGCGATGCTGTAAGAAGAAATACAAAAGAAAAAGAACAACGTGAAGAACAAAAGAAGACGGCTCTTTATGAGATTACCGTTAAGCGTCAGAATAAAAAGGTAAAGCAGAGCCTTGTCGCGGCAATCGCGGTTGTATTTGTACTTGCAAGTGTATTGCTTTGCAGATATGCTTCTATTTATGAAATGCATTACAGAACAGCGCGCATTGATTCACAAATAGAGGCACTCAACATTGAAAACAACAGACTTGAGGCTATGATTTCAAGTAATTCGAATGTTGTAGATATTGATTCTGTTGCGCAGAATGAGCTTGGTATGCAGAAACCGCAGCCTTATCAGGTTGTTTCGATAAATGTTGAGCCTGTTGACGAGTTGAAAATGAATAACAATCTGCAGCTTGACAATGCTTCTGATGATTTGACATGGTATGAAGAGATAATAAAAGGAGTCAAGGACTTTTTTGGCTTTGTTGATTACTGATGCACGGTAAATTTAACCGTTGTTTAATATTATTTGTTTGTAATATGTAGTAAAATCATCCTTGCGTAAATATACATAATTGATGTATTTAGACAGGGAGGTTGTCCTTTGGCAAAAAAATCACAACGTAAAAATAATGTATTGTTGTCTACGGATAGCAGTGAAAATAATAGAAATATAAAGATTTGGTCATGGGTGGCATTGTGTGTTTGCATTGTCGCCTCTGTTGTTTTAATCGGCAGAGTTGCATGGCTTCAGTTTGTGCGCGGTGATGAGCTCAGTCGTGCTGCAAAAGAACAGCAAAATACCGGCAGAATGATAACAGCATCTCGCGGTACAATATACGATTCTAACGGTACGGTGCTTGCAGTAAGTATTTCGGCAAACAAGGTTACAGCAAGCAGAACGATAATAAAATCAGCAGGTGATAAGTATGAAGGCGGCAGAGAAGCTTATCAGAAGATGATTGCGGATGACCTTGCGGAGCTTTTGGATTTGGATGCTGCGAAACTTCTTGAAAAAATAAAAGGTTCGGGAAACTATCTTGAGATTGCGTCAAAACTTGATGTTGAAGTCGGTAAAAAAGTAAGCGAGTGGAAAACAGAGAAGAAAATAAAGGGTATATATATTGACAGCGATACAAAAAGATACTATCCGAACGGTTCGCTTGCATCGCACGTAATCGGATTTACAGGCAAAGACGGAGACGGATTGGTGTGCGGTGTCGAGGTTGCTTTAAATGATGTTTTAAAGGGTACAAACGGTAAAATTATTACTGCTGTAGATGCTCTTGGTCACGAAGTTCCGACCGATGAAATAAAAAGAATAGATCCGGTAAACGGATACAATGTAACACTTACACTTGATGCTACAATACAGTATATGGTGGAGGAAGCGCTAAAGGATGCAACAATCGACTTCGGCGTAGAAGAAGGTTGCTGTTGTATTGTTATGGACCCGAGATCAGGTGACATACTTGCGATGGCTTCAAATCCGGGTTTTGATCTTAACGCCCCGTATGACTGTCCTGACGGGATGGATCCTGCAGCCTGGGTAAACGGTTCTGTAGAAAGTGTAGAAATACTTAATTCTACGGTATGGCGTAATAAAGCATTGACCGATACATATGAGCCCGGTTCTACCTTTAAGACTATTACGGCTTGCATGGCACTTGAGGAAAGTGTTGTAACTCCGGAAACTGAGTTCAGTGATGCACCGGTAGATTTGTCCGGTTGGACTATTCACTGCTGGAGAAGAGAAGGCCATGGTAATGAGTCGTTTTCGAAAGCTATAATGAACTCATGTAACCCTATTATGGTGCGTGTCGCACAAAAAATCGGAATAAAGACTTTTTACAGCTATGTAGCTGCTTTCGGTTTTTACGAGAAGACAGGTATACTTCTTTCCGGTGAGGCAAACAGCGTTATGCATACAAATCCTACGGAGATTGATATGGCGGTTGCTTCGTTTGGTCAGAGACTTCAGATAACTCCGCTTCAGCTCGTTTCCGCGTACAGTGCGGTGGCTAACGGCGGATACCTTTACGAGCCTCGTATAGTTAAAGAAATTACTGACCAAAACGGAAATGTAATAAAAAGATATGAGACTGAAACAGTAAGACAGGTTATTTCAAATGAAACCTCCGAAAAAGTTCTTAAAATGCTCGAGGATACCGTTGCAAAGGGAGGCGGTAGCCGTGCGTATGTTTCGGGATACAGAGTTGCAGGAAAGACCGGTACATCAGAAACCACAACAACGGATCAGACAGGTCGTTATGTATGTTCTTTTGCCGGAATTGCGCCGGCAGATGAACCGGAAGTTATTATATTGGTTGTTGTTGACCACCCGACAATAGGCGGTGCTTCCGGTGGTGTTCAGGCAGGTAGTGTTGCGGGAAAACTTTTCCAGGAAGTTCTTGATTATTTGGAAGTAGAAAAAAGATATACGGAAGACGATCTCAAAAATTTACTTTCAGTGTATGATGTTCCGTCATTTACCGACGGCACCGTGGCAGAGGCAACATATACTATAAATCTTTCAACTTTTGATTATGTAATTGTCGGCCCGAAGACGGACGATGCTAAGATTGTGGCACAATTCCCGGCTCCGGGTGTAAAGGTTGCCAGAGAGTCTACAATTGTGCTGTACACAGATGTCGAAGCAAATATTTCACAGGTCAGAATGCCTGATTTGAAGGGTCTCTCTCTTGAAAATGCACATGCGACTTTGGTAGGAATGGGTCTTAATATGAGAGCATTCAGTTTGGGAACTGTCGTAGGTCAGAGTATAGAGGCCGGGACATATATTGATAAAGGCAGCGTAGTAGAGCTTGATGTAATCGACGAAGAATCACAGAATGCCGGCAATGATACCGTGATAGAGAATTAGTTTTACGGAGGGTTTATGAAAGTCAGTGAAGTTATCGGTAAAATAAAATATTCTACTGTTTGCGGTGATACTGATGCCGAAATTTTTGATGTCTGCATTGATAACAGAATCTGCAAAGGAAATGATGCATTTGTATGTATAAAAGGATTTACCCGTGACGCCCATGAATTTGCTGAAAGCGCAATTTCTATGGGTGCTTCGGCGCTTTTTGTGCAGGACGAAGAAAAGTTCCGCGAGCTGTGCGAGCGGTATGGTGAAAATAAAGGCTTTTGCGTTGTATTGGTGCAGGATACGCGAAAGTTACTGCCTGAGTTGTCCGACGTCGTGTTCAGACATCCGTCAGGCGAATTGAATCTGATAGGTGTAACCGGTACAAAGGGAAAAACGACAACGACATATATGATAAAGAATATATACGACAAATCGAGCGTGAAAACAGGTCTTATAGGCACTATCTGCAATATGATCGGCGATGAGGTTATAAAGACCGAAAGAACGACGCCTGAGGCAAATGTGACGCAGAAATTGATCCGCGATATGGTAAATGCCGGCGTTAAAACCTGCATAATGGAGGCTTCTTCACAGGGATTGAATCTTAACCGTGTGGGCGGTTGCGAGTATAATATCGGTGTTTTTACGAATCTTTCACACGATCATATAGGTCCTAATGAGCATAAGGATATGGACGATTATGCAAATGCTAAATCTAAACTTTTTACGATGTGCAAAAAGGGACTGATAAATATTGATAGTCCTTACAGCGATGTGATGATAAAAAATGCGACTTGCGAGGTTTTTACATACGGTATTGATAATGAATGTGATTTCAGAGCTGTGAACGTGAAACTTAATAACAGCAGCGTTGAGTATGATATTTGCGGAAAATGCCCGACCAGACATATAAAGGTTTCTATTCCGGGAAAGTTTTCTGTGTACAACTCGCTTGCGGCGATCGCTTGCTCACTGCTTGACGGCGGAGATATCGATGTTGTTTCAAAGACTATGGAAAACATAGTTGTTTCCGGTAAGGCAGAAAGTGTTCCTACAGGTAAGGATTTTTCGATAATAATTGACTATGCACATAATCCGGACAGTTTTATAAATATATTGACAACTGTAAAAGCTTTTGCAAAAAGAACAGTGTTCCTATTCGGCTGCGGCGGTGACAGAAACAGACCGAGAGCCCTTATGGGTAAGACGGCAGGTGAATATGCGGACTTTACCATTATTACTTCGGATAACCCGAGAAGTGAGGATCCGGATGAGATAATAAGGGATATAGAGGTCGGAATAAAGGAAACCGATGCGGAATATGTGTGTATTACAGACAGAGCTGAAGCGATAAAGTATGCGATAATAAATGCACAGCCCGGTGATGTGATAATTCTTGCTGGAAAAGGACACGAAACTTACCAGATATTTAAAGATAAAACAGTTCATTTTGATGAGCGCGAGGTAGTTGCGCAGGTATTGGCTGAAATCGGGGGTTAATTTATATGATGTATGCAGGCGTAATTGCCGAGGAAATAAAAGGAAAATTGATAGGAAATCCGGAGGCTGCTTTTGAGTATGTCATCACTGATTCAAGGCTTATAAATGAGCAGAATGCACCCAAAAGTATCTTCGTTGCTTTGTGCGGTGAAGTTTTTGACGGACACGGTTATATCGGTTCTGTTGCAGAAAAAGGTGTAAAGACCGTTCTTTGCAGCAAGATGCCCGATGTAGAATGTGAGGCGGTTATACTTTGCGAAGATACATTGAAGGGTCTTGGAGATATAGCGTTATATCACAGAAAAAAATATGAGATCCCCGTGTGTGCCGTTACAGGAAGTGTCGGAAAAACTTCCACAAAAGAAATGATAGCGGCGGTTCTTTCAAATACATTCAATGTTCTCAAAACAGAGAAGAATTTCAATAACGAAATCGGTCTTCCTATGACGTTACTTCGTATGAATGAAACTCATACTGCGGCAGTCGTCGAAATGGGTATGAGAGGCTTGGGACAGATTAAATATCTATGTAACTTTGCACTCCCGACAATAGGTGTTGTGACGAATATCGGTGTTGCACATATGGAATTGCTCGGTTCACGTGAAAATATATTTAAGGCAAAACTCGAGATAGCGTCTGAGCTCCCGGAAAATTCACCTCTTGTTCTTTGGGGTGACGATGATTTCCTTTCGAACAGAGAAAACGTTTTAAAGGAAATCTCACAGTATGGAAAGAAATTTAATGTAATTTACTTCGGAACGGGAGAAAATTGCAATTTCAGAGCGGTAAACATCAAAGCTGATGCTGATAATTTGCATACTTTTGATATAGAAACTCCTGACGGATGCGGAACCGTTTCATTAAAAGTTCCCGGCAGACATAATGTCATGAATGCAGCGTGTGCGATTGCCGTTGCTGTGTCGTGTGGTGCGACACTTGATTCTTGTATAAATGCACTCAAAAACTATTTCGGCGACGGTATACGTCAGAATATTATAAAAAAAGACGGCATAACAATAATTGATGATACATATAATGCCGGTCCGGAGTCTATGAAAGCGTCCCTTTCTGTTCTGGGTGCGATGAAAAATACTGGAAGAAAAATCGCTGTTCTGGGAGATATGCTGGAGCTTGGAAAGACCTCCGAATTTTCACACAGAGAAATAGGCAGATTTGCAAAAGCTCAGGGCGTAGATGTATTGATTGCAACAGGTAGTGAAATGCTTTATGCTGCCGAGGAATTTGAGAATACCGCGGAGTTGAAAGACTCTGAAATATATGCTATAAAGACTAAAGACTCGACAGATGCTGCAAAGGAAGCTTGTTTGCTTGTGAAAGCCGGCGACGCAGTTCTTGTTAAGGGTTCACATTCTATGCATATGGAGATAGTGACGGCTGCATTACGCGAGTAAAGTACGATTTATTTACGGAGAGGGTATTATGACAGGAAAAGTAATAGGAATATTTTTGGTATCGTTCCTTATAGCCGTTCTTTCGGGACCGGTATATATACCGTTTTTAAAGAAACTTAAATTCGGACAGACGGTGCGAGATGACGGACCGCAGACTCATTTAAAGAAGAGCGGAACACCTACAATCGGAGGTCTTATATTTTTGACACCTGCCGTTATTGTGGGATTGTTTTTGTTTTTTATAAATTGGACACCGGAGATCCTTCCTGTATTGCTCGTAACAATGGGTTTCGGCTTTGTAGGTTTTTTGGATGATTATTTAAAAATAATCAAAAAATCTAAAGACGGACTTTTTTGGTATCAGAAAATGGGAGCACTTCTTGTAATATCGGTTGCATTTTCTCTTTATGAGTATTTATTCAATAAAGAGATCACAACAATAATTATTGAATTTTTCGGCAAAGGTGTTTCGCTTAATCTCAGTTGGTTATTTATACCGTTTGCGATTTTTGTACTTTTAGCATCTACAAATTCAGTAAACCTGACTGACGGTCTTGACGGATTGTGTGCGGGAAATGCATTTATTGTATGTTTGTTTTTCTTTGCGGTATCAATGCTTGTAGAACCTAATGACAGTGTTGCGTTGTTCTCTGTGATGCTTGCCGGTTCTGTTTTGGGATTCTTGATATTCAATTATCATCCTGCAAAAGTCTTTATGGGTGATACCGGATCGCTTGCTTTGGGCGGAGCACTCGGCGCTTGTGCTATCGTATTAAACAGACCGTTCCTTATTGTCGGAGCAGGCTTGCTTTTCGTATTGGAGGCGCTTTCCGTATTACTTCAGGTGGGATATTTCAAACTTACCAAAGGCAAGAGGCTTTTCAGAATGGCACCGCTCCATCATCATTTTGAACTTAAAGGTTGGAAAGAACTAAAAGTAACTTATGTTTTCTGGACATTCACACTTGTTTGTTGTGTTATTACATATTTGATTATAAGATGACTGTTTTAGGAGAAATAAATGGCAGATATAAGAAAAAGACAGCCTGATTTTTGGCTTTTGCTTAGTGTAATATTGCTTGTGCTTATAGGTACTGTAATGGTTTGCAGTGCCAGCCCTGCTGCAGCCAAAAACAGTAAAGAGGGTAATTCTTATACTTTCATAATAAAACAGCTTGTTTTTGTTGCACTGGGCTTTGCAACGATGGCGGTAGCCTATTTTATAAATTTTGAAAAAGTAATAAAAAAGTTCACAATATTATTTTTCTCAATAACATTGGTTCTTTTGGGGTTGGTTCTTACTCCTCTGGGCGTAGAAACAAACGGTGCACAGCGATGGCTCAATGTAGGCTTTGATCTTCAACCGTCGGAATTTTTCAAAACGTGTATGATCCTTTTTATAGCATATATGTTTTCACACCCTAAGATAAAAGAGCGGGCAAGGGGATTAGGCGGACTGCTTTTAATCATAGCACCTGTTGCAGCAGGAATGGTATTGATATTTTTGCAACCACATGTAAGCTGTTTGATAATTCTCGGAATAGTAATGGTTGCTATGATGGTGTTCGGACGTTTAAAGATATATATGTTCGGATTGCTCGGCGGCGGTATAGCCGGTGCCGGACTTGCAGCATATGCACTTGTACCTCACGTACAAAAACGTATAAATTCATTTTTAGGATCCGGTAACGAAGCAAATTCTTCTGATAAATGGCAGGCGACTCAATCTTTGTATGCTATCGGTTCAGGCGGACTTTTCGGTGTAGGTCTCGGAAAGAGTATGCAGAAACAGTTGTACTTGCCGGAACCGTACAATGATTTTATATTTGCAATTCTGGCTGAGGAACTTGGTTTTGTGGGTTGTGTTGTCGTAATATTGCTATTTATGCTGCTTGTGTGGCGCGGTTACAAAACAGCAATGTATGCAAAGGATGCGTACAGCGCTTTGGTTGCAGCAGGTCTTACAACATTGATTGCGACACAGTTCGTTTTAAACATAGCGGTTGTAACCAATATTCTGCCGGTAACGGGTGTGTCACTTCCGTTTTTCAGTTACGGCGGAACTTCGCTTATGACAATGATGCTCAATGCAGGATTGTTGCTTAATATTTCAAGGGATGCGGATTATATAAAATTTTAAAAAGAAGGGGTAAAAACATGGAGAAAATGTTTTTATCCTTTTTTTAAAATTTTAACCGGAGTTTTGGCGGTGTGGTAAAGGTAGAAAAACATGGAGAAAATATTTTTTCTTATTCTTTTTTAAATTTAACGAGGGTTGTGGCGTGTGAAGAGGTAAAAATATGGAAACCATTGATGATATTTTAGATAGGCTCCGAAAGTCGCAGTTTCGTGCCGGGTTTCATTTGAAGGAAAAAGATATTGAATATATAGAAGAAAAAGGTATGGATACTATAAGAATTCATTGTGCGGATTTTATCAAGCAACGGCTTGCTCCGGCGTTTATACCAAATGACGGAAAACAAACTCCGATGAAAGGTCATCCTGTTTTTATTGCGCAACACGCTTGTGCGTGTTGTTGCAGGGGGTGCTTTGAAAAATGGTACGGTGTACCGAAAGGTATAGAACTTGCCGAAAAACAGCAAAATAAGGCGGTAGATTTACTTATGGCGTGGATTGAACGCGAGTATAAAAAAATCCTGTAATAAAATATTGACACGTTTTTTATTTCTTTGTAAAATTAATCATTATTTTAAATTTTTTCGAAAGGTGTTGTGCGTATGATAATCGGAACAACCAAAGAACTTAAAAATCACGAGTATCGTGTGGGACTGACTCCCGACAATGTTATGGCGTTCGTTGCCAGAGGTCACAAAGTTTATGTAGAGACAAATGCCGGTCTCGGTGCCGGTTTTACCGATGAGGAATATATAGAGGCGGGCGCCGCCATTCTTGCGACACCTAAAGAAGTTTTTGATATAGCGGATATGATTGTTAAGGTCAAAGAACCCGAAGAGTGCGAGTATGACCTTCTCAGAGAGGGACAGATACTTTTCACATATCTCCACCTTGCTCCGAATCCTACACTTACAGACGCTCTTATAAAAAAAGGTGTAAAGGCTGTTGCATATGAGACAATTACGGATAATGAGGGCAATCTTCCGTGTCTCAGACCTATGAGCCAGATTGCAGGCCGTCTTTCTATTCAGGAAGGTGCTAAATTCCTTGAAAAGGCATACGGCGGTCGCGGTGTGCTTCTCGGCGGTGTTCCGGGAGTAGAGCGTGGTAAAATCGTAATCGTCGGCGGAGGTATTGCAGGTACATTTGCTGCAAAGGCTGCTGTAGGTATTGATGCGCAGGTTACATTGCTCGATATAAATGCAAACAGACTTGCATATCTCGAAGACATTTTCGGTGCTTCAGTTACAACTCTTTACAGCACAGAGGCAAACATCAGAAAATCTCTCAAAGAGGCTGATCTCGTAATCGGCTCTGTTCTTATCCCCGGCGGAAAGACTCCGAAGCTTATCAGAAAAGAGCATCTTCCGCTTATGAAAAAGGGTGCTGTTATCGTAGATATCGCTATCGATCAGGGTGGTTGCTGTGAGACTTCACGCGTAACTACACATGACGATCCTGTATACATTGAGGATGGCGTTGTTCACTACTGCGTAGGAAATATGCCCGGTGCCGTTCCGCGTACATCTACAATTGCTCTTTCAAACTCAACATTCCGTTATGGTATGCTTATGGCAGACAACGGTCTTGAAAAAGCAGTTCGGATGGACAAAGGACTTGCAAACGGTGTAAATATTTACTGCGGCAAATGTACAAACAAGAATGTTGCAGACAGCCTTGCACTTGAGTACACTCCTTTGTCTGATGTGATAAGATAATTATATTATATACGGAGGTGTATTATGGATATTAAAGCCAAAATTAATGAAATTGCCGACAAGATCAAAAATGATGACGATCTTAAGGCAAAGTTTAAAACTGACCCTATCAGCGCTGTAGAAAGCCTTATCGGTGTTGATTTGCCTGACGATCAGGTGGAGAAGATTGTTGAAGGCGTAAAAGCAAAAATCTCCGTAGACAAGATCGGTGACAAGCTTGGCGGCCTTTTCGGCAAGAAATAATATAAAATGAGTTTTAAATGGAACAGCCGGCTCCCGTGTGGGAGCCGGCTGAAATTTTTTAGAAAATAGAGTTTTAGTAACTGTTTACAAAATTACTTTGATTGCAAGACTTTTTTTAATTCTCTCACTGCTTTGCGTGTGTTTGCTATGTAAATCAAACCGGTAACTGCAAATTCAAATATTGCAAAGATAATGATTCCTATCGGTACATAGAAACTTTCAGGTGAATTGAATATTCCCATTACAATGAAAATAATTATAAGTACAACGTAAATCATTCCTGCTATCCAAGATGCAATTCTGTCTGATTTTCTGAGGGAACATACATAAGTAATTTTAGTTTCTTGCCCATCTGATGTATATTCACCGCGGACGATAGGGTTTAAGGAATCATTGTTGAAAAATTTGTATTTGGTCAGTGAAAATGAATTGCTTCCAATGCTTCCTATAAATGCCACATCATTCCTGTTCAGGGCGCTTATCTTTTTGTCAGTCGTTACATCATTGAGCTTCAGATTGATATCTTTGGCAGAAAGATTAGTTGAAAAATTACCTTTAATTGTTGTTAGCATAGAAAATTCTCCTTTCTTTAAAGTCCACGTTCTTTTAAATCGTTTACGAGTTCTACATAAAATTCTCTTACGTCAAAACCACGTATGTTTTCTCTATTTAAGTCAATGATGTCGGCGTGTGAAATTCCGCATTTTTTCTTGGGTTCTACAAGAGTGAATTTTTCTCCCCATTCAAAAGATTTTTTGCTTACCAAACCGTCATTCGGACCGTCAAAATGTTTTACGAATCGATAAGACAGATTGAGCGGGAACTTGCCGCTTTTTGCTTTTACCAAAACGGAACCGATACTTTGACAGTAGATTCCTTCCGGTATAGAAAGCTCTTCGTTCAGTTGTTTGCATGCACTTGCCGTCAGATTGTTCATGGCAGCAAGAAAATCGGAGTTTGGCTCGCCCAATCGTTTCAATGTGCCGTTGTATGTTTTTGCGACTCTGTTTTGCAATTTGGGTGATATTTTAGTTAAAAGATAGTCTGCAAATTCACAACCGTTGTGCGGTGTGTTTATGGTTGTCAGTGAAGCTATGTACGGTGCTGCATCGAAGTTTGATATGGCGTAGCGGCAGTCAAGTCCGCCTTTTGAGTGTGCGATTATGTTTACTTTTTCGCAACCGGTTTCATTGACGATTGTTTTAATTCTCTCTGTAAGTTCTTCGGCACTTGCATGAACCGATGAAGCAGAGTGGTGGTTACCGTAAAATATTTTGGCGCCGTTTGTTTCAAGTTCACTCGGTATTCTTCCCCAGTAATTGAGATACTTGAAATCTCGGAACATTACTCCGTGTACCATCAAAACAGGGTATTTTGTCTGACAGACTTTTTGTTCTTTTCTGGATTTGTTTAGTTTTTCTTTGTCAAGTTCGACAAAAACTTCATTGAATGTTTTGAAGAGTATGACTGACAGCGCTATTACGTTTAATCCGGGAATAAGTCCGCAGATTATACCGATAATTCTGTACTTCATACCGATCTGGAATGATGTCATATAAAGGCATATGATTCCGTTCCAGAAAATTATTGTCTCCACTCCTGTGCAGAGCAAGATGCTCCATAAAAATGTCGTATAATCGTCGGGGATAGTGTAGAAAGCCAAAACAATGTGATAAGCTACCGATATCGGAATTACCAGTAAAAATGATGCAAGCAATACATTTCCGTGAGAGCACGCGCGAATACGTTTAAAACGTGTCTTTGTTATGAAAAATCCTGCAAACAGATTTACAACTAAAAACAGCGGTATGACCAGCCAAAGCCATTGCAAATTTTCTGCAAGCAGAGTGAAACTGTTTGCCGGAATGCTCAGTAATACGGAATATATCAAAATTGCAGAAATAAGTAATAATTTCATGGTGTTTCCTCAACGACTATTTATGTAGATATTATACATTTTTTTCTGATTGTTGTAAATTGTCCGAAAATTCGTATTGATTTTTTATTGAGGTTAAGATATAAATGCAGGAGCAAAATAAATTGCCGAAGGAAAATTTTTATGTTTAGTATGTTGCTTGTATTGATATATATATGTTTTATAAGTTTGGGACTTCCGGATTCGTTGCTCGGTTCTGCATGGCCTGTTATGCAACAGGAGATTGCTGTGCCGATGTCGTATGCCGGAATCGTATCTATGGTGATTTCGTTAGGTACTATTGTATCAAGTCTTATAAGTGAGAAAGTTATTCGTCGATTCGGCACCGGAGTGGTGACTGCTGTAAGTGTTGCAATGACTGCCGTGGCTTTGTTTGGTTTTTCGGTCTCAAATAGTTTTTTGATGCTTATTTTGTGGGCTGTTCCGTATGGTCTCGGGGGCGGTGCTGTTGATGCGGCGTTAAACAATTATGTAGCTCTTCATTACAAGGCTCAACATATGAGCTGGCTTCATTGTTTTTGGGGAGTAGGGGCAAGTATCAGTCCGTATACAATGAGTTTTGCATTGGTGAAACTGGAAAGCTGGAATTACGGATACCTGATGGTTTCAATTATTCAGATAATCTTGTCTGTATTTATATTCCTAAGTTTGCCGATGTGGAAACAAAAACAATCCAAACTACAGAATGACGGTGAGGATGTGATAAACGACAATCTTTCAAAATCGCTTTCTTTGAGGGAAATTATTAAGGTACCAGGTGCGGTATCGTGCTTTGTAACATTCTTTCTGTATTGTGCAATAGAGGTAAGTGCTTCACTTTGGGCAAGCAGTTATCTTGTTCAGTGCAGAGGAGTATCTCCGAAAACCGCTTCTGCTTTTGCCAGCCTTTTTTACATAGGATTAATGGTGGGGCGTGCAATAAACGGTTTTCTTGCGATGAAATTAAGCGATAAATTTCTTGTTCGAATGGGGAGCGGTATAATTCTTTGTGGTGTGTTACTGATGTTAATCCCGGGCGTGAAAGTTATAGTGCTTATAGGCTTTATAATAACAGGCCTCGGATGCGCTCCGATATATCCTTGTATGATACATATGACACCGGATTTGTTCGGTCGTAAAAATTCTCAATCAATGATAGGTATACAAATGGCTTTCGCTTATTGCGGTTTTTTGATTATGCCGCCTTCCTTCGGGTTGATTGCGGACTATGTGAGTATTTCGCTTTTGCCCGTGTTTTTGCTGATGCTGTTGATATTAATGTTTTTGACCCATGAGTATGTTGTCAGAAAAACTAGATAGTTTTTTGTAATTCTTGAGGTTTGTAGAAAAATGTTTTTTCGGACATTAATAGTAAAACGTAACATTTTGTTAAGCATTTTTCTCCGTTCGGAAATGCTTAAATTATTGTACGGATACTCTTTGCGGATAATCGGGTGCGTATGTATTTGTAGTCGATATTCGATTCTTTTAACCAATGTTTAAGACGAGTTACATTTTCTGATATATCATGTTCTTGATTGTGAAATATTAAAGTTACTGTATAAAATGGAGATTGATTAAAAATTTCTCCAAAATCTCCGGACATATCTATGAAAATACTGAGTTCTTTTATTTTATTACCACCTTTTAACAAAAACAGCGGGGAATATACTCCCCGCTTGCGATGCCTAGGAGCTTTCGCCCAAGCCAAGCAATTGTTTTTTTCTTTCGCCAATAGGATATTACTCGCGTAAGAAAATATCAACATTTCAGCAATTGAAATGTTTAACACAGTTAGCATATGCAGAATTCAAAAATATATTTCAATAATACTGCATATTGTACATGAAGCTTTAATTCATGCATCCGTACAACTGCACATCCACCGGGATGCGCAGTTGTTACTTCTCCACGGCGGGCGAGCAGAGCTCCCAAAAATGTGATAGAGGAGCGGAGCGAGCCTGCAAGTTCCGGCAGAATTGTCGTTGAAGTGATATTGCTGCTGTCAACGGTTATTCTGTCATTGATAAATTCTGTTTTGCATCCTAAACTTTCGAGTATTAATAGAGTGTTTTTTACATCTGTTAAGTCGGGGCAGTTTGTAAGCACCGTTATGCCGCCCGTTATTACGGTAGCGGCAAGTATAGGCAGAACGGAATTTTTTGCACCGTCAATTTCAATTTCCCCGGAAATAGTGTGACCGCCCTCAATGATATATTGTGACATAGCGTGACCCTGCCTTGGAATTATGTTTAATTTATATTTACATAATATGCAAAGCTTAAAAAGTGTGATAAAATACAATGCAGTTAATGTTACTAGAAAAGACGGTGGGATTTTTGAAAAAACTTTTACTCGTTGACGGAAACAGCATAATGAACAGAGCCTTTTACGGTACTCAAAGCAGTTTCATGAAAAATGCCGAGGGGCTTTTTACCGGTGCGCTTTTCGGCTTTATGAATATCCTTCTTAAATACCTTGATGAGGAGAAGCCGGAGTATGTTGCAGTTGCTTTTGACGTAAAGGCACCCACTTTCAGACATAAGGCGTATGACGGTTACAAGGCTACCAGAAAAGGTATGCCGAACGAGCTTGCCATGCAGATGCCTATTGTAAAGCAGATACTCAGAGCTATGCATATAGAGTGTGTAGAGCTTCCCGGATATGAGGCTGATGATATTATCGGAACATACACAAAACTTGCAAAGGATGAGGGTATAGAGAGCATCATTATTACAGGTGATAAGGATTCGCTTCAGCTTGTTAATGAGATGACCGTCGTAAAACTTCCCGTGACAAAGCAGGGTACTACCACTACCGATACTATAGATATTGAGGCTTTTAAAAATAAATACGGCGGACTTATGCCGATAAGACTTATTGATCTGAAAGCTCTTATGGGTGATTCGTCTGACAATATTCCGGGTGTTCCGGGCGTTGGTGAGAAAACGGCTGTCAGTTTGCTTGCCGAGTACGGAAGCCTTGATGGTGTGTATGCACATGTTGCGGATATAAAGAAACCTGCGCTTAAAAAGAAAATAGAGGAAAACAAAGATTCTGCGTACATGAGTTACGAACTTGCTACCATTATGCTTACCGTACCTGTCGAAAAGTCTGTTACGGAACTTGCCAAAGGCGAGTGGGATAAGCCGGAGCTCGTGAAAATACTTACGATGCTTGAATTTAAGAGTATCATAAAGAAGATGAAACTTGACGGAGTAACAGTGCCGAAGATTTCGCGGGTAGACAGCGAAGATAAGGGTGCCGTGGTTATGGCTCTTTTTAATGTTCTTGCTGATGAGGAGGCTGAGAGTGAAAACATTATTCCGGAAGAACCGCTTCCGTCGATAGTTTCTAAGAAAAATGTTTTTGCCATGTTTTATGAGGATCTTGCCGATATAAAAGCGAAGGCAGAGAAGATGCCCGAAGTTTTATATATGGAGTGTGAATTCAGCGGAAAGTATCCGGTTGAGATGCGGATTAATTTTGATAATGACGATACCGTGTATTCTGTTTCTTTTTCAATACCCGATACCGAAATAAGCTTTATAGAAATTATGCGTCCTGTTTTCGAAAACAAGGATGTTAAAAAGGTTGCATTTGACAGTAAACCGATAATACTGTGGCTTATGGCAAATGGTTGTGGTTTTGAAGGACTTTGGTGTGATTTGTCGATTGCGGCATATCTTACGGATTCTACACGAAAAAATGATAATTTCTCAGATGTGTGCAGACTTTTTACCGGAGAAGAGAACAGTGGTATGGAGTATCTGCCGAAGGCTTCCGCAGCTGCGATAAGACGTCTTGAACGAGATGGAATGACTGCTCTTTACCGTGATGTAGAGCTTCCGCTCGTGCCGGTTCTGGCATCTTTTGAGAATGAGGGATTTAAAGTTTCCGAGAATGTCCTTGTAAAAGAGGGTGAGATTCTTGATAAACGTATCGCAGAGCTTACCGAAGATATTTATAAGATTGCGGGACGTGAGTTTAATATAAATTCACCTAGGCAGCTCGGAGAGGTTCTTTTTGATGAGATGAAACTTCCGGGCGGAAAGAAAACAAAGACCGGCTACAAGACCGGACAGGATGTGCTGGAAGCGATAGCGGATGAGTCACCGATAATATCGCTCGTTTTGGAATACAGACAGAATGTTAAATTAAAATCGACTTATATCGACGGACTTATTGCAGTTATTGATAAAAATACGGGGCTTGTACATTCGAGCTTTAATCAAACTGTTACGGCGACCGGCAGACTCAGCAGTACAGAGCCTAATCTTCAAAATATACCTGTAAGACACGAACTCGGTAAAAAGATACGTTATGCATTTGTTCCGAGAACGGAAGGAAACGTGCTGATTGATGCGGACTATTCACAGATAGAACTTCGCGTGCTTGCGGAGATGTCGGGCGATTACAATATGAAGAAGGCGTTTAAAGAAGGTGCGGATATTCATGCGATTACGGCATCACAGGTAAATAATGTTCCGTTATCCGCGGTCACCCCTTCTATGAGAAGTGCGGCAAAGGCAGTAAACTTCGGCATTGTTTACGGTATCAGCGAGTTCGGCTTGGCAAAAGATATCGGAATATCGAGATTTGAAGCGAAAAAGTATATAAACGGCTACTTTGAAAAATATCCGGGTGTAAAGGCTTATATGGACAGCGCGGTGGCATATGCGAAAGAAAACGGCTATGCAGTGTCATTGCTTGGCAGACGCAGATATCTTCCTGAACTTACATCTGCGAAATTCCCGATAAGATCATTCGGAGAGCGTGTCGCGATGAATATGCCCATACAAGGCACGGCTGCAGATATTATGAAAATTGCTATGATAAAGGTATATCGTGAAATCAAATCTCGTGGTCTCAAAGCAAAACTTATTTTGCAGGTACACGACGAACTTCTGATTGATTCACCGATCGAAGAAAAAGACGAGATTGTAAAACTTCTTCGTGAATGTATGGAAAATGCTTTTCAGATGGAAGTTCCGCTTCCTGTTTCTGTTTCGTGCGGAAGCAGTTGGGCGGAGTGTAAGTAAGTTTTGATGTAAAGAATATTGAGTTTTCGGAGGAATACATATGAAAATTTTAGGCGTAACAGGCGGCACCGGCACGGGAAAATCCACAGTGTGCAAGATATTACAGGAACAAGGCGCAAAAATCATTGATGCAGATAGGATTGCAAATGCCCTTCAAAAAAGAGGTACTGTAGCATTTGATGAGATTATAGAGTATTTCGGAGAGGGCATTTTAGGTACAGACGGCGAACTTAACCGCCGAATCTTGGGTGCTCTTGTATTCAATGATATAAATGCACTCAAAGCGCTGAACGCAATTGTTCACAAGCACGTTTCAATCGAAATGAAAAAACGTGTTGAAGAATATCGTAAAGAAGGTGCAGATCTCGTAGTTTTGGATGTTCCGATTCCGATTGAGGACGGTTTCTTTGATACCGCGGATCTGGTGTGGGCGGTAGTTGCAAACGATGATTTACGTATTGAAAGGTTGCAAGAGCGAAACGGTCTTTCGGAAAGTGAAGCAGTTGCCAGAATAGGTTCACAGTTCTCAAACAGCGAGTATTCAGAACTTGCTGATGTGACTATCGACAACGAAGGTTCATACGAAGATTTGAAACAACTTGTTTTGTATGAACTCAGAAGATTCAAAGAATTTCTTACATAATTTAAAAATTGAAGGATTGTAGTGGCGGCGAAGCGTTTAGATGTAAAGCGCTTCGCCGCCTGTTTTATTAATCACTCATTTGGGAATAATTTAATTGATATTTAATTCATGTATCAATAATTATCTGAAATGAGGGATATGAAATGTGGCTTGGTATATTGATTGCGATTACTTCGGGCGCTTTGATGAGCGTGCAGGGTGTTTTTAATACGGAGCTTACGAAGCAGTCAGGTATATGGATGGCGGCGGGTTTTGTTCAACTCAGCGGATTTGCTTTATGCCTGTTGATGTGGTTGTTTTCCGGTAGGCAGGGGAGCGTGGGAACACTGTTTTCCGTAGATAATAAGTATATGCTTTTAAGCGGGGTGCTTGGTGCATTGATAACATATACGGTAATAAAGAGTATTGAGCTTTCAAGTCCGGCAAAGGCGATAATGGTAATTGTGACTGCGCAGCTTCTGGTGGCGTATCTTATAGAGCTGTTCGGACTGTTTGGTGCGGATAAACAACCGTTTGAATCTAAGAAATTGTGTGGCATTGTTCTTGCAATAATCGGCTTTATAATTTTCAAAATCTGACATTTTTTTCTATACAAAGAATCTAACCTGTGTTAAAATGTCTGTGCATGTCGAAATTTGACTTGCTGAAGAAGTAAAAATATATTTGATTCTTTTGGAGGAACAAATGGAGTTAGATTTATCGTTAGGCGCTTTCTGGGCGCAGATGACGCAGAATCCGTTGCTGTTTGCTGCCATTGTACTTACGTTGGGAGTTATTCTCGTAAACGGATGGACGGATGCCCCGAATGCGATTGCTACTTGTGTTGTTACGCGATGTATGCCTGCTAAAGCCGCTATATTGATGTCGGCTGTGTTTAATTTTTTAGGCGTTTTTGTTATGAGTAAGATAAGCCCTGCGGTCGCAAATACCATTACCAAAATGGTTGATTTCGGAGATGACTACGAAAAGGCTATTATTGCACTGAGTGCGGCGCTGTTTGCCATAGTTGTGTGGGCTACTGCTGCTTGGATGTTCGGTATTCCTACCAGTGAGAGCCATGCTCTTATTGCTGGCATTACAGGTGGTGCACTTGCCGTTCAGAACGGAAGTCTGTCAGGCATAAACGGTGCTGAATGGATAAAAGTTGTATACGGTCTCGGCATATCACTTGTACTCGGCTTTGTAGTAGGTTGGTCTGTTTGTAAGTTGGTTGTTTTGATATTCCGAAAGGTGCAACGTTCCAAGACAGAAACATTTTTCAAAGGTGCTCAGATTGTCGGTGCTGCTTCTATGAGTTTTATGCACGGTGCACAGGACGGACTTAAGTTTATGGGTGTTATACTTCTCTGTGTCCTCCTCACAAACGGTCAGTCGCCGGATGGTGTATCGATAGAGATGCCGGCATGGATTATCGCAGTATGTTCTATAGTTATGGCGCTAGGAACATCTCTCGGCGGAAAGAAGATTATAAAGTCTGTAGGTATGGATATGGTAAAACTTGAAAAGTATCAGGGCTTTTCCGCTGATATATCGGCGTCGGTATGTTTGCTTTTAAGCTCCGTGTTCGGTATTCCTGTATCTACAACTCATGCAAAGACTACAGCTATTATGGGTGTAGGTGCTGTTAAACGTATATCTGCGATAAACTTTTCTGTCGTAAAAGAAATGCTGCTTGCCTGGATATTGACATTCCCGGGTTGCGGATTGCTTGCATTTGTTTTCGCAAAAATATTTATGGCGATATTCATATAAAAACATACATTTTTAATAGAATTGAAATTTATTCGTATACATAGAAAGGATAATAATTATGGCAAAATCAGATCGTTTTTATTTTGAAAATCTTACAACTGCTGCAGATTACTGCTGCAAGGCTGCTGATTATTTGGTAGAGTGTATGACTTCATACAATTCCGAAAGCATAAAAGAAATGATAACAAAAATGCATGAAATCGAGCATGCTGCAGATAAGCAGAAACACGCTATGTCAGAAGCTCTGGCAAAAGCATTCGTTACCCCGTTTGACAGAGAAGACCTTGCTGAAATGAGCTACAAGATTGATGATGTTGCGGACAATATCGAAGAGGTTATGCAGCGTTTCTATATTGATGACGTTAAAGAAGTTACTCCCGAGGCGATTGAGTTTTCGAAGAAGATTGCAGCTACCGCTAAAATTATGAAATCACTTATAACAGAACTTGAGCATTTTAAAAAGCCTGCAAAACTTCACGATCTCATAATCGAACTCAGCAACGTTGAAGAAGAATGTGATGTTATCTATCTTGAGTCTACAAGAAACATTATGTTGGAAAATAAAGATAATTTTGTTAAAGTTCTCGCATGGCGTAAACTTTACGAGCTTATGGAAAACTGCGTAGATGCTTGTGAGCATGTAGCAGATACCGTCGGTACTATCGTAATGAAGAATACTTAATATTGTCTGATTAAAAGAACGGAGCGATTCGATGTCCTGGGTGATGTCGAATCGCTTTTTTGTTTTGTTGAGTGTGAAATAATTGATGTATGTTTGATATAAATAGTTTTAATTTTGTGTAAATGTGTACTTCAAGTGTTGGGATATATTTATTATGATGATATGTTTTAAGTGTGAAGTACTATATATGTACGAATCCTATTAAATTATATCGGAGGTAAGAAAATGAAGAAAATCAGAAAATCAATTATGTGTTTGTTTATTTGTATCACATTGATTATTTCAGGTATGACGTGTTTCCCTGCAACTGCAATGGATTATATTGAAACAGAAGATGGCATTGTGTCAACAGTAGAAGAGTCTTTATTTGAGTTTGAAAAGTTTCCGGAAGTTGTTACGACTGATTCAGACTTTGCTGAGAAAGTGGTGATGCGTGCTGATTCTAACGAAGAACCGCTAAATGTAATAAAGTATTTTATGAATGATGGTACATACTCTATGAATATTTTCCCTATCGATGTAAAGTATACTGATTATGATGGTGTCGTTAGAGACAAAAGTAATAAAATATATGATCTTTGGTCTCTTGATGCGAAAACCATTAAGGGAAAGAATTTAATTAGTGAAGATCTCCCTCTATATGAGTATGTGAGTAAAGATAATGACATTGTAACAAAATACCCATCTAAAATTTCAGATGGAGTAGTTTCATTGTATGATGATATCGAAATAAAAATTTATCCTGAGTACTGTAATCCTTATGCTGCAGAAGCGAAAATAACTGATGACACTGTTATTTACGAAAATGCTTTTTGTGATGGCATAGACATAAAGTACAATTCAACATTTACCGGTGTCAAGGATGATATAATTGTTAATGAGAATCTTGGAATAGAAGAGTTTGAGTTTATATGTGAAACAAATGGTCTTTCTGTTGATAAGACCGAAGGAATTGTAGGAATATATGATGGCGACAATATGGTATCTTCCTTTGGTGACGTATTTGTTTATGATAGTAATCATAAGTCTGTATATGGTACATTATCTTGTGAAACGATTGTCGAAAACCAAAAATATAGAATTACAATAAATGTTCCTGTTGATTTTATGCAGGCTGAAGATACACAGTATCCTGTAATAATTGACCCGATAATATACTTTGCGGGCAGGGATTTTTATTCGGGCAGAAATATTTCAGAAACTTATATTGCAATGAATTATTCGGACTTTCCCGGAAGCCTTATATCTGCTCCTAATATTCGTTTGACTCAAAGTCAAGCAGGCCTTGTAAAATTTCCTAATCTTGTACCGGTTCTAAATGATATTGGGGAAAATTTCAAGGGTTCTTCTTTGTATTTTTATACTTGGGGAGCTCCGGAGGTAACAGATATTGCTTATGCAAAAGTTTGTCCTCAAACTGTTGATTGGGAGGTTATGACTACACTTTCTCAAAGTGAATACTTGAGTATTTTAAATGGATATGATTCGTCATATGAAACTTTATCTGTTGGTATACGTTCTACTTCGACGTTTGTTCAAGTGAATTTGACTAATATTTTCCAGAACTGTAAAAGCGGAAGTTATGTTTCAGGGGATTTACATAAGGGGATTAGAATGGTTTTGACAGGAGGCGGTTCTGATGCGAATGTTTTGCTCCATACTTCAAATACATATGATGCTTCGAAATATCCACGTTTATTATTATCTTATAATGATTATGAATCAGACAGTATTGTTTCCGGTGGCATTTATATGATTTCACCATATGCTACTAAGACAACTGTTTCAAGTTATAATTTAGCATCAACTGGTTCAGGAATACAGCTGAAGGCGGGTAGTGTAGCTAGCCGTAATTATCCTAAAACGAATAGTGGTTATGTGAGTACTATGTATAGTCTTGATAACTTATTTAAAGTTGAATATACAGGGTATGGTTATACTTTTAAAAATCTATCAAACGGAAAATATTTAAATAATTCACTTACATTTTCTGATGCTGATGATACCCATATGTATTCGACACGATGGTATATAGTAGATGTAGGGGGTAAATACTACATATGTGAATATTTTTATAGTTATTTGCATGCGGCTAATCCTACTACGTCGAATTCTGCGATATCTATACTTCCGTTCACGACTTCTTCCGGTTGTTATTGGAAGATGCAACTGTATTCATTGGATGTAACACATGATTGGCAGGATGCTAACAATACATGTGGTGCAGCAAGTGCAAAAATGATTTTAGATTACTTAGGGGCTGATGTGTCAAATCTTTCAGATGCTACCATTCGTAATAAGGGATTTGAATTGCTTGATAACCCTGATTACGGAAATGAACATATTCAGCTGTCTTTGAATTATTATTGCAATTTGCTCATTGGTCAAAATTTTTATCCGGATACTTATAGATACGCAACCACTAATTCAATGGACAGTTTTCAACAAAGCATTGTTGCAAACGTTAATGCAGGTTACCCAGTTATTATGCATATAGAATTTGATGGAATAACAATGCCGCCTTTTAATTACAACACTGATGGACATTTTATTGTAATAACCGGATTATATGTTGATTTATCAGGACAGACTCGCGTTGTGATAGTTGATCCGCATTACGATTCTGAACCAGGCAATGGTGGTAGTGCGGTAATTGATGTTCCTCTTAACATTGTGTATTTGTTTAAAAAGTCTACTACTTTGATTAGGAATGTTGCTTGATTGACATAAAATATGGCTGTGATATAATCTAAGTAAATAAATTTATTATTGTGCATGGAGGTGTTTTTTATGACAAAGAGATTGTTATTGTGTTTGGCTGTAGTAATTTTAATAACTTTGATGGCTCCGATTTCGGTTTCTGCTGAGAATGCAGACATGGATAAGGCTACTGCAAACGAATTTATAGAATCCGCAGTAAAACTTTTCACCGCAGTTAATTATGATGCGGATGAATATGTTGATAATAATTCTGAGCCGCTTGTATTGGATAGAAACGGAACTTCGGTAAAATATTATCCGGCAAAAGCTGAGTATTCCGAATATTCATTTTGGGAAAATTGGGCGAAAAGTATTTATACGGAAGATATATATGAGTATGCGATAGAACTCGGTAAGGGTACAGGCCATACATTGGGATTGCTTATCAATCATAATGGTAAAGCGTACTTCCTTGATAACAATTGGTGCGAAGATGAAGATGATGGACTTCTAATTCAATTAAGTTATTATTTTTTAAATGATGCTCCCGATGCATTTGTGGTGACATATTCTAAATCTGATACCGTAGAGGTTACCACACGAATATCCTTTTCAACAGGGCGTAGTGAGGGAGGAGCTGCCAGACCCCTTATAAATTATACTTTGGTAAGTACCGAAGATGGTTGGCGTATAAGCGGTGGCAGTTTATTAAATTGGATTTGTCCTGCGTACGAGAATAAAGAAGGAAATATCACTCCGGAGAACCCGGGAGATGAGGTTGTGCGTCTCGGATATGTTTCTCCCGTATATCCGCAAGTCATAAAACCGATTGTTGAAAGAGAATTGTCAGAACTTTACGGTTTCTCTGTTGAGATAGACACTATTAAAGTTTACACTTCCTCTGCTCACCGGATTGACAGTAAATATCCGCGTAGTACAAATCTTTATTTACGTTCCGAGCAAATTAACAATAATAAACCGTTTGGCCTGTGCTTAACGACGGATAATTTATTTGATGATAATTGGAAAGTTGATTTATATCTAAGTTCCGGTTTAGAAAGGCATATGAGCTTTGCTAAGACTCACGCTGACGGAATATATCCCGATATTGACCAGACTCCAATAATTGAACTTTATAATTTCCAAAACCCCGACACTTCTGATGTCACTCCGCCTGTGGCGATAGCGTGTGTATTTCTTTTTATGCTGAGTGTTGTGGTTGATAAAAGGAAATGGATATTCAGATAAGTTTTAAGTAATTTAAATAAAAAATCGGCATATCAAACGATATGCCGATTTTTTTAAGCCTCCAATCGGGATCGAACCGATGACCTCATCCTTACCATGGATGCGCTCTACCTACTGAGCTATGGAGGCATATTCTATATAAGCGGGTGAGGGGAATCGAACCCCCGTAATCGGCTTGGGAAGCCGGAATTCTGCCATTGAACTACACCCGCAAAACACGTTGCTTGTGTATAACGAATAAGCGGTCTGTATCAAACAACAGCGGTATTCTATCATACATAGACTTAGGTGTCCAGTATTTATTTTTTTACTTGCGGTGAAAGACTTTTTTCAAGTTTGTTTCGCGGAATCATAATTATATGTCCGCAAGTGCAACATTTGATTTTAAAGTCTGCGCCTATTCGTATGATCTCCCACTCGTAACTTCCGCAGGGGTGCTGTTTCTTTAACAATATATGTGAACCGAGTCCGTAATTTTCGAGTGCCATTTGTACCTCCGAATCTCATATGATTTGTAAAACTATTATAATGATTTCACATTTTTTTTCAATGATTATCGTAGAAATTATTCAAACTCCTATGTAATAAAATTTTTATAAAAAATATCACAAAACAGTGTCGTTTTTTGACGAAAAATATTTGACAAATATGCTCAGAAATACTATACTTTTATGTCGGTAAAAGTAATAATTCCAAGAAAACGAGGTAGCTGTTTTGAAATCTTACGAGATGACAAAAAAACAGAATAAGGACAAGTTTTGCACATATTCATCGACTCATTCTTGTTCGTATGAGCTTTGTGTAGGGGATTTGTTTCCTGTATTTCAGCATTTTATTATTGCCGCTTGATATTCCTTTGAGAAAAGGTTGTATCAGCGGTTTTTTTCTAACTAAAGATAACCGCGATTTCTTTTGCCAAATATATATTTTAAACGGAGGTTACAGATATGCCGCTTGATAAATCTGTAAAAAAAGTTCTTGTAATCGGTTCAGGTCCTATCGTTATCGGACAGGCAGCCGAGTTTGACTACGCGGGTACACAGTGTTGCCGTGCTATGCAGGAGGACGGAATTGAGATAGTTCTTATAAACTCAAACCCTGCTACGATTATGACGGACAGCGCAATGGCTGATAAAATTTATATCGAGCCTTTGAATCTTGTTACAATCAGAAGAATTATAGAGCAGGAAAAACCGGACAGCGTTTTGGCGGGTTTCGGAGGACAGACAGGTCTTACGATGTGTATGCAGCTTGCGAAGGAAGGCTTCTTTGATGCACACGGTGTAAGACTTTTGGGCGTTTCACCGGAGACTATTGATAAAGCAGAGGACAGACAGATGTTCAAAGATACAATGGAGAGCATCGGTCAGCCTTGTATTCCTTCGAAGGTTGTTACAACGGTAGAGGATGCCGTAGAGTTCACAAAGACAATAGGTCTCCCTGTTATCATTCGTCCTGCATTTACGCTTGGAGGAAGCGGCGGCGGTATTGCATATACTGATGCAGAGCTTCTTGAGATATGTGAGAGAGGTCTTAAACTTTCACCTATCACACAGGTTCTCGTTGAAAAATGTATCTCAGGTTGGAAAGAAATTGAGTTTGAGGTTATCCGTGACCATGTGGGAAATGCTATTACAGTATGTTCTATGGAAAACCTTGACCCGGTTGGTGTACACACAGGTGACAGTATAGTTGTTGCTCCTGCTGTTACACTTTCAAACGTAGAGTTTTCAATGCTCAGAAATGCGGCTCTTGATATCGTTACTGCTCTTGGGGTTGAGGGTGCTTGTAACTGTCAGTTTGCATTGAAACCCGATTCATTCGAATATGCGGTTATCGAGGTTAACCCTCGTGTTTCCAGATCTTCAGCTCTTGCTTCAAAAGCTACAGGTTATCCGATTGCTAAAGTTGCTGCAAAGATTGCTCTAGGTTACAATCTCGACGAAATAAAGAATGCCGTTACTGGCACAACATATGCTGCTTTCGAACCTACGATAGATTATCTCTGTCTTAAGTTCCCTAAGTGGCCTTTTGATAAATTCGTGTATGCTGACAGAAGAATCGGCACTCAGATGAAAGCTACCGGTGAGGTAATGTCTATTGCAGATAACTTTGAGGCGGCTCTCATAAAGGCTGTTCGCGGTGCGGAGATTTCTGTTGATACAATGAATATGCCCAAGATGAAAGAGTTTACTGACGAAGAACTCGAGGCTCTTATTCTCAAAGTTACTGACGAAAGAATCTTTGCTGTATATGAGCTTATTAAGAGAGGCACTCCGATTGAAAGACTCAACGAACTTACAAAGATTGATATCTGGTTCCTTGCAAAGTTCAGAAATCTTTGCGAGTACGAGAAATCCATTGAAAACTGCGAGCTTACATATGAGCAGTATTTGCAGGGTAAAAAGTACGGTTATACAAATAAGGCTCTTGAGAGACTTTCGGGCCACAAAGTTGCACACAAACTTACCCCCGTGTACAAAATGGTTGACACATGTGCTTCTGAGTTCAGCGCTGGTACACCTTACTTCTACGGAATATTTGACGATCCGGCTTGCGGTTCACACAATGACGCTCTTGACTTTGTAAACAAGGGCGAGAAACAGAAAGTAATGGTTATCGGTTCAGGACCTATCAGAATCGGACAGGGAATCGAGTTTGACTACGCATCTGTTCACTGCGTACATGCTCTCAGAAAAATGGGTTACGAGACTATTATTGTAAACAACAACCCTGAAACTGTTTCAACTGACTTTGATACAGGAGACAGACTTTACTTTGAGCCTGTTTGCGAAGAAGATGTACTCAATATAATTGATATAGAAAAGCCTATCGGCGTAGTTGTTGCGTTCGGCGGTCAGACTGCTATCAAACTCAACAAAGTTCTTGAAGGCCACGGCGTAAAACTTATAGGTTCATCAGCTGATACTATTGATATGGCTGAGGACAGAGAGCGTTTTGAGAACCTTCTTGAAAGTCTTAATATTCTTCGTCCGAAGGGTCATACAGTCCTTACTGTTGAAGAAGCACTCAAGGCTGCAAACGACCTCACATATCCGGTTCTTATGCGTCCTTCGTACGTTCTCGGCGGTCAGAATATGATTATCGCATCATCTGACGACGAAATAGTAGAGTATATGCACATTATCCTCAGTTCAAATAAGGACAATCCGGTACTTATCGACAAGTACATCAGCGGTATAGAGTGTGAGCTCGATGCTATATGTGACGGTGATGATATTCTTATCCCCGGTATTATGGAGCATGTAGAACGTACAGGTATTCACTCAGGTGACAGTATTGCAGTATATCCTGCACAGCATATAGAAGATGATATGCGAAAAGTTATTATTGATACAACTGAGAGAATCTGCCGCGGACTTAACGCTGTAGGCCTTGTAAACATTCAGTATATCGTAAAAGGCAACGAACTTTATGTAATCGAGGTAAACCCCAGAGCATCAAGAACCGTTCCTTACATCAGCAAAGTTACAGGCGTTCCGATGTGTGATCTTGCTACTGCGACAAGCCTCGGTGCAAAACTCAAAGATCTCGGTTACGGAACAGGTATTTACAAAGAGTCACCCTATGTTGCAATAAAAGTTCCTGTATTCTCATTTGAGAAACTTACGGACGTTGATACACAGCTCGGACCTGAAATGAAATCCACAGGTGAGGTTCTCGGAATCGGTAATACATTTGAAGAAGCTCTCTACAAAGGACTTATTTCTTCCGGTTCAACAATGACAAAGAAGGGCGGAGTATTTATCTCCGTAAGAAACCTTGATAAACATGAAATCGGAGCTATCGCAAAGAAATTCAGCTCACTTGGTATGGATATTTATTCTACGGCAGGTACAGCAGAAGTTCTCCGTAAAATAGGTCTTGAAGTTACGGACATCGGTAAAATTCACGAAGGTCAGGGCACAAACGTAATCGATCTTCTTGAAAGCGGAAAAATCAGCTATGTAATCTCTACATCAGCAAAGGGCAGAGATCCGAAGCGTGACAGTGTTAAGATTCGTAGAAAAGCAAGCTCGCTCGGTATTCCCTGTCTTACAGCGATAGATACAGCAAATGCTCTCGTAGACAGCCTTATGAGCCGTTATTCGCTTTCAAATATTGAGCTTGTAAATATTGCCGATATGAGAAGCGACAGAATATCACTTAAGTTTACAAAAATGCAGGGCAATGCAAGTGACTATATTTTCATAAACTGTATGGAACAGAACATTTCATCACCTGAGTTCCTCGCAACATACCTTTCGGAGAGACACACAGGTGTAGGTGCTGACGGTATCGTTCTTATTGAAAAGTCAGATGTTGCAGATGCTAAAATGCGTATGTTCAACCTCGACGGCAGTGAAGGAAAGATGGCAGGTAACGCTATCCGCTGTGTTGCAAAATATCTCTTTGACAACAAGATTGTTAAAACTGAACTTATGACAATCGAAACCAGAAGCGGTGTGAAGAGATGTAAGGTATTTACAATGAACGGTATCGTTTCAAGAGTCAAAGTTGATATGGATAAAGTAATTCTCGATTCTGCAAAAGTTCCTACAACAATCGATGCGGATATCGTTGTAAATTATCCGGTAGAAATCGGAGGCAACACATACAACATAAACTGTGTATCGGTAGGTAACCCGCACTGTGTAACTTTTGTTGACTATGTCGATGCTGTTGACGTAAAGAAAATCGGTCCTGATTTTGAATATTGCGAATTGTTCCCTGAGAGAATAAACGCTGAGTTCGTTCAGGTTATTGACAAAAATACTCTCAAAATGCGTGCTTGGGAGCGCGGATCGGGTGAGACTCTCGCTTGTGGTACTGGAGCTTGTGCAGCGGTAGTTGCAGCCACACTCAACGGTTTCTGCGAGAAGGGTGAGGATATAAAGGTAATCACTCTCGGCGGCGAACTTATTGTAAATTACAATGATAAGCGTGTAACACTTACCGGTTCTGCAAAGAAAGTATACGACGGAGAAGTTGTAGTCTGATAAAAATATTACAAGGCATTTTTACAGCCGGCGTGGAATTATTTCCATGCCGGCGTTTTGCTGCTTTTTGCCATTGAAATTTCATCTTTTTTTCGGTACATTTTCGGTATATTTTATTGACTTTTTTGTCTGTATAAAATATTATATAAGAGCGAATATGGTTGTTTTTTGTCGATAAGATTTATACACGTATTTGATGTGATATAGGATGTTTTTTTATGATTTACTTAAGAAGATGCGGAACTGAGAGTCCGAAAGTTTTGAAAAGGATAGTTGCTTCATTTTTATGCCTTGTTTTGCTCTGCACTTATATGCTGGGCAATAGGCATAGTTTCGTTGCGAATTCACAGACTGTTTATAATATCGGTTATGTTCAGACTGCTGAGTCTGACACACTTAATGTGAGAGATAGAGCGGGTACGTCGTCTTCCACGATTATTGATTCATTGGAAGTCGGTCATCAGGTTTCCGTTATAGGTAAAACAAATGCACCCGACGGTTCTCTTTGGTATTATGTTTCATATTTTAAAGGCAGAACATTAAAGTATGGCTATGTTCACAGCGCATATATAAAGTTTGTTACGGCTGCTGATGATCCTGCATTTGAAAAGTATCTTGATTCACAGAATTTCCCTGAGAGTTACAGACAGTATCTTCGCGTGCTTCATAAGATGAGACCCGAGTGGGTGTTCAAAGCGTTCCATACAAATTTGCCCTGGAACGAGGTTTATGATGCAGAGAGAGAAGACGGTCAGAGCAGTATAGAGAGTACTGTTATTTCTTCATGGAAATCTTTGGTTTTGTATGATTGGGTTAATGATAAGTACAATAATCTAAGCGGTAACGGTTGGACACAGGCTTCCGACTCGATTGTTGCTTTTTATCTCGACCCCAGAAACTTTTTAAATGATGAGCAGATGTTCCAGTATGAACTTATAGAGTACAATCCTTTATGCCATACAGAGGAGGCTGTTGAAACCGTATTGCAGGGTACTTTTATGTACAAAAAGGTCTTGTACGAGGAGGAAATTATTGTATATCCTTCCGTAACGCCTACCGAGCCTCCTACTGAAGCTCCGGTTACTACAGCACAGCCTACGGAAACCGCAGGTAGAACTTCCGAATCGACCGCGACTGCGGAGACTACAATAACATCAACAGCTACAGCATCACCGTCTCCCGCTCCGACAGCAACTCCGCAGGTTATAAAGAAAACCGTTACATATGCGCAGGCCTTTATACAGGTTGCGCAAGAGCTTGATGTAAGTCCTTGTATGCTTGCAAGCCGTGTACGACAGGAACAGGGTACTGCCGGTACAAATAAACTCATTTCCGGTACGGTACCGGGATATGAAGGTTATTATAACTATTTTAACATCGGTGCGAGCGGAACCGGTTCTCAGGAAGTTCTAATAAACGGTCTTAAAGAGGCTAAAAGCGAGGGATGGGATTCTCCGTACAAAGCATTGGTAGGCGGTGCAAGAAAAGTTTGCGGAACTCACATCAAAAAAGGTCAGGACACACTTTATCTACAAAAATTTGACGTTGACAGCACATATCACGGCCTTTATTGGCACCAATATATGCAGAATATAAGAGCGGCATCACATGAAGGTGTTACGGTAAGAAACTCGTATGCACAGTGCGATATTCTGGATAGTGCATTTGAGTTCAAGATTCCTGTATATAAGAATATGCCTACATATGCTTGCGAACAGCCGACAGAAGACAGAAACCCTAACTATAAATTGAAGAGCCTGTCTGTAAAGAATTATTCAATAAGTCCGTCATTTAAGACTGATACTCTTTCATACACATTGTCTGTTCCTAATGCGACTTCAAACATAGAAATAAGCGCAACACCGTATGTTTCAAAAGCAACAGTCAGCGGCGTTGGAAAAATCAATCTTAATGTCGGAACAAATAAGTTGACTATACGTTGCAAAGCGGAAAATGAAACTTACAGAGATTATACTTTAACTGTAATAAGAGCTGCGGCTCCGACTCCGACTGCCACGCCTACTGCGACAGTGAAACCTACAGTCACTCCTACAGTTACACCATCGGCGACGACAAGCTCATCTGCTACTGCTTCTCCGATTCCGACCGCAACTGTGGATCCGAGCCCATCGCACAATATTTCGGATAAGTATAATGTGAACATTGATTCATTGATATCCGGAATAAAAGAGGGCACAACTGCAAAAAACTTTAAAGAAAGCATTTCGATAAAGGACGGAAGCGTTTCAATTACCGATAAAAGCGGAAATTCAGTTTCTGATACTGCGAAAATTTCAACAGGTCAGAAAGTCGTGGTTAAAGATTCCGCAGGAAAAGTTTACAAACAATTTGATATTGTTATTTACGGCGATATCACCGGTGACGGAAAGATAGAAGCTCTCGATTATGTTTATATAAAGAGACATTTGTGGGGCATTTCGGAACTTTCGGGAATATATAAAACAGCGGCAGACATATCACCGTCAAAAGGATCGGTTGACGCTCTTGATTTTGTTTATATGAAGCGTCATTTGTGGGGTATAGCTGACATAGTTCAATGATTGTGAGGTTATAATTATGGCAAAATTGAGAAATGGATTTATAAATAAAATTATTTGTATAATGTTTGCTACAGTTATTTGTATTTCTGCTGTAATTCCGGGCTTTGTAATGGTTTCGCCGCAAGCAGCCGGTGAAGATGCCACGATAACCGTGACACTTAATAGAAATACATTGAATGTAGGGGATACATTTAA
The DNA here is from genome assembly GCA_015069195.1 of Oscillospiraceae bacterium. GTDB lineage: Bacteria > Bacillota > Clostridia > UBA1212 > UBA1212 > SIG423. The sequence continues at coordinate 94,804 of SVJA01000005.1, read as the reverse complement.
TGTAAAAGTTGCTTATAGCAGTGTTATTGATACAGGATATCTTACTTGGAAGTTGTCATATGATAATTCATTAGTTGGACGAGATGGTTCATCCGGTGAAATTATAGAAACTATTTGGCTTGATAATCGGGAGGATAACAGACGTAATATAACGATGTCGTATACTTTTAAAGCTAAGGCGGTGGGAAAAGCCGGTTTTTCGATTAGTGCTACAGGATATGCTTTGGATAAGGACGAAAACGACGGCGAGGATAATATGACTATTCTCGCAATCGGAGCATCTGCTACTATCAAAGACGTTGGATCAAGCGATGCCACCTTGAAAGATCTTACTGTAGACGGCGGAAAATTAGTACCTTCGTTTTCACCGAGCGTTACATCATATACAGTGACTGTACCGTATTCGGTATCAACACTTTATGTTTTTCCGGAAACAAATGACTCCAGAGCTACTCACACTATAGAAGGCGATGAGTTTTTGGAAGTAGGAACAAAGAAAAGAACCGTTGTCGTAACGGCACAGGACGGAACTGTAAAAAAATATGTTATTACAATAACACGTCAGGCAAAAGCTACTGAAAAACCCACAGAAACTCCTTCGGCTACAAACAAACCTGGTCAGACATCGACTGCAGCTCTGGCAACCCCGACTCCGACATTAACCCATACACCTGAGTTTGACGGTACTGTTATGGTTGACGGCGTAAAGCACAACATAAAATCTGTTCCGAAAGACGTAAAACTTCCTGAGGGATTTGAGCCTGCAAAGGTTGAGATTAAAGATAAAGAGTACAACGGCGGTAAAGGAATATCAAAGGATATAACACTTTTGTACCTCGAATCGGAAAGCTACAAAGGTCTTTTCATATACTTTGAAAAGGATGAGGATTTCTTAAAGTACGTAGATATCAATGTAAAATCAGGCATTTACAGTCTTATGAAGCTCAGCGATGCTGCAAATAAACTTGATCTGAATACTACAAAAATCACAATCGGTGAGGAAACCGTAGATGCTTATGAAATCGCACCGGATAACAAAGACTTTTATATTATCCGCGCGATGAACTGGAACGGTGAAGTGAATTACTACACTTATGATGCCGTTGAAAAAACTATGCAAAGATATGTTGCAGACAAACTTCCGTCAGGAGAAAACAGTGATAAAAATGCTCCGGCGACATCAACTCCTGATGCTACACAGAACGGAGATACAGCACCTTCAATAAGCAAAGGTTCACAGAAAATATTGATTGCACTTGTGGGAGCGGCTTGCGGTGTATGCCTTATTGTTGCAGCATTTTTAGTATATTTTGCATTAAAAGAAAGAAAAACTTGTAAGATTATGAATTCAATGTCGGAAGAAGACGAAGAATAATCGATTTTTATTGAGGTTACGATAAATGGGTAAAATTATTTTATTGGATGAAATAACTGCGAGCCAGATTGCGGCAGGAGAGGTAATCGAAAGACCTGCATCGGTAGTAAAGGAAATGGCGGAAAATGCCGTCGACGCCGGTGCGACTGTTGTAACTGCCGAAATCAAAGCCGGCGGTATCAAATATATGAAAATTACAGATAACGGATGCGGCTTTGATGAAGACGATGCAGTGATTGCATTTGATAAACACGCTACCAGTAAAATAATGAATGCAGATGATTTGTTTGGCGTCAAGACTCTCGGTTTCCGAGGAGAGGCTCTCGCAAGTATTGCGGCTGTAAGTGATGTTACACTTATAAGCAAGGGTGAAAATGCCGAAAACGGTTTTATGGTAAATATTCGCGGCGGAAAACTTATTTCGTCTTCTGCTTATGCATCTTCAAAGGGAAGTACTTTTATTGTAAAGGAACTCTTTTATAATACTCCCGCACGTTACAAGTTTTTAAAAAAGGATGCGACGGAAGCCGGATATGTTGCGGATATTATGCAGAAGATGGCGATGGCACATCCGGATGTGTCTTTTAAACTTATAAGTGACGGTAAGGTTGTATTTCATTCACCGGGCAACGGTGATATGCTCAGTTGTATACACAGTATTTACGGCAGAGAAGTGACAAACTCTCTTTGTGAAGTAAATCACGAGCAGGATAGCGTGAGGATAACAGGTTACGTAGGCGTGCGTGATGCTGCTTACGGCAACAGAAACCGTCAACATATTTTTGTGAACGGCAGATATATAAAAAGCAAGGTTATAACGTCTGCTCTTGATGAAGCTTACAAAACCGTAACAATGAAAAATAAATTTCCGTTTGCTGTTCTGACGTTGAATGTAAATCCGAACACCCTCGATGTAAATGTTCACCCGACCAAGACAGAAGTAAGATTTGCAGATGAGCAAATGATTTTTCGTGCAGTTTATCACGCAATATACAATGCACTTTTTGGTGCAGAACCTGAAAATCATTCTCAGACTTCAAAGAGTGTAAGTCCGTGGAAGAGACTGGATGATAATCCGAAGGAAAGTAAAACAGAGATAAAGAATTTACTTGATTTTGTTTCAAATGTACCGACTCCGTCAAAAAACGAAAAAAGTTCGTGCGTTATTGAGACTCCGGTTACACTTGTCGCTGAAAAATATGAAACCACTGCTGTTAAACAGACTGCGTCATTTGTAAAAGAAGAACCTGAGGTACTTGTGCAAGATCCTGAAACAGTCGTAAAAAAAACTGAAAATGTAATTGAAAATAAAATTGATATAAAACCCATTACTGAAAGTGAAATCCGTACATATGAGCCGGTAAAAAAGTACAATGATACAAGTATTTATACTGAAAGCAGAGTAATCGGTCAGCTTTTTAATACGTACATAATACTTGAGTACAATGAAAAGCTTGTACTTATAGACCAGCACGCGGCACACGAAAGAATTATGTACGAGAGAATAAAAAGCGCAATTGAAAAAAGTGACATACATTCACAACAACTTTTAATGCCGATAATGCTGAGCCTGTCTTCTGCCGAATGTGCATTTTTGCGAGAAAATACGGAATTTTTTGAAAAACTCGGTTTTGAAATAGAAGAGTTCGGTTTAAATTCGTTTGCGGTAAGAAGTATTCCGATGATACTTGAGGGCAGTAACATAGAGTCATTTGTCGTAGACGGAATAAATAAAGCGATGCAAAACGGTAAAGGTGGTTTGTATGATGACAAGACTATCTTTACTATGGCTTGCAAGGCTGCTGTAAAGGCAAATAAGAGCCTTAGTGGTGAAGAGATGAATGAACTGCTTAAAACGCTTGCAGAACTTGAAAATCACGGTACTTGCCCCCACGGAAGACCTGTTGCAGTTACGATGACAAAGTATGAAGTTGAAAGGAAGTTTCACCGTTGCTGATTGATGAAATCTTAAAGCAAACAGAAGATTTTGAATGCGGAAAATCAAATGCTGTAATAATAGGCGGTCCGACTGCTTCGGGAAAGACTTCATTTGCGATAGAAGTTGCCCGAAGATTGAATGGTGAAATAGTTTCCTGCGATTCTATGCAGATTTATAAGCGCATGGATATCGGAACTGCAAAGGCAACCAAATATGAGCAGAGTGCGGTTCCTCACCACATGATAGATATCATAGAACCGTGGATAAATTACAGTGTTTTCGACTACAAGGAAGCTGCAGAGAAATGTATCACCGATATCATAGCAAGGGGCAAAATACCCGTAATTTGCGGCGGTACGGGCCTGTATATAAATTCATTGATTGAAAACAGACAATATACCGTGGAAGAAGATCTGAAAATTCGCACCGAGCTTGAACAGATGGCCGAAAACGGTGAATATGACAGAGTTTATCAGATGCTTTGTGAATGTGACCCTGAGGCTGCTGAAATTATTCACAAGAATAATGTAAAAAGAGTTATCCGTGCAGTTGAACTTTTTAAAATAACAGGAAAAACACAGGCGGTAAGAAATGCAGATTCGCTTTTAACTCCTGCTGACATTGAATACAAGACATTTATATTGAATCCGGACAGAGAGATTCTTTATTCAAGAATAGAAAAACGTGTTGACATTATGCTCTCGGAAGGTCTTTATAAAGAAACCGAAGCCGTGTATAATGAGTGCGTGGAAGCAGTAAAATCCGGTGTTGCATCAAGTGATACCGTAGACGGACTTACTTCGCTTGCGGCGATAGGATACAGAGAAATGATACGCCACATATTCTTTGGAGAAATGACTCCGGAAGAAGTAAGCGAAAAGATAAAAATAAATACAAGGCATTATGCGAAACGGCAACTGACCTGGTTTAGGAAAACGCCGGGTGCAGTATTTTTAGACATAGAATGATTTGCGGAAAGGAAGAGGTTTTGTGGAGAGAGTAAAGAATACATTGACAAAGATTATCCACAGTATAGGAATGTTTGCTGCAATAATTGCAGTCCTCTCGGTTTTTGTGAGCCAATCTTTCCAAGAGGCAAAGCTTTCTGTATTGCTTATCGGAGTGACGGTTATCTCTATATATGCCGTTTTCAATATATTATTCAATAAGAATAAAATGATCAAATCTTCTCCGGACGTAGGTTCGGGATCGTGTATATTCGGATTTTCGATGCTGGCATTGGCTACCGTATGCATAAGGGTACTTGCATTTATGCTCCTGGATGTAGACATAATGGGTAAACATGCACTAATAGCATATATTTACACATTGATATGTTCTTCTTTCATATACACCACCGGAAGACTTTCAAAAAATCACAAGAGCGGACTTGTTGCGTCGGTAATATATGTTTTCTTTTGTTCTTTTGATGTGTATCCGGTACTTTACAATATAAAGAACGGTAATCCTAAAGTATCACTTGCATTTGATTATGCAGGTATTTTGATTATGCTTCTATCGTACATATTGGTATTGCTTGCAATGAGAGGAAAGACTTCGGCAAAGTCGACAAGTCTGTTTTTGTCAGGCGGCATTGTTATGGGTGCGGGATTATTATTTACGAAGAATGTCGTTGTCGCGGCAATTTGCGTAGTGCTTATGATTGCTCTCACAAAAGCACAGTACAGATATGTAGGAAAAGATGCTATGTGCAGTCGTTTATACAAATCATACAAAGGCGTTTTGTTTTTTGCATTGGGATTTATTGCAGCTGCTGTTATTGCGGTTTTTGCAGGCGGATTTTTCGGTATTCAAGGATTGATCCCCGAGTGGAAAATCTATCTGAAAGATTTTGGTAGTGTTAATGATGTGTTTATACATATTGATCGCATTACCGAATCTATGTGGGGCGGAATCTATTTTGAAAGGAACCGTTTTATAACATATATATCGATGCTTTTTCATATATTCGGACTTCTTATGTGCTCTGTGGGTTGTATGTCTGCAGCAAAGAGCCGTCATTCAAAAATGTTATTTACGGTGTTGTTTCCGCTGTTTATCGCCTTGATGGGTATCATTGAAAACGGAGAGTCCACATACATATGTTGCGTTATGCCTTTTGTTGTGATCATGGCAGGAAATGGTGTTTCAGAGTCGGTAAATGTAGTGTATGTAAAGAACGGCGGACTCGCCGAAAATGAATTGCCGGAGTTCATTGATGTAGATGAAAAAGATATCGAGCGAATAGAGAAGAAATATGTACTTCCTAAAGGTTGCGTCGGAGTGCCTGTAATGCCGGATGATTCTGATTTTTCGGACGATATTGAAGAAGACGAAGATTATGAGGATTTCGAAGATGATTTTGTAACTTTACAAAATCCAAATAAGAGCGAAGGTGTTGCGTCAGGTGAGAATCTTAATGAATTGTTGGATGATTTGTTCGGCGCGGATGAAACCCATGATGATTTCCGAGTGCCTGCATCGGACGATGATACACTGCCCAAAGATGGAGTAGTAATCTTTAAGGATGTAATAAAATAAAATATTGCGCATAAAATATACCGTCACAGTTCTGCTGCAGGCGGTATTTTTATGTCAGACTATAAAACTAAAATAAAACTAAACAGGATGCGACGAGAAGCATCACAATCCCGTTCAAGAGGTTTTTATATAATACGAGGAGTTCTTATATCTTTGTGTATAACAATTCCAGTAATATTTGCAACTGCAGGTGCTTCATATATAACCGAGTTTCCCGAAGAATATATTTCTCCAATAGTTTTTACTTCAATAATTCTGTCAATTTTCTTGTCTTCTTTTCTGTCGTCGGCATGGCAAAAGAATTGCGGATGGTCAAACGGTACATTGATCGGAGGAATATATATGTTTTGCATAGTAATACTTCGTTCAATTCTCGAAAACCGGATATGCATCGATAAAGACAGTATAACAATGTTGCTGTTCGGAATGCTTTTAGGTTCGTTGTCAGGGTACGCAGGGTTGAAGTTTATTAGAATTAGTAAAAAATAAAAAGACGGAAGCGGAATCCTGGTTTAGCTGCGCTAAAAAGGATTCCGCTTCCGTCTTTTTATTTTTTGCCGGGATAAGGCACTGTGTTCTGACGATTTAGCTGCGCTAAAAAGGATTCCGTGGATGCTTTATTTTTACTAACGTAAAGTGATGCCGAGGTATATCGATTAAATTGTGTTAAAATAAATTTGTTGTGAGATTACTTGCGTACTTCTTCAAAATGTTATTAGTTGATTATTAAAAAGCGCACCGCAGGATGTAACTTGCGATGCATTTTTTGTCATTATTTTAAAATCTTTTCTGTGAGTTGCGTAAAAAGATTTTGGAAAAAACTTTGAGGAATATATCTTAAGCCTCGTTGCAGACATCTGATTCGCGTCAGAATGTAAAACAGAGAGACCATTATGCATACAGGCACCAATGATAAAACATTATTTATAAAACATATGTCGTCGGTGTATGATTTGAGCCGTGATATGTGTTTTTTGTATTCTGCTACGGTGTAGGCTTTTGCACTGTATGAACCGGAAGTATTTATAGTTGTAAATGTAAAGAAAACATCTTTTGAATAAGCGGTAAAGAAAGTTTTATATTCCGTAGGCTCTGTAACGGATGTTTCGTATATTTGTGTAAGTGTGCTGTCAAAACCTTTTATAACAGTGTTGAAATTTTCCGTATCAAGTGAAACCGTATCTACACACGTGAGACATATTGAGAAGTTTTCCTTATCGGCTACAGTGGTTGAAGTGGCAGATATCGACGAATATGAGCATTTTGTATCTGATTCGAAAAGCTTGGTCGCTTTGATTTTTCCGGAAAGGTCTGCTGAGATAAAAAATGCAGACGGGTAGGGGGCATTTATATAATCCTCCGCTGTGCGTCCTGTGCGGTACATAGGAAGCGATTCACGAATGCTTTTTTTAGCAACAGTGTCATAGTCATCGTCAAATTCGATGTTGTTTTCGCGTATGTATTTTTTGTATGAAGCCGAGTCAAAATATTTGCCGTAAAGAATAAGAGATACGGGCATACCTTTTTCCGTGATAATAGTGATATCTTCCGTCTGTGAATACAAGTACTCGGAAGTGTCGTTTTTCTTTATCAGATCTTTAGAGGTATAAGAAACTTCTTTTTTAGCTGTATCGAAAGCGCTCAGATATGCTTTGGGGATGTTTTCTGAATCATAAATATTTCCGGCAGTGTAGACAATATTTCCGGAAATAACTGCATCACAGACAGTGGCTCCTTTTTGGTGAGGTACGCTGTAAAGATACTTACCTTCCGAGTCTGTACAAACCGTCTTTTCGGAATCTATGGCGGTGTAGTAAGTTTTTTCTCCGTCTGTACACATACCGTAAATCGAGCCGGCCTCCTGTGCTGCGAAGTCTGCATATTTTATATAAGTGCTGTTTATGAACGTGCCGTCATGGGAATATTCGTAGATCTTTCCGAAATTTTCGTTTTCTGCACGCACTTCGCATATAACTGCAAATCCGTAAGATGTCTTTTCGATATCATTTAATAAAAGGCTGCACCGCTTTTCGTTTATGCCGGAAGTGGCAACGAGTGCGCCGATTTGGCTGTAGAGCTTGAAAAATACGTTTTTTTGGGCATTTCGGTTGTTATCCGGATACACTGTGCCGCCTATGACAAGTTGTGGTTTCCCGTCGGATGATGAGCAAGCCGTTATGTCGGAAAAGATCATAGAATCGTACATAACGTCCCCGTATGCCGCGGAAAACGTATCACGTCTATAAACAAGCGCCTCAGAGTAGATACCTCCTATCACTGCCGTAATTATCAAAATTATAACTCCCAATCTGAAGAAAAAGCCTTTCACTGAAAACGCACCTCGTAAAAATCAAATTATCATAAAATCAGAGTTTTCTGAAAACACCGACAACTTTGCCGAGAATAATAAGCTCTTTTGTGTAGATGGCTTTCATATATCTGTTTTCCGGCTGAAGTCTGAAGCAATCACGTTCTTTGTAAAAAGTCTTTACCGTAGCTTCGTCCTCAATGAGTGCCACAACGATATCACCGTCGCGAGCGGTAGGCTGACGCTGGACAAGAATGTAGTCTCCGTCCAGGATGCCTGCTTCAATCATACTTTCGCCGCTGACATGGAGCATAAAACCTTCGCCTGCAAGGAAATCTCCGGGGACGGGGAAAGTGCGCTCAACATTTTCTACGGCAAGAATAGGCATACCTGCAGTAACTTTTCCGATGACGGGAACATTAACAGACTCCTGATCAATATCCTGTGTAAAAAACGGATTTACCGCGGATTTTGTGCCTGTAAGTCTGATGCCGCGAGTCTTAGTATCATCTTTTTCGATGTATCCTTTTTTCTCGAGTGCTGCAAGATGTGTGAAAACAGTAGAGGACGATGTAAGTCCGACTGCCGAACATATCTCACGGATAGAAGGCGGATAGCCGTTTTTTCTGATGCTGTCTTCTATAAAGTCAAGTATCTCCTGTTGTTTGGGAGATGGAAGAGTTGTAGGTTTTCGTGCCATAATAAGCCTCCGAAATTGAGTAAAGATTTAATCGGATTGATTGTACCACAAATTAAAAATAAATGCAAACCTTTGTTCTTAAAAAATAAAATCAAAAATATATTTACCATATCAAACAAGTTATAAAAATACTATTAAAAGAAATACTATCAATGCAAAAACCTTGAATTTAAGAGGTGAATTTTGACTAACTGAAAAAGAAGGTGTTATGAATGTGCAAAAAATTTCTTGATAAAATGCTGTGCGTGAGTCGTAAAACTTGCAAGGTACAGTCACTCAAATCCGGTGCAGAGGGAATGGCAATAGGTATCGTGGTAGGTTCTATCGGCGGTATTGCAGTAGGAATGCTTTTAAATTCAGATGCAGGGAAGAGAATGAGAAACAAGATGGTGTGCGAATGTATCGGAAATGATTGTATGAATGATAACTGTAATTGATTTTGATTACAGAATCGGGAAATATCGGGAATCGACAGAATACAGCAGAAAAAAGAATATAATAGGAAATAAAAATCCCGAACACGAAAGTGTTCGGGATAAATGCGACCGACGAGACTTGAACTCGTACGGGGGTTGCCCACACGCCCCTCAAACGTGCGCGTCTGCCAATTCCGCCACGGTCGCGTGACATACTGTTTCGCAACAGCAAGACAGATTATACTAACATAAGTATTGACTGTCAAGCGTTTTTTTACATATTTTTAAAAAATATTTTCGGTGGGTAGTACCAAACAATTTAAGTCGGTGAAAATGATTATGGAAGATGACTATATTTCAAGATTGAACGATAAACAGCGTGAGGCGGCACTGCATTTAAACGGTCCGGCATTGGTTCTTGCAGGTCCCGGTAGCGGAAAAACTTCAGTTATAACGGCACGTGCAATATCGTTAGTTAAAAAACATGATGTTTCCCCGGGCAGAATACTCACCGTTACTTTCAGCAATGCGGCGGCAGAAGAAATGCGGAAGCGCTACATAAAAGTTTCCGGTGAAAATAATATTCCGGTCAAAGAAATCCCTGAATATTCTACGATTCATTCCTTTTGTTACAGAACTCTGAAAAAAAACGGTGCATTACCTCAAAAAATAAAAGTGCTCAGCGACGGAAATATAAAACAGGAAATGCTCAGAAAAATCTGGAAGAAAATAAATTCTCCGAAAGAGGAGAATCTGACAACAGAGTTTCTGGAATTGATTTCTAACGCTATAAGTAAGATGAAATGTTTTTCAGGCAGCGAAAAAGAGGAGGCAATCCGGAAAGAAATTCAGATAAGAAACTTTGGCGCTGTTTTTACAGAATATGAGCATTGCAAAGTCAGACACGGATACATAGATTTTGATGATATGATTTCGCTTTTTGCTGCACACCTTGCGAAAAATGAAGTGTTCTGCAGAAAAATTGTTTCGATGTATGATTTTATACAAATTGATGAAGGTCAGGATATGTCATTTTCACAGATTGAAATAGTTAAGCATATCGGTTCACGCGGAAATGTTTTTATGGTTGCCGACGATGATCAGGGAATTTATGGTTTCAGAGGTGCCGATGTCGGTGCACTTAATTATTTTGAACGGTCGTTTAAAGGTTGCCAAAGATACTATCTTGAGCAGAATTACAGATCTGTAAAGTCGATAGTAAAGGTTTCAACAGGATTTATAAGTAAAAATTCAGAAAGGTACAATAAAAAAATTTTTACGCTTAACGAGGACGGATTGCGTGTAGAAATCCTCCGCACCTGCGATGTTTACGAACAGGCGCGGTTTGCGGCGGAAATTGCTTTGGAAACTTCAGCCGCAGGTATGACCTGCGGTATTTTATATCGCAGGAACATATCTGCTATGCTGCCTTTGACAGCGCTCTATGCAGAAGCGCGCCGAAAAGGCAGCATAGTTGCCGCCGGCATCGCCGGCGGATTCAATTCCCCTGATAAATATGAACCGGTGAATTATTTCATTGAAAAGTTAAAATATGAAGAGCAAAAGAATCGTCCGATAATAAAAAGTCCGTATGCAGTGTACCTGGATATTGAAAAGAGCGGTAAGTTCAAGGAGTTCAGGGAGATGAGTGCAATAAGGGGTGTGAGTGATAAAGATACGGAATATATTCTGTGTTTTGTGACGGTGCTTTGCAAACTGTTTAAATCTTTTTCGGAAATAGATGTTTTTTTTAATGGTATAAAGTTGTTGGATTCAGAACCGAGTATATTTTTCAGTACGGTACATTCTGCAAAAGGTCTTGAGTATGATTGTGTTGTGATTATTGATGCTTCGGATGATGAATTTCCTAAGAAAACTGCATGTGAAAAGTCTGATATTGAGGAGGAACGGAGACTTTTTTATGTTGCTATGACGAGGGCAAAGAAGAAACTTTATATAGTGTCTCCCGATAAATGCGGCAGAATTGAATGTATGCCCGGATTATTTTTTCGAGAAACAGCCGAGGTTTTGAAAGCATAGAATGTTATGTAAAGCGATAAAGCGGTAGTGATTATAAAAATGACGAATATTATTTCAGAAAAGTTTTTGGGTTCGAATACGGGAAAGGGATTCAAAAGTTTTTACGATGATTTGCTGTATGGGAGCGGATATTGTGACCCGAGACAGAGTGTTTATATTATAAAAGGCGGCCCGGGAACGGGTAAATCTACATTTATCAAAAAGGTCGCATCAATGCTTGAAAAGTCCGATTGCGACATTGAAATGCTTTTGTGTTCGGGTGATGTGAAAAGTCTTGACGGTGTAACGAGCAAAACGGGAGGAATAACTGTTGTGGATGGGACAAATCCCCATGCGATTGAGCCGGTTTGTGCAGGTGTTCACGAGAATATAATCAATTTAGGTGATTTCTGGAGCCGGGATATATTAAAACACTATGCAGACAGAATAGAAAAACTGACTGAGAAAAAGAAGCTCATGTACAAAAAGGCTTACCATTATCTTGCTGCGGCAAATGAAATTTACAAGGAAAGAAACGGAATAGTGAATCGCTGTATTGATTTTCGTAAAATGAAGCTTTACGGACTTTCTGTGGCGGACGAATTGATCCCCGAAAAAGCAGAGGCGTCGAGTTTCGGTATAAAACGCAGGGCTTTTGCAACTGCTGTTACAGCGGAGGGTGTGTACGGTACTGTTCCCGGTGCAGGAGGTGTTTTTCCTGATGGCTGGACTGTTTGCTGTATAAATTCTGCATTGTGTGTCTCCTGTGCCCCGATTTTAGATATAATTGCGGAGAGAGCAGTAAACTGCGGATATGATACTGATATTTATTACTGTGGGTTTGACAGCGAAAAAGCAGAGCATATCGTAATTCCGGAGCTTAATACCGCGGTAGTTACTTCGAATGAATATCACCTTTACCAAAAAGACAATATTTCTCTTGAAATACTTCCGGAGGGATTCTTCAAGGAGTCTGTTTCGGTGAGTCGTGAAAAATGTATGGATTATGATATAGGTTATGCAAAAATCAGATTTGATGAGCTTTTAGAGAGAGCTTTCAGGGCTTTACAAATGGCCGGCGAATATCATCATTTGACAGAGGACTACTATATCGAAGCAATGGATTTTAAATCGCTTAACGATTATGCCGACTATATGCTTGATGAAATGTCGAAAGTAATTCGTGAGAATGTTTTCGGATAAATTTCGACAATTTAATATGTATCAATCAGTATTGCGCATCCCGGAGGATGTACAATAGGCGCAAGACCGATAGACATCCACATTGAATGTCTGAAAGCTTTGGGTATTGATTTTTTTGCCGGTAAAGAAATAAGTTCATGCGGAAGAATTGACGAGTCGCTTTCTGCGGCAGGGCGTATCAAAGGCGGTCAGGTGCTTCTTAAATATCCGAGTGTCGGAGCTACGGAAAATCTTATGATTGCGGCATCAAGGTGTGAGGAGAAAACTGTAATTATAAATGCCGCGCGCGAGCCTGAAATCTGTGATCTTCAGAGTTTCCTGCAGAAATGCGGCGTGAATATAAGCGGCGCAGGTTCACCCATAATAACGATACAAGGTACTGTAAAACCGAATAAAAAAATTTTGCACCGGGTTATTCCGGACAGGATAGAAGCTTGTACTTATATAACTTGCGCTTCTTTGTGCGGCAATGATGTCTATATAAAAAACTGTGATCCGAGATATGTTTCTCTTCTTTTAAAATTGCTTCGGAGATGCGGTGCAACTTTGGAGTGCAGTGCAGATGCTGTCAGGGTACGTAAAAATATCACAGCTGATTCATTCAAAAAACAACAGTTTATAAAAACCGGTCCGCATCCTATGACTGCGACCGATATGCAACCGCTGCTTACAGTTCTTACCGCTTGTACCGGTTGTTTTTGTGCAATAGAGGAGACTGTCTTTTCAAATCGTTTCAAACACGTTGACGAGCTTTGTCGTATGGGTGCAAAATTATTTGTATCGGGTAATTTTATTTTATGTTCCGGTGCCGCAAAATTAAAGCCTTCCATTGTTTATGCAAGTGATCTTCGTTGCGGTGCGGCGCTTTTGGTTGCATCACTATGTGCAGACGGCGTTTCCGTAGTTTCAGATCCTTGTGACTATATTATGCGTGGTTACAATACGCCAGAGAAAAAATTGGCTGGCGCGGAGGCATATATAGTGAAGTTGACGTGAGTTTTTTTACATTCTGTTTACTAAGATTAGACTGATAATAGTTAACACTATCATGAGTATTTCATAATCTGTTATGAATACCACTTCTCTCCTGCGTCGGCGTGGACTTCATGCCGTTCGTGATGATTGAAAAGCATCGTTCACTGATTACGTCACGACTCGTTTTCGCAAAAAATCACGTTCCGTAAATCTGTTCAGGTGTAAAAGTCTTCACAACGATTTACTGTCACTATCAATTTTTTTCGAGGGAGAGGAACTGTGTTATAAAGCTGGTTGCGTCCAAGTGCGCCGGCACTACAATAGAGATGCCAAACAACTGTATCTTTCAAAATCACCCGATATCGATTTGTGAAAGATACAGTTGTTTGGCGTTTAGCTTCTGTTAACGTTTCCTTTATTGTTGTTTACTATTTCCCAAGGAATGAATGATATATTATCTAAAAAACTCTGTCCGATTCTTTCCGAAATCGGTATCGAGCGATTTTCAAACATTCTCGATTGTTTTTTACTAGACTTATTCCCAAACCTGTGCAATAATTATTTTCGTTAGAAGAAATTGTTATTTGACGGAGGTGATTTGTTTGGTAGATGTTACATTGCTTGGCTGCGGCGGCTCGATTCCGCTCAAAGACAGATGGCTTACTTCTTGCCTTATTCGTTACGAGGGCAAAAGTGTATTGATTGATTGCGGAGAGGGTACGCAGATTGCGCTCAAATCGGTAGGCTATACATTTAAACCTATTGATGTTATATGTTTCACTCACTACCATGCAGATCATATTTCGGGACTTCCGGGATTCTTGCTTTCTATGGGGAACGCAGGACGTACAGAACCTTTGGAACTCATCGGACCGCACGGACTTGCAAGGACAGTAAATTCTTTGAGAGTAATTGCACCTGAGCTTCCTTTTGAAATTAAATACACCGAAATCAGCGGGGCGGAGGACTCTTTTAATGTAGGTCCGTTTGTAATATCCGCGTACAAGGTGCTCCACGCAGTAACGTGTTACGGCTATCGTATAGAGCTTCCTCGTGCCGGAAAATTTGATGTAAACCGTGCTCTTGAATTGGGCTTGCCAAAGAATCTTTGGAGAGTTCTTCAAAACGGAGCGACTGTAGAATTTGAAGGGAGAACTTATTTGCCGCAGGATGTCCTCGGACCTGACAGAAAGGGAGTTACCGTGGCGTATTGCACTGACTCACGTCCTGTTGAAAGAATAAAATTGCTTGCAAAAGATGCAGATCTTTTTATATGTGAAGGTCTGTATGGTGATGACGAAAAACAGGCAAAGACCGCAGAAAAATGTCATATGACTTATCGAGAAGCAGCAAATCTTGCAAAGACTGCCGAGACTAAGTGCTTGTGGCTTACGCATTACAGCCCTGCGATGACAGAACCGGAAGAGTTCCTGGATGTTGCACGTGAGATATTCCCTGAAACTTATTGCGGGTTTGACGGCAAGACAACGAGTTTGAAATTTGAAGAATGATTTATAAAAAGAGGTTGCCTGCGGTTTGCTTCACAAACCGCAGGCATTTTTTGGGCAACCAAATAATCCCCCGGTTCTACCGGGGGAACGACAAAAGTGCGGAGCTAAAAAAGAAAGGCGAGCTATATGTAAGCCAAAAAGCAACGTAAAATAAAAGAACCTCGTGTATAATAGTAGTGGTTTGGCAGCCGCATTACTAAAATACAGGAGGTTTTTTAATGAAAGAAAACAATAATGAAATAAGAAGTAGTTCTCATTCAAATTATAGGTGTCAGTATCACATAGTTTTCGCACCAAAGTATAGGCGAAAAGAAATATACGGACAAATAAAAAGAGATATAGGGGAAATACTAAGAAAATTATGTAAACAGAAAGATGTGGTAATAATGGAAGCAGAAGCATGCCCCGACCACATACATATGTTGGTAAGTATTCCACCGCACATAAGCATAGCACAGTTTATGGGATTTCTCAAGGGAAAAAGCACCCTAATGATTTTCGACCGACACGCACATTTAAAGTATAAATATGGATCAAGAAGCTTTTGGTGTAGGGGTATTATGTAGATACAGTCGGTCGAAATAAAAAAGCAATTGCCGAATATATCAAGAATCAGTTAGAAGATGATTATATGGCAGAGCAGATAAGTGTAAAAGAGCACATAGACCCGTTTACGGGTAGTAAGAAACAGTAGGCGAAAAAAGACAGCCGCACGTGAGCGGATGCCCGAAGAAGTAATACGTTGCTAAATTTCAGAGGCCCCTTTTAGGGGCTTCGCCAGTAATAACCCCTTCTAGGGGGTAGAGCAAACCACCAGTTGAACTGGTGGTGATGATTAAACGAAATTCGATATTTTTTATTTATCTGCAAAATCAATCAGCACAAAAATGTAAAAATCTCAAAACATCCAAATAGTCTGTTGCACAGAAACGAACTTTTGTGTCTGATATAAGGGATGCTCCGGGATAGGAGCTGTTATGGAATGCAGTGATGTGATCTACATAAGTGATGACAACTTCAAACTTTGAAGGCATTTTGACCAGACATTTTCCTGCCTTGCCGTTTGAAAGAGCTTCTTTCACTCCGTTGTAAATTTTTTCGGTTGCTTCGGCAGGGTGGATGCAGATGGACGCGCCGCCGATACCTTCTATTACGGGAACTGTTGTTATGTCAGGTATGAATTGTTTTGCTTTATTACATATATCTTCGTCACCGCTGATGAATACTACCGGCACGCCGAAGTAGCCTGCCGTGTATGCATTGAGCATAAATTCACTCATATTTGTACCGTTGATTTTTATTGTGTCGAGGTATCTGTGCATTGTGTGTGAAAGCGGATTGCCTCCGCTTTTTGAACCTGAGTGGTATCCTGTAAAGATTGCCGCATCAAACTTTGTTCTGTCGATTCCGGTCATCATACAATATATATCGTGAGCCCAACCTCGTATGAGCTGTGTGCCTACAGGTAACCCATCGTGATCTAAATTTCTTGCACTGCCGTGCGCATCCCTTACGAGAACTTCTTCTGCGCCTGAGTCATATGCTGCCTGAACTGCAGAGCTGACCTCTTTTGTCATTTGTTTGCCGAGCCAATGATAGTTTGCGGGATTTAATGCTTCGTCCCAATCTGCTGCACCACAAGTGCCTTCTATGTCACTGCTGATAAATATTTTCATAACGTACCTCCATGATAAATAGCATTATTTACCAAATGTATTGCTATTATAACATCTCTTTAGTATTTTTAAATAGTAAAATATGTTTAATCTTCCGTAAAACTCCTATTGTAATCGACAAATTTCACCGTTATACTTAACTCAAATGTTGAAAGGACTGCATTAGATGAAAAAAAACAACAAAGATACAGTAAATGATAATGAGAATCGTATATATACATTGCCGGTATTTACTCTCCAAAACGGTGTAATGTTCCCTGAGTGTCGTGCGGAGTTTGATGTGGGAGACGAGCTTTCCGTTCGTGCCTTGAAAGAAGCCTACGAGGAGAGGGGTATGATATTGCTTTCTGCCCTGAAAGAATTTGATAAAAAAACAGAACCTGCATTTGATGATTTACATATTTACGGAACAGTTTGCCGTATTGACACATTGACGGAGCTTCCGAAGGGAAGATGCTATGCCGTACTTACGGGAAAGATAAGGGCGAGGATTGTTTCTTGCGTACAAGAGAAACCTGCTATGCTTGTAAATGCAGAGCTTTTATCGGATGTGATTATTGAGGGAGAAGAAGGCGTTCGTTACTGCGAAGAACTTAAGAATCGTGTTCAGAATCTTTTGGGCGAGAGAGCAAAGTTGCTTCATATAAATGAGAAAAAGACAATTGCCAAGTTCGGAAAAATAGAAAACTTTGATACTTATGCATACAATGTCGGTGACCATCTGACTTCGCCGACAGAGGTGAGACAGAAACTTCTCGAAGCAGAAAATGCCTTGATGAGAATGGAGGCACTTGTTGTTATCATCGGAAGAGAAGTAGAATATCTGCGAATAAATTATCTTATAAATCAGAGGGTTCAGTCAGACCTTTCGCGTCAGCAAAAAGACATATATCTTCGTGAACAGATTAAGGTTATAAGAGAAGAACTCGGCGAGGGCGAAGAGTCCGAAATTCAGAAGTACAAAAATAAACTTAAAAAACTTGAGGGGAAAATTTCCGAAGAGGCGAAAACTAAAATCTATGATGAGATAAGAAAACTTGAAAGAATGCCTCCGCATATGCCTGAAGCACAGATTTCAATATCCTTTATAGAGCTTCTTTTGGGACTTCCGTGGGGTGAAAAGAGTATTGACCGTGACAATATACAAGAGGCAAGAGAGATACTTGACCGTGATCATTACGGAATGAAGAAAGTAAAAGAACGTGTCCTTGAGTTTCTGGCGGTACATTCGATGAAAAAAGATGGTTCTGCTCCGATAATATGTCTTTACGGACCTCCCGGAACAGGTAAAACATCCATCGCCAAATCGATAGCGGAAGCTCTCGGAAGAAAGTATGTTCAAATTGCAATGGGCGGTCTGCATGATGAAAGTGAAATAAGAGGACACCGCAGGACCTACATAGGTGCTATGCCGGGAAGGATAATAAAGGCGTTAAAGGATGCCGGAACCTGTAACCCTCTTATGCTTTTTGATGAGATAGATAAGATTTCAAAAGATATGCGCGGAGATCCTTCCGCAGCACTTTTGGAAGTTCTGGACGGAGAGCAAAACAGTCGATTTCGAGATAACTACATAGATGTGGCATTTGATCTTTCAAATGTTTTGTTCATAACAACAGCAAATGATTTATCGACGGTAAATCCGGCACTTCGTGATAGAATGGAGATTATAGAACTTTCAAGCTATACCTCCGAAGAGAAGTTTTTTATAGCCAAAAATCATCTTATACCCCGTCAGCTTGCATATCACGGTGTGAATAAGTCTATAGTATCGCTTTCGGATGATGCGATAAAGGAACTCATCGAAGGCTATACGGAAGAAGCCGGTGTACGTGACCTTGACCGCCAGATTGCAAAGGCTGTCAGAAAATCAGTGTGTCTCATAAAAGAGGAGAATAAAAAATCATATAAAATAAATGAAAAACGTTTGGCTGAAATTATGGGACCGGCGAAAAAAAGACATAAGTTTAATACCGGAAACGGCGGAAATGTCGGTGTTGTAAACGGTATGGCATGGACGCCTGTAGGTGGTGTGCTTTTGTCAGTAGAGGTAAATGTTCTTGAAGGTAGCGGGAATATCGAACTTACCGGAAGGCTCGGAGATGTAATGAAAGAGTCTGCAAAAGCTGCGATAAGTTATGTCCGTTCAAAATATAAAGAACTCGGGATAGAAGCGGATTTTTATAAAACAAAGGATATTCATATTCACGTTCCGGAAGGTGCGACGCCTAAGGACGGCCCGTCTGCCGGTGTGACTATGACAACTGCGTTGGTTTCAGCGCTGACATGCAGAAAAGTAAGATCTGATATTGCGATGACCGGCGAAATTACTTTGAGGGGAAATGTTCTTGCGATAGGCGGACTCCGAGAAAAAACACTTGCCGCATACAAAGAAGGTATAAAGACTGTAATAGTTCCTTCTGAGAACCGTTTCGATTACGAAGAACTTGCGGAATGCGTAAAAGAACATATGAAAATTGTTTATGCAGACAATATCGGTGATGTGCTTGAATGCGCTTTGTTAAATAATTGAAAAAAATAGGCAACTATTGCTAAATATCATATTGACAGTTTTTTAAAGCGTGTTGTATAATCCTATCATTGCGTTAGATGTCAGTTTTATTTATGAACTTGATATATAGGCAATCCAGTAGTAAGCGACGGCCTGTTTTTTCAGATATGATTCGAGGTATTGTTGCGACAATACAGAATACGACAGGCGTGGTTGTTGCCGTTGGAGGGAGGGATTTAAATGTCAGAGATCAGATTGAAAGAAAATGAGTCACTCGACAGTGCTCTTAAAAGATTCAAGAGATCATGCGCCAGATCAGGTGTTCTTGCAGAGGTAAGAAAGAGAGAGCACTATGAGAAGCCCAGTGTAAAGAGAAAAAAGAAGTCTGAGGCAGCCAGAAAGCGTAAGTATTGATGTGTCTTAGACCGGTCATACATTATGATACTTATACGCACTCGTGAGCCTCATTGCGAAGGCTATCGGTGAGTGCGGTAAAAATGAACAGAGCACAAAAGACCTGAAGTTCTTCAGGTCTTTTGTTTTTAATTTAAGATGCCCCAAAGGGCATATATGCAGGCGGAAAAATAACAAAAAGTCAGAAAGGAGGCCGTTTTATATATGTTTGAGAAAAGATGGATATCAAAGAAGAAAAAAACAGAATATGAGCATATTGACGGTGTCCCTGACTTTATAACGGAATTGCTTGCCGGAAGAGGTGTAGAGGGTGAGGAGGCTGTTATGAGTTTCCTTTATCCTACAGTGGACAGATTGACTGATCCTTTCTTGCTTCCTGATATGGACAGAGCAGTAGAACGTATACTTGCCGCTTGTGATAACGAAGAACATATTACGATTTTCGGTGATTATGATGCTGACGGTATAACATCTACCGCAGTGCTTTATCATTTTTTTAAAAATTATTTGGGCGCAGATGTTGATTATTATATTCCGAACAGACTTACTGAAGGTTACGGATTATCGGAAAGTGCCATTGATACCATAGAAAACAGAGGTACTTCGCTTATAGTAACTGTGGACTGCGGAATAGCCTGCATAGATGAGATAAAATACGCTATGCAAAAAGATATAGATGTTGTTGTTACAGATCATCATAAGTGCGGAGATATCCTTCCTGATTGCAGTGCGGCGGTAAATCCGATGCGTCCTGATAGCAGGTTCCCTTTCGAAGCTCTCGCGGGCTGCGGTGTGGCATTCAAACTTGTAGAAGCCATTGCCGTTATGATAGGCTTGGGCGAAGAAGTTTTAGAATATTTGCCGATAGTTGCGGTAGGTACTATCGGTGACTCTATGCCTCTTGTTTCGGAGAATAGGATAATTGCAAGCAACGGACTTAAAATGCTCGGTGGTACGTCTTGGATGGGTCTTTCTGCTTTGCTCGGAAGTATATCCAAAGCTAAAAGTTTCGATGTAGAGATATCTGCATCGTCGGTAATGTTTAATGTTGTGCCTAGACTCAATGCCGCCGGCAGAATGGGTGATGCGGAATGTGCATTACAGCTTCTTCTTTGTGAAGATTTTGATGAGGCGACTTTACTTGCAGAGGAACTCGGTAAAAAGAATGCAGAAAGACAAAAAGTAGAACAGGCTATTGTCGAGGAGGCATTGAAAGCCGAAAATCTTAAAACCCGTGAAAACGACAGTATAGTAGTATCACTCGGCTACGAATGGCATCACGGTGTAATAGGTATAGTTGCGGCAAAGTTGTCTGAAAAGTATTCAAAACCTGCGATTGTTCTTTCTTGTTGTATTGACGAATGTACGGATGGTATCATAAGTGCGAGAGGTTCTGCGAGATCCGTCCCGGGATTCAATCTCTACGCGGCTTTGTCGGAAAATGCTGATTTGCTTATGCGTTTCGGCGGACACGAAATGGCGGCCGGACTTACAATAGAGGTTGACAAGATTTCAGAATTCATACAAGGCGTAAACAGATATGCCGAACGTAACGAGATAGAACAAACCGTTGTACAATCGTATGAAATAGATGCTGTTTTGGCGCCGAATATGATAACATTGGAAAACGCAGAGGCAGTAGCTATGCTGGAACCTTTCGGTCAGGGAAATCCGTGCCCTGTATTTTGCACATCAGGTTTCAATGATGTATATGCCTCGAAGGTTGGAGACGGCGGAAAACATCTTAAGTTGCGTTTGATATACGAAAACGACGGTGCTCGATACGGTGCTGACGGTATATCGTTTAATGACGGAAATTACTATGCTATAGCAGCAGGTATAGAAAATTGCAGTTGCCTTTACCATATGGAAATAAACGAATGGCAGGGAAAACGCGCTCCTTCGCTTAAAATAACGGATATTATAGATTCTTATTATCCGACTGATGAAACATACTATAATTCGTATTCCGTCGGAGAAGAATATTACACGGGAACTTGCTTTACCGTAGACCACAAAGAACTTGCTGCATATTTTAAAGTGTTGAAGAGTTTTGGGGAGCGTTTCGGATTTTCAGATCTGTTTCGCGCAAGAAAAATATTAAAAGATAACGGATACGATTTTTCCTGGTTTATGTTAAGACGCGGTCTCGATGTCTTTATAGAACTCGGATTTTTGATAAAAACTTCCGGCGGAATATATGAGTTTAATAAAGATTCGCAAAATCGCAGTTTAGAAGATTCTGCTGTTTACAGAGAACTGAAACGGAGCTAAAAACATTATGCATGATGAAAGCTTATTAAAGTTAGAAAATATAATATTGGGCTATATACCGGATGCCGACCTCGAAGTAATAAGAAAGGCGTATGAAATTGCAGAAAAGATGCACGACGGTCAGCTGAGAAAATCGGGTGAACCGTTTGTGATTCATCCGATTGAGGTGGCGACAATGCTTGCGGAGATGAATATGGATTTACCGTCCATTGCCGCAGGTATGCTTCATGATGTCGTAGAAGATACACCTATGACATATGATGACGTTGCAACAGAGTTTGGTGTCGAGATTGCAAATCTTGTTGACGGTGTAACAAAGCTTAAAAAAATTCCGACTTCTTCAAAGGAAGAGCAACAGGCTGAGAACCTTCGTAAGATGTTTTTGTCGATGGCAAGTGATATCAGAGTTATATTGATAAAACTCGTTGACCGACTTCACAATATGCGTACGCTCCAGTATGTAACGCCTGAGACACAGATGAAAAAGGCAAAGGAAACTCTTGAAATATATACACCTCTTGCACATCGTCTCGGTATAACAAAAATCAAATGGGAACTTGAAGACCTTTGCTTTAAATATCTTGACCCTGAAGGATACGAAGACCTTGTAAAGAAAATAAACCAGAAGCGCGAAGAACAGGAAGAATATATTAAAAAAGTTCTTGATACGACACGTGCCAGAACAGTTGAAATGGGTATCAGAGCATTCTTTGACGGAAGACCTAAACATCTTTCCAGTGTAAGAAGAAAAATGCAGACCCAGAACAAGACTATAGATCAGATATATGATTTACTTGCGGTTCGTATAATTGTTGATACAGTTCCGGATTGTTATATAGTGCTGGGAATACTTCATGATCTTTACAAGCCGATGCCCGGTAGATTTAAGGACTATATTTCCATGCCGAAACCGAACCAATATCAGTCGCTTCATACTACTTTGATCGGTCCTGACGGATTTGTTTTCGAAGCTCAGATAAGAACATGGGAAATGCATAAGACTGCCGAGATAGGTATTGCGGCTCACTGGAAATACAAACAGGACTATAATTCTACGACAAAGACAACTGCAGAATTTGATAAGAAGCTTGAATGGGTAAGAAACCTTTTTGATTTACAAAAGGATATGAGTGACTCTGCGGAATTCGTGGAGACATTCAAAATGGACCTTTTTACAGACGAGGTATTTGTATTTACTCCTAAAGGTGATGTAAAGAGTTTGCCGGCAGGTTCAACTCCTATAGACTTTGCTTATGAAATACACAGTGCCGTAGGTCATCGTATGGTGGGTGCAAAAGTAAATAACGAAATAAAACCGCTCAATTACAGACTTAAAAACGGTGATATTGTAGAGATTATAACGTCGTCTTCTCCAAACAAAGGCCCGAGTCGTGACTGGCTTTCTATCGTAAAAAGTTCTCAGGCAAGAAGTAAAATCAGACAGTGGTTTAAGAAAGAACGTCGTGACGAAAATATCGAAAGAGGTCGCGAACTTGTTGAACAGGAACTCAAAAAGTACGGATATTCATTCGCGCAGTTGTTCTGCGGAGAATGGCTTGATGCCTACCTTAAAAAATGCAACCTTGCTACGGCTGATGATCTTTTGAATGTTATCGGTTTCGGCGAGATAAGCGCAAAAAAAACTGTTGCCAGACTTAAAGAAGAATACGAGAGAATAAATAATGTAAGTCCTGATAAGGAACTTGAAGAACTCATAAAACAGTCTGATGACAAAAAAGAACCGCCGAGAACACGAGAAAAAGTTTCAGATAATGGTATTATCGTAAAAGGTATAGACAACTGTCTGGTCCGACTGGCCTGTTGTTGTAATCCTGTGCCGGGAGATTCCATTATAGGATATATCACCCGCGGAAGAGGCGTGTCGGTCCACAGAACCGATTGCCCGAACATTGTTTCAATGACAGAAGGCGAAGACAATCGAATGATAAGCGTTCGTTGGGCAGGTAAGAGCAGTGTTACACACCTTGCGGAAATTATTGTCAAAGCGGTCGATAACAGAAGACTTCTTCTTCAAGTGGCAAATCTTATAAATGATATGCGTATATCTATGAAGTCGATAAATGCGAGAACCACGAGGGATGCTTATCAGATTATCGATCTTGTAATTGAAATAACGGACAAGGAACAATTAGAAGTAATAATAAATAAAATGCGTCAGCTCGACAATGTTGTTGAGGTAAGCAGAGCAGTGAGGTAATGATATGCGTGCGGTTGTGCAGCGTGTAAAAGAATCATACGTAAAAGTAAATGATGAGATAGTAGGAAAAGTGGGAGTCGGATTTAATGTCCTTCTTGGTGTTTCTGTTGATGACACCGAAAAAGACGCTGATTATCTGGCTGAAAAAGTAGTCGGATTGCGTATTTTTGATGATGCAGACGGAAAAACAAATCTTTCGGCAGTAGACAAAATCGAAGAGGGCGAAAATATGGGAATGCTCATAATAAGCCAATTTACTTTGTGCGGAGATTGCCGCAAAGGTAAAAGACCGTCATTTATAAATGCAGCTCAGCCTGCCGAGGCAGAAGCTCTTTATACATATTTTGTATCAAAAGTAAAATCAATATGTCCCGCACTTAATATTACAACGGGTATATTCAGAACGGATATGGAAGTTACTATTGTAAACGACGGCCCGATGACAATACTTTTGGACAGCAAGAAAACTTTTTAAGCAGAGGTTGAAATTATGTATGTGACTTTGGATTACGGACTTTTAGGTTCCAATACGTATATATACTGGAATGAAAATGACGGAGCTGATACAGCAAACGGCGAGCTCCACGAGGCTTGTATAATTGATGCAGGCTGTGATGCTTCCGATATTGCTCCGATATGTGCGTCAAAACATTTAAATATAAAATATATAATCCTTACTCATTGTCACATAGATCACATTTGTTATACAGATGAATTGTGCGAAGAATTTGCAGGGGCAGTAACGGTTTGTCATACGGCTGACGCAGAGGCTTTCGGAAGTATTCAAAAAAATGTGTCGGTATTGCTCGGAATGCCCAAAAACGTAAAAACTCCAGAATTAAAAATCTCTGACGGAGATACCATTATCGTAGGCGGTAAAACATTGAAATTTATAAATACCCCCGGTCATACAGAAGGCGGCGTTTGCATACTCGCAGAAGAAGATAACATAATGTTTACGGGCGATACGCTTTTCTGCAACGGATTCGGCAGAACAGACCTTGGCGGAAATCCTCAGAAACTTAAAGAATCTATCACAAGACTATATGAAATGGATCCTGTGATAAAAATTCTTCCGGGTCACGGAGAGTCTTCTACGATAGGCGAAGAGGCTGCATGGGGCGTGCCGTCATACTTAGGATAATTAAGATATGATTAAGTTTTATTTTCCCGAAAATCAGATACCGTTTCATTTTTTTGAGGCATTGCAAATATTCGGCACCGCTTGCGGATTGCCGTCTTTTTGTGCTGAAGCGGACTCATATAGACTTGAACTTTTGAACGAAAAAGGCGATGCCGTAAAAAGTGATTTTATTACGGCGGAAATCGCAACAAGGGATGCCGGAGTGCACGCAGAAGGCGTCAGCGAAGCGAATCTGCTGAAAAGATATCTTTATAAGTTGATGAGTGAGTATACGGGATATTCTTCACCGTGGGGCTGTATGACAGGTGTGCGTCCTACAAAGATAGTCAATGTTTTAAAGAAACACGGAATGGATAACCGTGCAATATTTAATCATTTTAAAGAGTTCTATCTGATGAGTGATGATAAAGCAAATCTTGCAATAGAGACTGCCGATATCCAGATACCGTTTTTGGAAGAACAACTTTTGCATCCCGAAAATGCGGGTTTTTACATAGGAATACCTTTTTGTCCGACAAGATGCCTGTACTGTTCGTTTACCTCAAACTCAATAGTCAAATACAAGAAATCACTTGACTTGTACCTTGACTTACTTGAAAGGGAAATCAAGGAAAGTTTGCAAATTGCAAGACAGGCAGGTTACAAAATAGAATCTGTATACTTGGGCGGCGGAACTCCGACATCATTTGATGAAACTCGTTTTGAAAGATTTATGAAAATCGTAACAGACAATATAGATTTTTCGAATGTAAAAGAATTTGCCCTTGAAGCAGGGCGTCCTGACTCAATAACAAAAGGAAAACTCCTTGTTGCGAAAAATGCGGGAGTGAACCGTATAAGCGTAAATCCGCAGACAATGAATGACTTTACATTGAGACGCATAGGAAGACTTCATACAGCAAATCAAACAGAAGAAGCCTTTTATCTGGCACGTGAGGCGGGTTTTGAAAATATAAACATGGACATCATCGCAGGACTTCCGGACGAAAATACGGACGATTTTATGCGCACATTAGCAAGAATCGAAGAGTTCTCTCCTGACAGCCTTACCGTACACACTTTAAGTATCAAAAGAGCAGCGGATTTAAGGTTGGACGAAGAAAATCGAAATCTGTTGCACGGTGACGAAGTCGGTGTTATGGTTTCTGCGGCAAGAGATACCGCAACCAAGCTCGGTATGCATCCTTTCTATATGTACCGCCAGAAAAATATGATGGGAAATCACGAGAATGTATGCTACTGCAGACCGGGCTGTGAAAGCCCGTACAATATTCATATCATGGAAGAGGAACAAACAATTATTGCAACGGGTGCCGCCGGCGTGTCAAAGCGCGTATCGGCCGGCGGCGATAAAATCGAGCGCGCCTTCAATGTCAAAGGCATAGAAGACTATATGGCGCGCCTCGACTTGATGATCGAGCGCAAGCGAGAGTTGTTTTTAAATGATAAATTTTGAAAAGTTGCCATTTTGATAGGGGATTTTTGTTGAAAAGTTGATATTTTACTGTTGAAAACATATTGAAAAGTTAACGATTAGCCTCCTGCCGCGTGCGATAGGGGCGTTTCAGTTCATACAACAACCGCTTTTACAAGAGCGGTTGTTGCATAATCGATATAAAATAATAGGTATCCTTTGTAACCGCTGTTGTTGATAAACCTGCGGCAAGCCATAGGGCGGGCAGGACTTTGCGGATTGTTTATGCGAGGTAATTCCTGCACCGGAATTCCTACGATGATAAAACAACGATCTTCGATGCTTGTATACTTACCGAGGATTGCATGTTTATAAAATTGCATATTTGCGTATAATGTTTTTGCAACATAGGTAGGTAAATGAATATCCATTTTGTGAAGCGTGTCGCAAACCCTTGTATAGTTTTCGCATAGCCACCATTTGTAAGAGTGGTTGGTGGTTTCGAATGGGTCAAAACATTTCAAATCGGAAAAAACGGCATCCGGTGTTTCATGTTTTTTTGCGTGTTCTTCACGAGTCTGTGCTTTTTCTTCCTGAACTTTTTTACAAGGCATTTGAGAGTGGGTTTCAAAGAGTGAAGTGGTGCTTTCGTTTGTTTCAATACAGATGTATGCGGT
This sequence comes from Oscillospiraceae bacterium, assembly GCA_015069195.1. GTDB lineage: Bacteria > Bacillota > Clostridia > UBA1212 > UBA1212 > SIG423. Next base: position 67,488 of record SVJA01000005.1, on the reverse strand, counting down.
GTCGAAGTCACTTATTGAAAGCCCATCGGGAAGTTTTGTTTTGAAACTCAATGAAATGCCGTAAGTTGAGTTTTTATTGTTCTTTTTTAATGTGAATTCTGCGATTTTCATACGGTTATTTCCACCTTCTAAAAATGTACGGCAGATCGGCAGGTTGCCGGTGATGTTTTCGAGCAGAATGTTAATTTTGAGTATTCCGGTGCTTTCCCAGAATGATATGTAGCCGGGCGAATTCTTTGTGAGTCGTTCTCCCTGGTGCTCGGTTTCTTTGAAAAAGTAATATTTGTTTTGAAATCCACCGGTCATAAGCCAATCATTCCTTTGAAAATCTTGTTTGCCTGTTGAACTTGCGGCAACGGACATGTTTTATGTATATTTACTATCAATTTCGGTTAGAACAAGCTTGTAAAAAAGTTGCGGATTATTGCAGTTTTTTCTTGAAATCATTGCGTTTTGTTGTATAATATAAAATTGAATTTTATGTTATTTATGTAAAATTTATGTATACAAAAACTCTATAATATCGGAGGTAATTTTTTATGGCAAAGACAGCAGCAGAGCTTATGAGCTTTATTAAAGAAAATGATGTCAAGATGATCGACTTTAAGATTGTTGATATCAACGGACAGTTCCGTCACGTAACTATTCCGGCTGCACAGTTTTCAGAAAATACTGTAAAGGAAGGTATCGGTTTTGACGCTTCTAACTACGGCTACGCAGTAGTTGAGAAGAGTGACATGGTGTTTATCCCTGACCTCGAAACAGCGATCATTGATCCTTTCTGTGAAATAAAGACACTTTCTATCACAGGTAATGCGATGGTTATCGACTATCCGGAGAACCGTCCGCTTGACCAGTATCCGAGAAATATCGTTGCTGCAGCAGAGCAGTATATGAAAGATTCAGGCGTAGCAGACACAATGCTTATTCTTCCTGAATTTGAGTTCCACCTTTTTGACGATGTAGCATGGACAGTTCGTCCCGAAGAGATTGCTATGTCAGTTGACGCAAAGCAGGCTTATTGGAACAGCGATATCGAAGGTATGGGACGTATCGTTCCTCACCAGAAGGCTTACCACGTTGCAAAGCCTCTCGATACTTCATATGAGTGCCGTTCAGAGATGTGCCTTGAGCTTGAAAAGATGGGTATCGAGATTAAGTATCATCACCCCGAGGTTGGTGCAGCAGGACAGTTCGAGATTGAGCCTATGCTCGGTCAGATGTCAAAAATGGCTGACAACACAATGATGATTAAATATGTTATCCACAACACAGCTCTTAAGTACGGCAAAGCTGCTACATTTATGCCGAAGCCGGTATATGGCGAAGCAGGTAACGGTATGCACGTTCATATGCTTCTTTTGAAGGACGGCGAGCCTGTATTCTCTGATGACAACGGTTATTCACACCTCAGCGAAACAGCTCACTACTTCATGGGCGGATTGCTCAAACACATCGCTTCACTTTGTGCTTTGACAAACCCCAGCACAAACTCATTCAAACGTCTTGTTCCGGGCTTTGAGGCTCCTGTTACAGTAGGTTACGCTACATCAAACAGAAGTGCCGTTATCAGAATCCCTGCTTACGCAAAGACTCCTAAGATGCGTCGTTTCGAGCTCCGTAACCCGGATGCTACATGTAACCCGTACTTCTGCTATGCGGCTCTCCTTATGGCAGGTCTTGACGGTATAAAGAACAAAATCGATCCTCATGCAGAAGGTTGGGGTCCTTACGATATGAACCTCTACAATTTGCCTGAAGAGGAGAAAGCAAAACTCAAAGGTCTTCCTACATCACTTCCGGAGGCTCTCGATGCTCTCGAAGCTGACCATGATTACCTCACAGCAGGCGGTGTATTCCCTGAGCACTTGCTCAAGAACTTCATCGCAAGGAAGCGTGCAGAGTGTATGGAACTTTCCAAGATTCCTCATCCTGCTGAGTTTGATAAGTATTTTAATCTTTAATAAAGATTTTTTCGGTATCCCCGAGAGCTTTGCCTCTCGGGGATATTTTTTATCTAAATATACAAAAATTCCTCTGCCGAAGCTTCGGCAGAGGAATTTTTACTTACTTTCTTTGATAGAAGTTTGTGCTACTATCAAAGAAAGAGGGAAAGTCACATTAATTATTTACAACGTTGTTTTAGAAATTATTTTCGTAAAGCAATCAGGATATGGCTCTTTTTTTAAAAGATATCTGGTTCCGTCAATATTAATTATATCTAATCCCTCTTTTATTATGGTTCCGTCTGAATATTCAATTTCTACGAAACGAGTATTAGTGCCATCTAATATATCTTCATCAGTGGCCACTCTATCAATCGTAAAGGAATCCAACCAATTTATTATTTCGGTCATATTCTCCGTAGGAACTTTGCTTCCTTTGCCTTCGCCGTAATAGGCATAAAAAGTGATGCTTGTAATATTTTCAGTAACAAAAACGGAGGGATATGTGTCAAACAGTTTGTCGTAGGTTTTGTTGGTGTCTCCTCCGTTACAAGCGGCGAAACAAAGCGACATTATTCCGCACAAAATGAAAGTTAAAATTCTTTTCATCACTTTTTCCTCCTCCTTTATAATGATATTACAGCATAAAATCATAATAATTGCAATAGACACAAAAATCCGCCCGAATTGCTTCGTGCGGATAGTTTTCTCATAAATCTAATTGCTTAGATTCTTTAATAGCAGCCTGTGCTGCAGTTAAACGAGCGTTCTCCCCAAAACTATCGAGCGGAGACAACTCGTGTGCATCACTGCTATTGCTTGTAGTAAACTCAATCTTCAGCAAACTTCGCCAATATATCGCCTGAACGCTCGATAAAGCGTGTGAGTACTTCTGTATCAAGCGGCTTGTGTGCAAGCATTGCAAGGTCGTAAATCTGACCGCAAACTACTTTGAGTTTTTCTTCGTCGGTCTCTTTGAGAGTTGCGAGTTGCTTTACAATGGGGTTTGAGTAGTTGAGGACGAGTGTTATGTCGTCTGCACCGAGTCCCATTTTTGCCATGTCGGTCATGCCGTACATTTTAGCAAGTTCCTGCATGCGTCTTGCCTGTTCGGAAAGGATGATCATTGCAGGCATCTTTGTTTTGATGGGTTCTACGGAAACTTTGAGGTTTTCGCTTTCGGCAACTGCCCGGAATGTGGCAGTAACGCTTTCGGCAAGAGCCGTCATAGCTTCTTTTGATTCTTTGCTGCTTTCGTCTTTGATTTTGTCGGATACATCTGCATCAACTCGTGTGAACTTAAATTTGCCTGCATTTTTGTATTCTGCGAGCTGGATGAAGTGTGAGTCGATCGGGCCGTCCAAAATGACAGGATCGATGCCTGTAGCTTCTAAAATCTTGATGTACTGTGCCTGCAGAGTTGTGTCGTCGCTGTAACTGATAGTTTTGTTTTCAGCGTCCGGCTGATACTTTTCAAGATATTCGTCGCAAGTGAAATATTCACCCTTGGTTGTCTTGTAAATCAAAGAATCTTTTACCTTGTCATAGAACTTGTCCTCTTTGAGACAGCCGTACTTCACGAAAGGATTGATATCATCCCAATAAGTGCAATACTGTTCTCTTTCGGTTTTGAAAAGACCGTTGAGCTTGTCTGCAACTTTCTTTGTGATGTGAGATGAAATCTTATTTACATAGCCGTCATTCTGCAAGAAACTTCTTGAAACATTTAAAGGCAGGTCGGGGCAGTCGATTACGCCTTTTAAGAGCATAAGGAATTCGGGGAGAATTTCCTTTACATTGTCTGCAACGAATACCTGATTGTAGTAAACCTTGATTGTACCTTCCAATGTGTCGTAATTGTTTTTGAGTTTCGGGAAGTAGAGAATACCTTTTAAGTTGAACGGATAGTCAACATTCAAGTGAATCCAAAAGAGCGGATCGTTGTAGTCATTAAATACTTTGTGATAGAACTCTTTGTATTCTTCTTCTGTGCAATCTTTTGCAGGTTTGAGCCAGAGCGGAGAAGTGTCATTAAGTGCCTTTGGAGCATCGTCCTTCTTTTCTTCGGTACTTTCTGTGTTTCCTTCTTCGTCAACATCGATAACTTCGTCTTTCTTTTCTTCTTCCTTTTCATCTGCAATGTCGATAAAGAAAAGGTTTACCGGCAAGAATGCAAAGTATTTTTCGAGAGTATCGCGAAGTTTGAAACTGTCAAGGTATTCGACGCTGTCTTCTGCGATGTGCATAGTGATATATGTTCCTCGCTCGTCAAGGTCGGATGCGGACATTTCAAATTCCATACCGCTTTCGCTTTCCCAGTGAACCGCTTTGCTGCCGGGTGCCCAAGAAAGAGTATCGATTTCAACCTTTTTGGAAACCATGAAAGAAGAGTAGAAACCAAGACCGAAGTGACCGATTATCTGGGCATCGTCTGTTTTGCCTTCGTACTTTTCGAGGAAGTCAACTGCGCCTGAAAATGCCACCTGATTTATATATTTTTTTACTTCTTCTTCGGTCATACCGATACCGTTGTCGTGAACGGTGATAGTGCCGTTTTCTTTGTCGAGAATAACTTCAATTTTCCAATCGTCAGTACCCTCGGGAATTGTAGCTTCGCCTACTGCGGTGAGCTTTTTCATTTTGCTGATGGCATCGCTTGCATTTGAAACGATTTCTCTGATGAAAATATCTTTTTCAGAGTAGAGCCATTTTTTTATGATAGGGAAAATATTTTCTGCGTTAATGGAAACGCTCCCTTTTGTGGAATCCATTTTATACGCCTCCTGTGTAGTTTTATATCAGAGCATGCTCTCCATGTTGTAGAAACCTGCCGGTTTACCTGCGATAAAGAGTGCCGCCTTTACTGCGCCGTCTGCGAATACATCACGGCTTGCCGCTTTATGAGTGATTTCGATAATTTCGTTGCCGCCGATAAAGAGAACTTCGTGGTCACCTACAATATTGCCGCCACGGACCGCGCTTATACCGATTTCGTGTTTGCTTCTCTTTGCAGAGCGTGAATGTCTGTCGTATGTGTACTCGTACTTGTTGTTGTCAGCTTCGTTTATAGCGTCTGCGATTGCAAGTGCCGTACCGCTGGGCGCGTCGAGCTTTTGGTTGTGATGCTTTTCGATGATTTCGATATCATAATCACTGCCAAGGAATGCTGCCGCTTTTTTTACGAGGTCCTTCAAAAGACAAATTCCGAGAGACATGTTTGCTGAGTGGAATATGGCAATTTCGGAAGCTTGTGCTTTGAAATAGTCAATATCTGTCTGTGCGATACCTGTAGTAGCAGCTACGAGCGGAGTCTTTGTATCTTTTGCGTAATCAACCAATTTTCTGAAACCCGAGGGGTGTGAAAAGTCGATGATAACATCTGCTTTCATATCTGCCGGAATTTCATCAACGGATGTAAAAACAGGGTAGTCGCTGCTTTCCGGTTTGCGTATATCTACACCGCAAAGAATTTTGCAATCTTCACGATCTTTGACAAGCTTTGTAATGACTTGTCCCATTCTGCCGCTGCAACCGTTTAAAAGTATGTTTACCATTTTTATCCTCTTTTCTGCATAATGCGAGTATTTGTTAGTTGTTTTAAAAAAACAGGACTTCTTGATATAGAATAACAAAAAGCCCTGAATAAATTGTGTCTTAATATTTAATTTATTATCTCTTTACGTCAAAACCGAATGCTGCAAGTGTATCTGTAAGATAAGCTTTGTGCTCGTCAGTCATAGCAACGAGAGGCAAACGGCAACCGCCGACATTGTATCCGAGAATATTAAGAGCTTCTTTTACGGGAATCGGGTTTACTTCGCAGAACATAGCCTTAACAAGATCGAGACATCCGAGCTGCATTTTCCAACCTTCTTCGATATTTCCGTTCTTTATTGTCCAGACGAGATCATGCATATACTTCGGAGCAACATTTGAAAGTACGGAAATAACTCCGAGACCGCCTGCTGCTGTGGGGTAGAACACCTGACCGTCTTCGCCTGTGTAGATGTAAAGCTCATCACCGCAACGTTTTACTGTTTCGGGCATCTGAGCGAGATTACACTCTTTTACAGCGTTTATGTTAGGTATTTTGCAAAGCTTTTCGTATGTAGCAGGCTCAATGTTTACGCCTGTTCTGCCGGGTACGTTGTAGAGAATAACCGGAATGGAAATACTGTTTGCAATAGCCTCAAAGTGAGCAACAAGACCTTTTTGTGTAGTTTTGTTGTAGTAGGGTGTAACAGAAAGAATAGCATCTGCTCCGAGTCTCTCTGCCTCCATACTGAGCTTTACTGCATGGTGAGTATCATTACTTCCTGTACCTGCGATAACGGGTATTCTCTTCGCTGTTTTGTCGATAGCGTATTTAATAACAGCTAAGTGCTCCTCGTCAGGCATTGTGGAAGCTTCACCGGTGGTACCGCAAATGATAATGGCATCTGTACCGCCTGTGATCTGCATTTCGATTAATTCGCCGAGTCTGTCATAATCAACGGCTCCTGTGGGATTTCCGTCTTTTTCTTTGAAAGGTGTGACGATAGCTACGCCGGCACCTGTAAAGATCTTATTTTTCATAATAATCTCAAAACTCCTTTCGTTTGAGCTTTTATATCAAGAGAAAATCAATCAGCGAGCGATAGGCTCAATGTAGCCCTCTGCACAGAGAAGCTCAGCCATAAGAACAGCTCCGCCTGCAGCACCTCTGATTGTGTTATGTGAAAGACATACAAACTTTATGTCATACTGTGTATCTTCTCTGAGACGTCCGATAGAAACGCTCATACCGTTGTCATTATCTCTGTCGAGCTTTATCTGAGGACGATTTTCTTCTCTGAAGTATCTGATAAACTTTTCGGGAGCGGAGGGGAGATTGAGCTCCTGTGCGCGTCCTACATAGTTATCCCAGATTTCGATAATCTCTTCGTTTGTGGGCTTCTGCTCAAATTCTGCAAAAACTGCACCAAGGTGACCGTTTGAAACAGGAACTCTTATGCACTGTGCTGTGAATCCGGGCTCTGTAGCGGGAACGATAACACCGTTCTCGATTTTACCGAAGAGCTTGAGCGGCTCAACTTCCGACTTTTCTTCTTCGCCGCCGATGAGCGGAATAACATTGTCAATCATCTCCGGCCAAGTGTCGAAAGTCTTGCCGGCGCCTGAAATAGCCTGGTATGTACATACAAGAACTCTCTTAAGTCCGAACTTTCTGAGCGGGTGGAGAGCAGGTACGTAGCTCTGGAGTGAGCAGTTTGACTTAACTGCGATAAAGCCTCTCTTTGTGCCGAGTCTCTTTTTCTGATAGGGGATGATCTCTGCGTGCTCGGGATTTATCTCCGGAACGATCATCGGAACATCAGGTGTGAGACGGTGTGCGCTGTTGTTTGAAATAACGGGGCACTCGAGTTTTGCATATTTTTCTTCGAGAGCTTTTATCTCGTCTTTCTTCATATCAACCGCACAGAATACGAAGTCTACTTCTGATGCAATAGCTTCTGCGTCTGCTTCTGCATCCTTGAGTATCATATTTTTATATTTGTCTGCGAGGGGTGTTGTCATTTTCCAACGAGCGCCTACTGCTTCCTCATATGTGTGGCCTGCAGAGCGGGCACTTGCCGCGAGGAGAACAACTTCAAACCAGGGGTGATTCTCTAATAATACGAGGAATCTCTGTCCTACCATACCTGTTGCTCCGATAACACCTACGCGATATTTTTTCTGATTAGCCATAACTTAATAAACCTCCGTGTATCGTATGTATTTTATTTATTACCTACATTTAAAGGATACTATCATTTTATTGCTTTTGTGTCAATGTTTTTGGCGATTTGAGATGGGAAAAATTTTAAATTATTATCTTAAAAATTAAAGAAGTTTTTTTGATTATTTGTAAAATATATGGTATTCTTTACAAGTATGTGCGTTATGCACGCGCAAATAGTTTTGATTGGGGTAAATTTAAGTTGGCTGATGAGTTTGAAAAACGCACCAATAAAATAGATGTAATAACCGGAAAGGTCGACACCGAAGAAGGTGCGGAGCTTCGTAAAAAGAAAGAAGAACGCGCGCAAAAACAGAAAATTACGGCGTGGATGAGAAAAAAAGCTATTTTTTATACAGCTACCGTAGCTTTGGCATTGATCGCGGTTGTTGCGGTGGCTGTTGCAGTTAAAAATATTATAAAAAATGGTAATTCTGAAAATCCGGAGACTTCGGCGGTGCTTGTTATTGACGGAGAAAATATTTCCCGGGAAGAATTTTCGTTTTTCTGCAGTATGGTTATCGAATCGGAAACATTCGAAGAGCTTTCCAAGGGTAATTCCGATGTTGCTAAATTGTGTGAAAATGTAAAGTCTGCCGCTGTAAAAAATGCAGAAGAGTTTATCTGCAAAGTCCATGAGGCAGAAAAGGCAGGGATAGTACTCGGTGAGAAGGAAATTGCGGATATTGCATCTTCTGTTGAGCTTGCTGCGAAGAAATACAAGAATAAGGACGAATATTGCACAAAGTACTACGGTCTTTCATATGAGGATTATCTGAATTTCCGTAAACAGGTTTTGATTGTAAGTAAATATATCGCATCGGTATCGGAAAAGGCTGATACGAGTGAAGAAAAACAGAGAGCCGTATATGCAAAAAATGCATCAGACTTTGCAAAAATTGAAGCTAAGATGATTTATATAGATATATCCGGTCTTGATGAAACAGAACTTTCACACAAGAAGACAAATGCGGAAACATGGCTTCACTATGCAAAAGACGGTCAGGATGTCGGTCAGCTTTCGGAACAGCACAGTGACGAAAATTCACTTTTTGATGTTTCGGAACACGGTAGTGAACGGACTGTTATTCTTGATAAAAGTATTCCCGGTAAATATGCAGAAATCTTTGCAGCGGCATCTGATATGCAGGTAGGAGATGTTGAACTTATACAGACCAAAAACGAAATTTGTGTGATAAAATGTGTCGGAAAAGATGACATAAATGATGCTCTTAATTCGAAAGAACTTATAGAGTATGTGCGATATGCATATGCTGCCGAGTTTTTTGAGAAAGCTATGTCAGGCGGAAAGTATTCTTCCGTTGTAAATAATGAACTTTACGGCGATGTGGATATTTCTTCTTATGTAGAAGCGATGAAAACCGCTCTTTCCGAGGAGGGCTGATTTAATGGATGTAAAAGATTTCAATTATGATTTGCCCGAAGAGCTGATAGCTCAGGTGCCGTTGAAGGACAGAACGGCTTCACGCCTTATGAGCATTAATCGTAACAACGGCGATATTGAGCATCTGGTATTTCGTGATGTTATTTCTAAATTAAATGCAGGTGACTGCCTTGTTTTAAATGATACAAGAGTTATTCCGGCGAGATTGTACGGCGCAAAGAAAACCGGTGCGGCTATGGAAGTTGTATTGCTTCACAGGGTGGAGTCGGATAATCCGGATGATCTTCTGTGGGAGGTTATCTTGAGACCGGGCAGAAGAGCACACGAAGGTGCGGAAATTTTCTTCGGAGACGGCGCGCTCAAGGCAGAGATTGTTTCGGTAGAGGAAAACGGAAACAGAATCGCAAAATTTACTTGTGACGGAGTTTTTGAAGAGGTTCTCGACAAAATAGGTATCATGCCGCTTCCTCCTTATATAAAGGAAAAACTTGATGATCCCGAAAGATACCAGACGGTATATTCCAGAGAAAAGGGATCTGCGGCAGCTCCTACAGCCGGACTTCATTTTACCGATGAAATTCTCGACGAGCTTCGTGCGAAGGGTGTAAAGATAGCTTTTGTTACTCTGCACGTAGGACTCGGAACATTCAGACCGGTAAAGACTGAAAAAGTAGAAGAACACTTTATGCACGAAGAAAGTTATACGATATCCGCAGAAACCTGTAATATTATAAACGAAACAAAGAAAAACGGCGGCAGAGTTGTTGCTGTAGGTACGACGTCCTGCAGAGTACTGGAATCCGTATCGGACGAAAACGGTTTTATGGCACCAAAGGCTGACAGTACGAGGATATTTATTTATCCCGGATACAGATTCAAGGTTCTGGACGGACTTATAACAAACTTTCATTTGCCGGAATCCACACTTATAATGCTTGTCAGTGCATTTGCAGGTAAAGATAATGTTATGAATGCATATCACGAAGCGATAAAAGAACGTTACAGATTCTTTTCTTTCGGAGATGCGATGATAATTTTATGATTTAAGAGAGTTGAGAAATAAAATGCCAGCAGTCAGATATGAACTTATAAAAGAATGTAAACAATCAGGTGCGAGACTCGGCAGACTTCATACACCGCACGGAATTATAGAGACTCCGTGTTTTATGCCGGTAGGAACACAGGCTTCGGTAAAGGGTATTTCGCCGGACGAGCTTCACGCGATGAATGCGAAGATCATTCTTTCAAATACTTACCATTTGTATTTAAGACCGGGTCATGAACTTGTAAGAGAAGCCGGCGGTCTTCACGGTTTTATGAATTGGGACAAGGCAATCCTTACGGACAGCGGCGGATTTCAGGTTTTTTCCCTTGCAAAGCTTCGTAAAATATCCGAGGAAGGTGTCGCTTTCCGTTCACATATTGACGGTTCAAAACATTTTCTTACTCCTGAGTATGTAATGGAGATAGAAAACGCTTTGGGCGCCGACATAATAATGGCGTTTGACGAATGTGCTCCGTATCCTGCTTCGTATGATTACACAAAAAAGTCAATGGAGCGTACTACCCGATGGGCAGAGCGTTGCCTCGAGGCTCACAAAAACACCGAAAAGCAAGCGTTGTTCGGAATTGTTCAAGGCGGTATGTATGAGGACCTTCGTAAGATTTCTGCAAAAGACCTTGTATCGCTTGATTTCCCGGGATATGCCATAGGTGGTCTCAGCGTAGGTGAGCCGGCGGAACTTATGAATAAAATGCTTGATGAGACGGTGCCTTTTTTGCCTTCCGACAAAGCGAGATACCTTATGGGAGTAGGAAGTCCAGATTATCTTATCGAGGGTGTTTTCAGAGGTATAGATATGTTTGACTGTGTGCTTCCGACTCGTATAGGAAGAAACGGTACGGTAATGACACCAAACGGAAGACTTATTGTGCGCGATGCAAAATATGCACACGATTTCAGCCCAATGGATCCGGAATGCGACTGCCCTGCTTGTAAATTCCATACGAGAGCTTATATAAGACATTTGCTCAAGACCGGTGAGATGTACGGATTGCGCCTTGCAACGATTCACAATTTGCATTATTTGCTTAACTTGATGAATCAGATAAGAGATGCTATAATGAATGACAGCTTCCTCGATTTCCGCAGAGAATTCTATGAGAAACTTGACGGGAGAAAATGTTAGTTTAATATACAAAAAGTATATAATTTATGGAGGTTTTATATTATGAATTGGATTATGATCGTAGGTTACATTTTGTTGTTGGTAGTTCTTTTCTACTTTATGATTCTTCGCCCGAATAAGAAACGCCAGAAAGAAGAGCAGGAGAGACTTAACAGCCTTGCTATCGGTGTAGAAGTTACAACTATCGGCGGTATCGTAGGCACAATAGTAAACATAAAAGATGACAACATTACTATCGAAACATCGATTGACAAAACTCTTATCGAGTTCAAAAACTGGGCAATCAGAGATGTTAAAAAAATTGAATCTGATGAAGCTGCATCAAAATAATCGATAAAATATTGGTTTAAATCCGAAGTCCCCCGGCTGTGCATTGCGTTATGCACAGCCGGGGGACTTTTGTTACTTGAGTTGCTTTGTGTAGCAGTTAAATGTTCATATCGCATTAAGAATACTCATAACATCGATAATATTTGTTTTTTCATCGCCTGACGCATCTGCTGCCGTTATTGCACCGTATGTAAGTTTTGATGTTCCCAAAAGGTGTTTGTATGCGGCCACTGCATCTGCTATATTTACTGTACCGTCAGATGTGGTATCGCCCAATATTGCAGTGTAATATGTGCTGCCGTTTAATGTGAAGTACATATTTGTTGTAAAGGTGTCTGTGCCTGTTGCAACAGTACCGTCAGCGTGGTAAAGCGTTACTTCGGAATACCCCTGACCGGTCAGCTCTGTGTTCAGCGTAGCAAGTTGTGCGGAAACATCAGAGTCAGCTGCAAAACCGCTGATCGAAGAGAATGTGTCATAACTGTGCTGCGTGAGTGTAGAGTCATCTCCGATAATCGGATTGAATATAACATTGTACGAAAGGTCGTAAGAAGGCATTTCACCGGTTATTGTAAGAGGTGATGTTGAGTTTGCAGTGTATGATACAGCAACTCCGTCGCTTCGTGATACTGAACCGAGAACATATCCTGTTTTTGGAGTGAATGTTATTTCGTATGACTGTCCTTCTGCAAATGATGTGGAAATATATGTATCGTCTGTGTGCCCGGATATGCTTACAATTCCGTCTGTTGCATCTGCTGCCAGTTTGTGAGTATCTTTTATTCCTTCTTCGGCAAAATTACTTTGCTGGGCAAATGTAGTGCGTATTTCATCTGTCGAACCGGTTGTTATCAGATAGCTGTATTCAAATGGTTTGTAATTCGGGATACCGAATGTTCTGAGAGGTGCGACATAGTTTGTTGCTCCGTTTGCAGGATCTTTTGAACCGTTGTAACTGTGGCGTCCGGCAAGGAGTATCTCTGCCCCCGGTGTATAAAGACCGATTCCGTAACCCGTTTCGCTGCTCGTCCAAGAACACCATGTCTCTGTATTTCCGCTTTGCACGTTGAAGTATGCGTCCGGGTTGCCTCCCCAGAATTCAAGGTTTTCTTTTACCGTAAGAGTATCGTTTTTCCACGGTGATGTGCCGTCGTAGAATGTGAACGTATCCAGATAGCTTATTGTGTAGAAAGCCGGCAATTCCTGATGGGACGTAGTGGGGTGGTTGTATCCGGAGAAGTCTATGAAACGGTTGTCCACTCTGATAAACCCGTCTTCTATCGTATAACTGTTTTCCATATACGAGAGGGTAGGCAGGTTGTTCTGAGCCCAATCAAGCGGACGACATTTTACATATATGTAAGTATCTGTCATTTCAAAATCAATAAGTTTACTTTTGTTATTGTACTGGTCTCCGCCCTGTACAGGGTTGTAGGACCAGGTATTTCCGCTGTAAGTCGCACAGACGTAAGGTTCTTCCATAGTACCGTAATATGATTGCTGAACAAGTCTTCCCGCATCGCAGTGGTTCAGAAGATTGCCGAGTTCTGCGTCATTGTCTGCCTTGTCTTCTATGTAGTTAATTCCTCCGCCGTAAAAAAGTGCTACTCCGATTTTATATTGATCGTTTTCTAAATATACGGTCTGTTCGGACGGTAAATTGTAGTAGGTTGTGTTGATTGATGACAGGGACAAAGTGGTCACGTTGCTTTCTGTATAAAGCGGTGTAAAAACCATTTTTGATACGGTTGAAAATGAGTCGCCGTCAAGAAAATTATCCATAAATGATGCAAAAGACACATTTGTACCCGGTTCGAGATAAAAAACCTCGGTATATTCGCGCCATGATGCACGATAGTATATTTCGCCCTTTATATAGCTTTCTGTACTGTAATTAAACGAATATCTGTTGTATGATGCCCTGTTGAACCAATTTCCGAGGCCGGTATTTTTGAAAGTGAATGTAAGTGTATCTGAAAACTGATAGTAAAGCGTACCGAGCTTTGAATCATAACCGCTTACCGTAACGCTTTTAGAAGCGTTATTAAATGTAATGGATGTGTTTTCTGATGATGCTGCTTGTACTGTAACTATGCTGCTCATATATACGAAGACAAGCAACAGACACAGAAAACCAGTAATTTTTCTTTTCACAAAAAACTCCTCCTTTTTGATATAAAAATAAAAGAGAATAGACCGCAATCTCTTGCGGAAAATCCCCTCGACAAAAATCATCACATTTACTACGTGTGATTTTATCACAAATTTGTTGAGTTTGCAACGATATGGAATTTTATTCTGTGATAATAAACGGTTGCAAGCTGAACAAAGTTTTAGTACAATAAGACCAGTTGTGTTTTATATGTAAAATAATTTTTTGCAGCATATTTCTCTGTGAAGGAGGTTTGTGCTGTTTATCATATGGAGGTACAGATGAAACTTTCTAAACGTATTACGACACTACTGTTAGCGTTGATTATGGTACTGTCGTGCAACACTTTCAGCTTGAGTATGATTACCGATGCTGCTACAACTCAGTACATAAACTCACTGAAAAGTGCAGGATTTCCTGATTCATACGCTACATTGCTTGCACAATTACATGACAAGCATCCCACATGGCAGTTTGAACCTGTATTGGTTACTCAGATGAAGCCACAGTACACATGGGATTATGTAATTGATCAGGAAATGTATCCTACGAGAAACCTTGTTACGACAAGTTCATGGGCGCCGTCAGGATATGATGCATATTATTCTCCTTACTATGATAAGAATGATACAAACCTTTACGATTCAGGTCTCAGACAGGCCAGTCGTGAAGCTGTTGAGTATTTTATGGACCCGAGAAACTTCATAAATGAGAAAGATGTGTTTATGTTTGAATCTCTCGAGTATAATTCATCCATACACACAAAAGCAGGTGTAGAAGCTGTTTTGTCTGATACTTTTATGGCTTCGAGCAAAGGTAAAATTGACGGAACAAATACTTTTGCCGATATTATTTACAGCAAAGGTGTAGAACTTAACGTAAACCCGATTTACCTTGCAAACCGTATCATATTTGAGCAGGGTCCTGAAGGCAGAAGCCCTCTCGCAAACGGTACTCTCGGTACTACAATGTGGAACTATTACAGCGATACTGCTAATCGTTGGAGTCCTACTGCGACAAACAGCAGCGGTCAGATTATCTGGGGCGGCTCTTACGATAACATTAATTATACTGAAGCTGAACTTAAAGCCAGAGACGGTCTTTACAATTTCTATAACATGGGTGCTTTCGGAACAGGTGCTTTTGCTATTTATATGAATGCTTCAAACGAGTGTATAGAAGAAGGTTGGACATCAAAGGCTGCAGCACTCAGCGGCGGTATAGTTAAAGTTTATAACCGTTACATTGCCGGTTATCAGCACACTCCTTACTTCCAGAAGTTCAATACTCATCCGGGTTCTGACAGAAACTTCTGGGGACAATACATGCAGGATATTTCCGGTGCATTAAAGGCTGCCAGAAGTGCTTATGCGGATTACAATACAACGGGTGGTCTTGAGGCTGCTCACAAATTCGTAATTCCTGTATACGGTGGTATGCCGGCAGAGGCTTGTCCCGATCCGGCAGGTGGACTTTCTTATTACAGCCCGTCTACTGCACCGGGTTCTGTGGCTGCTACACAGAGATATCTTAATATACACATAGAGAGCGGTTCAGGAATTGCAGACTTCGGCGAAGGCACTTCTATGAATAATGCAGGTACTATCGGCGACACTATTTTTTTCCGTCTGATTCCGGCTGACGGCTATAAGGTTACTTCTTTGGTTGTAAACGGAGCGGCATGGGATATTCACGATCCGACCGTTGAAGCGGTATACAGTTTCACAATGCCTGCAGAAAATGTGGATATATATGTAACATTTACTCCTGAATATACTGTAAATCCTGTTGAACTCATATTTGATTCACAGATTTCGGTGGATTGGTTCAAAAACAATTCGGTTTTGTCAGAGGGTGTACAGATCGGTCTTGGTCAGGATGCTTCGAAAAATGATACATATCTCATATCAAAGAGCCCTGCTACAGATTGTAATGATCAGTACTATACGATAAATTACGGCGGTGCCGGACTCAGCGCAAATACTTACAAATATATTGTGATAACATACAAAACAACTGCTGCTAATACAGGTGCGGGTATTTACTATTGTGCCGGTGCTGTCACTGCTCCTACGGTAGATGCTTATCAGTCTATAACCTGGGATAACGACGGATTGTGGCACGAGTATGTAGTTGATCTTTCAAGTGTTTCTAAGTGGTCGGGTGCTATCAATTCTATAAGACTTGACTATTTTGAAGGTGATACTGCAGCAAACAGCGAGATTGATATCAGATCTATAAGATTTGTTTCTTCAAATCCGAAGAATGCAAAGGTTACAGCTTCTTCTACAAGCTATATGCAGGGATATGCAGTTACTATAAATTATCGCGGACTTACTCCTTATCTTAACAGCCTTGAAAACATGAAGCCGTTTATCGGAATTTATGCAGAAGGCACAGCACCCGGACAGGGAGATGCTATACAATATGTATTGGTGTCTGATGCGTCAGGTTCTGTGACATTACCTGCAGGTGCAAGCGGCGGAACCAGTTTGGCAAATCTTCCGGTAGGTACTTATACGGCATACCTCGGATATGATGCGAGCGGTCAGAACGGTGCTATGGTAAACAATGTTATTTCTGCTGCTGCTCCGTACACCTTTACTGTTGTTCGCAGTTCTGATGTGAATACTGATAAATATCAGGCTATTACAGGAGAATATACAAAGACCGGTATTGTAGTCGGTAAGTTCGGCGATACTGCTCAGAAGGCAGTTACTGCTTTGGAGAATACTTACGGCACACCTAATATAACCATTAAAAATTCTGACGGAAGTGCAGTTTCTTCTTCAAATGTTATCTCTACAGGCATGATCGCAAGTGTTGACGGAAATGATGTTTCGCTTGTTGTGATGGGTGATACAGACGGTGACGGTGCTTTTACTGTTGCTGATGCGGTGGGCATTATGAAGCACGTAAAAGGTCAGAACAAATTGAATGGTGTATTTGCTGATGCTGCGTATGTAAACGGATATACTACCGTGAGCATACTCAATGCAATGTATGTCTTGAACAATATATAAAAGATAACGTTCAATTTGAAAAAATTTACAAAAATGTAAAAAAAAGGAAGGTTTGCTGTTTGGACAAACCTTCCTTTTTTAGTTGCAATAGAGACTGCAATTTGATATAATAAGCCAAATTGCGTTATTCATTAACATTTATATTTTTACACGCACATGAGGTGTTTCCCGAATGTGTGGTGTTATATTTGCGGAGGATTTTATGAAGTTAAGAAACAGAGTAATAGCTTTAGTTTTGATGCTTGCCGTTTTGGTGGGCAACTATTCGATTGTATCGAATGTGCAGAAAGTTGATGCCGCTACGGCAGAATACATTCAGTCGCTTCGTGATGCAGGTTTCCCTGAGTCATATGTGACAACTCTTGTTGCTCTCCATGAGCAGCATCCTACCTGGCAGTTTGAACCTGTTATGATTACACAGCTTGATTCTAAGATGACATGGGATTATGTCACATCTACAGAGAATTCCGCTGCCGGTGATACATATTATAACCTTGTTACTACTAGCACATGGGCACCCGGAGATTGGGGTTCACTCGGACAGGCAAACTATTCACCTTATTATGATTCTTCAAACACTAACCTTTATGACAGCGGTTGGAGAAAGGCAAGTCTTGAGGCTATAAAATACTTTATGGATCCTCGTAACTTCCTTAATGAAGACGATATTTTTATGTTTGAATCATTGGAGTATAATTCAGCATACCAGAATGCTACAAACGTAAATACCGCTCTTTCGGGAAGCTTTATGGCAAATGCTAACTGTGACAATGGTATGACATATGCACAGCACATTACAAATGTTGGTGCTACATATAATATAAGCCCTATATTCCTTGCAAGCCGTCTCAGACAGGAGCAGGGTACAGGCGAAAGTCCGCAGGTAAACGGTACACTTGGTACTACCCTTTGGGATCTTTATAGTTCAAAGGCTGATTATGACGCAAACGGTAATGTTGTATGGGGAACTGTATCAAAAGATACAAGTTTTACACAGTCAGAACTTCTTCAGTATGATGGTTATTACAATTTCTTTAATATGGGAGCATCCGGAACAGGTGTTTTTGCTATATACCTCGGTGCAGGCAGAGAAGCCAAAACTGCGGGCTGGACAACAAAAGCGGCAGCTATTACAGGCGGAGCTCAGAAAGTAAGTAACAACTTCATTAAAGACTACCAGAATACACTTTACTTCCAGAAGTTTAACGTTGATCCCAGATCAGGTGATACATTCCCGTACGGACAGTATATGCAGAACATTGCGGCACCTTTGACAGAGGGCAGAACAGTAAAATCTTCATACGAAAACAATGGCCTTTTTGAGGTGGCTCATAAGTTTAAAATTCCTGTGTATTCAGGTATGCCTGAAACAAGATGCGCAGACCCTGCTAACGGAAATTCATATTACAGTGCAAACGAGCTTCCTGTTATATCTACATACAATCTCAGCCTTTCTGCGACAGGCAACGGTACAGTAGGTTTTGATGAGAACGGTACTACAAGCACAGTTGTAGCGGCTGACACGGTTGTAAACTTCTTTGCTAAACCGGATGCAGGCTATAAGGTGTCTTCTGTTGTAATAGACGGATCTTCCGTTGAGGTTTTGAACGGCGGTATACATTCCGTATATCAGTTCACTATGCCGGCTCATGATGTTGCGATAAAGGTAACTTTTGAACTTGCGTTTTCCGGAAACTTTGATCCTAAGGATCTGGTATTTTCATCACAAGAGGTAGTTGATTGGGTTGTTGCAGGAGGTGTTTCTGAAAATGTTGCTGTAGGTGCACGTAATGAAGGTGGCGACAAATCGTGTGTTTTTGTGAGCCCTTCTACATCAAATAACGATCCGCAGGCAAATTTTGATTTCAGTACCACAACTTCATTCAGCGCTGATACATACAAGTATATGACTATCGTTGCAAAGACCTCTGCGACAAACACACAGGCAGGTATGTTCTTCTGTGCAGGCAGCACGACTGCTCCTACAGCCGAGTGTTATAAAACTTGGAATTGGACAAATGATGGTCTCTGGCATGAATATATAATTGATCTCAGCGATCTTTCTTTGTGGACCGGTACTGCAAACAAAATCAGATTTGATTTCTTTGAGGGTGAAACAAATGCCAACAGCGAACTTCTTGTACACTCGATAAAGTTTACTTCTACAAAACCCGTAACAGCATCTGTTAAGACAAATTCACAGGTTTATAATGTAGGTGACAACATCATCATAAGCTTCTCAAAACTCACAAGCTACACAAGCTCTGCAGAGACAATAAAACCTTTCGTTGCTATTTATGCTGAAGGTACATCTCCCGGAAGCACAGGTTCTCTCCAGTATGCGCAGGTTTCCGGAACATCAGGCTCTTTGACATTCCCGACTGCTGCGATTGGCGGAACATCACTCGGAACACTTCCTGCAGGAAACTATACAGCATGGCTTGCTTATGATGCTACTGACAGTAATGGTACATATATAGTAAACAATGTTCATATGAACGGCTGTGAGGGCTATTCGTTCTCGATTGTTTCGGATTCTTCCACGACATCTTCTTATGAGATGATGACAGGCGGATTCTCAGGCGCAAACGCGATAAAAGCTGATAAGGGTGATACTGTAGTTACTGCTATTTCTGCTGTAAAGGCTCTTACCGGTGCATCTTCTGTTACAATTCAGAACGCTGATGGTTCTTCAGTTTCAGGTTCAGCTTTGATAGGTACCGGTATGGTGGCTACAGCAGGTAACAAAACTTACGACATCGTAGTAATGGGTGATGCTGACGGCGATGGTTCCGTTACGATTGCTGATGCGCAGATTGTTATGCTTCATCTTAAGAGTTCACAGAAACTCAGCGGTGCTTATGCCGATGCCGCAAAGGCTGCGACTCGCAGTGGTGCTATTGATATAATCGATGTTATGACAATTCTTAACAATATTTGATTCTATCAGTTGTAAAATGTAAATGATTTATTATCGCCGCGTTGCTTCCGCAGAAGCAACGCGGCGATTGGTTTTGAGGCGCAAATCGCAGTGTACTACATATAGATTTGCGCCTCAGAAAATAAATTGAAAAAACTGCTTTTTTATACTTGACACGACCAAGCAAAATGAGTATAATGGCGAAGTCAATTAAATATTGCACATTTGCGGGTGTTGTTCAATGGTAGAACGTCAGCCTTCCAAGCTGAATACGAGGGTTCGATTCCCTTCACCCGCTTTTCCTGTGCCCGTAGCTCAGTTGGATAGAGCAACGGCCTTCTAAGCCGTCGGTCGGGGGTTCGAATCCCTTCGGGTACGCTTTTTAGCCTCTCAGTGACGAGAGGCTTTTTTGTATTCTTCTTTATATTTGTTAAGACTTTTGATATACTATGTCTACTGATATATTTGATACATATAGAATGAAAGGGGCTTACCATGAAAGATTTATTGTCGTGGTTGGGTTTTTATGATATCCCTGCCGCGTTGAAAAAATTCGGTTCAGCACTTATAGACTTTGAAAATTACAATGCTTTTATGTGGGGTGCGCTTGTACTTGGTGTTGCACTTTTGGTGTTTGGCATTGTACTTCTGTGTAAAGAAGATTATAGAAAACAAGGTATTCTTTCTGTAATTTGTGCCGTTGCAAATACTCCTTTTTTGATTTGTGCGCTTGGTCAAGGCCTTGGCAGCA
The DNA here is from genome assembly GCA_015069195.1 of Oscillospiraceae bacterium. Taxonomy (GTDB): domain Bacteria; phylum Bacillota; class Clostridia; order UBA1212; family UBA1212; genus SIG423. The sequence goes on along the minus strand of SVJA01000005.1, from coordinate 47,014 downwards.
TAATGGTTATTTCACTGGCGATAATGATAATTCTTTTTATAATTGTACAGTGTGTGTCAGATTCTGATAAGTTTTCCGGACATTGCTTTATACTCGGAGAGATCTGGATCGTCAGTGTTATAGTTGCAGCGTTCTTCTATCCCGAAACCAAAGGGGATCACTTAGTGTTTCCGACTATCATGGGGCAATCGGTACCTGTAGCGATTTTCATAACCGACATTGTTGCGATTATTCACACAAGTGACGGCTTTATTTTCGCCAACAAAAAAAGGTCATACTCATATTCATCATCATCATCTTCTTCATCGTATTCAGGGGGATATTCTTCTGACTATACGAATAGTTCAACCCGATATCAGAATATACACGATGCCAGAGCGGAGTTGAAATACAAGCTTGACAGTAGATATCTTTCACCGAGCGAGAAACAGGCGCTAATAAAGGAACACAATGACAAGTACCTTGATGCGGTAAATTATGATAATGGTGTGTATTCGAATGTGTATGAACATTGAAAAAAGTATATCCGATGTCTAAAAACTTTTTGCAGGATATCATGTAAATATTGATGAAATTAAAGAAAAGTCTGTGTCGTTGTATTTGGAGGTAACCAATGAAAACTAAACTTCCGCGCTCATTTTGGTGTGCACTTACAATTTTCAGCTTGATGGGGCAGATTGCCTGGGTGGTTGAAAATATGTATTTCAATGTTTTTATATATAAGATGTTTAATGCGTCAGCGGATGATATTTCGCTGATGGTGGCGGCGTCTGCCGTTACTGCGACGCTTACAACTGTATTTATCGGAGCGCTGTCAGACAGGATAGGAAAACGTAAACTTTTTATTTGCCTCGGATACATTTTGTGGGGCGTATCAATATTCAGTTTTGTATTTTTGCGTGAAGATATTATAAGCAAGACTTTTGCTACGACCTCGTCTGCTACGGCTGTCGGCGTTTCGCTTGCGATAATTCTTGATTGCGTTATGACTTTCTTTGGATCGTCTGCGAATGATGCTGCGTTTAACGCATGGCTGACGGATTCTACGGACGACACAAACCAAGGTGCGGCAGAAGGTATAAACTCAATGATGCCATTGGTGTCGATTCTTGTAGTGTTTGGCGGATTTATGTTTTTTGACCTCGATAAGGCAAAGAGTTGGTCACTTATATTTACTATAATCGGTGTACTTGTGATAGTTATAGGAATACTTGGTTTCTTCCTCATAAAAGAACCGAAGATAGTGCCGTCAAAAGAACCTTATTTCAAAAGTATTTTCTATGGTTTCCGACCAAAGACGATAAAAGAAAACGGATTGCTTTATGTAGTTATGGCGGCGTTTGTCATATTCAATATTTCAATTCAGATTTTTATGCCGTACCTTATCATTTACTATGAAGTGTCACTCGGGATGAAGGACTATGTATTGATAATGGCGCCGGCAATATTGATTGCAGCGGTTGTTACTGCTTTTTGGGGCCGATTGTTTGATAAGAAAGGTTTTACATTTTCGGGAATTATTGCCGTGGTAATGCTGCTTTTGGGTTATGTGATATTGTTTGTTTCCAAAACAACAATTCCTGTGTTTATCGGTTCACTCTTTATGATGTGCGGTTATCTTGCCGGCATGGCAGTATTCGGCGCTATGATAAGAAACAGGACTCCTGAAGGCAAGTCCGGAAGGCTTCAAGGTGTGAGAATCTTTTCTCAGGTTTTGATCCCGGGTGTTGTTGGCCCATATATTGGTAAAATGGTTCTTCGCGGAGCAGAAATGATCAAAAATAGCGATGGTACAGAATCATTTGTCCCGAATGAAAACATATTTATGGCGGCAGGTATTGCGTTGCTTGCAGTGATACCGCTTTGCTTATTGATAAAAAAACTACAGAAACCACGACTTGTACAGCTTGAAACGGAATATGAAAAAGTCTTGAAGGAAGCTTCCGGAAGCAAAACTTTTGTTCCTTTTGCAGAATATCCGAGACCGCAGTTAAAAAGGGCTTCGTATGAGTGTCTTAATGGTGAATGGCGATTTAAAATTCAAGGCAAAAAGGAATTAAAATACGATGGGAGTATAAACGTGCCATTTGTGCCGGAAAGCCGTATTTCGGGTGTTTTCAAGAGTATAGATAAGCGCGATATTCTTATCTATGAGAGAACTTTTAATGTAGATAATTTCCCGGGAAAAGAAAGATTGATTTTGCATTTCGGTGCCTGCGATCTATTTGCTGAGGTATTTGTAAATGGTAAAAAAGCAGGTGAGAGTGATAATGGTTATCTTTCGTTTGAATTTGACATTACGGAATTTGCCAAAGCGGGTGAAAACAGTCTTAAAGTAATTGCTCGTGATCCTCTTGATATTGATTATCCTTACGGAAAACAGACTGAAAAACGCGGAGGAATGTGGTACACAAAGTTCAGCGGAATATGGCAGACTGTTTGGCTTGAAAGAGTGCCGGCAGAGTATATAAAGGGTATAAAAATTGTTACGGATTTAAAAGGCGCTGACATAACCGTTCTGGGAGGCGCCGCAGAAAAATTGCTGATATTAAACGGCAAAGAATATAAGTTCAGCGGTGAAAAAATAAGAATTGATATAGAAAATCCTGTGCTGTGGACTCCGGAAAATCCGTATCTATATGAGTTTATGGTGAGGTCGGGTGATGATACAGTTTCGTCATATTTCGGTTTGCGCACTGTTTCGATAGAAAACGTAAATGATAAACCTGTGATATGTCTTAACGGTGTTCCTGTGCTTTTCCACGGATTGCTTGATCAGGGTTATTTCAGCGATGGCATAATACTTCCCGCGACTCCGCAAGGGTTTGTTGATGATATCCTTCGAATGAAATCGTGTGGGTTTAATATGCTCAGAAAACATATCAAGATTGAACCGGATTTGTTTTATTACTATTGCGACAAATATGGAATGATAGTATTCCAGGATATGATAAACAGCGGTAAGTACAGCTTTCTTATTGATACGGCACTTCCGACAATCGGTCTGAAAAAAGGTATTTCTCATAAAGCAACTGCAAAGCGCAGAGAAGCATTCGAAAAGACTTGCTCAGGTGTTGTCGATGCTCTTTATAACCATCCGTCGGTTGTGTATTACACCATATTCAATGAAGGCTGGGGACAGTTTGATGAAGAATATTTTTACAATACATTAAAGGAAAAAGATCCTTCAAGGATTTATGATACGACATCGGGTTGGTTTAAAACCGACAAAACAGATGTTGAAAGTGACCATGTGTACTTTAAAAAATTGAATCTTAAAAAGGCGGAAGGCAGACCGATGGTTCTTTCGGAATTCGGTGGTTATTCGTGCAAGATAGAAGGTCACTCGTTTAATCTTGATGAGACTTACGGATATCGTTTCTTTGATCGTGCTGATAAATTTGAAAATGCACTTTGCTCACTTTATACTGATGAAGTGATACCGCATATAAAAAACGGACTTTGTGCTTTGGTGCTTACGCAGGTAAGCGATGTCGAGGACGAGACTAACGGACTTCTGACATATGACAGAAAAGTTCTGAAAGTAAACGAAGAAAGATTGTCAGTTCTTTCGGGCAGTTTATATAATGTGTTTGATGAAACTTTTAACAGATAAGGAGTTTAAAGTATTATGAACATTTGCTTATTCGGGGCTTCGAGTAATAAAATTGATAAAAAATATATTGAAGCGGTAGAAGAACTCGGTCGTATTATGGGTGAGCACGGACACGGACTTGTTTTCGGTGGCGGAGCAAACGGTCTTATGGGTGCGGCTGCTCGCGGAATATATGAAAAAGGCGGTTATATAAAGGGCATTGCACCGTCATTCTTTAATGTGGACGGAATACTTTTTGACAAATGTACGGAATTTGTTTACACGGAAACTATGCGCCAGCGAAAGCAACTTATGGAAGAAAGTTCGGATGCTTTTATAATCACTCCGGGAGGTATCGGTACGTTTGAAGAGTACCTTGAGATTCTGACATTAAAGCAACTCGGAAGACACAACAAACCGATTGCAGTGTTTAATGTCGAGTGCTACTATGATGACTTTGCTGAAATGTTTGAAAAGGCAATAGGCGAGGGATTTATGAATGAAGCTTGCCGTAATATTGAGCGTTTTTTTGACGATGCTGAAAAGATGCTTGAATATATAGAGAATTATTCTGACGAAGCAATTGATATTTTTGAGACGAAATGTCTTGATTCAAACTCTCCGCTGCCCCGAAATTAAAATCGGTCTGATATCCGATTTTTGAATTTTGGGACAGTGGAGAGTTTGCTGAAAAAATAAAGTCGGAACGATATCGATATGAATTATGACGATGGGACGATTGTTTGTTACTAAGCTTTATAATACAAAGCAATAAAAAAGACGAGGCACCTGAAGTGCACCGTCTTTTTTAGCTATATCAATTATTGATTATCAGGCATCTTTCTTGCTGCTTAAGAACTTGTAAACCAAAGCTGCTAGTATGCCACCAACGAGCGGTGCTACAATGAATACCCAAACATCTTTGAGTGCGTCGCCGCCTACGAAAAGCGCAGGACCGAAGCTTCTGGCAGGGTTAACAGATGTACCTGTGAAAGCTATTCCGAGAATGTGTACGAGTGTAAGCGAAAGACCGATAACGACACCTGAAACGGCGCTGTTTTCGATTTTTGAAGTAACTCCTAAAATAGCAAAAACAAAAACAAAAGTAAGAACAACTTCGATAACGAGCGAACGGAGTATGTCGTCGTTGAAAAGAGCATTCTGTCCGAGTGCCAAGTCGTTCGGAAGTATGAACTTAAGCGCAGCAGCACCTGCGATAGCGCCTGCAAACTGAGCTACGATATAGCCGATAAAGTCTTTTACATTCATCTTTCCGCTTACAAGCATAGCGATAGAAACTGCAGGGTTGATGTGGCAACCTGAAATGTTTCCGATAGAATAAGCCATCGCAACGATAACAAGACCGAATGCGAGTGCTGTGAGCAAATAACCGGGCAATGTGTTGCAACCGACCACCGCAGCCGTACCGCAAGCAAAGAATACGAGCACGCCTGTACCTATGAATTCAGCAATATACTTTTTCAAAGAATCCATAATAAACCTCCTGAAATGATAAAAATTTAGACCGTTAAGGTCGTATATATAATTCATATAAAATTCTAACATATTTTACCACCATATATCAATAAATTATTGACAAGAAAAAAGTGATTTGATACCATAAATTCAATAAAAAAGTTTCAAAATATGAAGTTTTTGTAACGAAATCCAAAATAAAGGAAGTAATGAAAAAATGGGAAACTATTATCAGCCTGAAATAGAGTGCGCTTCGAGAGAAACTATAAAAGCACTCCAGGATGAAAGACTTGTTGCGCAGATAAAACATGTTTACGCAAACGTGCCTTACTACAGAAATTTGATGGATGAAAAGGGCGTAAAGCCGGAGGATATCAGCTCTACGGATGATTTACATAAGTTGCCTTTTATCAGTAAAAATGACCTTCGTGACGCATATCCTTACGGAATGCTTGCGGTACCGAAGTCAGAGACCGTAAGAATTCATTCGACAAGCGGTACGACAGGTAAGAGAGTAGCAGCTTTTTACACACAGCATGATATTGACCTTTGGTATGATTGCTGTGCAAGAGCGATAATGGCAGTAGGCGGAACAAAAGACGATGTTGTTCAGGTTTGTTACGGATACGGACTTTTTACAGGCGGTGCCGGACTTGACGGCGGTTCGCACAGAGTTGGATGTCTTACACTCCCGATGTCTTCGGGAAACACCGAGCGCCAGATTCAGTTTATGCTTGACTTCCAGTCTACTATTATTTGCTGTACCCCTTCATACGCTGCATACATAGCAGAGACTTTAAAAGAAATGGGTTACACAGCAGACGACCTTCACTTAAAGGCAGGTATTTTCGGAGCAGAGCCTTGGACGCAGGAAATGAGAAGAGATATAGAAAAATCTCTCGGTATAAAAGCTCATGATATTTACGGTCTTACCGAAATCAGCGGTCCCGGCGTATCATTTGAATGTGAAGACCAGTCAGGTATGCATATAAACGAAGACCACTTTATCGCTGAGATTATAAATCCTGAAACAGGAGAAGTTCTTCCCGAAGGCGAAGTAGGTGAGCTTGTATTTACATGTATCACAAAAGAAGCATTCCCGATGATTCGTTACAGAACAAGAGATATATGCAGACTTTCAAGAGAAAAATGTTCTTGCGGCAGAACTCTTATAAAGATGGCAAAGCCTATGGGCAGAAGCGATGATATGCTCATCATAAGAGGCGTAAATGTATTCCCGTCACAGATCGAAACCGTGCTTCTTGAGCAAGGTTATACACCTAACTATCAGATAGTAGTTGATCGTGTAAATAACACTGACACACTTGATATAAACGTAGAGCTTACGGTGGAGCTCTTCTCGGATAAAGTAAAAGATATTTCCGCAAAAGAAAAAGAACTTGCTGCTGCCATAAAGGTAATGCTTGGAATAAATCCGAAAGTACATATCGTTGCGCCTAAGTCTATTACAAGAAGCGAAGGTAAAGCTGTCAGAGTAGTGGATAAGCGTAAACTTTATTGATAACGGTCAGGTGCGTATAAGAAAGGAGTTTTTTGATATGGAAGTAAAGCAAATTTCTGTATTTATAGAAAATAAGGCCGGTCACCTTGCAGAATTTACAAAGGTGCTTGCAGATAACAACATAAACATCCGTGCACTCTCGATTGCGGATACACAGGACTACGGAATCCTCAGAATTATTGTTGACAATCCGGACGAATCAATTGTCACAATAAAGAAACACGGATATGTTTGCACAGTAAACAATGTTCTTGGTGTTTCAATATCTGACACACCCGGAAGTTTTTCAAAGGTTCTTGAAATTCTTGCCGAGAATGATATTTTTGTTGAATACGTATACGCGTTCAATTCTCAGACAGAGGGCAATGCTTACATGGTATTCCGTGTAAATGACAATGCGAAGGCAAAGGCCGTACTTGAGGCAAAAGGTGTTAAAGTAGAAGCTTAATCAATCAATAACCGGTAAAAAATCCTGGTTTAGCTACGCTAAAAAGGATTTTTTACCGGTTATTTGATTGATTATAGTGATTATGATAATTTAATCTGGGGGGTACTATTTGACAAACCTCCGTTAATTAAAAACAAATACCGACCGTCAATCCTTTTTAGCGTAGCTAAACCAGGATTGACGGTCGGTATTGTTTTTAATTCTCTAATCCCATCAAAGTCTTAACTATATCTGAATCCTCGTCAAGGATAATAGTGTTGTTATTTCCGTCGAGTGAAGTTTCGAGTGCTTCAAGAGAACGTACAAATTCGTAGAATTCTTGTTTCTCTTTTGTATTGAAAGCATCTGCCAACATCTTCATGTATTCGCTTTCACCTTCTGCTTCTATTACGGCAGCCTGTGCTTCTGCATCGGATATAAGGATGTTTACTTTTTTGTCAACTTCGCTGCGGAGCTTTGTGGCTTCTGCTTCACCCTCTGCACGATGTTTTTCTGCAATCTGTTTTCTGTCGGAAATCATTCTTTCATAAACAGCAGCTTCGTTTTCTGCAGGGAGATCCAGACGCTTTATTTTTACATCAGATACAGTGATACCGTAGTCGTCGGTCAATTCTTTTACTTGTTCGTAGATAGTAACGTTGAGGTCGGTTCTGCCGTCTTCTACTGAAGCGGTTATGATGGAATCCTGTGTGATAGTACCGATTATGTTTTTGAGAGCATTGTATGTGGCCGCGTCAAGTCTGCTTTGTGCCTCGCTTATAGAACCTACTGTTTTATAGAAAGTCATAGGGTCAGTGATTTTCCAAAGAACATAGCTGTCAACACTCATCGCCTTTGAATCGCTTGTCAGAACATCTGACGGTGCAAGGTCGTACTGGAGCGTATTTGACGGCAATGTTTTTACTGAATCAAGGAACGGTATCTTGAAGTGGAGTCCTGCCTCTTTTCTGATGTTTTCTACTTTATTGAAACGAAGTACAAATGCGTATTCATTCTCTTCTACAACATACATTGAACTTGCAAGTCCGATGCAAAGCAGTGCCAGAACAACTATCAAAGTGATTTTTACAACTTTTTTCATATTTTTTCTTTCCTTTCTGTATTATCTCAGTAATCATTTAGAAGCACCGGTCAGTGATTCCAAAGGAAGAATAGTGGATGTTCCGCTTTCGTTTGTGTTTATATAAAGCTTTGCTTTCGGAAGAATCTTTTCTATTGCCTCGTAGTACATTCTTTTTTTAGTGATCTCGGGGTTAACTGAATACTGTGTGTACATAGCGGTGAACATAGAAATTTCTTCTTTAGCTTCATTTATTCTGTTCTGTTTTAAAAACTCTGCGTTTTGTATCAATTTATCAGCGGTAGCCTGAGCTTCGGGAAGCTTTGCATTTTCGTAAGCCTTTGCTTCGTTAAGTGCTGTCTCTGCACCTTGTTTTGCTGTTTCAACTGATTTGAATGCTGCGATAACTTCTTGCGTAGGAGCTTCGGCATCCTGTATTTTTACATCAATAAGCATAAGACCGATATCATATTTTTCGAGTTCTTCTGTGATAAGTTCTTTGGAAACTGCCTGTATTTCGGATTTCTTTGTGGTGAGTACATCATCTACATCATACGAACTTACAACATTTCTGACCTGGCTCTGTACGAGGTTTTTAAGTATTGTTTCGGGGCTTTCCGAAGCGTAAAGATACTTTTCGGGATTTGTAACTTTGTATTCGATGTAAAAGTCAATGTTTACTATATTGAAATCTCCTGTAATCATTTTGCTTTCGTCATCAACTGCGAGTTCATTACCGTTTTCGTCTACTGTATAGCCCACGTAAATTTTCTGGTATACATTTGTATCGACAAGGCGTGCTTTCTGTATACCGAAAGGAACTTTCAGGTGGATGCCCGGTTCTTCAACAACGCTTGTAACTTTACCGAATGTGGTAACTACAGCGTTCTGCTTATCGCTGATAGTGTACCAACAACTTGAACTTATAATCACTACCAAAATAACAACGATTGCCGCAATTGCCGTGATTTTTAACGTTTTCTTTGTCTTAGGTGTCATTTTTTTGAAAGGGTTTTCGTAAACCGTATAAACCTTTTTCTCTGCCATAAAATCTCCTCCTTAAAAATGAGAAATAAGCTTTCTGAATATTTAAATTCTATTCATATTTTACCAAAATATTGAAAATTTTTCAATGAAATCCGGATGGGTCAGTACGCTTGCTTGATAAATCTTCGAATAACATCTATAATATAAACAGTTCATGTGAATAATATTTTGAGTTAAATTTACAGAGGGTTAAAATATGGAAAATAACGAAGAACTTAAAGTGTCTGATACTTTGACGGAAGAGTCCGTCGATAAAACAGGCAGTTATAAAATACTCGGTCTTGAGCCGGGCGTTTCCGACGATATTGTTAAGAATAAATACGGTGCGCTTCTCAGACAGTACAAACAAAAAACAGATGAGTACGGTGTTACCGACGAGGATGCTGCATACTATGAGAAGATAACAAAAGCATATGATGATATTATGGGTATAACTCATGACTTTTCATTTTATGATCCCAGTTCATCAGTGCCTTACGGTTTGCAGAAGTTCTGGGCAAAGGTCTGTGCTTTTTGCGATCAGTATAATGTTCTTTTGATAACATTAGGTATACTTGTTGTCGGTGCTGTTATTTTTGCATGGCAGGTAACAAAGAACGGCAAAGAGGATTTACGACTAAAATTCGTCGGAGCATACGGTGCGGTCAGTGAAACTACTCTTAAAAATCAGATTGATGAGAAGTCGGAAGCAGTTGACAATGTTCAGATGAGCTTTTTCACGGTTACATCAGAGACTTCGTATGACCAGACTTCACAGGCGCAGGCTACCGCATTTTTGTCACAGTTGCTTGCAGGACATCTTGATGTAGTGCTGATTGATAAAGAATCTTTTGATGTGTACGTTGCACAGAAAGCATTCAAAGATATTCAGTTCCTTATCGACGAATATTATGCAGAAAATCCTGATGCGAAGAAATTGGAAGCTGTAACTTATTCTTCCGAAGAAGGTGCTAAAATTGTGATAGAAGAGGGCGTTTACGGAATTGACGTTACCGATTCGACATTTTTTGATGATACAAATCTTGCGTGGTTGTACAATGAACAAAAAGGTCAGGAAAAGAGTATGATACTTGCATTTTGTCACAAAACAGAAAAATCAGAAAAAGCGGAGGAGTTTGCAAAAGAAATATTTAAAGCAATTCCGCAAGAATGATATGGGTCTGATTTTTCGGAAAATAGTTAAAAATACAGTTGACAAAGGTATTTTATTTCTGTAAAATACCTCTTGCTGTTTATCAGCATTTGGATTAGGACGGTCCTCTATGATTACACGTACGAACGTCTGAGCAAGAAAGGAGTGTATAGAAGTATGGATATTATTAAGGCTGTAGAAGCAGACTACATGAAAGAAAATGTAGCTAATATCGAGATCGGTGACTATGTAAAAGTTCACTTTATGATCAAAGAAGGTAACCGTGAGAGAATTCAGGTTTTCGAAGGTACTGTTATCTCAAAGCGCGGCGAGGGTGTTAAAGAGACTTTCACAGTAAGACGTGTATCTTATGGTGTAGGTGTCGAGAGAATATTCCCCGTACATTCACCTAAGATTGACAAGGTTGAGCTTGTTCGTCACGGTAAAGTCAGAAGAGCGAAACTCTACTATCTCCGCGATAGAGTTGGTAAAGCTGCTAAGGTTAAAGAAAGAATTTGATTTTGATTCGGATTATTTGACTGAGTTGACCGCGAAACGCTTGCGCTTCGCGGTTTTTGCATTTAAAATAACGTTTGTAACAATATTGTAAATATCCGTGAGGTGATCCCTTTGGTTGATTTAGGTAAAGTTTTTATATTGGGTGACAGTTATTCCACTTTTGAGGGTCATATTCCCGAAGGCTACGCGACTTGGTATTATGATGTTATACGCAACGATACTGATGTGGATAAGGTAGAGCAGACTTGGTGGAAGAAAGTTCTGGATAATACAAAGTCTGAGCTTGTACTTAACTGCAGTTATTCGGGAACTACGATTTGCCATACGGGGTACGCAGGTGACTGTTCCAATGCCTCGTTTGTAGGTCGATTTGATGACATTGTGGCAGACGGATGGTTTTCTAATAAAACAGTTGATACTTTTATCGTGTTTGGCGGTACGAATGATTCGTGGGCAAATTCTCCAATCGGTGAAACTATGACTTCCGGCTGGACAAAGGAAGATTTGTTTTCATACCTTCCTGCCGTAAATTATCTCTTAAAAAGAGTGAAGGATCTTTTTCCCGGAGTACGCTTGATTTGTATACTTAACTGCGATCTGAAACCTGAGATAAATGACGGACTCCGTGATGCGGCGGTGAGGTACGGCGCAGAACTTATAGAACTTAAAGATATAGAGAAACGTTCGGGTCATCCGGATATTAGAGGTATGGAGCAGATTGCAGAGCAAGTGCTCGGATATTTGAAAGGCAGGTAATTTTTATGGGATTGTTTAAAAACACCACAGATGCTAATACTGTGGTACAGTTGACACAGCGTGATCTTTTAGAGGCAAAGTACAAAAATTCAAGATTAAATCTTTTGTTGGTAGTAGTATTTACCGTTATAAATATGATAATGTTGTTTCTGGATTCATCATCATATTTCCTTTTTTCAGCTTCAGTTCCGTATTTTATGACATATTTCGGTCTGTATTTCGGCGGCAAGTTTCCTGCTGAGATGTATGCGGATGTTGTACCTGAAGGGCATGAATTTATCGGTTACGGTAACGGTGTCGTAATTGTTCTTACCGTGATTGCGGCGTTGATAGTTGCAACATACTTGCTTTGTTGGATATTCTCAAACAAGAAAAGAGTAGGCTGGCTTATAGCTGCTCTTGTTATGTTTTCGATAGACACAGTAGCTATGTTTTTCTTAAGCGGATTTGCCATTGAAAATATACTCGATATAGTTTTTCACGTTTGGGTAATTATTGATCTTTCGAGAGGTATTTCTGCGTACTTTAAACTTAAAAAACTTCCCGCAGAGGAAATTTCGGTAGCAGAAGACGGAGTTGTTTCGGAAGTTGTTTCTGATGAGGTTTCGGAACTACAGCCCGAGGCACAGGATGAGGATACAGCACCTGTTGCCGAAATTGCGGAAAATTCCGCTAAAAACAGTGTAGAAGTAAGCAATGATGCGAATTTTATTTGACTTTATCGCACGGCTATTGTATATTTAACCAAACGCATAAAAACAAGCTGTGATGGAGAAAAGTAGTCTTATCGCGTGCCTTTCAGAGAGAGATGTGTTAGCTGTGAGCATCTTGGTGTCGTGATATTACGAAGTTCACTCCGGAGCTTTTTCCGTGAAAGATTTTGTCCGTGTAGCGGAAAACGGGGATGACCGTTATATCATAGAGTGTTTATCAGACACTGCACTTGTGTGACAGTTTGTATGCCTTTTGCGGCATATGAGATGATAAAAAACAGGGTGGTACCGCGGAAAGATATTTCGTCCCTGTGCAAAGTTTTGAGAGCTTTGCACAGGGCTTTTGTTTTGTTTGCGGCAGTTGCCCCAAAAGCGTTAAAAATTAATTTCATATAAATTATTTCGGAGGAAAAAGATGAAAGAAATGCTCGAAAAAATCCGCAGTGATTTTGCAGAAAAAATTGCAGCGGCTGAAACTTTGGCAGAGATAGAAGAACTTCGTGTCGGATATCTCGGCAAAAAAGGTGAACTTACTTCCGTGCTTCGCGGCATGGGCAAACTTGCTCCCGAGGAAAGACCAGTCGTAGGTCAGCTCGTAAATACTATCAGAGAATATATGGAGACCGAGCTCGGTACAAAACTCACTGCTATAAAGTCTGCAGAGAGTCTCAAGCGACTTGAGGAAGAGAAGCTTGATGTTACAATGCCCGGAGTAAAGAAAGAAAAAGGTAGCTTCCATCCGCTCAATCAGGTTATTGACGAGATGAAGAATCTTTTTATCGGTATGGGTTACGAGATCGCAGAAGGACCTGAGGTTGAGTACGATTACTACAACTTCGAAGCACTCAATCTTCCTGAGGGACATCCTGCAAGAGATACTCAGGATACTTTCTATATTACAGAAAAAATTCTTCTCAGAACACAGACTTCAAGTGTTCAGATTCATGTAATGGAGCACAAAAAGCCCCCGATAAAGATTATAAGCCCTGGTAAAGTTTACCGTTCCGACAGCATGGATGCTACACATTCACCTGTATTCCATCAGCTCGAAGGACTTGTTGTAGATAAGGGCGTTACAATGGGTGACCTTAAAGGCACACTCGAAATATTTGCTAAAAAGATGTTCGGTGAGAATACAAAGATAAGACTTCGTCCTCACCACTTCCCGTTCACAGAGCCGAGTGCCGAAGTTGACGTATCTTGTTGGTCTTGCGGCGGCGAAGGTTGCCGTGTATGTAAAGGCGAAGGCTGGATAGAAGTCCTCGGTTGCGGTATGGTACATCCTGACGTTCTTAAACGTTGCGGAATTGATCCCGAAGAGTACAGCGGATTTGCATTCGGTATCGGTATCGAAAGAACTGCGATGGCTCGTTTCGGCGTAAAAGACATCAGAAATTTCTATGAGAACGACGTTCGTTTCTTAAAACAGTTCTGATAAGGGAGGTATTTGTGAAATGAAAGCACCGGTTAAATGGTTAACAGAATATACTGATCTCGAAGTATCGGGAGACAAAGCTATACACGAACTCGCTGAAGCAATGACTATCAGCGGTACAAAAGTTGAATCCGTAGATAAACTCGGCGGAGAGATTGACAGAGTAGTTGTCGGTAAATGTATTTCATTTGAAAGACATCAGAACTCAGACCACATGTTTGTGTGTCAGATGGATGTAGGTGAGTACAATGACGGACTTCTTCAGATAGTAACAGGCGCACAGAACGTACGCACAAATGCTCTTATTCCTGTAGCTCTTGATAAGTCCACAATCGCAGGCGGCGTAAAAATAAAGAGCGGAAAACTTCGCGGAGAGAACTCATTCGGTATGATGTGCTCTTTTGAGGAAATAGGTCTTTCACATCTTGATTATGAGGGCGGAATTGACGACGGTATTATGGTTCTTCAGGATCTTAAAATGTTTGAAGGTCTTACAGACGAGCAGTTTGATGCATTTATAGGCAAAGATATCCTTGCAGTTCTCGGCGTAAGCGAAAATGTAATTGATTTTGAAGTAACTTCAAACAGAGCAGACTGTTTCAGTATTCTCGGATTGGCTCGTGAGGCAGCCGTTACAATGGGCGGAAAATATATAAAGCCTGAATTTACGGTAAAAGAAGAGTCTGACGCGAAAGCTGAAGACTTGATTGCAGTAGAAGTAAAAGATGCAGACCTTTGTCCTCTTTATGCTGCAAGAGTTGTAAAAAATGTAAAAATCGGACCTTCACCGAAGTGGATGCGTGAAAGACTTGAAGCGGCAGGTGTGCGTGCTATAAATAACATCGTAGATATCACAAACTACGTAATGCTCGAATACGGCCAGCCGATGCATGCTTTTGACAAGCGTACAATTCATAATGACAAAATAATTGTAAGACGTGCCGCTGACGGAGAGGTTATAAAAACTCTTGACGGTCAGGAGAGAACAATGGACAGCAGTATGCTCGTTATCGCAGACAGCGAAGGTGCGGTAGCAATCGCAGGTGTAATGGGCGGTGAGAATTCCGAGATTACAGAAGAAACAACCGATCTTATCTTCGAAGCTGCAGTATTTGATGCAGTAACAGTAAGACGCGGTGCAAAGAAAGTGGGGCTTCGTACAGAAGCTTCGTCAAGATTTGAAAAAGGTCTTGATACTGTAACTTGTCTCGAAGCACTTGAAAGAGCCGTAAATCTTATAGAAGTTCTCGGTGCCGGTGACGTATGTAAGGGTGTTGTAATGTCAAACCCTGTAGAAAAAGCAATGCCGGAAATCAGATTCATTCCCGAAAAAATCAATGCATTCCTCGGAACAGATGCGACAACGGAGCAGATGGTTGATATACTCACACAGCTTGAGTGTAAAGTAGATGTAGCCGGTCAAAAGGTAATTCCCCCGAGTTTCAGAGGCGACCTTCTCGGAGAGGCTGATATCGCAGAAGAAATCGCAAGATTCTTCGGTTATAACAACATAAAGTCCAGCCTTCTCGGAAGCTGTGAAACAACACTCGGTCAGCGTAACCGCACACAGCTTATACGCGATAAGGTCAGAACAATGCTCACAGGTCTCGGATACAATGAAATGCTTTCATTCTCTTTCGAGAGCCCGAGCCTTTGCGACAAACTCAATCTTCCCGCTGACAGCAAACTTCGTGATGCCGTAGTAATCACAAATCCGCTCGGAGAAGATTACAGCGTAATGCGTACATCAATGCTTCCGACAATCCTTAATACATTGAGCTTCAATGCCGCTCAGCGTACAGCAGATGCATCCGTATTTGAAATTTCGTATGTGTATATAAAGGATGAGGACGAAACGAAGATTCCGGAGCATAAGGAACTTGTGAGCCTCGGTAAATACGGAAACTGCACATTCTTTGATATAAAGGGCGAAATTGAGGCAGTTCTCGATTCACTTCACATAACAAACTACGAAGCAGAAGCAGAGACCGAAAATCCGTCAATGCACCCCGGCAGAACCGCAAAACTCATAATCAATGGCAAAAGTGCAGGTTTCTTCGGTCAGGTACATCCGATTGTTGCAGACAAATTTGAATGTCCGGCAAACTCATATGTTGCAATGCTTGATTTTGCGGTAATTGAGAAGGCCGCTGTGGATATTCCGGTAAGCAAAGAACTTCCTAAATTCCCGGCTGTTACAAGAGACCTTGCTATAGTTGTAGATAAGGCCGTTACTGCAGGTTCCGTAGAGAAAATAATCAAGCAGCGCGGTGGTAAGGTACTTGAATCATGCAAGTTGTTTGACTGCTACGAAGGTGCACAGGTAGGCGAGGGCAAAAAGAGCCTTGCATACTCGCTTGCATTCCGTGATGAAAATAAAACTCTTACAGATGATGATGTAAATAAGCCGATGAAGAAAATTCTTAACGGACTTGAAACAATGCTCGGAGCAGAGCTCCGCTGATAAGGAATAATTGACCGCGCCGCCGCTGTTGCAATTTTTCGGCGGCGCGGCATTTTGCATATTACAGAGGTAAAATATGTCAAGTATTTACAGTGAATTGAAAAAATATATTGAAGAAAACGGCAAAATGCCGAAGAATACGGTTGTACCGCTTGCGGATCATTCTGATATAGAAGAACGTTACCGTGACAGCTGGGTTCCGGGTTCTTTTGAAGCGGATATACTCAGGTCGTTTTATGATTTTAAACCTAAAACCGTTCAGTGTTTTATGCTTTCGAGAGCAGTGCAAAAACAGATAGTAAAACCGTGCGATAAAAACCGTGACAACATGGTGAAAAAATTGTCGAAATATTATGCAATTTCTTATGCTGATCCGGTATTGTCTTTTTTGACAAAAAGCGTTTACAAAGCAGATATGCGTATCGAGGCTTTGAGAATGATAAAAGAGTCTGAAAAACGTGAAATTGTTAAGTTCGGAATTGCTCTTTTGGGTTACTCCGGAACGAAAGATGATGTCGATGTTTTGAAATTTATTGCACAGCACGATGAATTTACTCTTTTTGCGGTCAGGGCACTTGAAAATATTGTTCCGAAAGAAGATTATGACAGCCTGATGGTCGAAATTGCTGAGTCTACATCGGGTGGTTTCGGTAAGGTCGCTGCAATTTTTGAAATAAGTGCTTCTCCTGCTGATAATGTGCGTGAATGGTTGCTCGAAAAGGGTGCTGCCGTTAGCTGCGGTGAAGAATATGTTGCATGTGAATGTGCTGTAAAGGGTTGCCTTGTGTACAAATTGCACGAAATTGCCGGTCTTGAACGTGAGGATAAGAATTCTTTCATCGGAAAATATAAAGACGGAATTTGTGCTGTTTTAAACGGTTTGTTGAAGGCAGAGGACACAAAAAATCTTGACGGATTGTCAGAGGTTGACGGTATACTCGGCGCTGTTGTAAAATTAAAAGAAATTACAGCGGATTCGGACTATGCAGACGATGTCGAATTGAATGAAACGTTCAAGAAATTTGAAAAGTACGACCGTTTTATGAATAATTGATTTTTTTACGAGGAGAAAATATATGAAGAGACAGGACTATATTTCTTGGGATGAATATTTTATGGGTATTGCCATTTTATCTTCAAAGAGGAGCAAAGACCCGAACACAGGTGTAGGTGCTTGTATTGTCGGCTCAGATAACAGAATTTTGTCGCTCGGCTACAACGGTATGCCTATGGGTTGCTCGGACGATGAGTTCCCTTGGGAGAGAGAGGGCAGTGCGCTTGAAACAAAATATGTTTTTGTTTGCCACGCAGAGCTTAATGCAATATTAAACTACAACAGAGGCTCACTTAAAGGCAGTCGCATTTACACAACTCTTTTCCCTTGCAATGAGTGTACAAAAGCGATTATTCAGGCAGGCGTAAAAGAGGTTATCTATATGGAGGACAAATACGCTAAGACCGATTCTGTTCTTGCTGCTAAGATGATGATG
This sequence comes from Oscillospiraceae bacterium, assembly GCA_015069195.1. Taxonomy (GTDB): domain Bacteria; phylum Bacillota; class Clostridia; order UBA1212; family UBA1212; genus SIG423. The sequence goes on along the minus strand of SVJA01000005.1, from coordinate 29,357 downwards.
AAGGCTGCCGGCGTTACTTTCAGAGAGTACGATAAGAGCGGTAAGTCTTTTACAATGGAGCTTTAATTGTTTGATACGAGCGACGGAGTTTTGCTATGAAAAATAATTTAATCAGTATAAAAGATTATATAAAAAAGAACGGTTTAGATGCCGTTCTTTTGACTTCTTGCGAGAATGTATATTATGTTTCGGGTTTCGTTTCAGGTGTTACGGGTGATTCTGACGCGAGACTTCTTGTGACTTGTGACGAATCATTTATAATCACAGACTCAAGATACACAACTTATGCAAAAAGTGTTTGCCCGGAGTTTGAACTTATAGAAGCAAATTGTACTTCTCTTGAAAGAATGTCAAAACTTATTGAAAAGCTCGGTGTAAAAAAAGTTGCTTTTGAAAATCAACGAATTACTTTCGCATCTTTTGGCAGTTATTTTGCTAAACTCGGTGCAGAGCTTGTTCCTTTGAATAACGCCATTGAAGATATGCGTATTATAAAAAGTGACGAGGAAATAACCAGTATCAAAAAGGCTTGCGATATTGCGACCGAGGCTCTCAAACGCACTATTCCGGATATTAAAGTCGGTGTTTCGGAACTGCAAATTGCCGCATTGCTCGAATATAATATGAGATGTTTGGGCGCGGAGCGAACCTCGTTTGGCACAATAGTTGTGTCAGGTGAGCGGAGCGCCATGCCGCACGGCATACCGTCTGAAAAATTGATATGCGACGGTGATCCCGTTACAATTGATTTCGGTGCTGTTTATAACGGTTATTGCTCTGATATGACAAGAACATTCTTTGTAGGAACTCCGTCTGACAAAATGGCAAAGATTTACGAAACTGTTTTGCAGGCTCAATTAAAGGCTATTGAATCATACAAGTCCGGAATGGAATGTGCAGACCTTGATGCCGTCGCAAGAAAACATATCTCTTTTTGCGGATACGGTCAATATTTCGGCCACAGTTTAGGCCACGGCGTAGGTATCGAAATCCACGAAGCTCCGTCCGTTTCTCCGAGAAGCAAGGCTCACCTGAAGCCCGGAATGGTTTTCAGCGTCGAACCCGGAATTTATGTCGAAGGTGTCGGTGGTGCTCGCATTGAAGACCTTGTGTGCGAAAAGGATGGCAAATTGACGATTCTGACAGAGGGTATCGGTAAGGAATTGACGGTGCTGTGAGAGGAGTATAGATAGGATTGGATATTTCAAAGATTGATTTAAATTTTGTAGAAATTTTCAGCGAGAATTATGAATTTTCTTGTGATGTTTTTTCTGAAAAGGATCCGGCGATTGCTTCTCCTCGCAAGCAAAAAAAGATAAGAAAATGGATTAATGATCTATGTTCCGAAGAAGGAGAATTTCCGGCTTCGGTCATGAAATATATATCAAAAGACGTCAGCAACGCAGATTATTTTGCATTTATGAAAGCGTGCTATGACAAAGTTGCCGCAGAGGGTTCGTGGAGCAGGCAGAAATTTGACAGATTTTCAGAAGGTTTTGATGATTGTGTTAAACATGCGCTATGGGAACTTGTAAATTATCAAGGTTACGTAATGTCTGAAGATATTACTGTGCGCGGTAATGATGTGGTCATTGATCTTTATTACAACTGGTCAATTGAAAGAAAACTTATTCTCAAAGATGCCAAAGGTCTTCCGGAAGACTGTTCAACGCTGAGTTTTCAGAGTAGTTCGTTTGTCAAAAATGATAACGGTTACAGCTTAGTGGGTGAGGCTTTTCATTATAATATTGAAGATAAATCTTTTGTTGTAATTCGTTTTTCCGGTGCGGAAGTTGAGACAAATGTTTTTAATTCGACAAATTTTCCGTTTATATTTGTGTCTTCACCTTGGAATTACATAAGTAAAGTAACAGAATGTATTTTGGAGAAGGCTTCTTTGCCGGAATGTACTTTGAATGATTCTGAGAAAAATCTTTTGCCTTTGTTGAATGATATAGGCATGCTTAAGTTTTTGTCGTATGCAAAGAAAGTTTCGGAGAAACCGACTTTTGGTGAAGTTAAAAAGTACATAGAAAAATACGGTTATAAAAAAATACTGACTTTGGTTGACCAACTTTCGGAAAACTATTTTGATGGCAACAAACAGTTTCGTATAAGTGAAAAGCTCCGTCGTGAATTGGATAAGGCTGAATATGAACCTTTGTGGCGTGAAATATACAACATGATATCTGCATCACAATCCGAGTATCCTACGCGTTCGGATGAGTATATTGATAGGGAAATATTGGAAAGTACCAGAAGTACGATACAGGAGCGTTTGCATAAGAAAGGGTATAACGGTGAATATCCGCTTTTTTACAAACGTAATGCTTTAAAGGGTATACATATTGCGGAATCACACGGACAGACGTATTTTGTAGGTATGGAAAAGAATGCGAAATTTATTATTCAGTGTAATGAACTTGCTTCAGAGGAAAGTTTTCAAGTTGAGTTTCTGTGCGGAACTGCACTTAATAGAAAAAATAATGCTCCTGAAGATGTTTTTTCTTGTATGTTTGACGCCTGCGGAAAGCGATTTTATCGCCGTGCTGCATATTGCGACAAATATATAGATTCTAACGGTAATGAAACATCTGATGATCTTGTACAAAGTGTGGATATTGCCGTAAAAAAAGCAGAGTGGAAAAAACTCACAAGGAAAGAACGGGATATGCATCAAGCTTATGCACCGTTTACTTTATCTGACTTTCTGAGAATCTTTCTTATTATGGGCGGCTTTTTTGCTTTTTGTATGACATTGGTTGGGGTGATTTCCTGTGTTGTTTTGTGTATTCTTGACGGAAACGCTAGTATGATAGGCGGACTTCTTTCGGAGATACCGTGGATTTTATTGTTTTTGATTGCGTGGATTGGTTTCGGTGGCGGAATGAGTATTGTGTCTTTGATTGGTGCGAGAAATCGTTGATTTTGTTGAAATGATAAAAGGACGGAGAAACCGTCCTTTTGTTTTATCGTCAGACTATTTGTTTTCTAAATATCTATCCAAAATTTCTGCCGCTGTGCCGACCATTTCGACGCAGGGGCGTTTTTTGTAGTAAGTGGCGGTGCGCTCTGCAGGGGTAGGGTCATCAGCGCCTTTTATGTCGAGTCCTAAAAGTTCACGGCAAATAATGGAACAGTGTTCCTTTTTGAATTCCTCGGCAAGTTTCTGGACTTTTTCGTAGTGAGCCTTTTTTGAAACATTGTCTTTGGGGTCGCTGTAGCCCTCTATCATACCGAGTACGAGAAACATTCCGCTGACAGCTCCGCAGACTTCTCTCATTCTGCCCATGCCGCCGCCGAAAGACGAGGCAATTTTTACCGAATCTTCAAAACTTACACCGGTGACATCGGAAAATGCTGCGGTGACTGCCTGTGAACAGTTGTATCCGTCCTTGAAAAGTTGCATTGCGTATTCTTTATGATTCATTTGCTTCATCTCCTACAAAAGTAAATCTTTTATAAACATTGCCGTCACGTTCTACTGTTGCGTTCCACATAGAAGCAGGGCGTACCCAAAGGGAGCCATCATCGTAAAGTGCTTTGTAGACAACCATTTCTTCGAGTGTTTCGCTGTGCTTGGCTGTTCCTATGACTTCATATAAATTGCCTTTGAAATGTCTGTAAATGCCCTTTTTTATCATGATATACCTCTTTTGAAAGTGAATGTCAGTGTTTTTAGTGATTATGATTTTTTTGCCGAAAAATGTCAATACCGGCAAAAATAAAATAACATTTACTTAATAAATTTTAATTGGTATAATATTCCTATCAAATATTTTGGAGGTAAAAAAATGAAGCATAGTAAATTCAGACTTTTTATCGGTTTGCTGCTTGTTATGACATCTGTATTTTCGATGATGTTGCCTGCAGCGGCAGCCGATGCTAAACCTTTGCATTATGTAGCTTTTGATAACGAGTATTATCATGACGCTATCGGTAATGCTTACGGTTTTACCAACACAGAGTATATAGATGTTAAAGACGACGAGAATGTTGCGGGTGCGATAAGACTTACTTTCGAGAAGTCTCCGTACGAGTACAACGGTACTTATGACAAGAACGGTCACACAGGCGTTTTTGATCCTTATATGTATCTTCCTGTTTATGAAATGGGTGAGGATCTGAAGTGTGAGGGTATCGGTGCTGTTGTTGTTTATGTGAGATTCCAGAATGAAGAAGGTCACGACCTTAAAGTTAGTTCCGGTGACAAAGCAGGTTTGTTTGTAGGTACTGCTACACATCCCATGCTCACAGGACAGGGCGACTATATAGTAAGTTCTGCTGGTTATAAGAGAAATTCCGGTAATTGGATAAGATTAGTATTTGATGTATCAAAACTTCCTGAGTGGAAGGGCGATTTGCAGCTTTTGAGACTTGATCCGCTCAGCCAGCCTAATGACGATGTTGATTATTATGATGTTGCCGGATTTGCTACATTTGCTACTGCTAAAGAAGCGAAATCTTTTGATTGTAATTTCAAAGCTCTTAAAGCAGGTGCTTCGGAAACTAAGACTTCTGCTTTTTCTCTCGGTATGGCATTTGCTTGCATAGTTGCTGCTTTTGGTATAAACGGTGATTTGCTCAAGAAGAAGAGAGTGAGAACTGCTTTGGTTTTGGCTCTTGTTGCAGTACTTGCACTCGGACTTGTTGCTTGCGGAGATAAGACTGATAACGGTGACAAAAATTCTCCTGCAACTTCTGCTACTCCTGCTCCTGAAGTTGATCCCGAGGTTGCACTTAAGGCTGAGAAACTTCAGAAGAAAGGTGAGTCCGGTGACTACGAATATGAGCTTTATGAAACATACTCTAAGATCACAAGATATAACGGTCTTGATCTCGATGTTACTGTTCCCGGTGAGTTCGAAGGACTTCCGGTAAAGATTATCGGTTACAAAGCATTCTTCCGTAACTACAATCTCAAAGATGACACTATCGGTATAACAAAACTTACTCTTCCTGATTCACTCGTTATTCTTGACGATTATGCTCTTGCAGGTCTCGAAGAAGCGGTTGAGATTATATTCGGTAAAGAGCTTTACAAAATCGGCAGTAACTCCGTTGAAAACTGCTACTCACTTAAAAAACTTACTTTCACAGGCACAAAGCTCAGAGTTATCGAGAGCTGGGCATTCTCCGGAGACCGTGTGATAGAGGAGATTGCAATTCCTGACGGTGTTACAACAATAGAGAATGCTGCATTCCAGTATTGCCATTCACTTGCTGCTGATAAGCTCTCTATTCCTGCATCTGTTACAACAAAGGGAAAGGCTCTTACATTTGCTTGTACAGCACTTCCGGATGGATTTGTATGGCCGTAATGATCTTCCCAACAGAATGTAAAATTCGGGAAATATTGTAAATTAAAAAAATCTGTTAAAATCGTCCCCTAAGATAGTTTAGGGGGCGATTTTTTGTTTTCGAAAGTTGATACTTTTTATCTCAAAGGTGTGCGTGGAATGTCAGTAGAGGTGGAGACGGACATTTCCCGGGGAATACCTGATTTCAAAATTATAGGTCTTTGCGGTGTGGGTATTCATGAGTCTGCAAAGAGAGTTCGTACTGCTGTTCTAAACAGCGGGATTTCTTTTCCGAAGGGAAGGGTTACTGTAAATCTTTCACCTGCGGATATTAAAAAGGACGGCAGCGGTTTTGATTTACCGATAGCTCTCGGAATATTGAATGCTTCGGGTGTGATTCCGAAAGATAAACTCTCCGGTATTGCGGTATTAGGTGAACTTTCTTTAGACGGGAGTGTAAAGTCTGTACGCGGAGTTCTTTCGATGATGATTGGCGTAGATTTATCAAAAGTGAGAGGGGTAATAGTTCCGAAAGATAATTTACAAGAGGTATGTTGCCTCGGTATTCCGGCATTAGGTGTTTCGTCTTTAAAAGCGACTGTTGAGATTCTTTTAAAAAGTGATTCGTTTATTTGCGGAAACAAAGAATTTGCTTATGGGGAAAATCCGGAAAAACAATACGATTTTAACGATGTGTTCGGTCAGCGCGATGTAAAGAGGGCTATAGAGATTGCAGTGTCCGGTAGACACAATATTCTGTTTATGGGCAGTCGGGGCAGCGGTAAAACTATGCTTGCAAAATGTATTTCGGGGATAATGCCTGAAATGAATATTGATGAGGCCCTTGAGACGGCATCTGTTTACAGCGCGGCAGGGCTATTTATGAGGGGTACACAGAACATAACATCGGTAAGACCTTTTCGTGAAATTTATACGGGTATTTCGCAAACAGCGCTTATCGGCGGAAAAGATAGCGGTATCGGGGAGATAAATCTTGCACATAACGGTGTTTTGTACATTGATGAGATAACTGAAATGAAACCGAATCTGATTGATTCCCTCAGGTTACCGCTCGAAAATCGATATTCAATATTTACGAAAGACGGAACATCGGAAAAAATTCCTGCGGACTTTCTCTTTGTGGCAACGGCAAATCCATGCAGGTGCGGAAATCTTTTCGAAGGCGCCGGTAAATGTACTTGCAGCAGGGTACAGGTAAGAAGCAGAATTACAAAAATATCTTCACCGATTGCAGACCGGATAGATATGCATATCCCGGTGCGGAGTGTGAAGTTTTCGGATTTCGGAAAATCTAAGGAAGAAAGTTCGTCAGATATTGCTGAACGGGTAAAACGTACTGTGGAGATCCAACATAATCGTTACAAAACATCTTGTTCCGGGTATAACGGACGGGCAGACAGGCATTTGATTGAAAAATTTTGCAGGTTGCGTCCGCCGGTTAAAAAGATGTTAGAGAGTGCGGTTGATGATATAGGATTCAGTGTGAGAGGCGTGGAAAAGGTTATTCGTATTGCGAGAACGATTGCAGATATGGATTTGAGAGAGGAAATAAATACTTATGATATATCAGAGGCTCTTCAATACAGATTGCTCGACAGAAAGGAGTTTTGCTGATGGAAAATTCTTGTGTATCTGATGTTTCGTGGATCTGGGCAAGCAGATTGGGCAGACCTATAAATGACATAGTTGGACTTCTGGAAACGGAATACGGAAGTATAGAAACGGCATACGAAATGGCACGGTACGGTGAACTTACCGAAAGTGTTTCTGTGAATAAGAAATTGAAAGAAAGACTTTTAGACAAAGGCAGAATAGATGAGGCTGAAAAAATACATAATAAAGCAATCAAATCCGGAATGAGGATTATAAAAAAGTGTGACAACTCATTCCCGGAGTATTTAAAAGAAATATCATGTGCGCCGGTAGTGCTGTATTGTTACGGTAAACTTCCGTCGGAGATTAGTACGGATGAAAGTGTTAAGATGCCGCTGCTCGCCGTTGTGGGAGCGAGAAATTGCAGTGCTTACGGTTACGGTGTATCTTTGAAGTTTTCGCGAATACTGTCGGCTTTTGGTATTGGTATAGTAAGCGGTATGGCAAGAGGTGTAGATTCTGCTGCACACAAAGGTGCTTTGTCAAGTGACGGATATACGGTGGCAGTACTCGGTTGCGGTGCCGATGTGGTTTATCCTTCGGAGAATAGACATCTTTACAACGAAATAAAAGACAAAGGTTGTATAATAAGCGAGTTTTTACCGGGTTCGGAACCGGTCAGAAATCATTTTCCTGCACGAAACAGAATTATAGCAGGTATGTCACAGGCGGTGACGGTTATAGAGGCAGGGGAAACAAGCGGAGCTATGATAACAGCAGGTCTTGCAGGTGATATGGGGAGAGATGTATATGCCGTTCCGGGAAATATCGACAGTACGCTGAGCTACGGTGCAAACAAACTGATACAAAACGGAGCACTATGTGTTATGTCCTGCCAAGATATTCTTTCCGAGATGGGCATCGGTTTCGCAGGCAGAATTTCTGCAGAATACCAAAGCTATGAATGTCCTGCTTTGTCGAATGACGACGAAAAATCGGTATACAGAGCGGTAGCAGAGGGCCACCACGATCTGAATTTTATTCAACTCGAAACAGGCATATCTTTCGGTAAACTTCGCTCTGTATTGGGTGTGCTTGAGATAAATGGACTTGTGTCGAGAAACTACGACGGATTCTATTATCTTACAGGAGCAAACACGAGATGACAGACAGATCGATTTGTTAAATTTTTTATTTTTTGAATTAAGTGCTTTACAAGTGCGAATTATAACGCTATTATTTTATGCGTGTTATTATATGGTAGAAAATAACACCGAATACAAATTTTACGGAGGATATCAATGGCTGATTATCTTGTAATACTTGAGTCTCCTGCAAAAGCTAAAACGATTGGAAAATTTCTCGGACGCAAATATAAGGTGCTTGCTTCGGTAGGTCATCTCAGAGATTTGCCGAAGAGCCGCATTGCGATAGATATAGAAAATGGTTTCGAACCTCAGTACACAAACATCAGAGGTAAAGCTGATATTATAAACGAACTTAAAAAAGAGGCAAAGGCTGCTAAAAAAGTTTATCTCGCATCCGACCCTGATCGTGAGGGAGAAGCGATTGCATGGCATCTTGCGTACCTTTTGGGTATAGATCCGAGATCGGATTGCCGTGTTACTTTTAATGCGGTCACTAAGGATGCCGTTCTTGAAGGATTTAAGTCCCCTCGCGCCATAGATATGGATTTAGTAGATTCGTACCAGGCAAGACGTGTTCTTGACAGAATAGTTGGTTATAAGATAAGTCCTATTCTTTGGAAGAAGGTCAAAAAGGGTCTTTCAGGCGGACGTGTACAGTCTGCCGTGGTCAGAATGATTTGTGACAGAGAAGACGAAATAGAGGCTTTTGAACCGCAAGAATATTGGAACATCTCGGCAAAGCTTTCAAAGAAAACTTCTGCCGAAAAACAATCAAAGGCTAAAACTTTTACTGCTCGCTTCTACGGTGACAAAAAGAAAAAAATTAATCTCAAAGAAGAGGCAGATGTAAAACCTGTCTTAGAGGAAGTAAAGAACAATCCGTTCATAGTATATGATATAAAAAATACCGATAAAAAACAATCACCTCCGTCACCGTTCACAACGAGTGCTTTGCAACAGGAAGCTGCCAGAAAGCTTAATTTCAACGCTTCTAAGACAATGATGATTGCTCAGCAACTTTACGAGGGTATAGATCTCGGCAAAAGCGGTGCTACCGGTATCGTAACTTACATCAGAACTGATTCCGTACGTATATCCGACGAGGCTGCAAAGCTTGCTGGCGATATCATAAGAGATGAGTTCGGTGATGGTTATCTTCCTGCCAAGAGACGTATATACAAAAACAAAAACAGTTCGCAGGACGCACATGAGGCGATAAGACCTGCACATATAGAGTACAAACCGGAGGATATTGCATCAAAGCTTACTCCTGACCAGTTAAAACTTTATAAGCTTATATATGACAGATTTATGGCGAGCCAGATGGCTGACGCTGTGATAAGTGTGTGCACACTTTCTTTTGAAGTGGGTAAATACGTATTTAAAGCGTCCGGTAATACCGTGAAGTTTGCCGGCTACACAAAAGTTTACGAGGAAAGCTTCGATGACAAAGAAGAAGTAGAAAATAAAGTATTGCCCGTATTTGAAAACGGTGAAGAGGCACACATTGCCGAGATAATTCCTCAGCAACATTTCACACAGCCGCCACCGAGATACAACGAAGCTTCGATTGTAAAGGCTATGGAAGAGTACGGAATAGGAAGACCGAGTACTTATGCGACAACCATTACAACCATTCAGACAAGAGGTTATGTAGGCAAAGAAAAGAAATCTTATTACCCGACAGAACTCGGCAGGATTGTAAATGACCTTATGAAAGGCAGTTTTGCAAATATCGTTGATGTTGCTTTTACGGCAGGCGTAGAGTCTGAACTTGATATCATTTCCCAGGGAAATAAAGATTGGAGAAACGTTGTTTCGGTATTCTACAATGACTTTGAAAAAGATCTTATAAAAGCAGAAAAAGAAGTAGAACATGTTGTTATAAAGCCGAAGGAAAGTGACGAGCCTTGTGAGAAGTGCGGAAGACTTCTCGTATACAGACAGGGCAAATTCGGTGACTTCCTTGCTTGTCCCGGATTCCCGGAGTGCAGATTTACAAAAGCCATTATAGAATTTGTAGGCGTAAAGTGTCCCGAATGTTCAAATGAATTGATTTACAGAAAGAGCAAGAGCGGAAGAAAATACGTTGCTTGCAGCGGTTATCCGGATTGTAAGTTCACGTCGCTTAATGTTCCTACCGGTGAAAGATGCCCTGAGTGCGGTTCACACTTAGAACGTGTACGCAGAAGAAATTACAGTTTCGTAGCTTGCAGCAATGCTGAATGTAACTACAAACCGAATGCAAAGAAAACAGACGGAGAAACAGATGAAAAAGACGATTAATGTTATCGGTGCAGGTCTGGCAGGATGTGAGGCCGCGTGGCAGATAGCAAAAAGAGGAATAAAGGTAAGACTTTATGAGATGAAGCCTGTGAAATATTCTTCGGCACATTCGGCGGAGGGTCTTGCAGAACTTGTTTGCAGTAACTCTTTTAAAGCAAAGAATATTGATAACGGTTCCGGATTGCTCAAAGAAGAAATGCGCAGGATGGGCTCTCTTATTTTGGAAGCAGCTGATGCTTCTGCTGTTCCTGCAGGAGGTGCTTTGGCTGTTGACCGTGATGTTTTTTCCGGGATTATTACAAAAAAACTGGTAGAAAATGAGTGTGTAGAAATTATTCGCGGAGAGGTCAAGTCAATAACGGATTTGCCCGAGGCAGATGCTTTGATAATCGCGACAGGGCCTTTGACTTCGGATAGTCTTGCAAAAGAAATTTCCGAGATTACCGGTAACGACGGTCTGAGTTTTTATGATGCTGCGGCACCTGTTGTGATGTTCGATTCTATTGATCAGTCAAAGGTTTTCCGTGCAGCGAGATACGGCAAGGGCAGTGCAGACTATATAAATTGCCCGATGACGAAAGAAGAATACCTTGCTTTTTACGAAGCGCTTATACATGCGGAGACAGCGGATGTAGAGGGTTTTGATGACTTAAAACTCTATGAGGGATGTATGCCTGTTGAAAGCATGGCTAAAAGAGGTGTTGATACTTTGCGGTTCGGACCTTTAAAGCCTGTAGGACTTGAACTTCCGGCGGGTGGTATTGCATATGCTGTGGTACAACTCAGACAAGATAATACAGAAGGTACTCTTTATAATCTCGTAGGTTTTCAGACTCGTCTGAAATTCGGTGAACAGAAAAGGGTTTTCGGTATGATTCCGGGACTTAAAAATGCTGAATATGCTCGTTACGGCGTTATGCACCGTAACACCTACATAAAATCACCCGGATTACTTGACGAAACGTATAGATTTATTCCGTCAGAAAAAAATATTTATTTTGCAGGACAGATTACGGGTGTTGAGGGTTATATAGAATCATCGTCTTCGGGTCTTGTTGCCGGTATAAATGCCGCAATGAAGGTTCTCGGAAAAGCAGCGGTTATTTTCCCACAGTCCACAATGATAGGTGCATTGGCTCATTATGCGAGTGGTTATGCAGGGAAGGATTTCCAGCCCATGGGTGCTAATTTTGGTATCGTAACTTCAGATGCCCCTGAGCTTAAGAAAAAAATAAAAGATAAATCTATGCGTAAGATGATTGCGGCGCAAAGAGCGTTGGAAATAACCGACGAACTTTCAAAGCGCTGAGAATACGGAGGTAATGATGAAAAAAATTATATCATTGGTATCGTTAATTTTGGCAGTATGTATGTTGCCGTTAAGTCTGGCAGGTTGCGGTGATGATAACACTCCGAAAACTTCTGCCCCTGCTGAAACAGTTGCGCCTACCGAAACAGTTGCTCCTACACCGACTGAGAAACCTGCACTCGCGGGAGTTGTCGTATGCATAAACGCCGGACACCAAGGTCAGGGAAATAAGGACAAAGAGCCTTGCGCTCCTTGGGATGCGAGCAAGAATCCTACTTACAATAACGAGACACTTAAAGCAAAATGTACATCGGGGGCTACCGGACAGTTTACCGGCATACCCGAATATATCACAACCTTACAGATATCAAAGGTTATCGAGTCAACATTAAAAGAACTCGGCGCTACTGTAGTGATGATAAGAGATACTCATGAGGTGGATATTTCAAACATAGAAAGAGCTAAAAAAGCAAATGAGGTAAAAGCTGACGTATTTCTTAACATACATTGCAACAGCTCTGAAAAAGAGGCTGCTAACGGAATAGATCTATATGTAAGAGGAAGCGGTGACGGAAGCAGTGAGTATGCATTGAGAGCCGGAAAAGATTATATGATGGCAACAGAACTTCTTGCATGCCTTACGAATGCCACCGGTGCAAACAAAAGATATGTAAACAAGTCCGATGCTTACAGCACTATAAACTGGGCAGAAGTTCCGAGTATCATTCTCGAGCTTGGTTTCATATCAAATGAAACAGAGGACAACAATCTTAATAATGCGGAATACCAGCAGAAAATTGCAGACGGAATTGCTGCATGGCTCAAAGTATCTGCATATATAGAAAAATAATTCCGGGAGGAAATTAAAATGAACACCGGCTTTGAAGTAAATTCAGAAGCAAGAGAAAATTTAAAAAATGCAAAAAGAGTAGTCATAAAGATCGGAACATCGTCTTTGACTTATGATAACGGACATATAAATCTTCACAGGATAGGAAAACTCACAAGAGTTATATGTGACCTCGAAAATCAAGGAAAACAGGTGGTTTTGGTATCATCCGGTGCGATAGGTGTCGGCGTTGACAAACTCAAACTTCCGTCAAAACCTACTGAGGTTTCTATGAGACAGGCGGCAGCTTCCGTCGGACAGTCTATACTGATGAATATATATAATCAGTTTTTCTCGGAATACGGCTACACAGTAGCTCAGATATTGCTTACTAAAGACGTAATAGACAGAGCGGACTCAAAGCAGAATGTTACAAATACTTTCAATGAGCTTCTCGCAATGAATGTTGTCCCGATTGTAAACGAAAACGATACTGTTTCTGTTGACGAGATCAAGTTCGGCGATAATGACTTCTTGTCCTATGTTGTTGCAAGTCTTATAAAAGCAGACGCTCTTATCATTCTTTCTGATATAGACGGTTTTTACGATAAAAACCCGAACGAATTCAAAGATGCACATATGTATCATACTATAACTGATTTGTCGGAGAGAATAGAGGCGGAAGCAGGCGGTGCCGGAAGCAAACTCGGTACAGGCGGTATGCTCACAAAAGTTCATGCTTGCAGACTTGCGGCAGAGCTTGGTATAAATTCAGTTGTCGCAAACGGCAACGAACCTGAAATCGTATATGACATTCTTTCCGGAAAAGATTGCGGAACAATGTTTGTTGCCAAAGAATAATTTAATTATACGGAGGTTTTTATGGAAAATTTCAATATTGAAGAATATTTGACCGTATACGGAAAAGTTGCCAAGAAAGCGGCATTTCTTATGGGTATGGCTGATACAAATAAAAAGAACACAGCACTTAAGGCTGTTGCGGAGGCATTAGTTGACAATAGTGAAAAAATACTTAAAGCCAATGATATAGACCTTGAAAATGCTGTAAAAAACGGTATGTCTGTTGCAATGCAGGACAGACTCAGACTTACAGAGGACAGAATCAAAGGTATGGCAGAAGGCCTTGTTCAGCTTACCTCGCTTCCTGATCCTATCGGAGAGGTTATAGATGGTTTCAAACGTCCCAATGGTCTTCAAATTGTAAAAAGACGAGTTCCGTTGGGTGTTCTCGGTATAATATTTGAGTCCAGACCGAATGTTACTGCCGATGCCGCAGGTCTTTGTATAAAGTCGGGTAATGCTTGTATTTTGCGAGGCGGAAAAGAAGCGATAAATTCAAATATTGCTATAGCTGAGATATTCTCCGAAACATTGGAGGCGTCAGGACTTCCGAAAGCTGCCGTTCAGCTCATTGATAATACTTCAAGAGAAGTTTCTACCGCAATGATGAAACTTAACGACTACATTGATGTCCTTATTCCGAGAGGCGGTGCAGGACTTATTCGTTCTGTTGTTCAGAATGCTACAGTTCCGGTAATACAGACCGGTACAGGAAACTGCCACGTTTTCGTAGACGAAACTGCAGACCTTGATATGGCGGTAAACATTGTTATGAATGCAAAAACACAGCGCCCGTCAGTATGTAATGCAATGGAAACCTTGCTCGTTCACGAAAATATTGCGGAGAAGTTTTTGAATGCAGTTTGTGTAAAACTTAAAGACAAAAATGTAGAACTTCGCGGTTGTGAAAAATCAAAGAGCTTTTTTGCAGATATGAACGATGCTACCGAGGATGACTGGAAAACAGAGTATGATGATCTCATTCTGGCTGTAAAAGTTGTAAGCGGTGTAGAGGAAGCCGTAGAGCATATAAATAATTACGGCACTCGTCATTCCGAGGCCATTATCACAAAGAATTTTGATAATGCTACGAAGTTCCAGAACGAAATTGATGCATCCTGCGTATATGTAAACGCATCCACAAGATTTACAGATGGATTTGAATTCGGTTTCGGTGCTGAGATCGGTATAAGTAACCAAAAACTCCACGCAAGAGGTCCGATGGGACTTACTGAGCTTACTACATTTAAGTATCTTATTTCCGGAAACGGACAGTGCAGAGGTTAAAATTTAATCAAAAATATTAATGCGGCGAAGCCGAAGCTTCGCCGCTGTTTTATGCTATGAATGATAAATTTGCATTTTTTGTTTATATGTGTTAAAATCCTCTCGTTTGTGTGTCTTTTTTACACAGGAAAGGTTTTTTTATGGATTGGTTAAAGAAGATAAATTTTGATAGAGATGTTATTAAGTCTGTTTTTTCGAGAAGCAGTACTTTTTATGCAGTGATTACAGTAGTGCTTGTATCGGTTTCACTTTTTACATATATATGCGGCACAAATGTGGAAAAGAACATTCTTGCAGACAAAAATGCGGCTCTTTCGGCAGATAAGTCATCGTTGATTTCAGAAGGCGAAGAGAAAGATAAGATTATTGCATCACAGGAAAAACAGAATGCTTTGCTTGAGGACGAGAACAAAAAGCTTGAGTCTGAGAAAGAGCAGATAAAAGCAGACAGTGATGCTAAAGATGAGGCTAACAAAGAGACTTTGGACGGCATAATGGATTACCTCGGTATGGAGGCTTCCCGTTCCGGCGGCTCTATGTACAGTAAAATTGATAAGATTGATACCGTATCTTACATAATCAGAGAAAAAATGGGTGATACTGAAGGCGTAAGCAAATATCTTCAGGAACTTTCCGACATTAAGTCTGACTTAGAGTCAAAAGCAGCAGCTTATCCTGATTGCGATCCCCTCGAACACGGCACTCTTACTTCGAGATTCGGTTACAGAGTAGATCCCAACGGAAAAGGTACAAAGTATCACAGCGGTATAGATGTTTGGAATTCTTACGGCACTCCTATATATGCTGCAGGTGCGGGTAAGGTTATTACGGCAGGTAGTAGCGGAGAATACGGTTTGCTTGTGGTTATTGACCACGGAAACGGTTACAAGACGGTATATGCACATTGTTCGTCTATTTCTGTTTCTGCAGGTGATACTGTTTCTAAGGGACAGTTTATTGCACGAATCGGGGCTACCGGAAATGCTACGGGAAACCATTTACATTTCGAAATAAAATATCATGATGAGAGAGTAAATCCTCTTGATTATGTATTCCCGGAGTTTTCGTGACTTGACGTGGAATATCACATTGACGGAAAGACAGTGGGTTGATTATGTTACAGAGAATGTTTTGCTTATTGTCAAAACATTCTCTGATGTAATTTGTACATTGAAATTTAACTTTTAAAAGATTGAATTTCGTGTGCTTTTTTTATATACTTAAAATAGCTTCTTTTGTGGGGAGGTTTAGACTTTATGAGAAAAACTGAAAATACTTCCGTAAACGATTCGGAAAAGGATACAAACTCCGTTGAAAGAAGAACAACGGGTGTCAGAGGCAGAAGAAAGATAAATAAGAAAATTGATAAAAAAGCTGTCAGCGGTACTATTGCTAAAGTTGTTTTCAGACTTGCTGTTGCCGGTGTTCTGATATTGGGTTGCACTGTGGTAGGATTGTTGCTCGGTGTTGTAGTCGGATGTATTCTGACTACTGAGCCTGTAGAGTATGATATTGTAAAAAAAGAACCTACCGGTGACTATGTTTCGCATATGTATAATTCTGCAGGTGAAGAGATAGGTACACTCAGAAGACTTTCCACTACCACAAGCGGAGAATGGGTTGATATAGAACTTATTCCGAAGGATTTACAATATGCTTTTGTTGCGATAGAGGATGAGCGTTTTTATGAGCATGACGGCGTAGACCTGAAGCGTACACTAAGTGCTGTTGCGGGCTATGTAGTTCCGGGCATGAGAGATCACGGCGGAAGTACGATTACACAGCAGCTCGTAAAAAATCTGACCGGTGAGGATGAGAGAAGTATCCCGAGAAAAGTCAGAGAACAGTGGCGTGCGCTACAGCTTGACAGAGAGTTGCAAAAAGATGAGATAATGGAGATGTATCTCAATATTATTTATTTTGCAAACGGTGCATACGGTGTGCAGGACGCCGCACAGACTTACTTCGGCAAAGATGTTTCAGAGTTATCCCTTGCAGAATGTGCCTTTTTAGCAGGTATAACAAACAGCCCCGGAAAATATAATCCGGCGACAATGCTCGGCAGAACAAACGCTTACGACAGACAGGTTACGATTCTCGATGCGATGCTCGCACAGAACAGAATAACCAAAGCGCAGTATATTGATGCTATACAGACAGAGCTTGTGTTCGTTTCTAAAGAAAGTCAGAGCAGTTCTTCCGACGGTTCATCTTCGACGACTACATCTTCTGTATATACTTACTTTATGGATATGGTAATAGGTGATGTGAGATCTGACCTTATGGAGATGGGTTACTCCAAAAAAGATGCAAACGACATCATTTATAACCAAGGAGTTCAGATATACACGACACAGAATCCGGAAATTCAGAAGATAGTGGATGAGGAGTATTGCGACAAAGCAAACTTCCCTGTAAACACTTCCGACAGCAGTGACCCGGACAATGCACAATCCGCTATTGTTATAATGGATCAGTCTAACGGTCAGGTCATTGCGGTATACGGCGGTTACGGAAAAAAATTAGGTTCACTTTCTTGGAACAGAGCTACATCTATCCAAAGACAGCCCGGTTCTGCGATAAAGCCTATATTGGTATATGGTCCCCTTATAGATATGGGAGAGATCACCGCCGCGACTGCTATGGATGAGGAGCCTGCATATATGGATCCCGCAAATCCTGACAGCTTGTGGCCTGCAAACTCCGATCATCAATATCACGGATTAAAGTCCGTAAGAATAGCTCTTTACAGGTCATACAATGTATTTGCGGTTACTATGTACAGAAAGAATATTACTTCTTGTCTGACGTATATGAAAAATGTCGGAATTGACAGAACCGGTGAAAACCATTTGTCAATGGCTTTAGGCGGATTTACAAACGGTGTTTCACCTATGGATATGGCAGCCGCATATGTTCCTATAGCTAACGGCGGAACTTATTATGAGCCTGTCACATATACAAAAGTTATCGACAAAGACGGGAATGTGATAATCGACAAGAGCGGTGAGAAAGGTACTGCTATATACAAAAAAACAGAGACTTCCACAGTAATGACATCTCTCTTGAGCTCGATTATATATGACAACAGAGGTACAGGTACAGGTGCCAGATTGGTTGATAAGAACGGAGTCAAGATGCCGGCATCCGGTAAAACCGGTACAACAAACGATAAGAAGGACTATTGGTTTGTCGGCTACACACCGTATTACACATGTGCGGTATGGTACGGTTACGATAATCAGACCGTAATATCTTCTGCTGAATCAGGTGCTGCGGTTAAAATCTGGAAAAAGGTTATGCAGCGGATCCACGACAATTTAGAAGCTAAGAATTTCGAAACATACGGTTCGGTAGAAAAGGTATATATCTGTTCTGCATCCGGCAAACGATCGACAAGTGCTTGTTGGAATGACCCCCGTTGCAGTTGGTTTGTGTGCGAAGAAGTTTTCGCAAAAGGCACGGCACCTTCGGCATATTGTGATTTACATGTGACGAAAAAGGTTTGTACTATCTCAAAAGATAAATACGGAAAGAACTGTCTTGCAAGCTCGTCTTGTACTTCTACAAAAACAGTAACAGGTACTTACAGAAAAACATTGTCTGTAATTGAAAAAGAACATTTACCTGAAGACTGGAGTTACGAACTTTCTCACACAACGTGTTCTCACTAAATTGATTTTATAGGGGAATTTTCTTGAGAAAATTTTGATTGACGAAGCCGCTGGGATGCGATTATTAAAATCGTATTCCAGCGGCTCTTTTTCCTTGATAACCACACCTGTTTGTAGTATCATAATAAAGTCAAATTTATGATTACGGAAACGGAATTTTCATGCAGAATATTACAAGTTTATTATTAAATTCAGACCACAATGTTTTGACAAAAAAAGAACTTATCGAGATGCCTCCTCTTGCGCTTGCTTTTGTAGGCGATGCAGTGTATGAACTTTATATAAGATCTTCGATATGCATTGATGAGAGACGCAGAGACGTAAATTATCTTCATAGGTGCGCTGTTACTTATGTAAAAGCACAGGCACAGGCTACTGTCGTAAAGATTCTTTTTGACGAACTTTCGGAAGAAGAAAAAAATATTGTTAAAAGAGGTCGGAATGCACATCCGCGCACAGTACCTAAAAATGCATCTATATCGGATTATCGGTATGCTACCGGTTTTGAGGCGTTGCTTGGCTATTTATATTACTCGGGAAATAATGATAGATTAATGGATATTCTGGAAAAATCATATAAAATGATAAATAATAAGTCAGGAAACGGAGATAGTGCGGATGAAACCATCGTTTGATAAAAAAAAAGAAAAAGATGTTCCTAACAGTGATGAGATCATTTACGGAAGAAATTCCGTTATAGAAGCGCTTAAATCAGATACTCCGATGAATAAGATACTCATATCGGAAGCCGGTGGTGGCAGTATAAGTGTCATTACTGCACTTGCTCATGAAAAGAGTGTCGTATTTACAAAAGTGACAAAAGAGAAAATTGAGGAGCTTTCAGGTACAAAAAATCATCAGGGTGTTATGGCATATATTTCTGTTGCTCAATATTACGATGTTGATGATATTTTAAAAAAAGCAGAGGATGCCGGTGAAAATCCGTTCATTATAATTCTTGATGAAGTGCAGGATGCTCATAACTTAGGTGCCATTATCAGAAGTGCAGATGCTGTAGGAGCTCACGGTGTAATAATTCCGAAACGTCGTGCGGCGTCACTTACTGGTGTGGTTGCGAAGACATCTGCAGGTGCGGTATCACACGTCATGGTTGCGAGAGTTTCAAATATACCGAATACCATTGATGATTTGAAACAAAAAGGCGTATGGATTTCCGGAACAGACCTCACCGGTGAAACTTGTTTTTATGATGCTGATTTTAAAGCACCGCTCGGACTTGTCATAGGGAGTGAAGGCCATGGGATGGGCAGACTTGTACGCGAAAAATGTGACTTTGTCTTGACTATACCTATGAAAGGTGCGGTTTCATCATTAAATGCATCGGTGGCGGCCGGTGTTGTTATGTACGAAGTTTTCAGACAGAGAAACGGAAAGTAATATATGGAATTAAAAAGTTTATTAAACGATAGGCAGTATGAGGCTGCAGTTCACGAAAACGGACCGCTTCTGATACTTGCAGGTGCCGGCAGCGGAAAGACAAGAGTTCTAACTCACCGTATAGCACACCTTGTAGAGAATTGCTTCGTCGAGCCATACAATATTATAGCGATAACATTTACAAACAAAGCCGCAAAAGAGATGGCAGAGCGTGTCACAAATCTTTTGGGCGGTGATATTCGCGGTATGTGGATAAGTACGTTCCATGCCGCCTGCGGACGAATTTTGCGCCGTGATGGTGAACGTATAGGTTTTACTTCAAACTTTATTATATACGATGAGTCTGAGGCACTTACGGTCATAAAAGACTGTATGAAAAAAATGAATATCGAAGAAAAGAGAATTCCCGCAAAGGCTATAAAAGGAATCATATCCAAAGCAAAGGATCAGGTGCTTTCGCCAGACGATTATTCAAAGACTATCGATTATCGCGACGTAAATGCACGAAAAATTGCCGAGATTTATAAAATGTATCAGGATACACTACTGAACAATAACGCTATGGACTTTGATGACATGGTGCTTCATGTTATAAAGCTTTTTAAAGAGAATCCGGATGTTCTGGAATATTATCAGAACAGATTCAGATACATACTTGTGGATGAGTATCAGGATACAAATCGTGCACAGTATTTGTTCGTAACCATGCTTGCCGCAAAGTACAGAAATCTATGTGTTGTAGGCGATGATGATCAGAGCATATACAGTTTCCGCGGTGCAGATGTTACAAATATCCTGGATTTTGAAAAGGATTACCCGGAATGTAAAGTTATAAAGCTCGAGCAGAATTATCGTTCTACACAAAACATACTTGATGCTGCAAACAATGTTATAAAAAATAATCGTACGCGTAAGGCAAAGGCTTTGTGGACTGCTTCGGGCGACGGTTCACGTATAGTTCGTGTCGAGGCAAATGACAATAACGAAGAAGGATATTTTATTGCCAGGGAAATAAAAAAGGCCGTAGAGACAGGAGATAAAAATTATTCGGACTTCACGATCCTTTACAGAGTAAACTCGCTGTCGCAAAATATAGAAAACGCTATGGTAAGAATGAGTATTCCGTACAAGGTTTACGGGGGTCTTAAATTCTTTGACAGAAAAGAAATAAAAGATATTGTGGCGTATCTGAGAGTATTTGATAATCCGATGGACGAGGTTGCACTCAGAAGAATAATAAATGTTCCCAAAAGGGGCATAGGTGCAACGAGTATCGAGCGTGCTGCGGAGATTGCGGAAAGAGAAGAGATTCCGCTGTTTGCAGTATTTTCATCGGCGGATAGCTATCCGGAACTTTCCAGAGCGGCAAAATCTATGACCGAATTTGCAACTCATGTATCTGAGGAGATGTTCAAAAAAGACGATATGCCGATATCTGAATTTATCGAGTTTTTGCTCGAAGATATGGGATTACTTGCAGAATACAGAGCTGAAAAGACAGATGAGGCAAAAAATCGCATAGAGAATCTTATGGAGTTTATATCGGTTGCGAAAGAGTTCGAAAACGAGCAGCGTGAGATAGAAGACGGTGATGAATCGTCGTTTACGGCATTCCTGGAAAGCATTGCACTCAGCAGTGACCTCGATAAAAAAGACGATACCGAAAATTGTGTTACAATGATGACAATTCATAACGCAAAAGGACTTGAATTCGACACTGTATTTGTGATAGGAATGGAAGAGGGATTGTTCCCGTCGGACAGAACGGTTATGGAGAGCGAGGACGGCATTGACGAAGAACGCAGACTTTGTTATGTTGCAATAACCCGTGCAAAAAAGAAACTATATCTTACAAGTGCCAGATCACGTATGCTTTACGGTCAGACAAAATACAACTTACCGTCAAGGTTTTTGCGTGAGATACCTGAAAATCTTATGGAGCTGTCGTCATTTGGCGAAACCGGTATGGGCAGAGCTTCAGGGGGAAATTTCGGAACATCGTACGGTGATTACGGGGACGGATACGGCACAGGCAGTTATACAAGAAAATCAGAAGGCGGTTTCGGTTACAGAAGTACGAGCGGAGAGGGGTTTTCAAAGAGCGGATACGGAAAAGGTTATTCTGCAGGCACATCATCGACAAAACCTGCTTTTGGCAGAGCAATTACGAGTGCTTCCGATGTGGGCGGTATCACAAGTTCGCTTCGTTCTAAAACGCAACCTAATATGCCCAAGAAGACTGACGGTGATAAGAATTTCAGTGTCGGAGAGAGAGTATTTCACAAGAAGTTCGGCGAGGGCAGTGTGACAAAGGTTGAGGACAACAACGGCAGAAAGGTTATTGAGATATCTTTTGACAATACCGGAGTAAAACGTTTTGTTCTTGATTATGTAGAACTCAGTCGTATATGAACTGAGTACAAAGTGTGAAAGTTTTGTTAAATGTTGAAAATCGAAGAATTTGGCAGAAAACGGCAGAAAAAAAGAGATATTTTGACAAAAATACTTTTAAATACTTGAATACAGTTCTTTGTTGACTTGAAAAAAAGTCGATAAAAAATTATCATTAGTAATATTGTTAGCACTCTCTTGGGTTGAGTGCTAAACGATAAATGGTTTTATAATAAAAGAGATAAATTGAGGAGGATTTAAAATGAAAATTAAACCTTTGAGCGACAATGTAGTCGTAAAAATGACAGAAGCAGAAGAGACCACAAAGAGCGGTATCGTTCTTACAGCTGCTGCGAAAGAGAAACCGCAGATTGCAGAAGTTATCGAAGTAGGTCCCGGAAAAGTTACCGATGACGGAAAGACTATTCCTATGTCTGTAAAGCCCGGTCAGAAGATACTTATGAGCAAATACGCAGGTTCTGAATTCAAACTTGCAGGTGTTGAGTATATTGTTCTAAAGCAGAGCGATATTCTTGCTGTTATAGAAGATTAATATTTATTCTTATAAATCAGGAGGGCAAAAATTATGGCAAAAGAGATAAAGTACGGCGCTGATGCCAGAAAATCTATTATAAAGGGTGTTGACCAGCTTGCTGACACCGTAAAAGTTACACTAGGACCTAAAGGTCGTAACGTAGTTCTCGATAAGAAATTCGGTGCACCGCTTATCACAAACGACGGTGTTACTATCGCAAAAGAGATCGAGTTCGAAGACCGTTTTGAAAATATGGGCGCACAGCTCGTAAAAGAAGTTGCTACAAAGACAAACGATGTAGCAGGTGACGGTACAACAACCGCAACACTTCTTGCTCAGGCACTTATCCGTGAGGGTGTAAAAAACATTGCCGCAGGTGCAAACCCGATGGTAGTAAAGAAAGGTATCGCACTTGCTGTAGAAGCTGCTGTTAAGAGCATAGCCGAGAGCAGCCAGAAGGTAAGAGGCAGCGAGGATATCGCAAGAGTTGCAGCAGTTTCTGCTAACGATGATTTCGTAGGTAAACTCATTGCAGACGCTATGGAAAAAGTTACAAACGACGGCGTTATCACTATCGAAGAGTCCAAGACAATGGGCACAAACCTCGAAGTTGTAGAAGGTATGCAGTTTGATCGCGGATATCTTTCACCGTACATGGCTACAGATACAGACAAGATGGAAGCTATACTCGATGATCCCTTTATCCTTATCACAGACAAGAAAATCGGAAACATCCAGGAAGTTCTTCCTGTTCTCGAAAAAATCGTACAGATGGGTAAGAAACTCCTTATCATTGCAGAGGACGTAGAAGGAGAAGCTCTTGCTACATTGGTTGTAAACAAGCTCAGAGGTACATTTACTTGCGTAGCGGTAAAGGCTCCCGGATTCGGCGACAGAAGAAAAGAGATGCTCCGTGACATTGCCATCCTCACAGGCGGCGAAGTTATCACAGAAGAGCTCGGTCTTGACCTCAAAGAAACTGATATATTCCAGCTTGGTCGTGCAAGACAGGTTAAGGTTCTCAAAGAGACAACAATTATTGTTGACGGTGCAGGCGACAAGACTGAGATTCAGAAGAGAATATCTTCTATCAAAGCTCAGATTGCAGAGACTACATCAGAGTTTGACAAAGAAAAACTCCAGGAAAGACTTGCAAAACTCGCAGGCGGCGTAGCAGTTATTCAGGTCGGTGCTGCCAGCGAAACTGAAATGAAAGAAAAGAAACTCAGAATAGAAGACGCTCTTGCTGCTACAAAGGCAGCAGTAGAAGAGGGTATCGTAGCAGGCGGCGGTACATGTTTCGTACAGGCTATTCCTGCTGTTGAAAAACTTCTCAAGACTACAAGCGGTGACGAGAAAACAGGTGTTTCCATCGTTCTTAAAGCTCTCGAAGAGCCTGTTAAGCAGATTGCTTTCAATGCAGGTCTTGAAGGCGCTGTTATCGTTGATAAAGTTAAACACGCAAAACCCGGTATCGGTTACGATATCATGTCAGAGAAATATGTTGATATGATAGCAAACGGTATCGTAGATCCTGCAAAGGTTTCACGTTCTGCGCTTCAGAACGCTGCATCCGTAGCAGCAGTTCTTCTTACAACAGAGGCTGTTGTTGCTGACATTCCCGAACCGGAACCGCCGATGCCCGCAGGCGGCGGAATGGGCGGCATGTATTGATAATAAATTGCTGCACCGTTTTGAAAATTAATAAATGGTTTCAACCCGCAAAATGCAATACAGTTGCTTTTTGCGGGTTGTTGTTATAGTATAAGAACAGCGGCGGCGCGATGCGCCGCCGCTGAATACCTGCCGGCATTTTGCCGGCGGAATATTGCAGAAGAGGTTATAGAAATGGCTTTGACGGAAAATACGGAGATGTTTGTAAAAGGTGCAAGAAGTAAAACTCCGATAATAGTATCTGTGTTGCTGGCGATTGCTTGTGCTGTTATTCTGTTTGTATTAGCGGCATTTACCGGCTATGCGGCACTTATATTGGCGGTACCGGTTATTGCGGTTTTTGCACTTGCTGCAAGGCTTGTATATACAAGATCGGTCGTGGAGTATGAGTATTCCGTGATGGCGGGTGTGTTTTCTGTTACAAAAATTATGAATCAGACAAAGCGCAAAGAGATTGTTTCTGTGGATGTAAAGGAGATTTCGGAGTTCGGTCTTTCGGACAAAGAGCGAATGCAGAAAGATATGATGACGGTGCAGACTGATTTAAAGGTGATTGATTGCACGGGGGATACCGTAGGTGACGGGGATGATAATGATAAAGTTTATTTTTTCAGATGTCGTGATTCTAAAGGCGGTATGCTCAAAGTGTATTTTACGCCTAATGAAAAGATTCTTGAAGCGCTCAGATTGAAAAGTCCTGAGGTTATGAGAGTTTTGCGGAGAATATAGTAAATTCACGCAGAATTACAATTGACAACAGGTACTAAAAAAAAGTATAATAATAACGATTTTAATTTATATGTGATAACTGCAAGGTGTGGGTTACGCTTTGCGGTTTATTTTATAATAATTAGGAGGTTTTACCGTGGCTTTTATTTATCCGGAACCGTCACACACATTTAGTGAGTATCTTCTTTTGCCGGGTCTTACAACAAAGAATATGATTCCCGACAATGTTTCATTGAGAACACCTATCGTAAAGTTTAAAAAAGGTGAGGAACCTTCATTGTGCACAAATATTCCTCTTGTTTCTGCAGTTATGCAGGCTGTATCAGATGACAAGATGGCTGTTGCTCTTGCAAAGTGCGGAGGTCTTTCATTCATATATGTTTCACAGCCTATCGAGCAGCAGGCAGAGATGGTTGCCAGAGTAAAGAAATACAAATCAGGATTCGTTGTAAGCGATTCGAATCTCCGTGCAGACCAGACACTTGCGGATGTTCTTGCTCTTAAGGAAAAGACAGGCCATGCTACGATCGCTATCACAGAGGATGGTACTTCAGAAGGTAAACTTCTCGGTATTGTTACAAGCCGTGATTATCGTGTCAGCCGTATGGATCTTTCTACAAAGATCAGTGAGTTCATGACTCCTTTTTCGGAGCTTATTTATGCGAAAGAGGGTGTCAGCCTTAAAGAGGCTAATGACATTATCTGGGATAACAAGCTTAACTGTCTCCCGATTATAGATGATGCAGGTATGCTCAAATATTTCGTGTTCAGAAAAGACTACGATTCACACAAGGCTCATCCGCTGGAGCTTCTTGATGCCCAGAAGAGATATATGGTTGGTGCAGGTATAAATACCCGTGACTACAAAGAGCGTGTTCCTGCTCTCGTAGAGGCAGGTGCAGATATTCTATGTATCGATTCTTCAGAGGGATATTCTGAGTGGCAGAAAGATACTCTTGAGTGGGTACAGAACGAGTACGGCGGAAAAGTAAAATGCGGTGCAGGTAATGTTGTAGATGCTGAGTCTTTCTACTACCTTGCAGAAGCAGGAGCTGATTTTATTAAGATTGGTATCGGCGGCGGTTCTATCTGTATCACAAGAGAGCAGAAAGGTATCGGTCGCGGTCAGGCTACAGCGGTTATCGAAGTTGCTAAGGCTCGTGACGAATACTATCAGCGTACAGGCGTGTATATCCCGCTTTGTGCAGACGGCGGTATCGTTTACGATTACCACATGACACTTGCTCTTGCTATGGGTTCAGATTTCATAATGCTCGGAAGATACTTTGCAAGATTTGACGAGAGCCCGTCAGCAAAGATTAATCTCAATGGTACTTATGTAAAAGAGTACTGGGGCGAGGGTTCAAACCGTGCGAGAAACTGGCAACGTTACGATATGGGCGGCGCTTCGAAGCTTTCTTTTGAAGAGGGTGTTGACTCATACGTGCCTTATGCCGGAAGTCTTAACGACAACCTTGCTATTACACTCGGAAAGATTCGTTCTACTATGTGTAACTGCGGTGTTCTTAATATTCCCGATCTTCACGAGAATGCGAGAATCACGATGGTTTCTGCAACAAGTATCGTAGAGGGCGGCGCACACGACGTTATTCTTAAAGATAACAACTATGTAAAAATTAAATAATCACATAAGCGATTATTGTTTTGTATTGTTTTAGCACTTTGAGTGCACAAAAAAAGGAGTGAATTAAATGGCTGTTACAGTGACACATTTAACCAAAGAAGGTTACGAGGACTTAAAGAACAAAGTCGAGGACTTAAAGAGCAGAAAGCGCCAGGAAATTATAAAGCGTATTGAAATTGCAAGAGGCTTCGGTGACCTTTCCGAAAACTCAGAATATGACGAAGCTAAACAGGCTCACGCAGAGAACGAAGCAGAGATTGCACAGCTTGAGGAAGTTCTCAAAAATTGTGTTATCATCGAGGATGACGGCAGCACAGATACAGTAAAGATGGGACATTTTGTTAAACTTTACGATTACGAATTTGATGAGGAAGTTACTTTCCACATCGTAGGTTCATACCAGGCTGACCCCAGAGCGATGAAGATATCTAACGAGTCTCCTATCGGCAAAGCTGTTATCGGCAAAGCTATCGGTGACGAGTTCGAGGTTGCTATCCCTGCAGGTACAGCTAAATACAAAGTTCTCGAAATAACACGCCAGTAATGACGATAAATAATTCGGAGGAATTTTTACAAGTGGAAAATAACAATGTTAATCAAAACAGCGGCGCTGAAGAAGTAACCGCTGCAGAGCTTAATGAACAGATGCAGGTCAGAAGAAACAAGCTCGCATATATGCGTGCTAACGGCTTCGACCCTTACAAAATAACAAAATTTGATTTTACGGCATATTCACAGGATATCTTTGACAGCTATAATGACGGTGACGAAATAACTGTTAAAATTGCCGGACGCCTTATGTCAAAGCGTATTATGGGTAAAGCAAGTTTCGCTCACGTCCGTGACGCAAAAGGTCTTATCCAGCTTTATGTACGCCGCGACGACATTGGAGTAGACGAGTATATGGCGTTCAAGCAGATGGACATCGGTGACATCATAGGCGTAGAGGGATTTGTATTCCGCACACAGACAGGCGAAATATCCGTTCACGCAAAGAGTGTGAAGCTTCTTTCAAAGTCTCTCATTCCGTTGCCGGAGAAATTCCACGGACTTAGCAATGTGGATATGAGATATCGCCAGAGAGAAGTTGACCTTATCGTAAATCCCGAAGTTAAGGACACCTTCATAAAGCGTTCACAGATTCTTAAGGAAATCAGAAATTACCTTGACAGCAAGGACTTTTTGGAAGTTGATACTCCTATCTTGGTTCCGCTTGAGATCGGTGCTTCTGCAAGACCTTTCAAAACTCACCACAATACACTCGATATGGATATGTACCTCAGAATCGAAACAGAGCTTTACTTAAAGCGTCTTATCGTCGGTGGTATGAACCGCGTATACGAGGTCGGACGTATCTTCCGTAACGAAGGTATGGACACAAAGCATAATCCTGAGTTTACAACTATCGAGCTTTATCAGGCATATACAGACTATCACGGCATGATGGATCTCGTAGAAGAACTCTACACAATGCTCGCTGAGAAAATTTGCGGCACAACAAAGATCACATACCAGGGTGTAGAGATCGATATGGGTCACTGGGAACGTCTTACTATGGCAGAGGCTGTTAAAAAATATGCCGGTGTAGATTACTACGATTGGAAGTCTGACGAAGAAGCCCGTGCTTGTGCTAAAGAAAAGCATGTCGAAGTTCCTGAAGATGCCACAAAGGGCACTGTTTTGGTAGAATTCTTTGATGCATTTGTTGAGGCAAATCTCATACAGCCTACATTCATTTACGAGTATCCTGTTGAGAACAGCCCACTTGCAAAGCGTAAACCCGATGAGCCGGAGTTTACAGAGCGTTTTGAGTACTTCATAAATGCTACTGAGTTCGGTAATGCTTTCAGCGAACTCAACGATCCTATCGATCAGCGTGAGCGTTTCGAAAAGCAGGTTGCAAAGAAACTCGAAGAAGAACCGGACTCTAAAGCTCAGGTTGACTACGAGTTTGTAACAGCTCTCGAGTATGGTATGCCTCCTACGGGTGGACTCGGATTTGGTATCGACCGTCTCGTAATGCTTCTTACAGACAGCGCTTCTATCAGGGATGTATTGTGCTTCCCCACAATGAAACCGAAGAATTGATATTGATGTTAAAAAGCCCTTGTTTTGATATGTACCCTCCTTACTGTGTTGTCCAGAAAAATGGGTACATATCAGTTAAAGGGCTTTTTTGATACTTTGGTTATCTGCGGGTATTGTTGTACAATTTATGTAGTATTAATTGTATGTTTTAGGAAAGGTTATAACTATGTTTAACTTTAAAAATAAAATTGTTGTTGTTACAGGTGGAGTCCGCGGTATCGGCAAATGTATCCGTGAGAAGTTTGAAGAGGCGGGTGCAACTGTCTGCATAATTGATTTGCTTGAAAATGATTACTTTGTCGGGGATATTTCTGATAAAGAAACATTGGAGCGTTTTGCCGAACGTGTGATTTCAGAGTATGGACATATTGATTTTCTTATAAATAATGCGGCACCGAAAATATGCGGCATCGAAAACGGAAGTTACGAAGATTTTGAATATGCTTTGAAAGTCGGCGTGACAGCTCCGTTTTACCTTTCCAAATTGTTTGCACCGTATTTTGCAGAGGGAGGAAGCATCGTAAATATTTCTTCTTCTCGTGATCGTATGAGTCAGCCGCAGACGGAAAGTTATACGGCGGCTAAGGGA
>SVJA01000001.1 GCA_015069195.1 Oscillospiraceae bacterium | reverse complement strand
TGATAATGCACCTGCCGGTGATTCATACCAGATCACTTTGGACTATACATGCTATAGTGATTGGGATGATGAGTACGAAGGTTATGCACAGCTCTTTGGTGGACTTATAACAGTTGCTTCTGCTTCTACAGGTGGCGGAGAAGTAAATACACCCGTTGTAACAGATCCTGAAGTTACAATTACAACACCTGCTGTTGTAATATCAAACGTAACTGCTGCACCGGGAGATACATTTGAAGTTACAGTTAAAAATGTAAACTTCCCGGAAGTAACATACAGCTATGATATGGAGCTTAATTGGGACAGCACATATTTGACATGTTCTTCTGTAGTACAGGGTACAGCTGCTGATGGATATTCAGGTATATCTAACAACACAAACAACTTGGCAACAGGTAAGTTCAAAATGGCAGCTATGAGTGCTACTGAAGTAAATCCTAACGGACTTATGTATACAATGACATTTACAGTAGCTGATAATGCACCTGCCGGTGATTCATACCAGATCACTTTGGACTATACATGCTATAGTGATTGGGATGATGAGTACGAAGGTTATGCACAGCTCTTTGGTGGACTTATAACAGTTGCTTCTGCTTCTGGTGGTCCTGATACTCCTGCTCCGACATACACAACAACTGTTAACAATGGTACAGCTACACCTGCTGATGCTGTTGTTGAAGGTACAACTGTAACCATCACAGCTGATCCTGCTGCTACAGGTATGGTATTTGACGGTTGGACAGTTGTAAGCGGTGGCGTAACACTCGCTGATGCTACAGCTGAGTCAACAACATTCACAATGGGTACAGCTAATGTAGAAGTTACAGCTAACTACAAAGCTATGGCTGTTGACGTATACGTAACAGACGGTACTTACACAGGTACAGCTGCTTACGGTGAGACAATCACAATCATTGCTAATAACCCTCCTGCAGGCCATGAGTTTGACAAGTGGGTAGTTACAGCAGGCGGCGTACAGCTCGCTGATGAGACAGCTGCTACAACAACATTCACAATGGGTACAGAAGGTGTTGCTGTTAAGGCTTCTTACAAGAAAGTTAACTACACAGTTTCTATCTGCCCTGATATCGAAGGCGGTGCTATCACTGCTGCTCCTACAACAGCTACAATGGGTGAGACTGTTACTGTTACATTGACTCCTGATTCAGGAAAGAAGCTTTCTAAGCTTTACTACACAATTGACGGCGATACAACAGAGTACGCTATCAATACAACTCTTAAGACATTCACAATGCCCGCTGCTGACGTAGAAGTTCACGCTGAGTTTGCTGATATCACAGGTATCACAATCACAGGTGACTACCGTGGTGAGGCTGGTGACCTTATATTTACAGGTGATACAAACGTTGATGTTACTCTTACTGTAACTGACAACGCTGACAGCATTGCTGCTATCACATTTACTCTCGACATCGAAGACGGTCTTACAACAGGTACTCCTGTATTCACACCTGCTACAGGCCTTGAGATCCTTGCTCAGAACGGCAACACATACACAGTATGGGCTGCTTATGCTCAGGGAGATATCACAGACGAGACATTTGTTCTCGGTACTGTAACTGTTCCTGTAGTAACAGCTAAGTCTTCTGCAAATGATGCTCAGTACAAAGTATCTATCACAGTTGACGATTACCAGATTTCTAATGCTACTGCTGACGCTGTAGATGTAAATGTTGTTGACGGTACAGTATTCGTATCTAAGACAATTGAGTCTATCAAGTTCTTTGACAAGACTACAGGCGAAGAGTTCACAACTATCGAAGTTGACGAGACAGAAGCAGATAAAGACGGATTTGTTGCTGACTACATCAACAACAATGTTGAGTATGTAATCACTTACACAGACGGTACATCTGATGACGCTCAGGACGCTTCTGCTGATATGTTCGCTGATTTGACAACTGATGTAACAGACGATATGACAGGCGGCCAGCAGGCTACTATCACAGGTGCTTATACACAGGAAGATACACAGACAACTGTAACAGCTGATGTTGTAGTTACTATCGCTCTCAACGAGTCTATCGTTGGTATCACAGTAACTCCTGATACTCTCTACTTCAAAGTTGGTGACACATTTGCTTGGGGCAATACACAGTATACACTCGAGCAGGCTAACAGCGGTACAGTAGGTCCGAATGCAGTTTCTGCAGGCGTACAGGCTGGTACTCTCGTAGACGATTCAGCTGCACTTGATAACACAAGCACAGCTGCTCAGACTGTAACAGTTACTTATGCTGAAGACCAAACTGTCACAGATACAGTTACTGTATACTTCGTAGCTCCTACAATCGTTGATGCTTCTTCTACACAGGTTTACTACGAGGAAGGTGCTGCATTTGATGCTGCTGCAAGCGAGATTACTCTTTATGTAAGCTACAATGAAAATACAACAGGTATTGCTGACGAAGAGATCACAACAGGCTTCACTGCAACAGCTACATTGACACTTGCTGCTGATGCTATCGCTGCTACAGCTGCTGTTGAAGTTGAGTACGAAGGCGCAACATTCACAATTGATGATGCAGTTGTAGTTGTTGACTTCGCTGAGTTCGGTAAAGTTCTCGTAGGCAGCCTTACAGCTGACGCTACAGTTACAGATCTCTTGAAGCTCTCTAACTATGGTACAGCACTCGTTACAACTGACCTTATCGCAGTTCGTAACATCGCAGTCAGAGCGAACTGATCAGTAATTGATTAAATTCTGAATAAAGTTATCCCCCGGCGGCCTCACGGCCGCCGGCAAGGATAATTTGTCAACACAAAAGAAAAAGTATTTAAAGACAATTTCAAAGTACTAATGTAAAATTATTTAAAAGTATTAAAAACTAAATTTACAAAAAATAGAATATTGGTATTTTTAAATAATTGGATGTTAGTATTAAGTCTGATTAAATATAGATACTATCCTTGAAAGGTGGTTTATTCGTTGAAAAAGAAGTTATACGGAAAAGTAAAGTACATGTCATTGCTTTTGGCTGTTACAGTTTTCGTAATGGGATTTTCTATGTTTACAGTTACAGGTAATACTCCTGCACACATTTACGGCGGAGATGAGACAACTACTGCGGGCAGTGTTGTGACTCTTCCTCTCTTTATTGAGAATAATCCCGGTGTTGCGGCGTTTACATTAGAGCTTTCATATGATACAGATGCATTGTCTTTTGAAAGTGTGACTGCAGTTGGCGGAAGCGACTTCGAAATTGAACAGTGGATGCTTATAAAGAATGGCGATTGCTTCCTTTGGTCAAATGACAAAGTAGGAAATATGCTTTACAACACAGAGGGCGAAGGCGAAATGTTTGACCTTGCTTTTAAGGTTGCAGATGATGCTCAGCCCGGTGTATATCCTGTCGAAATCAGTTTGAAGGACAATCAGGCCGCAAATATCTCTGATTGCTATGGTGAACCGGTTGAAGTTACTTTCACTGCAGGTATAATTCGTATAGAGGATAATTCCGGTGCGGTAACTGTTAAGAATGTTACTCTTTTCAAACCTGCTGATAAGCTTGCTTATTGGACGGGCGAAGATTTTGATATAACAGGTGCACAGCTCGAAGTCGAGTGGTCAGATTCAAGTAAGACATATGTTGACGTAACAGAGCAGATGCTTGAGGCTATTCCTGATACTGATACCGTAGGTACAAAAACTGTTCAGGTTAAGTATGAGAATTGGGAATTTGTAAATGATCTTACTTTTGATATTACTGTAAGCGATCCTACTATTAAGGATGTTACACTTTATACTCCTGCTGATAAACTTGATTACTGGACTGGCGAGACCTTTGATATCACAGGTGCACAGCTTAAAGTGGAGTGGACAAACGACGATGTTACTTATATCGACGTAACAGAGCAGATGCTTGAGGCTGTTCCGGATACTTCTTCTGCAGGCACAAAGACTGTTCAGGTTATATATCAGGGATGGGAAGATAAGAACGATCTTACATTTGATATTAATGTTGAAGATCCCGAACTTAAGAATGTTACACTTTACACTCCTGCAGACAAACTCACATACTGGACAGGTGATAACTTTGATATCACAGGTGCGCAGCTTAAACTTGAGTGGACAAACGACGATATCACTTATATCAATGTAACAGAGCAAATGCTCGAGGCTATGCCTGATATGAGTACAGCAGGCACAAAGACTATTCAGGTTGAGTATCTTGGTTGGGAAGATGTCAATGACCTTACTTTTGATATTGAAGTTAATGCTGTTACTATAAAGAATGTCACACTTTATAAGAAGGCTGACAAACTTACTTACTGGACAGGTGAGGACTTTGATATCACAGGTGCACAGCTTAAAGTAGAGTGGAGCAACGATGATATAGAGTATATTGACGTAACAGAGCAGATGCTTGAAGCTATTCCGAATACTGATACAGCAGGAACAAAAAAGGTTCAGATTGTATATCAGGGATGGGAAGACAAGAATGATCTTACATTCGATATTACTGTAAAAGCTCCGAGCGTTATAAATGTGACTATGAATCCGGCACCTACACAGAAAGAATTTAATCAGGGTGACGAGTTCAATTCCGATGGCGGTAAGCTTAAGATTGAGTATGATCATGGTGATCCGACATATATCGATATAACAGAAGATATGTGTAGCGGTTATGATATGAATACTCCCGGTGAGCAGGAAGTAACTGTTACCTACAATGGATATACATTTACCTATGTAATCAATGTTGTCGGAGAAGCTAACCCTCCGAGTGGTGATGACACTGCTTGGTTGCTTCCTGTCACAGCATTGCTTATGTCCGGTGCGGTAGTGGCTATCTCGATTTATTTGAAAAAGAAAAAAGCAGTTGACTGATAAAGTTTAATATGTTTTTTCATACCCGAACAGACAGTCCGTTTGTTCGGGTTTTGTTTTAAGACGGAGGATAAAGATATGAAGAAGAGTTATATCAAATTTGCTGTTTTATTTATCACGGTGATATCTTGTATATGTTTCATCGGTTGTAAAGATAAGGATAAAAAATCGACAAGTGCCGTTTCAAAAGTTACGGTTGACGGTGCAGTTTCCGATGAAATAAAAAATAAGATTGATTTTGATGCTTACAAAAATCAAAAGGCTTATGAACTTTCAGAGAAAAAGGAATCAGAGATTAAACTTTTATATCCTGTGAATGTTTTTGAAACAGACACAATGGATGTAAAGTATCATGTGGAAGTCGCAAAAGCTTCAAAGAAATCTGTTGTGCTTCAAGTTTTGGGTACTGATTTTACAATTAACAAATCTGTTAAAGAAATAAAAGTTGAGTGGAAATCTGTCGGCCTTAAGGTTTTGCCTACCGAGAAAGTTTATGAGTTTAAAGGTCTTTGTATTACTGTTGACGGTGATGTTTATTTCTATGAGGATGTTTTCTATTCACCGTTTATTGAGGGCAGAGATATAACATACAATCCTGTAGGCTGATAAGAGTGTTCGGATTTTGATACGAAGC
Organism: Oscillospiraceae bacterium; assembly: GCA_015069195.1. Lineage (GTDB taxonomy): Bacteria > Bacillota > Clostridia > UBA1212 > UBA1212 > SIG423. The sequence continues at coordinate 310,369 of SVJA01000001.1, read as the reverse complement.
GGCGGTGAAATGCGGTGGATTCGATAAACGATTCAGATACAATTGAATATAAAATGAAGAAGCAAAAAAAGACCGCGTTAATCGTCTTTTTTGCCGTATTTGTCTGCTTGGGAGTTTTTGTAGCGGTTCAGACAGCTACTGCCAGGGCCAATGATAAAAAAGAAGCTGCAAAACAATCAAAGACTATAAGTGATTATCAAAAGCAGATAGAATCTCTGGAAGAGGATGTTGCGGCGTTGTCCGGTGAAATATCGGAGATGAGTTCTGAATATGACAGCAAGATGTCTCAACTTGCCGAAAACGATAATGATTTCTTTCGTATACTCGAGTTCTATAATTCGTCGATAGAAAAGTACGGTTTTTATGCAGGCACAAGAGATGTGACCGGAAAGGGTATCGAAATTTCCATTGATGACGGCAATCCTACAAGCGGAACCGTTACAAATTATTTGCTTGTACATGATTCTACGTTGCTTAATATTGTAAATGCCCTGCGTGATTCAGGTGCGCAGGCGATATCTGTTAACGGTGAGAGAATCGTTTCGGATACTGAAATTATTTGTATGGGTACGGGTATAAAGGTTAATGATAAAAAACTTTTTGCACCGTTCTCGATAAAGGCTATAGGCAATTCTGATATTTTGTACTCGGATTTTGTAAACAGCAGTATTTATAAAAATATTATTACGGCGGATTTGCTTGTGAATGTTACAGAATCTGATGCTGTGAAGATAGCCGGGTTTACCGGATTTTCTGATGAAAATGTGAAATATTTAAAAGATTCTGAAGATGTTGAATGATTTTCTGTGAGGTTTATTATGGAAGATGAAGAGTTGTTAAGGGAAAAGTTAATAAAGAAAAAAGCTTTAAAAAATAAAGCTGTCAGAACGATTGCGTTGACGTTGGTTTGTATAACTTTAGGCGTGATTGTGTCTTTTGAATATAAAAGCATAATTCAACAGCAGGAGAACGAGCAGAAACAAGTTTCGACCAAAACCGAAGCTCAAGGTCGTATTATTGAACTTATTGCAGAGGTAGAGGCTCTCAAACAATCAAAAGCTGAACTTGAAGACAAACTTGAAATTCTTGATAATGGTACAAACGAAGAGAAAATAGAAAAACTTCGTCAGGAAAATGACCTTCTGAAAAAATTTGCCGGACTTACGGAAGTATACGGACAGGGCATTGTTGTTACTCTGAAATATGACGATGCAAATGATGTATCTGTTTCACTCAGCGCTTCTCTTATACAGTCGCTTATAAATGAGCTTAAGGCTTCTTCGGCACAAGCGATTTCCATAAACGGTGAGCGTATTCTTTCTATGACCGAAGTCAGAGCGGTAAATAACTATCTTGCTGTAAATGGTACATCTTTGTATGCTCCGTACACGATTTCTGTTATCGGAAGCCCTACGAGCCTTGAAAGTTCTCTCGGCGTAAGTATCAAGCCTAAATTTGATAATTTCTTTGCTACATACGGCGGTTCTTTCGAAGTGAAGTATGAGAATAATATACACATTTCTGCATACAGCGAAGAGATGATTGAAAATAAAACAAATATGATGTTTGATGCAAGTAAGGATAACTGATTGTATGTGGGACATATAACCTAGGGAGACTCTTTTGGAGTCTCTTTTTTATACATAATTCACTCTGTAAATTCCGTCATAATTTCACGATATGTCCCATATTGATAAAACAAGCGAGATAATTGTAAATAGGGAAAGGCGGTTTTATATGAGAGTTATGAAATTGAAGATAAGTAAATGGCTGTATGTTGCAGTACCTATGATTTTGGTGCTTGTGCTTTTGGCTTATCCGGTATTTATGAGTGCCGGAAATAAAGGCGGAGCGGATTTGACAGATGTGGGGGATGGGGAATCGATCCTGACATCCGACAAAGTTTCTGCATCTGCAAAATATGCGTGGGGAATAAAGCGAGGTTCTAACGGCAGTTTACCGGAGGTCGGTTCAAAGGAATCGGCATTGCTTAAAAAATACGGTGGGTGTTATTTAGGCAAAGAGGGCGAGAAAAAGATTTATTTGACATTTGATGAAGGATACGAGAATGGTTACACCGGACAGATACTTGCTACGCTTGAAAAAACAGGCGTTAAAGCGGTTTTCTTTATTACGGGGGATTACTACGACAGAAGCAATGACTTGGTCGTTAAAATGGTAAATGAAGGTCATTATGTGGGCAACCATACCGAAGGTCATTATTCACTCCCGACCTTGACGGAAGAAAAAATCAAGACGGAGTTCGAAATACTTGAAAATAAATATTATGAGCAGTTTGGTCAGCATATGAAATTTATGAGACCTCCGATGGGTGAATTTGACGAGAAATCATTAAAAATTTCGGCTGATATGGGCTATACCTGTATGATGTGGAGTTTTGCTTACAAAGATTGGGTTGCCGACAAGCCGAACGGAGCAGATTATGCACACAAAATGGTAATGGAAAACCTGCATGACGGAGCTATACTTCTGCTTCACGCGGTTTCTCCTGATAATGCCGAGGCTCTTGAAAAGATTATAACTGATGTAAGAGCGGCAGGTTACGAATTCGGAGACCCTGCTGAACTGGCAATTGCTGCAAATTGACTTTACGGAGGTGCGTATGAAAGGTGAAATTTTCGGTCTCCCGTCCGATTGCATCCTGGGGATACCGTCAATAAGAACAATCGGTGATACGGCAATAGAAATTATGAATTACGGCGGTCTGCGTGCCTGTTCTCCGTCGCAGATCGTGCTGAACACTAAAATCGGTGAATTGGTTGTCGGCGGCGAAGCACTCGGCATTTCGGAAATAAACAGTGAGGGAATAAGAATCGAAGGGAAGATAAACAGGATAATTTATGGGTAATATAACTTTTAAAAGTATCGGAAGACATCTTTCAAATCATGTCAGAGTTGAAATAAAAGGTAAATTTCCGGAAAAATTTATAAACATATGTATAAAGCGTGGTATTGATATATGGAATATTGAAATGTGCGACGAAGGAAAATATGTTGCATCGGTAAAGATTAAAGACTTTAAACATAGAATAAGGTCCGCGGCACTTAAATCCAAGTGCCGCGTTCATGTTTTAGAGCGCAGCGGCCTCGGCGTCGTCCTGCACCGATACAGACGACGCCTGCCGCTGCTTTGCGGCGGCGCACTGACGTGCGCCGCCGTGATCCTCGCCTTTACTTTGCTCTGGTCGGTCGAAGTAAGCGGCGGCAAAGGCGAGGAAATAATTGCTGCAAATAAAATTCTTGAAAATATGGGAATAATACCGGGTGTATCCGTAAAAAGTATTGATATAAAAGAATTGTCGGAAACTCTCGAAGACAGCATTGAAGGTGTCGATTGGGTAGGCGTGAAGCTTAAAGGAAGTAAATTATATATAACTCTTTCCGACGGAATATATTATGAAGGCGCGGAAGTTGATCCTAATGTACCTTGCGATATTGTTGCGGCAAAAGATGCATTTATAACAAAAATCGTTGCAAAGCAGGGCACAGTTGTTGTGCCGGAATCATCCGTAGTGCTTAAAGGTGATACTCTTATATCGGGTGTTGTTTTGCCTATAAACGAGATGTTCGGGACAGAGGAAAGATATGTTCACGCTATGGGAGAAGTGACGGGAATTGTGCGATATTCGTCGTACCGATATATAGAAAACAGCGCAGAGGTGTTTGAGTTTACGGGAAATACTGCGGAGGTCAAAAAACTTTTAATATTCGGCTTTAAAATTCCTCTTCCATGGTGTAAAATAGACAGTGTATACAAAAGTTATGACAGTGTTACCGTGAGCAGATATGTTACCTTTTCTGACGGTACAAAACTTCCTATCGGGATATCGACGGAGACTTTGACCGAGACAGAATTTATCCGAAAGGATTTTGATGATAGCGAAGCTGAAAAATACGCTGAGCTTCAGGCCATGTCAGAGCTTGACGGGAAGATCCCTGATAAGGCTACGGTAGTGGATACAGGTCACGAGATTCGTGAAATAGATGGTCGCAAAGCTTTTTATGTATGGGCTGAATGTGTCGAACAGATAGGCACTGTGCAGCGTATAGAATGATATACGGGAGATTATATGGCGGAGAAAATTATCAGACCGCAAAGCATGGATTCGGTTCCGTGTATTTTCGGAAGCAAAGATGAAAATGTAATTATAGTTGAGGATGCTTTTTTGGTGAGCATTTCGGTGAGAAGAGACGAAATCTGCATTTCGGGCGACTCGGAAGAAAATTGTGTAAAAGCATCGAATGTTGTTGGTCGTCTGATTGAGCTTGCAGACAGCGGCGAAGTCATCACACGTCAACTTGTCGCATATCTTTGTGATCTTGCAAGCGACGGCAAGATTTCTGCCGTTCAGAATTATTCCGCTGATGTTATATGCCTTACATCAAAGGGCAGACCGCTGAAGGCAAAGACTAACGGTCAGAAAAATTATATTGATGCCATAAAGAATAACTCTGTTACTTTCGGTATCGGACCTGCAGGTACGGGTAAAACATATCTTGCGGTTGCTATGGCGGTTACCGCTTTTAAAAAGAACGAAGTTTCACGTATTATTCTTACCAGACCTGCCGTCGAGGCGGGTGAGAAACTCGGATTTTTGCCGGGAGATTTGCAGAACAAGGTTGATCCTTATCTCAGACCCCTTTATGATGCTCTTTACGATGTTATGGGGCTTGACAGTTACCAGAGAAACTTTGAAAGAGGTGCGATTGAGATTGCTCCGCTTGCATATATGCGAGGTCGTACACTTGATGATGCATTCATCATACTTGACGAAGCGCAGAATACCACACCGGAACAGCTCAAAATGTTCCTCACTCGTATAGGTGTAGGTTCAAAGGCTGTTGTGACGGGCGATGTAACACAGATAGATCTTCCGCCGGACAAGCGTTCCGGACTTAAGTCGATACAGAATATTTTGAAAGATATAGACGACATTGCTTTTATAAAGTTGACTGACAGAGACGTTGTCAGACATGAACTTGTTCAGAAGATTATAAAGGCGTACGAAAGTTACGAAAAAAGGAGAAACGATCAGAAATGACAGTAGAATTAATATTTTCCCCGAAAGTGAGTACCGCAGAGTTTGAAAGTGAACTTAATGCGGCAGACGAAAAGATTTACGACGGTACGGTTATATCGCAGGCGGAGCTTGCACAGTATTGTGATATCGTAAAAAAAGTTCTTTGCGAGGGTGAGTCAAAGTTTACCGAGTTTGCTCGTGACGGTGGATGTGAGGTGAGCGTTTCTTTTGTCAGCAATGAAGAAATTCGCGAGATTAATGCCGAACAGCGTGATATAGACAAGGCAACAGATGTGCTTTCATTTCCTTTTATGCAGCTTCATGAGGGTGACGGAGATATCGACGAAATGGATTTAAATCCCGACACTGCGGCGATTATGCTTGGAGACATTGTTATCTCGGTAGAAAAGGCGGAAGAACAGGCAGAAGAATATGGTCACAGTACCGAAAGAGAGGTTGCCTTTTTGGTGTGCCACGGATTTTTGCATCTTATGGGATTTGACCATATGGAAAAAGACGAAGAAAAGAGAATGTTTGCGAAGGCTGACGAAATATTGAACGGCCTGGGATATACAAGATAATTATTTTAAAAAAGGTGATTTTATGAATCAATCTGAATTTAAAACATCACTTATGCGGATGGCATCCGATGTAGAAAATGCTTTAGAGAAGTTTTGTGCCGAAAGAGACAATCCGCAAAAAAATATATATAAGGCTATGCGTTACAGCTTGCTATGCGGCGGCAAAAGAATCAGACCTGTGCTTGCACTTGCAGTGGCTGATGTACTCGGAGTAAGGCGTGATACCGTAATGCCTTTTGCATGTGCTCTCGAAATGATACATACATATTCGCTTATACACGACGATTTACCGTCTATGGATGACGACGAGCTCAGAAGAGGAAGACTGACTTGCCATAAGCAATTTGATGAGGCGACTGCGATTTTGGCAGGGGATTCTCTTTTAAATAAGGCTTTCGAGCTTATGTCGTGTGCGGCACTTCATATGGATAACCCTGTTTATGGATTGAGAATTATAGCTGATGTTTCCTATCTCAGCGGAACGGAAGGTATGATAGGCGGACAGGTTACTGATCTGGAGTCTGAGGGAAAAGCTGTTTCCGAAGAAATCTTAAAACATACATACAGTTGTAAGACCGGTGCGCTTCTCAAAGCTCCTGTTTATATTGCGGCTGAGGCTGGCGGTTTCAGAATATCCGCAAATACTCTTGATGGGGAGTTCTACGAAAAATATCCGGCGGCAGAGTCATTTGATGAGAACGTGCAGAAACTTCTCAGATATAGTGAGATAATCGGTACGGCGTTCCAGATAAAAGACGACATCCTCGATGTAGAGGGTGATACGGAGCTTTTGGGTAAGCCTGTCGGAAGCGATGCGCAGGAAGATAAAAGTACATATGTGACGTTGTACGGCATTGACCGTTGCAAAGAGATTTTGCACGAAATGACTGAGGAAGCTAAGTGTATTGCTGACAGTTTCGGTGAAAAAGGCGATTTCCTGAGAGAAATGGCAGTTTATTTACTTGAAAGAAATAATTAAATTGTTAAAATATACAGTGAATTTATATTGAAATTTATATAAAGGACAAGCAGTAATGTTACCTGATAAGGATTTTAAATTGCCCGAGGATTTAGAAAATATGTCTCCGGCAGAACTTGAAAATTTAGCAAAAGATATACGAGAACGTTTAGTAGATGTTGTCGCAAAAAACGGAGGTCATCTCGCATCAAACTTAGGTGTGGTTGAGCTTACACTTGCTATGTATTCTTTTTATAATCCTTATAAGGACAGAATTGTGTGGGATGTCGGTCACCAGACTTATGTACATAAGATTCTTACGGGTCGAAATTATGAGATGGATACTATCCGTCAGTTTGAAGGACTCAGCGGGTTCCCTAAGACCGAGGAAAGTGTTGCCGACAGTTTCAATACCGGACATAGTTCTACTTCGATTTCTGCAGCACTCGGTATGGCTCGTGCAAAGCGTATGACAGGTGCAGATTATAAGGTGTGTGCGGTTATCGGTGACGGTGCGCTCACAGGCGGTATGGCATTTGAGGCACTTAATGATGCGGCACAAACTTTCTGTGATATGACGATTATTCTCAATGATAACGGTATGTCCATTTCCCGGAATGTAGGAGGTCTTTCAAGATATCTCGGAAAAATCCGAACAGGAAAGTCATATACGCGTGTAAAGAAAAAAGTAAAGAAAGTGTTGGGGTCTATTCCCGGCATCGGAAGACATCTTGTATTACTTATTCACAAACTGAAAAAGTCCATAAAATTGATGCTTATTCCCGGAGAACTTTTTGAGGATCTCGGTCTTGGATATATAGGCGTTGTGGATGGTCACGATATAAAGGCAATAAAGAAAGCTCTTGAGAAAGCGGAAAAGAAAAAGGGTCCGGTTATAGTTCACGTTATGACTAAAAAAGGTAACGGTTACAAACCGGCAGAAGAGGATCCGGCATTGTTCCACGGAATATCACCTTTTGATAAAGAAACCGGAAAAGTAAAGTCCTGTTCCGGCAAGTCTTTTTCTGCCGCTTTTGCAGACAAACTTACCGAACTTGCAGCCGATGATGATAAAATTTCTGCCGTTACAGCGGCGATGCCTCTCGGAACAGGCCTTGAAAAGTTCGAACACAAATATCCCGAAAGATTTTTTGATGTAGGTATCGCAGAACAGCATGCCGTTACAATGGCGGCCGGTATGGCTATATGCGGTGCAAAGCCTGTTATCGCAGTATATTCTACATTCCTTCAGAGAGGCTATGATCAGCTTTTGCACGATGTTGCTCTTCAGGATTTACCTCTTGTTATTGGTCTTGATCGTTCCGGTATAAACGGTCAGGACGGTGAAACGCACCAAGGTATTTACGATTTTGCATATCTCTGCCATTTGCCGAACACTACGGTTGCGGCTCCTTGCAGCATAAAAGAGATGGAAGATATGCTCACTCTCGGTATGCATGTTTTTGATAAAAATAACGATCCTGATATACACGGCTGCTTTGTTATAAGATATCCTGCAAAGGAAAGAATTACAGAAAGAAACGGACTCTTGGAATATTCACCCGTAGAGTACGGAAAGGGTGCTGTTATATTTGATGCTACTGACGGCGGAGAGGCTGACCTTTGCATAATGACAGCAGGAGCTATTGCCGAAGAGGCTTTAAAGGCTGCTGAAAAGCTTGCTGAAACCGGTGTAAAAGTCAGAGTGTTTAATGCCAGATTTATAAAGCCGTTGGACGAAGAAGGTGTGCTTAAAAACGCTGCTGATGCGAAGTACGTCATCACGGTAGAAGAAGCCGTAGAATTCGGCGGTTTCGGAGAAAGAGTCAGACTTGTCTGCCACAATAACGGAATAAACACAAAAATAAAAGTTATTGCACTTCCCGATGAGGCGCTTCCGCACGGAAAGATTGCACAGATTCAACATATTTACGGACTTGATGCTGACGGCATCGTTGCTGCGTACAAGGAGCTTATAAATGAGACTTGACGCGGCGCTTGTAGAACGAGATATTTTTAAAAGCAGAACAAGGGCTCAAAGAGCGATAGAAGAAGGCTGCGTGACGGTAAACGGTAAAGTGATCACAAAACCTTCTTTTTCTGTTGCTGAAAATGACGAAATAATGTCATCGGGAGACCCGCTTCCGTATGTAAGCAGGGGCGGTCTTAAACTTCAAGGAGCATTTGATTCGTTCGGAATTTCGGTGAAAGGCTTGTGCTGCGTAGACATAGGTGCTTCCACCGGTGGTTTTACAGAGGTGCTTTTGATAAACGGTGCGGAGAGCGTATGTTCAGTGGATGTGGGACATTCACAGCTTGACGAAACGATTTTAAATAATCCGAAAGTCAGAAATATGGAGAAAACCGATTTCAGAAATATGCCGGAAGAGTATAACGGCGTCTTTGACTTTGCTTGTAGCGATGTGTCTTTTATATCGGTAACACTTTTGCTTCCGCGGATGTATTGTGTTTTGAAGCAAGGCGGCTCGGCAGTTGTTTTAATAAAACCGCAGTTTGAGTCAGACACAAAAAAAGTCGGCAAGAACGGAATCGTGCGTGATGTGAATGCTAGAAAGAGAGCCTTATCAAAGGTTACGTCGTGCGCAGAGGCGTGCGGTTTTAACGTAAAAGGCATTGTGGAATCTCCCGTAAAGGGCGGCGACGGTAATGTTGAGTATTTGATGTGGGTGAAAAAGTAAAGATTATATATGTGTTTTCAGCGTCTCGGATTCGGGACGCATTTTTTGTAAAATTTTTTCTTATACCTATTGCAATCCGGCAAAATGAGTGATATACTGCAGTTGTGAAAGTCAAAGAAAGTCAAAGTCAGAAAAAAGAATGATTTTTGACTAATTGTAAATAATATTTCCCGGGAAAGTTATTATACTGTCCGGAATTACCGGGTGTAATTAAAGAAGGAAGTGATTTTATGGCAAGACTCAGCGATATGATAGAGGAATTCATAAAAGCGATGCTCGATGAGGATGAGTTAAATTCGATAGAGATACAGCGAAATGAGCTTGCAGGACATTTCAAATGTGTTCCGTCGCAGATAAATTACGTTATTTCGACAAGGTTTTCGCCTGAGAAAGGATATATTGTAGAAAGTCGCAGAGGCGGAGGCGGTTGTATAAAGATTTGCCGTGTTCGTGTGGAAAATTCCGCTGAAGCATATTTGATGCACGCCGCATCGTCTATCGGCGATGAGATAACACAGCACCACGCAGGTATATTTATAAATAATTTTGTCGGTAACGGTGTCCTCAGCAGGCGAGAGGGTGCTATAGCAGAGGCTGTTACAAGTGATAAGGCGCTTTCTGTTGTGCATCAGAGTGAAAGGGACGCAGTGAGAGCTGATATGCTCAGAAGAATTATACTTTCATTGCTTTCGGAATGAGTTTTACAAAAGGAGGAATCATTTATGTTGTGTGAAAAATGCGGAAAGAAATCTGCGGTAGTCAGATTGACAAAGATTGTAAATAATAAAAAAAGTGTTATGAATTTGTGCGCGGATTGCGCGGAGGATGTACAGAGCAGCGTCACCCCTCCTATGCTTGACGGATTCGGTTCATTGCTTTCCGGACTTGCAGGACTTGATAATCTGTGGGTAACATCGCAAAATTCGCAACCTGCCAAGAATGTAAAGGCATGTCCCGTTTGTAAAAGTACAATAAAGACTATAAATCAAACAGGAAAACTCGGCTGTTCGGAGTGTTATGCGACATTTATTGACGAGCTCAGACCGTTGCTTCGTAAGATTCACGGAAACGCGGTGCACTTAGGTGCGTCACCGTATGCTGACGGTGAGAATATTGCAGAGCCTGATGATGAAAAGATAGAAGTCGGTGCAAAAAGAAGTGCAGAGAAAATTCAGACGGAAAATGTACAAAAAGAACTTTCGGAAATTGATAAGTTAAGAAATGAGATGCAGGTTGCCATTGCAAACGAAGAGTTTGAAAAGGCGGCTGAGCTCAGAGACAAGATAAAAGAACTGGAAAAGGAGGGCGGCGAAAATGAGTGATAACAAAGGTTGGTACACATACGAGGGTAAAGATTCCGATGTGGTTGTCAGTAGCAGAGTAAGACTTGCCAGAAACTTTGATAAGATACCGTTTACACACAGAGCAAGCGTTGTATCGGCAGAACAAGTCATATCACTTGCTAAAAAAGCCGTCGAGGAATACAACTCCGTTCATTCCGAACTACCGATGACATTTGTAAATATTGCAGATATGAGTGAACTCGATAAGATGTATCTTGTCGAAACACATTCTATAAGTCCTGCGCTTACGGAACAGAAGCTACCTTGCGGATTTGCCGCAACGGCAGGCGATAAGGTTTCCGTTATGATAAATGAAGAAGATCATTTGCGTATACAGAGTATATTGCCGGGCTTAGCATTCGAAGAGGCATATAAGAATTGTATTGAGTTTGAAGGTTTGGAATCACTCAGAAAGAATTATGCATTCAGCAGAGAACTCGGTTATCTTACGAGTTGTCCGACAAATACAGGAACAGCCATAAGAGTATCCGCCATGCTTCATTTACCGGCGTTGGTAATGACAAAAAATATAAATAAAGTTTTGGATTCATGCGGAAAACTCGGAATTGCGGTAAGAGGCGTATACGGCGAAAACAGCAACTCATTTGCTCATATGTATCAGATTTCAAATCAGGTCACTTTGGGTAGGACAGAGGAAGAACTGATAAAAATGATGAATAACATCGTTGGTCAGATCTGTGCTATGGAGAGAGATTACAGAAAGAAACTAAAACTGAACAACCCGGTATTTACCGACAAAATCTGTAGGGCATATGGTACACTTTGCGGTGCATGGATACTTCCGTCACAGGAGGCACTTGAAAATCTTTCGCTGATAAAGCTCGGACTTGAAATGGGTATACTTAAGTCGGAACACGAAATCCATATTTTGTCGATGATAATAAATATTCAGCCGGCAAGTCTGCAGAAAATAACCGGCAAAGTTCTCGGCGCGGAGCAGCGAGATACCGTAAGAGCGCAGATGATGAGAGATAAAATAGGAAATTCCATAAAAATAAGTGTAGAGTGAAAAGCATAAGGAGGGATAACTTATGAACATAAAATTTACAAAAAAAGCTTATGAGGCAGTAGAAAAGTCCGGGCAATTCGCGTTGAGACTTGGTTCAAATGTAATCGGTACGGAGCATTTACTTTTGGGACTTGCGGATGATGATTCGAGTGTGGCCGGCGTATTGCTTGCAAAGAACGGACTTACTGTCGATGTCATAATTGATATACTCAAAAATCGTTTGGGAATGAATGTTACAGACAGCAACGGAAACATTTTACCACCGTACACTCCGCGTTGCGAGAGAATTATAAAAAGAGCTGTGAGTGAGGCTGCAAAGTATGGAAAAAATGCAGTGGGTACAGAACATCTTCTGGCTTCACTTCTTTCGGAAAACGAATGTATCGCGTTGGAAGTTATGGCGGAAAGCGGTATAGATGCCGACAGATTTATGTCGGGACTTAATCAGTCGTTGAACGGAGATGCTTTTTCGTCAAATAATTCAGAAAATGAAAGCTACGGACACGATTTATACGGAGAGGAGTCCGAATACGGTCACGAAATGCACGGAATGTCGGGTAATAAAGGTTCAATGCTTGAAAAGTACGGAAGAGATTTGACACAGGTGGCAAAAAACGGTGGTTTTGATCCTGTTATCGGCAGAGATCAAGAAATCTACCGTGTAATGCAGGTTCTCAGCAGAAGGACAAAAAATAACCCTTGTCTGATAGGTGAACCGGGAGTAGGTAAGACTGCGATTGCAGAAGGTCTTGCTACATTGATAGCGACCGGAAATGTACCCGAAACCATGAAAGGCAAAAGAATTATTGCACTGGACCTTTCAGGAATGGTAGCAGGTGCGAAATACAGAGGAGAATTCGAAGAACGTCTTAAGAATGCAATGGATGAAGTTATGAAGAGAAATGACATAATTCTTTTCATTGACGAAATTCATACAATTATCGGCGCAGGATCAGCCGAAGGAACAATGGATGCTGCAAACATAATGAAGCCTGCTCTCTCAAGAGGTCAGCTTCAGGTAATAGGTGCTACAACAATTGATGAATACAGAAAGCATATCGAAAAAGATGCGGCTCTTGAAAGAAGATTCCAGCCTATCACAGTAGATGAGCCGGATGCTGATGCCACACTTGCCATCCTTATGGGAATTCGTGAAAAGTATGAAAAACACCACGGCGTAAAAATAAGTGACGATGCATTAAAGGCTGCGGTAACACTTTCGCAGAGATATATAAACGACAGATATCTTCCCGATAAAGCAATCGACCTTATTGATGAAGCTGCATCACGTGAGCGTATGGAAAAACTTACACCTCCCGAAGAAATAACAAAGCTCGAGGACAAATTAAAAATACTTGCAATCGAGAAAGCTGGAAGCATAAAACAGCAGGATTTTGAAAAAGCTGCGAAAATCCGTGACGATGAGAAAACTGCTCGTGAAGAACTTGAAAAACTTCGCACTGAGTGGAACAAAAAAGAAACTGATAATATTGTCGGAAAAGACGATATAGCAGAAATTATTGCTTCGTGGACAGGCATTCCGGTAAAGCGAATCGGCACCGACGAGGGAGAAAGACTTTTAAAACTTGAGTCGGAACTTCATCAGAGAGTTGTCGGACAAGAAGAAGCTGTTTCCGCTGTTGCACGAGCAGTAAGACGAGGAAGAACAGGACTCAAAGATCCGAAGCGTCCTATCGGTTCGTTCATATTCCTCGGCCCTACGGGTGTGGGTAAAACGGAGCTTTCCAAAGCACTTGCAGAAGCACTTTTCGGAGACGAAAAAGCACTTGTCAGAATTGATATGTCTGAGTATATGGAGAAACACAGCGTTTCAAGACTTGTAGGTTCACCTCCGGGATATGTCGGATACGACGAGGGTGGTCAGCTTACAGAGAAGATAAGAAGAAAACCGTATGCGGTAGTTCTCTTCGACGAGATAGAGAAGGCACATCCTGACGTGTTCAACATTCTTTTGCAGATACTTGAAGACGGAAGACTTACTGACTCTCAGGGCAGAGTTGTTGACTTTAAAAATACCGTAATAATAATGACATCTAATGTCGGTGCGAGAAACATTACAGAACCCAGAAGACTCGGATTTTCCGCAGGTGAAAACAAAGAGGCTGAGCATAATGATATGCGTGCTGCTGTAACCGAAGAACTCAAAAAGTCATTCAGACCGGAGTTCCTGAACAGAATTGATGACATTATAGTATTCAAAGCACTTTCAAAAGACGAAATTAAGAAAATTGCCGAGATTCTTCTTGATGACCTTAAAAAGCGTGCTGCTGCAAATGAAATAAATATCACTATTGCAGATGGTGTAGCCGAATTTATCGGTGAAAAAGGTTTTGATGCCGTATTCGGTGCAAGACCTCTCAAAAGAGCAATCCAGACAATGATAGAGGATAAGATTGCCGAGGTAATGCTCTCCGGAAATTACAACGGAAATATTGACATTGCGGTGGAGAATGATACTATTGTATTAAATTCTACAAGCGATGGTGATAAGTGATGGCTAAAGGTAAAAACACGGTGTTCTTTTGTAAAGAGTGCGGATATGAGTCTGTCGGCTTTCTCGGAAAATGTCCGGGATGTAACGCCTGGAATACTTTTGTAGAAGAACCTAAAAATAAAGAAACAGCGCAGCAGGGAGTCAGCCGTTTAGTCAGCTCAGCCGTGTTGCCTAAAAATAAGCCCGTGAATATAAAACAAGCTGTAAGTACCGACAAGAAACGGTCAAGTACCGGCATAGGTGAGCTTGACAGAGTACTGGGTGGCGGCCTTGTAAAAGGATCTCTTGTACTTGTGTCAGGTGATCCCGGTATCGGAAAGTCCACGCTTATGCTTATGATTTCGGGCAATATCGCAAATTCTATGCCGGATGAAAAAATTCTCTATATATCCGGAGAGGAATCCTGTGAGCAGATAAAAATGCGTGCCGAGAGAATAGGTGTTGATGCCGAAAATCTTTATGTAGTTTCGGAAACTGCGATGTCTTCTATTGAAACGATGATAGAGGAGCTTTCACCGACATGCCTTATAGTAGACTCTGTTCAGACGATGTACGACGAGTCTGTTTCGTCTGCAGCAGGCAGTGTCAGCCAGGTACGAGAGATTACGGGCAAGTTTATGCAGATAGCAAAGACTATGGGTATCACTACATTCATTGTAGGTCACGTGACAAAAGAGGGTGCAATCGCAGGCCCTCGTATACTCGAACATATGGTAGACACCGTGCTTTACTTTGAGGGTGAGCGCCATATGGCATACAGAATACTGCGCTGTGTAAAAAATCGTTTTGGTTCGACAAACGAAATAGGCGTTTTTGAAATGCGTGATACAGGGCTTGCAGAAATATTAAATCCTTCTGAGGTAATGATTGACGGACGTCCGTTGGACGCACCCGGCACTGCGGTTGCTTGCACAATGGAGGGAAGCAGACCTCTTTTAGTGGAAATACAGGTGCTTGTCAGCGGTTCAAATTTACAGGTGCCGAGACGTATGGCTACCGGTGTAGACTACAACCGATTTGCAATGCTGCTTGCAGTTCTCGAAAAAAGACTTCATTTTAAGATAGGACAGGCTGATGCGTTTGTGAATGTTGCAGGCGGTATGAAAATTACGGAACCTGCAGTAGATCTTGCGATAGTTGCAGCAGTAATATCCTCTTGTAAAAATGCGGTAATTCCGAAAGATTGTGTATTCTTTGGCGAAATCGGACTTGCCGGAGAGGTTCGTGCGGTAAACCATGCAGAAAAGCGTATTTCAGAAGCTGTCAGACTCGGATTTAAAAAATGTGTTGTCCCTGAGGGCAACCGAAAAGCTGTAAGTACATATCTCAAAGGGTTGAAAGATATAGGCACCGATGTAAGTGTTACATACGTAAAGAGTATAAAAGATATAGAATTATAAGGATTTTAATATGAAAAACAAACTTATCGTAACATTAGTCATAGTTATTGCTGCTGTACTTATTGCGGCTACCATATCCGTGATATTACCCGGTAGAAAAGATGATGGGGTGCATTATCCTGCGACCGCTTTTAATAAAGATGCAAAGCTTGCGCAAACCGGAAAAAGTTCGACGATCGAAGGTATAGGTCTGTCGATAAAATCATATGAACTGGCTGCGGAATATCCGTACATAGAGATATTGTGGAAAAATGAAACTGACAGACGTGCCACATACGGCCTTGGGTATGACATACAAAAACAGGTTGATGGTGTGTGGACAAGTTGTGCCGTAGAAAGTGTCATTGTTCCGAGCATAGCGTGTATGATAGCACCCGGAGAGGAAAATGAACACAAATATAATTTATCATTTTTTGATATTGATAAAGGAGGCAAATATCGGTTTACGGCGGAGTGCTATTTGCCGGATGAGAATGCCTTTGATGATACGACAAGATGTGATATGTATGTGGAATTTTCTATTGTATAAATTGTCTATAAAAAGACTAACTATTAAAAGTCAAGTCAAAAAACTTCATTTTTAGACTTGACTTTTAATAGTTAGTCTTTTTTCAGCAATGTTTTGTCATCTTTTGATTTCGGTATTCCGTCGGAGACATTCCGTATTGTTTGCGAAAAGCTCTGTTAAAGGTTCTTACAGTCGGAAAACCTGACATTTCCGCAACTTCGGTAATAGGGTAGTTTTTATTTCTCAGACATTGGACGGATTTTGAAAGTCTGAGTGAATTTATATAATCGTTAAAATTGAGAGCAATACGTGAACTGAAAGTGTGTGATATACAGCTTCGGCTGATATTCAAATTGTTTGCAATGTTGTCGATTGTGATGTTTTCGGTAAAGTGCTCGGCACAGTATTGGAGAATTCTAAGCACTGTATTCTGAGTGGTTTTACTTCTGTTTATGTTGTAATATTTCAAAAGTTTTCCGAAAAAAGCTGTAAGATATGCATTTATAATCGGGCTGTAACCGTCACGGTGCATTTCGGTATATGCGGATGTCAAAATATGCGATAAATTGTCATCCGTGTTATCATCAAAATGATATACTGCGGATGTAGGTCTGCCTTCTAAGAAAACGTTTCCGTATTCAAGGAGAATAGATGGTTTTATAATAAGTACAAAAAAATCACCGATACAGTCTGTGTAGCGGTGTACTTGGTTTGGAAACGACAGAAAAAATGAATTTTTGCGTAAAATATATTTTTTTCCGTCACAAAAAGCTGTTCCGGTTCCGTTTACTGCATATACAAGTTCGAGATTTTCATGTACGTGAGCTGAGAAATCGAGACTGCTCGTCAGAAAAAATTCGATATTCTGTTTGGATTCTCTGAATATATTTTCCATAGAAACTCCTGTAAGTGCATAATATGTCTGAAAACTCGCATTTATTTACTTGTATGATAGCATAAAAAGTCCTACAATACAATTACTTTAATTGTTCGAGGGGGAACCTTATATGGAAATTATGCGTAAAAATGCAATGGTCAAAGCAGATCGTTGGACAAGACTTAAATATTGTCTCACGTCAGGACTTGGTGAAAACGGTGCTCAGGTTACCGGAAGTAAAGAGCATATTGCTCTTTCAAGGCGTGCGGCGCAGGAAGGTATGGTTCTTTTGGAGAATAACGGTATATTGCCGTTGAAGAAAGTAACGACCGTTTCGTTGTTTGGCATAGGCAGCCTTGACTATGTAAAAGGCGGCGGCGGAAGCGGTATGGTGTATTCTGCATATTATCGTAATTTGTACGAAGGATTTATGCTCAAAAACGATGATTTCAAAGTTTATGAGCCTGTTACTAAATTTTATTACGATTATGCGGTGGCCAGACTTCATGAATATGATGAAAACAGATTATTTGAAGAGATTGACGTGCCTGCAGAATTAGTTACAGATGCAGCCCAAAATTCAGATGTAGCGATTATCTCGATACACCGTTTTTCCGGAGAGGGTTGGGACCGAAGTGCGTCAAAAGGCGATTTTTATCTGACAGACACCGAACAGAAAATGGTAGATGATGTTACTGCGGCATTTGATCACAGCGTTGTTGTTCTCAATGTCGGCGGTATGGTAGATGTATCGTGGATAAAGAATAATCCTAAAATTGATGCTGCACTTCTTGCATGGCAGGCAGGTATGGAAGGCGGCCTTGCAACTGCCGATATACTTTGCGGAGATGTCAATCCTTCCGGTAAATTGGTAGATACGTTTGCCAAGACATTTGCCGACTATCCATCAGCAGACACATTCCATGAGAGTGAAGACTATGTATGCTACTACGAAGATATATATGTAGGTTACAGATATTTTGAAACAATTCCGGGAATGAAAGAAAAAGTAAACTATCCTTTCGGTTACGGACTTTCATACACCACTTTTGAAATAAGCAAACCTGTTGCCGTTGCAAAAGACGGTAAAATTGAAATTTCGGTATCAGTAAAAAACACCGGAAAAGTTGCAGGTAAAGAAGTTGTACAGATATATTACTCGGCACCGCAGGGAGTTCTCGGAAAGAGTGCGATAGAACTTGCCGCATTCAAAAAGAGCCGTTTGCTTGAGCCCGGTGAAACAGAGGAAATGACAATCGCTTTTGATATAAAGGATATGGCAAGTTATGACGACCTCGGAAAACTCCAGATGTCTGCATACGTTCTTGAAAAAGGTGAGTACCGTTTCTTTGCAGGAAACAACTGCCGTGACCTGATAGAAGCAGAATATAGATATACGGTAGAAGACAAGTTCATCGTAACAGAGCAGCTTACCCAAAAGTGTGCTCCGAACAAACTTGAAAAAAGAATGCTTTCTGACGGAACTTTTGAACCGTTGCCGTCATTCCCGATAGAAGAGCACAATCCTGCTCCTTTTAAGAACGAGTACGAGGTGAGAAATACTGCTACGCCGCTTTATGCAGTAGCAGAAGGTAAGATGTCACTCGAAGAATTTGTTTCACAGCTTACAAACGACGAATTGATTCTTTTAATGAGCGGAATTCCTGCAAGAGGCCTTTCAAATACTTGCGGTCTGGGCGGAATCGACCGACTCGGAATACCTCCCGTTATGACAACAGACGGCCCTGCCGGAGTGAGAATTCATCCGAATTTAGGTGTTGCTACAACCTGTTGGCCTTGCTCTACAATGGTTGCATGTACATGGAATCCGGAACTTTCTTACGAGATAGGAAAGGCCGGCGGTCTTGAGGTAAAAGAAAACGGTATGGGTGTATGGCTTACACCTGCACTTAATATTCACAGAAATCCTCTTTGCGGAAGAAACTTTGAATACTACAGTGAGGATCCGCTGATTGCAGGTAAGTTTGCTGCTGCAAAGGTAAGCGGTATGCAGAGCGTAGGTGTTGCAGCCACTCCGAAGCATTTTGCTTGTAACAACAAAGAAACTAAACGTACTTTCAGCGACAGCCGTGTTTCGGAAAGAGCTCTTCGTGAAATATATTTGCGTGGCTTTGAAATATGCGTAAAAGAAGCAGATCCGTGGGGTCTTATGAACAGTTACAATATTATAAACGGCAGAAGATGTTGCGAAAGTTATGAGCAGATGGAAGGTATTTTAAGAGGTGAATGGGGCTTCTCCGGAATGGTAACCACTGACTGGGGTACTCCCGAGGATCACAAAAAGTTGGTCAGAAACGGAAACGATCTCAGTATGCCTTGGGGTTATCCGGACCAGTTGCGTGGTGCATTGTTTACCAGTGAAATACAAAGAGGTCATTTAGAGGCCAGAGCAATGAATGTGCTTGGATTGATTTTGAGATTAGAGTAAACACAAAGAACCCGGTTGAGAATCCTGGTTGGGCTACGCCCAAAAGGATTTCAACCGGGTTCTTTGTGTTTATTAAGGGATTTTAGCGGTTGAGTACAGTGGTAAGAACCTGGTTTAGCTTGCGCTAAAAAGGTTTTTCAACGGGAGTGTTTGTGTTTATTAGAGGTTTTAGCAATTTAGGATTGCGGTAGAATCCTGGTTTGGCTGCGCCAAAAAGGATTTCAACTGGTTTCTTTTTGCTTATACGAGGGTTTAGCGAGTTGTGAATAGTGGTAAAAACCCGGTTTAGCTTACGCTAAAAAGGTTTTTCAACGGGGGTGTTTGTGTTTATACGAGTGTTTTAACGATTGAGAATAATGGCAGAATCTCGGTTTGACATAAGCCAAACAAATTGCCTTGAAATCTAAATAATCCTATAAAACAAAGCCGCAATCCTTTTTAGCGTAAGCCTAAAACAGTTGATACTAATTTTCAAACGAATCATATAGAAAGACCTCAAAATCCTTTTTGGCGTAGCCAAACCAGGATTTTGAGGTCTTTCTATATGATTACGACTTTCTTCGAATATTCCTGACCTGCGTCGCGCAGGTTTTTGTTGTTGTAACCGAGTACATAATTGTCGGTGGCTTCTTTTTCGAGTTCCAAGAGTTGCCTTGCAGATTTGGGCAAGTGGGGAAGTGCTTTTGCCGGTTGAATGATGAGCGGAACCTCTGCGGACAGTGATAGCTCGCTTATCAGTTGAGAGGCATCCTTTTTGAAACCGAGGACCCTTATATACGGCAGATTGTTGTGCCACTTGGCAGCATAGAACGCGCTGGAACCTGTCAGCAGAGAGGTAAGTATGCGCTTAACTCGTGTGCGTGTATAACGTGAACTTACACAGAAATCGATTAAGCTTTGAAGATCCGATGTTTTACAAGCTGCTTCATACAGTTTGTACTCAAATCCTTCTGAAATATACGGAAGCTTTCTGATGCCTTCGGGTTGAAGTTTTCTCAGGGAATAGAAAATAATCTGCGAATAGTTTTCAAGCAGAACCGTGCCGCCTTGATTCTCGATTATTTCGCCGAGCTTTGATGCTGTCTGCTCAGGCATAAGTCCTTGAGGAATGTCCGAAACGGAGTGGTTTTTGAGAGCGTTTCTTATAGAAGTTGCACTCGTGTAGATTGTGTCTGTGTTGTCTTCGGAAGAGGTCGGTAAAGTAATGTCGGAATGGTCTTTGTTTCCTGCACGTTTGATGATGACCGGCTTTACGGTGCTTTCGGATTTTTGAAGTGCCGCAAGGTATTCAACGGCAAGAATATCGTTTGATTTGAGTTTTGCTCCGAGAACCTGCTCCATCGCAGCGGAATATGAAACGCCGCTTTTGAGTGCCGCTTTAAGTTGAGATTTGAAATTTTCGGGATTTTCAAGTCTTCTATGGGCTATGGAGAGTAATTGTTCTTCGTCTGATGATTCGCTGCCAAAAGCAAGGTAATCGACAATGCCTGTTTTATTTATAATATCAACTGCGGCTTCTGCAAAGAACTGTGCACTTCCGGTTGAATATATCGAAGGAATTTCGATGACCGCATCAATTCCGTTCATTAAAGCCATTTCAGTTCTGGACCATTTGTCGCAAACTGCAGGACCGCCCCTTTGAACATAGTTTCCGCTCATAACTGCAATGACGTAATCACAGCCGGTTATTTCCCTTGCTTTGTCTATCAGATATTTGTGACCGTTGTGGAAAGGATTGTATTCACAGATAATCGCAGTACATTTCATAGTAAAATAAACCTCCCTGACGAAGTGGCATAAATTATCAATAACATTTTTATTTTATAATATTTTTCATTTGAGGACAAATTATTTTATTAAAATTTCCATATATATTTATATTGGATGAATGTTATGGAATTTTGATATGAAAGAAAAGGAACGAGAAATAAAAAAATTTATTGAGTGCCATACCGAAACTGAAGAAAATTTCGATAAACCCGATTTTATAAATGAACTTTGCCGTAGCTGTGAAAGACTTAGTTATTGCATCCCGTCAAATTGTGCGGAATGTGAATTTAAAACAAAGTGTACGTATGTGTATGAATCATTCTGAGCTTTCAGCGGCAATATATGTACGCCTCAGTCGTGACGATAACGGAGAAAAATATGATAGCATAAAAACTCAGCAGGAACTTCTGCAAAGCTATGTTGCAAAACACTTCCCGGATAAGCCTGTAAGAATTTACACGGATGACAATATTTCCGGTGTTACATTTGACCGACCCGCGTTAAAACAACTGATTGACGATATAAAAAGAGGTTTGATTGACGCTCTTGTTTTAAAAGATCTCTCACGTCTAGGCAGAAGTAATGCGGCAACTTTGATGTTTCTCGAAGAAACTGAGCTTTCAGGAGTAAGAATAATCACTGCTGACGGCAGATATGACAGCGAAACAAATTCCGAACTCGCCGGAATAGACAGTTGGTTCAATGAACGTTACGTCAGTGATATTTCAAAGAAAATCCGCAGCAATATAAAGCAAAAGATTGAATCAGGTCAGTACATCGGCACAGCACCATACGGTTATCGTAAAAGAACGGACAAGGTAAACTTCCTTGAACCTGACCCCGCAACTGCTCAGATTGTCCGTGACATTTTTAATCTTTACATAAGCGGTTTCGGATATAAGCGAATTGCTGATACACTTGACCGGCGCGGAATTTTGCCGCCGGCCCCATCACGTAGCAAGTCGCTCCAATGGAATCCTGTCACAATCAAAAGAATTCTTTCCAATTCTGTTTATATCGGTACTACCGTTCAGGGTATCAGCAAAAAAGTCAGTTTTAAATCAAAGAAAACGTGCCGTCTGCCGTCTGATATGTGGACTGTTACAGCCGGCACGCATGAGCCGCTGGTAGATGCCGAAGTGTGGCAAAAAGCGGCAACTACCTGCGGCACCTCGCGGCGAGCTGTTTTGCCGCCCACAGGCGGTTTGCTTTACGGCAATCTGCAAAGTAGTATGGCAAACCGCCCCGGCTTTTCGGTGATACAGCACGCCGCCTCAATCAATTTGTTTAAAGGTATTATCCGCTGCGCTCTGTGCGGCGGGCCTATGATAAGACGCATAAGCAAAGGTCGCCCTGATGCGTATATATGTGCACGGTATGCAAAGCACGGCGTAGCCGTATGCCGGCGCAACGGCATTCGGATTGACACTGTTTTAAAAACCGTAGCACCGGAAATTAAACAAATTGCCGAAAAAAATATTGCACTACTCAAAAAAAATGTAGTTCAAAATCATTACTGCGAAAACAATTTGCTTGTAAAAGAATTTTCGCAAGCCAAAACGCTTGATACAAATGACCTTCGCGTGAAGCAAGAGAAAATTTACTCCGATTACCTTGACGGTAAAATAACCGAGGAACTGTTTATTCGGATGAATAAAATAATTGAAACCAAAATTGCAGAACAGTCGGTTCAGGCTGTCTTTGAACAAACGGAAGAACCATCATCTGATGTAATTTGTGCTTCAAAAGGAATGAGTGTTGCGATTCGATTGATTGAACGGCTGATAATTATTTCCGAAAAAATTGCAATGTCCGGAAGCGATGGTTTCGATGAGCTTTTTACGGAAGAAAAATATTGCGAATCTGCCGATGCTTTCAATCGTTTTTTGTTTGCTGAAGCTGTACGAATTGCTGTAAAGAGTATTGTAGCAAGCCCGGGTGAATTAACCGTAACATACCGCTTTACCGTTGGTTGAAAAAATTTTAAAAATATTATAAAAAAAGTGAAAAAAATTTAATTTTGCATCTTTTAAAATTAAATCAAATGTTATATAATACGGAAAAAATTTTTAAGGGGTGTGCATTAATGGATAACAACAAAAGACCTGAATCAATGGAACGTATCACCACTCCGGCTCTTGCCGAAGCTTTCATCAACGAACAAATCACTGCAGTACGAAATCAAGTAGGCGACAAGAAAGTTCTCCTCGCTCTTTCCGGCGGTGTTGACTCTTCAGTAGTTGCGGCATTGCTCATAAAAGCAATCGGCAAACAACTCGTTTGTGTACATGTAAACCACGGACTTATGCGTAAGAATGAAAGCGAAGCCGTTATCGATATGTTCGGCAGAGAGCTTGATGCAAATCTTATTTACATTGATGCCACCGACCGTTTCCTTGACCTTTTGGCAGATGTAAGTGAGCCTGAGAAGAAGAGAAAAATTATCGGTGCTGAATTTATAAATGTTTTTGCCGACGAAGCTCGTAAACTTGAAGGAGTTTCATATCTGGCTCAGGGTACAATTTATCCCGACATTCTTGAGAGTATTAAGCAGGCTGAGGGCAAAAAAGCTGTTAAGTCACATCACAATGTAGGCGGTTTGCCTGAGGATTTGAAGTTTGAGCTTGTAGAACCTTTGAAGTTCCTTTACAAAGATGAAGTTCGTGTTGTCGGCGAAGCATTAGGACTTCCGCACAACATGGTTTACCGTCAGCCGTTCCCGGGTCCCGGTCTCGGCGTTCGTTGCCTCGGTGCTATCACACGTGACAGACTTCACGCACTCCGTGAAGCTGATGCTATCTTGCGTGAAGAGTTTGACAAGTGCGGTCTCGCAGAAAAAGTTTGGCAGTACTTCATTGCTATTCCCGACATAAAGAGTGTCGGCGTAAAAGACGAAAGCCGTTACGAAGGCTGGCCGGCAATCATCCGTGCAGTAAACACCAAGGATGCTATGACAGCTACTATTGAAGAAATTCCGTACGAGATCCTTCACAAGATTACTTACAGAATCACTCACGAAGTTGAAGGCATCAATCGTGTGCTTTTAGACCTTACGCCTAAGCCGATCGGAACGATCGAGTGGGAGTAGTTTGAAACGGCTTTGAGGTGTTAAAAAAGCCTTTAGGTATAAGGTTTTTTGCAACTCTCGTTTTTGCCAAATTGTTTTTGCAACATATTTGCAACACGTTAGCTAAAAAAAGTGTTTTGCAACAGAAGGAATAGTTCAAAGTGGCTTTGGGTTTAAAGCATTTTTAGCAATGTTTAGTCAATTTAAATGAGCATATATCCGCTTGTTTCTTAATTGAAGCAAGTGGATTTTTTGAACCGTCTCACGTTCCTTGATAACTGAATAGTTCATTTACACAAGACGTTATTTTCGGTGATAGCTAATTCGACAAAAGAGATATTCCTTTATAAGATTGCGAAAAAACATGCAATCCCATACTTTTAGTATGGGGACAAATGAATAATGTTAGTTATAATTATACTATTAAAGGTTGAAATGCCACTCTTTGCGTGGTAAAAATTTTCCGAAGGAGGAAACACAATGAAACACCATATAACCAAAAGAATCTTAAGTCTGATGCTGGCTATGGTAATGTTCGTAAGCCTCTTACCAACGGCGACGATTTCCGTCACAGCGGAAACCACCTACACCAAAGCAGGAGAGGTGGGTGCCGTAACAGCGGAGTGCGCGACCATTGCAGCGCCCACCCTGGGCGGCGAGGTGATAAACCATTTTCAAGTTACGGTCACAAATCCCACAGATAAAGGGGTTTTGAACTCCAACGGAGATGCAGTCCGGTGGCAGAGAAAGACCGGCGATACCTGGATGGATTATACGGAGGAAGCCTTTGACGAGGGCACCTACCGGTTGTGTATTCGTTTGACCAGCAGTGCCCGAAGTAACGGTAACTACTATGCCCTGGTACCGACCACCACCCTGACGGTGAACGGCACCCTCTTTACGCCGGGTGAGGCACCAAGCGACTCCACCTATCAAACCTTCGGCAACGCAAGCATGTGCTTTTACAGTCAGGAATATACCGTCACCAAGGAGGCCGGCACCTATCTGGTCACCGTGACATACGGTGTAAACGGAAGCGCTTCCGCCGATAAGGTCTACGGCAAAACCGGAGAGGTGGTGACCCTGACCGCCGAACCTTACACCGGCTACCGTTTGAAGGAATGGCGGGTGGTCTCCGGCGGCGTGACGGTGGAGAACGGTCAGTTCACCATCGGTAGTGAAGATGTGGAGATCCGCGCGATTTTTGAGTCCTCCAATGAAAATTTGGACGACATCACGGAGGTCGAGGTCACCAAAAAAGAAGGCGCGGACTACCGCCCAATCATGGGCAGCACAGCAAAGCGTATTGATGTTACCATCCGGTCATCTACGCCCAATGACGACACATTGAGCGTGGGGGGATATGGTTGCGGCATATGGGAGGTTAAACAGCCCGACGGCAGTTGGGCACACTTTATAAACGAAACCTTCACCTACGGCACTTACCGTATGCACATCTCTCTAAGAAATGAGGTTGTGGACGGAAAGTACTATGCTCTCACGAAAAATACCGTTCTGATCGTAGATGGTGAGGAGTGGACTGCCGAGCCTGATAGCCTTTACTCTTACTACAGCTTGGCAGATGGATACGGCATGATATCCTTCGTCAGTGAGGAGATGGATGTCATCCCTGTGCTGGAAGTTTCCCACAGCACCCCTGTGGGCTGCCATGTGGTGCCGACAAAGGGTGAGTTCACCGTGCCTCTGGGCGACCTGTTCTCCTTCACCATTGAACCGGACGACTATTACGAGCTGACCGCACCCGATGCACTTGAAGTCTATGTGAACGATGTTCTCGCAACACCCGACGCAGAGGGCGTGTATACTGTTTCAACTGCGGAACTGCTCGAACTTGATATCTATGTAGACGGCAATGCTTTCACCGGTTACTCTGATCTGGTTATTTCCGCAAACGGCAAGACCGTGACTGAAAAGCTTTATGTGGGACAGACCTATACCTTCAAGACCCTTGCCGAGTTCGGTGCAACAGTACCTTCCGGCTCCACCTTCATCGGCTGGAAGATCGGCGGTAAGACCTATCAGCCGGGTGAAACCTACACCGTGGTCGGCACTACTGAGATCGCGGTCAATGCCGCATTCACAGGACTTTATCATATCACTGTTGAAAACGGTAAGGCATACGTCGATGAAGCACATACTCAGCCCATTACTTATGCGGCAGAGGATCAGGTGATCTACATCGTGGCAGACCCTGCACCCGAGGGCAAGGTGTTCAGCTATTGGAGTCATCAGATTGCTACCGCAGGCGGCGGCGGTTCGTTTGGCAACTACGATGCCGCACAGACTACCTATAAGGTATACTACAGTGACGTTGTTCTTACACCCGTTTATGAAACCCTTGTAGACGAGATCGTCATCAACGGCATGACCAAGCCTACGCCGGGCGTTGCTATTGATGACCCGGATTATTCCTACAAGTGGGGCTGCAGCGTTCCTGCAAATTCCGGCTACAGTTTGGGTATGAGCTACTGGTATGACATTACCGACGAAGAACCTGTATCAATGAGCAGCGGCGATGTATTCCAAATCGGCCATAAATACCGCTTCGAAGCGTCGATCAGATTGCCTAGCAACGGTGACACGTGCTTCCCCCCCAATGCAGAGGATATTTCCGTAGTGCTTTCCGGTATCGACACCGAGGATTACGAGTGGATGATTAACGAGTTCAGTTATATATATGAACGTGCAACGATCTATTTCGAGTTTACCTGCGAGCGTGAAAAGCCGGATACCACCGTTGTCCGTCCGGCAGGCAGAGGCACGGTGCTTCAGCCCTTCCAGATCACCAACGTGGGTGAGCTGTACTGGTTCGCGGGCTTTGTCAACGGCACCGTTTCTTATCCGGATGGCGTTACCGTGGAGCGAAAAAAAGCCTGTGCAATTGTGATGAATGATATTACCGTCAATCCCGAACTGCTCACGGAGGATGGAGAACTCAACGGCACTTCAGGCTTTGCGCAGTGGACACCGATCGGTCTGACCTCCGGTTACAGCGGAACGTTTGACGGACAGGACTATACCATCAGCGGCATTTACTGCGCGCCTCAGGCTACCGCTGACTACAGATATGGCGGCTTCTTCAGAAGCCTCAACGCGGGCGGTTGCATCCTTGATTTGACGCTGAAGGACAGCTATTTCTGCGCCCCTGCGAAGAATTCTGCCTATACGGGCGCGTTTGTCGGTTACATCTCTTCCGGCTGCACCGTGGAAAACTGTCATTTTGACGGCACCGTGACCACCGCCATCACTGCGGACAGCTCGGACGAAGACAAAGAAACATACCAGTACGTCAAAATTGCCGGTATTGCAGGCGATGTGAACGGTGAGATCCGGAACTGCACGGTCCGTGGCTTGATATCCGGCTATGGCTCCGAGATAGGCGGCATTGCGGCCTATGTGACAAACGGCAAAGTGATCGGCTGCGTGAACGAGGCCATGGTGGAAACCCCCGAATGGTGCGACATCGGCGGTATCGTGGGCAGAATGGTATATAGCGGAATCATCCGGGACTGCTGCAACAAGGGCAAAGTGATTGGCTGGAGTTCTGCCGGCATTGTCAGCAATGTGGAAAGTAAGGGCGGCGAAGTCATCCGCTGCTGGAATGAAGGCGATATCGAGGGACCTTACGGCTCCGGTATTGTATTATCACTGATGGGTAGCGTTAAGAACTGCTATAACGCGGGCTCGGCGGCCTATGCAGGCATCGTCGGAACGTCCTATAGCGGCAGTTCCATTGCCTACTGCCACAATGTGGGTGAGATAACCGGCTTAAGAGGAACTCCGATCTGTAACGTTTCTTCAGGAGGCAGCAATATTACGGTCGCAAACTGCTACTACATGGCAGACAGTGAGCTGGATGAAATCGACGGCACCACGGCAATGAGCGCCGACCGATTCTCCCGTCAGGATATTCAGATGGTTACCAAGCTGCTGAACTCCGGCAATGCAGGACAGTGGAAGCAGGGCGACGGCTATCCCGTGCTTGCCGATATTAAGGGCGATGTGAACGAGGATGGAACAGTTGATATCGGCGATGCAACTACTCTGTACAATGCATTGATGGGTAAAACAACCCTTGATGATTCTCAGAAACTTATTGCAGACGTAAACAGTGACGGAAGCATTAACATTTTAGATGTAATGATGGTTTTAAATCTTATTTAAAGTCAGATATTTTTACTTAACAGAATAAAATCACAATAAAACCCCGATTTCAGATCGGGGTTTTATTGTATAAAAAACAAGCGGTCATTTTTTATTATTTATCCATACCACAAGCATACGACGATTCAATCAACGCACGGTCATTTGTTACAGCATCGTAGAACCGGAAGCCGCCGGAGAAGTTATATGCTTCATACCCGTTACCTTCCAGAATGCGGACGGCGATGTAGCTACGCAGACCACTTTGACAAATCACGTAAACAGGTTTGCCTTTCTCAATTTCGTACAAACGGTCACGCAGGTCATCCACAGGAATATTTATGAATCCTTCGATGTGACCTCGGCGGTATTCTCCGACAGTTCTGGTATCAAGCAGAGTAACACTGCCATCACGCGGCAGTTTGTCGGCATCTTCTAAATGCCACTGTTTGAGGAGTCCGTTTGCAATGTTATCTATCATAAAACCGGCCATATTCACAGGATCTTTGGCAGAAGAATATGGAGGTGCATAAGAAAGGTCCAGATCTTTGAGTTGGGTTGCTTTCATGCCGGCATGGATTGCGGTGGCAAGTACGTCAATCCGCTTGTCAACTCCCTCATATCCTACTATCTGTGCACCAAGCAGCCGATAAGTTTCTTTTTCAAAAATCACTTTTATGGTCATGAGTTTACCACCGGGATAGTAATTTGCGTGACTCATAGGTGAAAGGATAACAGTATCGACATCCAATCCGGATTTTCGTGCATTGGTTTCATTGATTCCGGTGGAGGCTGCTGTTATATCAAAGATTTTTAGAACAGAGCTGCCTTGGCTGCCTAAGTATCGGCTGTTGCATCCGCAAATATTGTCCGCTGCGATTCGTCCCTGTTTGTTTGCCGGACCTGCCAAAGCTATAAGAGCATCTTCACCGGTAACATAGTGTTTTACCTGCACAGCATCACCGACTGCATATATGTCATGTATAGAAGTTTCCATACGATCATTTACAAGAATGCTGCCTTTGATACCAAGTGCGATGCCGGCATCTTTGGCAAGAGTAGACTCAGGGGTGATGCCAATGGCGAGGATAACCATATCGGTGTGGATAGGTGCGCTGTCTTTCAGTAGCACGTCTATGCCGCCGTCTTTTTCTTCGAAGCCTTCTACACTGTATCCCAGCGCTAACTTAACCCCGTGTTTTCGCATTTCTGCGTGGATAAAGGCAACAATATCGGAATCGAATGGATTCATCAGTTGTTTTGGACGCTGAACGATGGTTACATCTATTCCTGATTCTCGAAGATTCTCTGCCACTTCCAAACCAATGAAGCCACCGCCTACCATGACAGCGGACTTGGGTGCGGCCTTGTTGATGAAATCCTTGATCCGGAATGAATCCTCGACCGTACGTAGGGTGAACAACTTGCTACTCTCCATGCCGGGCAAATTTGGTCGGACAGGTTTGGCACCGGGGGAAAGAAGCAACTTATCGTAGTTTTCTTCAAAAGCTTCGCCGGTGACCAGATTTTTCACGGAAACGGTTTTTCTGTCCGGATGAATGGCAGTGACCTCGTGATGTACTTTCATCTGAATATTGAATCTGGATAAAAAACTGTCCGGAGTCTGGAGAGTCAAGTCTTCCGGGTTTTCGATGACTCCTCCGATATAATAAGGCAAACCGCAGTTAGCATATGAAATATAACCGGAACGCTCAAAAACTATGATCTCAGCTTGCTCATCAAGCCTGCGGATTCTTGCTGCAGCGGTTGCTCCGCCTGCGACACCACCTACGATAATAACCTTCATGCTGTTTCACACCTTTCTTAAATATATGTCAATCTAACTTGTGTATTTATTTTCTGTGATGAATATGACTTTGTCAAGAGTTTGCAGTATGTCTTATTGAAATCAATGATATAAAAAACGCATTCATTTATCGGAAAATGTTGACATTGATAGACTATCGTGATAGTCTGGACTATAGAAATAGTCTGATAAGAGGGGGATTCTATGAAAGAAAAACTTTTTGACAGTGAAGCAAAGATAATGGAAATTATATGGAAAAAAAGTCCGATATCAGCAAAAGAAATCAGTTTAATTGCTGCAGATACAATCGGATGGAATAAAAACACTACATATACAGTAATAAAAAAACTTGAAGCAAAGGGTTTTATAAAGCGTGAAGATCCGGGATTTATTTGTACTCCTCTTGTATCACAAACGCAGATGCAAAAGGTAGAAGCGACTTCACTTGTAAAGAAAGTGTTTGGCGGATCTCGCAGAGCATTATTTTCTGCATTGATTGAGGATGAACCTTTATCTGGTGAAGAAATCAATGAGTTGCGCAGATTGATTGATAAAGGGTGACATTATGTTGCAGGAAATATTTTATTGGGTATTTAATATGAGCATAACTGCCGTAGTGACCGGCTTGGTGATTATGCTTGTCCGATTGATAAAAAAGATTCCCAGAAGGCTTGTGGTTTTTCTTTGGGCAATACCTTTCCTGCGTATGGTGATTCCGTTCGGATTAAATAGTGCATACAGTTTGATGTCGTTGTTGTCTGAGTTTGCCACAAAGACCATAGTTGTGTACGAGCCGGTGGACAATGTGAAAATTTCAATGATGAACAGCATCATGGCAGCGGATACTTATTTTCCTATAACATATAAAGTCAATGTTCTGGAGGATGTATTTCAAGTTGCTTCCGTTATATGGATAATTGTAGCCGTAGCGATTGTGCTGGTGTTGGTTGTTACGTATTTGATAACAATCAATGAAATCAAAGATTCAATGCATTTAAAAGATAATATTTATATTTCGGAAAAAATCATATCTCCTGCGGTATATGGTATCGTAAAGCCTAAAATATATTGCCGGTGTCGTACAAAGACCGAGATATGGAGTTTGTGTTGTTGCACGAAAAAATGCATATACGAAGTCGGGACAATCTGTGGAGAATGATTGCGTTTGTTATTGTAGCATTTCATTGGTTCAATCCGTTTTGTTGGTTGTTTTTAAAGGAATTTCTTGCGGACATTGAATTGTCTTGTGATGAACGTGTTCTTGTAAAGTCTGGCCATGAACGGGTAAAGGAGTATGCTTTATCCTTGCTCGAAAGCAAACAAGGAACAACATTCTTCGCATCTGCTTTTGGTGGTGCAAAAATACGCACACGAATTGAGAACATATTATCTTTTAAGAAGTTGACGTGGGTATCGCTAACGGTATTTGTAATATTGATAGGCGTTATTTTCTATGTATTGCTGACAAATGCAGGATGAAAGGAGACCAACTATGAAAAATAAGCAATTTAACATCTATTATTTGCTTTCATGTATCGGAGTATTGATTGCATCGTATTATCCTCTGTCGATGGGAGTACGAGTGATTACCGATATGATTTCCGACGGGACTGTTATGAAAGAAAACTATCCCAAATATATAATTCCGTACACTCCGATAGCTGTAGCGATTATCATGGGTGTTCTTCTTATGCCTGTATGTATCAGACTGTTTAAAAAATTTGCTCTTGTCGGTGGTGTATCTGTCGCGACAGGTGTATTCTTTGCTCTTGAAATGCTGTTTGAACAAAAAGTTGTTGTGACAACTGCCGAAACCATTACAACGCTTGAACATTGGCAGATGTTTATGTGTTATGTTCCGCCGGAGGGTTGGGGTGAAACCATAACTACTTATAAGCAACAAACGGCGGTCGATATTCTGATGGGAGAGTATAATCCGACATTTAAGTTGCATTTTTATATTATTTCTGTTGTTCTTATTCTTACAATTCTAAACTGCATATATGGCTTCGGACAAATTGCCAAGACCGGTGAAAGAAAACGTTTGAAATCGTTGATTTTGCAATCGGCTTGTTCTTTAACCTTCCTCGGACTTTGCATACTTGCTTGTTTTACGGCATTTTGGAGAGACGGAAGCATCCGGGTTTCTCCTTTGTCGGCTACGTTGATGTCGGTATTTTTTGTTCTTCTGGGTGTGAGTGTCGGAGTTTTTGTCGGCTCATTCCTTTTAGGGAAGCGGAAACTTTTTTCTATTTGGATTCCGTCAATTACAGCATCTGCAATGACGCTTGCCATGTACATCGGTGAAATGTTCCTGCTCAACGGACATCTATATAATTTTGGCACCGGTTTTATTTTTGATGGTATTCCCGGTATAGTTCTTGCACCGATTGATTTGATAATTATTGTGGCATCGGGATGCATTACTGCGTTGATATTCATATTACTGAACCGAAAAAAGGAATGTGTCAAAGAGGTGTGAGCGGTTGAAAAAACGATCAATTATTATACTTCCGATAATTGCTGTAATGGTTGTATTTTTTCATCAATCGGTTATTCAAAAAGAACATCCGGAAAATGCCTCCGTACAGATTTTAGAAAAAACATCCGATGCAGAGGAGTCCTCTTATGTAGTTGGGGTAACTTTGCCTGCTACTGATTTCTCGGACATTGGCAAAATTCTTTCAAATAAGATAGCAGATGAATGGAAAATATATGATGGTATGACAGAAGTTCAACGTCTTTCATCAAGTAAACTTTGGGGCTGTACAGGTGTCGGGGTAAACACATGGAATGAATGTGAAAAGACGATCGGATTAGATGTGGAGAATCCTCTTGAATCGCTTGATATGCTTAATAAGACCGGCTATTTTGGAATGGAGAGCGCAGAAAATGATACTACGGTGAAACACATTTTGATAAGCGCGAACAGCGCATTGAATTCCGAACGAAAATTGAATGAAATAAATATCACTGCAGGGTACAGTATAGATAATATACGAATAACGTTGTGTGCCACGCTTTCCTCAAAATCCGGAATGTATACTTCAGGCAGTACGTGCAATGGTTATGCATCTTACGAAGAAATGGCAACAAACACCGGAAGCGGTATTCCTGTTTTGATAGTTACTACTGATGAAATAAATAACACAGGATACTATGACAGCGATTATTTTAATCCGACCGCTTATTGGGTGGAAGATAATATTTTTTACACGCTCCGCGTCTTTGGATATGAAACCGATAGGGATGAAATTCAAGCTACGCTTGAGCGAATCCTTGAGGGGATTTGATCAACCCCATATATGGCAAGATATGTTGTGACTGCCATTGCCATTTTCAACACTTCTCAACCATCCTTTTTTATGCTAAACTACCTTGGCGAAAATAAGGTTTAGGGGAATTTCAGATGATTGAGAAATTGACAGATATAATTGATTTTACCAACGACGCATTATACAGCTATGTGCTTATAATCTTGTTGGTGCTTGGCGGTATTTATTTTATGATTCGCACCAGGTTTGCACAGTTCCGACTTTTGGGGCAGCAGTTCAAATCGGTGACAGAGAAGTCTGACAAAAACGGAGTTTCGTCTTTCCAGGCACTTATGGTGTCCACAGCGTCACGTGTCGGAACAGGTAATATAATCGGCGTCGCTACGGCACTTTGTATGGGTGGTTTCGGCAGCGTATTCTGGATGTGGGTTATTGCGTTGATTGGTGCGGCTTCGGCATTTGTTGAAAGTACACTAGCACAGATTTATAAAAAGAAAGGCATTGACGGTTGCTACGGTGGCCCTGCCTATTACATAGAAGCGGCGACTAAGAGAAAAGGACTTGCAATAATATTTTCAATTTTTTTGGTTCTGACTTACGGTGTCGGATTTAATATGTTGGCGTCATACAATTTACAATCGACATTTTCATCATACAGTTTTTATGACGCAAGGTACACTCCTTGGATAATCGGACTTGTTATTGCGGTACTGGTCGGTTACTGCCTTATCGGGGGCGGTAAGCGTCTTGTATCGGTTACAAGTTTCTTGGTGCCGATTATGGGAGCCATTTACATACTTATGGCAATTGCGATTTCAGTTATAAATATAAAAGTTTTGCCGGATGTATTTAAACAGATTTTTGTCGGTGCATTTGATTTCAATGCGATATTCGGCGGTTTCAGCGGTTCATGTATTATGTACGGTATAAAGCGCGGATTGTTCTCAAATGAAGCCGGCGTCGGTTCTGCTCCGAATGCTTCTGCATCTGCGGATGTTTCTCACCCTGCAAAGCAAGGTCTTGTACAGGTTTTATCGGTTTTTATTGATACAATTTTGGTATGTAGTGCAACTGCATTTATGTGTATGAGCTCGGGTGTAACCCCTCCGGCCGACAGCAATCAGGCGGCAAGCTATGTTCAGGCGTCTCTCGCTGCAACTCTCGGTAATATCGGACCGATTTTTATAACGGTAGCAATGATTTTGTTTGCATTTACAACTTTGCTTGGCAATTTGTTTTATGTGGACAAGACCATAAATTATCTTCTCGGCAAAGAACCGACTAAGTTGGTAAGAAATATTTATTATATTATCGCGTCTCTTGTTATTTTTGTCGGTGCCGGTCTCAGCGCTGATTTGCTTTGGGGAGTTGCCGACATTATGATGGGCGGTATGACGCTTATAAATATGCCGATAATAATTTATCTCGGAAAGTATGCTATCCGCACTCTTAAAGACTATGAGATGAAACTCAAAAAGGGCGGGGACATAACTTTCCATAAGAATGATATTGATTTACCGCACGAAACGGATTATTGGAATTAAGGTATTCACAAAATTTTAACTGTCTTTTGTTAAAAAGAAACGGCTTGGAAGAAATGTAAGCTTCTTCCAAGCCGTAGTTGTTTATTAAAATGAATTTTTACCCTAACTTTTCAATCCGACCTTTTGCCCAATAAAACAACGTTCCGGACATTGTTTCAAAATCAACCGTACCACCGTTTTTCAAAGACGAAAAAGTTTCAACAATAATTTGTTCACTCGGTGCGACAACACTCAACAAATCTTTTTGGTGTTTTATGTATTTTCCTGTCTGCCTGGAACAGATTGCCTGAACGACAAAAGAGGCCGATTTGTATAAACTTCTCAGAATTTCGTCACTTTTTTCATACAGCATATTATGCACTGTGCCGTGATAGATATTACATACACCGGTCTTTATCGCTCTGCAAACTGCGGCATCATCAATTAATACCGAGATTTCATCAAGGCTTCCCTTAATCGGTTTCGTATCATAATAAAACTGAAAAAGGTCTGACGGATCCCAATTTAAAAGTTCACTTTTGCCGGAAAGAAAACCGCACAGCAACTCTCGATTGGGCAGAGTATCTAACATTTTATTATAGGTGTTGATGTCTGCTGCAGATAATTCGTCAAGAATTACAACGATATCAATATCACTGGATTCTGTCGCTTCACCGCGTCCGTAACTTCCCTGAAGCCCGACAAACCAGACGCGCTCACCGAATGTTTCGGTTAAGTTTTGTAAAAAAATATTTATGTAGGCAGAAATGTCTATCATTTTGTTTCCCTCGCTTTTGTTAATCGAGAACAACTGATTTTTTCTTGCCTTTTTTATTGATAGGGTATTCTCTGATCCTAACAATAAAATCCAGATTTATAGCTTCAAGTTGACCTTTTGACTCAATCAAAACAGCGCTATTACTGACCTCTTTGATAGTACCTTGGCATTGCTGATTTCCGTCAAATCTATATAAAAGACATTCTTTTCCGATAAATTTTTTTGCAAGCTCGATCATTTCTGTATTTCCCTCCGATTTCCTTTTCTTAATGACTTTTTTTGCAATTATAAGCCTTTGATTGCTCCTCAAAAGCGATAAGGTAATAATTATAATGATTATTGGTATAAAATATGTAGGCTGCAATATATCAGCTCCATTCTTTTTGGTTACGCGTATATTATATCATAAATATATTGACCGGTATAGTTGATTGTGTTATCATAACAAATGATATATAACAAGTGTTATATAATAAAAAGGAGTGATTTTGTATGCCACCGAGTGTGAAAATAACAAAAGAGGAAATTATAAATGCTACCGTTGATATTGTCAGAAAAAACGGAGCCCAGGCGATAAATGCCAGAACGGTTGCCTCAAGTCTTAATTGTTCCACACAGCCGATATTTTCAAACTTTGAAACGATGGATGAACTGCGCATTGCCGTTGAGAAGAGGGCAGACAAAATATATAACGAATATATCATCAGAGAGATTGAGAGCAAGAAATTTCCCGAATACAAGGCGAGCGGTATAGCGTATATACGATTTGCAAAAGAAGAGAAGGAACTTTTCAAACTTCTTTTTATGCGTGACCGCACAGATGAAAAAATACCGGAGAAAATAGAATTCGGAAATATGATAGAAGGTATTGTCCAAAGCAGTACCGGACTTAATAGTGAAGATGCAAAGATTTTCCATCTTGAAATGTGGGCGTATGTTCACGGCATTGCGACGATGTTTGCGACCGGATTTTTAAATCTTGATTGGGGAATAGTGAGTAAAATGATAACTGATGCATATAAAGGACTTTGTAAACAATACGGAATGGAGTAACCGGTTATGGATGCTATCAGAATTGAAAAATTAACAAAAAAATATAAAGATGTGGTTGCGGTAGACAACCTCAATCTTTCCGTTCACAAAGGCGAATTGTTGTCTCTGCTCGGCGTAAACGGTGCCGGTAAAACAACCACTATCAAAATGCTGTCCTGCCTGACACAGCCTACAAGCGGTGACGCTTTTTTAAATGGTAAAAGTATTTGCAAGGATGCTACCGACGTGAAAAAAATCATAGCAGTTTCACCGCAGGAAACTGCGGTAGCACCGGGCCTTTCGGTCAATGAAAACCTTGAACTTATGTGTGGTATTTACGGACTTGACCAAGATAAGAAAAATGCAAAAATAGCTGAATTGACTAAGCTGCTCGGACTTGAAACCGTTATCTCAAAAAAAGCAGGGAAACTTTCGGGTGGTTGGCAACGCAGGCTCAGTATAGCAATGGCACTTGTAGGTGAGCCGGAGATCCTTTTCCTTGACGAACCTACGCTCGGACTTGACGTACTTGCCAGAAGTGATTTGTGGGAACTTATACGCTTGCTCAAAGGAAAAATTACAATCATCCTTACAACTCACTATATGGAAGAAGCAGAGGCTCTTTCCGACCGTATCACAATAATGAAAGACGGCAACCTTTTAATATGCGATACCGTAGCCAAAATAAAAGAAATTGCAGGTACAGACAGCTTCGAACAGGCATTTATCCATATTGTAAAGGGGGCGGTAAAATGAGGATGCTCACATTTGCAAACCGAAACACAAAAGAAATATTAAGAGATCCTCTGACGCTTTTCTTCGGTCTGGGTTTCCCTCTTGTTCTGATTTTGTTACTTAGTGCCATACAAGCAAATATCCCTGTCTCACTATTTGAAATACAGCATTTGACACCCGGCATAACGGTTTTCGGTCTGTCATTTATGACTTTATTCTCTGCAACCATTATCGCAAAAGACCGGAGTAGTTCACTTCTTCAACGTTTGTATACCACACCGCTGACACCGACTGATTTCATTCTCGGTTACACTTTGCCGATCATACCGATAGCTGTTGCACAAAGCATTGTTTGCTACATTGCTGCAATAATCCTCGGGCTTAATATCACGGTAAATATTTTGTACGCCGTACTTTTTATAATTCCTGTTTCTGTTTTCTACATTTCTTTGGGACTTCTTTGCGGAAGTATTTTTACAGATAAGCAGGTAGGCGGTATATGCGGCGCATTGCTGACCAATCTTTCGGCGTGGCTTTCCGGGATCTGGTTTGATCTTAATCTCGTAGGAGGAGCTTTCAAAAAAGTTTCATATATGCTTCCGTTTGTTCATGCTGTAGAGTTGGAACGTGCGGTACTTTTTGGGAATTTCGGGGATATATTTCCGCATTTATGGTGGGTACTCGGATATTCTGCAGTTATTTTGGTTTTGGCGGTACTGATGTTTTTGAGACAAATGAAGAAACAATAAAATAAAAGGTTTGTATATTGAAACGCCGCCGCTCCGTGCCGGAGCGGCGGCGCATTTATTTTCTCCCGCCCGACCGGCTTCCCGGTCGGGCGGGGATCCTTTTAAAAATCTATTGACAGCGCATATACTTCGTGATACGATGTATTACACTAAAGGAGGTATCCCATGGATGTTCAGTTAAAAAGAGGCCTATTGGACGTATGCGTGCTCGCTGCGATAAAGAATGAAGATTCATACGGCTATAAAATAATTAAAGATTTGAAACCGTATATAGAATTGTCCGAATCCACTTTGTATACCATTTTGAAGAGATTGGAGAATGCGGAAATGCTCACCGTCAAATCGGTAGAGCATGACGGCAGGCTGCGAAAGTATTACAGCATTACAAAAGTGGGTATAAAGAGGATCGAGGATTTTAAAAGTGAGTGGAGCGAGATCATGTCCATATATAAGTTTGTGCTAAAGGAGGATACGGCAGATGAATAAAATTGAATTCCTTGAAAATTTGCGAAGTGCATTGTCGGGATTGCCGCAGGATGAGATTGATGAACGTTTGAGTTTTTACGGCGAAATGATAGATGACAGAATAGAAGACGGTCTTACGGAAGAAGGGGCTGTTTTGCAGATCGGTTCTGTAGATGACATTGTGTCTCAGACGGTTGCAGACATTCCTCTTGCGAAACTTGTTAAAGAGAAAGTTAAACCAAACCGTAAACTCAGAGCTTGGGAAATTGTACTTTTGGCAGTGGGTTTTCCGATATGGATTTCACTTCTGATAGCTTTGATTGCGGTAGTTATTTCGATTTATGTTTCTTTGTGGTCTGTGATAATTTCACTGTGGGCGGCATTTGGTTCGATTGTCGGCGGTGGTGCAGGTGCTATTGCGTCAGGTGTCATATTTATTTGTACCGATAATGTTATCGCCGGAATCGCTATGATAGGTGCAGGATTTGTTCTTGCGGGACTTTCGATATTCTTTTTCTTCGGGTGTAAGGCAGCGACAAAGGGCATTATAATACTCACAAAAAAGATTGCTGTCGGCATTAAAAATTGCTTTATAAAAAAGGAGGAAGCGTAATGAGTAAAAGTACAAAAATATGGCTGATTACAGCGGCTTCTCTTATAGTTTTAGGTTGTATGATTTTTGTGGGAGGTATGATAATGGCTAAATGGGATTTTTCGAAATTGGTTACGTCAAAGAACGAAACGAATACTTATGAAATAACGGATGCTTTTAAAAACATATCAATAAAAACCGATACTGCGGATATAAAATTTGTATTGTCGGATGACGGCACCTGCAAGGTAGTGTGTTTTGAAGAGAAAAATGATAAGCACGAGGCTACGGTTGTTGATGATACTCTCACAATAAACAGAGTATGCACAAAACGTTGGTATCAACATATCGGAATAAATATTAAAACTCCGAAGGTAACAATATATTTGCCGGAGACTGAATATGAGGCCCTTACAATAAAGGAAAGTACCGGTGATGTAGATATTGCTAAAGATTTTACTTTCGGGAGTATTGATATTTCATTGAGCACAGGTGATGTAAAGAATTATGCATCTGCTTCGGGACTTGTGAAAATAAAGGCATCAACGGGTGATATTGACATTGAGAATGTATCTGCCAACGCTTTTGATCTTGCTGTTTCTACAGGTAACATTAATGTTAAAATTGCAGAGTGCAAAGGTGATATGTCTGTTAAAGTGAGCACCGGAAAAGCTAAACTCTGTGACGTTTCGTGCGGCAATGTAATATCAACGGGAAGCACAGGGGATATAACATTAGAAAATGTTGTTGCAGAGGGATATTTTAATATTTCACGCAGTACCGGAGATGTGACAATTAAAAAGTGCGACGCTTCGGAGCTGTTTGTGAAAACCGACACCGGAGATGTAAATGGCAGCTTGCTTTCCGATAAAATATTTTTTGCTGAAACCGATACAGGTAGTGTAAATGTTCCGAAATCCGTAACAGGCGGACGTTGCGAGATCAAAACAGATACCGGAGATATAAGATTTGAAATCGAACGATGATTGACTGTTCTGATAATGTAATAATCGGTTGTTAGTATACTTTTAATATTGGCTTGTTAAGATTTGAACAAAAAACGCCCCGTTGCACTGCTAATGTGCAATGGGGCGTTCAAGTTTTTGAAAAACAAAATAAAAAATGAACGAAAGTGTTGACTTCTGGCGAAATACAGTGTACTCTGTCCGAGTAATCGTTTCCGAGGCATGGATGTTCAGCTTTTTTTACAAATCATACTGTTTTTAAACTTACGGTGTTTTTTGTAACTGCGAGTTGTATATGCATTGGTTTCGTGTTCATATTGTTCAGAAAATTTTGAGATTATTGAACGGAGGATTTTAGAAAATGAAAAAAATCGTTGCATTGGTTATGTGTGTGGTTCTCTGCCTTTCTATGATGGTAGGTTGTAAGGAAGAGGACAATACAGTTATTATCTACACTTGTGCTACTGACTATCGTATCGACGATATGACAGAGCAGCTCGAGGCGCAGTTCCCTGAGTATGATTTCGTTATCGAGTATCAGTCTACAAGTAAACTTGCTGCTAAGCTTCTTGCTGAGGGTACAAATACAGACTGTGATATCGTTCACGATTTGTCTTATCTTAATATGGAAACTCTTGCTCGTGAGAACATTCTTGCTGATTTGAGCAGCTATGATACATCTATTTATACTGATGACGTTGTTGCCAGCAAGTATTATTTGCCTGAACTCAGAACAGGTGGTGCGATTATCGTAAATACAGAAGTTTTGGCTGAGCGTAATCTCGCAAAACCTACTTCTTACGACGATTTGCTTAAGCCCGAGTACAAAGGTTTGATTTCAATGCCTGATCCTAAGTCTTCCGGTACAGGATATATGTTTGTAAAAGCTCTTGTAAACTCTTGGGGAGAAGAAAAAGCATTTGATTACTTCAAGAAGTTGTCTGACAACATTCAGCAGTTTACTTCTTCCGGCAGCGGTCCTGTAAATGCTTTGGCACAGAAAGAAGCTGCTATCGGTTTGGGTATGGTTGCAAATGCAGCTACTCAGATAAACGAAGGCGTTCCGCTCGAAATACTCTTCTTTGAAGAGGGTTCACCCAGCACAGCTTACGGTATGAGTATGATAGACGGTAAAGACGAGCGTGAGTGCGTAAAGAAAGTATTTGACTATATTGTTAATACTTACAACTATCGTTCTTGTGAGAAATATGCTCCGGAGCAGATCTACAAAGATAAGATTTTTGATGTAGAAAACTTCCCGAAGGATATAAATTACGCTGATATGAGCGGTGACACAGTAGAAGAGAAAGAGCGTCTTCTTTCAAAATGGGGCAACTGGTAATGTTGTTACCAAACCATTTACATTAAAGTAAAAGTTTGCAAACAGGCAGGAGTAGTGATATACTCCTGCCTGTAATGTATTTTATAAAACAACAAGCGGAGAGAAAAAATGACAAAAAAAAACAATGAAGCAAAGGCTATTTTAAGAATAACTGATGTTACACACAGCTTTGACGGAAAAATTGCACTGGACAATGTTTCATTTGAAGTTTATGAAGGTGAATTTCTTGCTATTCTCGGACCATCGGGTTGCGGAAAGACAACAATTCTTCGTAATTTGATCGGACTTCTTTTCCCCGACGAAGGGAAGATTTACTTGGATGATAAAGATATTACCTGTGCAGCTCCTTCTGAGCGTGATATGGGCATTGTTTTCCAGAACTATGCGTTGTTTGAGAATATGACTGTTTTGCAGAATGTTCAGTATGCCATGAAGTTCAGGAAGGATATGAAGGCTGATTCTAAAAAGCTTGCTCTTGATATGCTCGAAAGAATGGGACTTTCGGAACATGCAAACAAAAAGCCAAATATGCTTTCCGGTGGTCAGCAGCAGCGTGTAGCTATTGCACGAACTTTGGTTCTTCATCCCCGTGTTATTTTGTTTGATGAGCCGATGTCTGCGCTTGACGTTGAAACACGTTTGTCTCTTCGTAAAGAAATAAAACAGATTCAGGCAGAGTTCGGCACAACTATGATTTACATAACTCATGACCAGGAAGAAGCATTTGCTATGGCAGATCGTATTATGGTTATGGACAATTCTAAAATCGTTCAGCTCGATACTCCTATAAATATTATAAAAAATCCTGCAGATGCATACGTACAGCGCTTTGTTCTGGATAATCTCCAGACAAAGATTGATTCACTTGCAAAGTATATTGATGTGTGAGGTTGTCCATGAAAAAGAAAAGTTTTTTTAAGCAGGGCAATCCGACTAAAATATTGCTATGTGCCGTATTTGTCGCATTTGTATTCTATCCGTTTATTCGGATGGTTATGAACATAGAGTCCGATGATATAACCAGAGTTTTTCAATCTGCATCTTTTATGCCGTCACTCGTGATGTCATTAAAAGCGGCTATTACTACGACTCTTATATCGGTTTCGCTTGGTTTGACGCTTGCGTTTTTCTTGCAACGTTCAAGAATTAAATGCAAAGGTCTGTTCACGGTTCTTTTGATACTTCCGATGTTGATTCCGTCTATATCACACGGTATGGGGCTGATAGTTTTGTTCGGTGCTAACGGTATTCTTACAAAATTCCTCGGTCTCAGCGGAACGATTTACGGATTTACCGGTATGGTTGTAGGTTCTGTACTTTATTCGTACCCTGTATCATTCCTGATGTTCAACGACGTGCTCAAATATGAGGACAGTTCTCCTTACGAGGCGGCACAGGTTCTGGGCATACCGAAATTTAACAGACTTACTGCAATCACACTTCCGTATCTTGCGCGCCCTCTTATATATGCTGTATTTACTGTGTTTACATTGGTAATTACCGACTACGGTATTCCTCTTATGATTGGTGGTAAAAATACCACTCTGGCAGTGATGATGTATCAGGAAGTATTAGGACAGCTTGACTTCGGTAAAGGCGGCGTTATAGGTCTGTTGCTTTTGATTCCGGCGGTTATCACATTCGTTTTCAATACTTTCTTTAAGAACAATGCGAAGATGGGTTATGTCAGCAAACCGTTTGATATAAAGAAAAACTTTTTGCGTGATGCGATAGCATATATTTTCTGTATTGCTGTTGTACTTTGCATACTTTTGATGCTTGTTTCATTCGGTCTTGTAGCGTTTACTGAGAAATATCCTACCGATATGTCATTTACATTGGACAACATGACCAAGATGTTTGACAGAGCGTCGGATTATCTTGTGAACTCGGTAATCATTGCGGTGTGTGTGTCGGCTATAGGTGTTGTGGTAGCGTTCATAACCGCATATATGACAACCCGTATGAAATCTGCTATGTCATCGGTGTTGCACCTTTTCTCGATTACATCACTTGCAATTCCGGGATTGGTACTCGGTCTTTCGTACTCTATGACATTCAGCGGTTCATTTATATACGGAACTATGGCTGTTCTGATATTGGCAAACCTTATGCACTTCTTTGCCTCACCGTACCAGATGATGTATAACTCGCTGAGTAAAATGAATGAAAACCTTGAAAACGTAGGTCAGACGCTCGGTATCAGCAGATTCAGAATAGTTCTTGATGTTATCGTGCCGCAAAGCAAATCTACAATTATTGAAATGATTTCGTATTTCTTTGTAAACTCGATGATGACAATTTCAGCGGTTTCGTTCCTGGCAAACA
Source organism: Oscillospiraceae bacterium (assembly GCA_015069195.1). Classification (GTDB taxonomy): domain Bacteria; phylum Bacillota; class Clostridia; order UBA1212; family UBA1212; genus SIG423. The sequence goes on along the minus strand of SVJA01000001.1, from coordinate 266,375 downwards.
CTTCGACAAAGCCTATTTCACTTATGATAGGTCAGTATGAGGCACAGAACAACTACGAATACGCGGCTGTTATATCACTCATAATTTTGGTTTCAAACATACTTGTAAAGAGTATAGTCTATGTAGTAAACAGAATATCTGCAAAGCGTAATGCTTATGTGAATCCTGTTAAATAATGTCTAAGGAGATATTGTAATGTTAACTCAGAAGCAATTTGATTTACTTGTATATCTTACAGAAAAGGACGCAGCAAAATCTCAGAGAGCAATTTCTCAGAAGCTTGGAATGTCAGTGGGAGCTGTTAACAAGCTCATAAAGGAATTAACTGCCGAAGGTTTGATAGAAGATAGCCGTATTACCGAAAAAGGTTATGATGCACTTGAACCTTATCGCGTAAAGAGAGCTATCTTTATGGCGGCAGGCTTTGGTTCCAGAATGGTTCCGCTCACCCTTAATACTCCGAAACCTCTCGTTCGTGTGAAGGGTACACGAATGATTGACACATTGCTGGATGCAGTTATTGCAGCCGGAATTCCGGAAATCTACGTCATCAGAGGTTACCTCAGCGAACAGTTCGATCAGCTTCTCTACAAATATCCGATGATAAAGTTCATTGAGAATCCGCTTTTTAATGAAGCCAATAACATTGCTTCTATTGTATGTGCAGGTCCGCTGATAAGAAACGCGTATATATTAGAGGCTGACTTGGTTCTTTCAAATCCGAAACTTATAACAAAATATCAATACAGTTCCAACTATCTCGGAATACCGGTTGAACGTACAGACGATTGGTGTATACACCTCGATAAAAACGGTTACATCAGCACAGTCGGTATCGGCGGTATAAATTGTCATCAGATTGTCGGTATTTCATATTGGACAGACTATGACGGCTCAAGACTTGTAGAACATATAAAGCACGTTTACAACGAGCCCGGCGGCAAGGAAAGACTTTGGGGACAGGTTCCGCTTGTCTACTACCATGATGAGTATCAGGTTTCCGTCCGCGAATGTCGTTTTGAAGATGTTGTCGAAATTGACACATTCAATGAATTAAAGGCTATTGATCCTTTGTATAAAATGTAAAAACAAAAGAGCCGGTTTAAAAACCTGGTTTAGCTCACGCTAAAAAGGTTTTTAAACCGGCTCTTTTGTTTTTATGCAGTGGGAATGTCGGTGGCACGGAATTCTTTCATATATGCAAATTTAGATTTAGTGTGGTGCTAAAATTTCGATGCATGCCATTACTATGTGACGGAAATTGTTGAAAATTTATAAAAAAACACCGGCCGTAAATCTTGGTTTAGCATAAGCTAAGCCCGAACAACCGAAAAAAATACTCAAAATCCTTTTTAGCGTAAGCTAAACCCTAAACAATCGAAACAACCGTAAAAAATCACTTAAAATCCTTTTTAGCGTAAGCTAAACCAGGATTTTAAGTGATTTTTTACGGTTGTATTAATCTTCAAATGTCATATGCTGTACGTAAGCATTTTTGTCTTTCGGTGGCTGCATATAGTCACCGTAATTTGCAGTAAGTTTTTCGTGATACATTGCCGGAACAGGGAACATTCTGTCGCGGAAAGGTTTATCGACAGTTTCTCTGAACCATTCACATCTGTTAAGAATGCCCATCTCACCGGGAAGCGTATCTACGCAAAACGAATAAGTGTATTTTTTACCTTTCGGTGCACTGAGTTTTCTGTGCCATTTAAGAATTGTATCCATCCTAAACATCTTGCCGATGGTGGAAAGTATACCTGCCTGCAACTTCTGCATAAAAGAATATTTGGAATAGTCAATATCTGCCCGATGTCCCATAGCCATTCCATATAAAATCTTTTGCTTCAAAGCATACATTTTAATTCCGAATTCACTGTCGGAGCAGTCGATAGATGTAAAAATATCAACACATATATAATTTTGCTTATTGTCGTACTTGATATCTTCCTCTGTTGGTTCGTGCCAATGATATCTGGTATCCTGAACACGAGCGATAAAATCGTAGAAATTAGGTGAAAGATCCTCAGGCTCAACCAATCTCATATGAGGCGGAAGGTGCTTTATCAAAGCTTCTTTCATTGCCGGATAATAATCTCGCCATACTGAAATATCCACGTCATCATCCCACGGAATAAATCCTTGGTGTCTGATAGCTCCGAGCATTGTACCACCTGCCAAGAAGTACGGAATGTTCTCTTTTCTGCAAGCATCATCTATCGCACAAAGAATGCCGTACAATATATCGTGTAGTTCTTCTCTTTTCATAGAATATAACCTCAAAGAATGTGTAGTATTAATTTTTTAACATATTAGCATAAGTTTGTCTGTTTTTCAATCTGCATTGAATTTATATCGTTTTTGTGGTAAAAAATATGTGTTGAAAGTTTTGTTTGGAGTTATCTTCATGAAAAAATGTGTCATAGTCGGCGGAGCCGATATAAAAGAATACGAAAAAATAAATGAATATATAAATGAAGGCGATTTTATCGTTTGCTGTGATTGCGGTACACGCCATACTGAAAAGCTTTCGGTTAAGCCGGATTTGATAGTGGGGGACTTTGATTCGTCGGAAAACCCTATGCTATCGGTGGAAACTATTGTATTGCCTCGTGAAAAGGATGATACCGACACTGTGTTTGCAGTTAAAGAAGCGGTGAAACGCGGATTTGACGAGTTTCTTTTGATCGGAGTTATCGGTGAACGTTTTGACCATTCTATGGGTAATGTGTCAATCTTACTATATCTTGATGTTTTGGGCATAACTGCGAAGATTGTTGATGACTTTTCCGAGATGGAAATAGTGAATGATAAGGTTTCGTATGTTGACGGTACATTTAAATATTTTTCGCTTTTGAATATAAGCGGAACAGCTGAGGGGATTACTGTGATAGGAGCCAAATATCCGCTTGAAAATGCGTCGATTTCGTGCGAATACCAGTACGGCATAAGTAACGAAGTGTTGCCGGGCGAAACGGCTGAAATAAGTGTTAAACAGGGTAGGTTATTATTGGTGAAGATAAGATGATAAATGGCTGATTATATGAGAGCAGGGGCTGTAAAGCAGCCCCTGCTCAGTTAACTGTTTTCAATCGAAAAACATTCAGTGTTTTTTCGGTTCATTTGAAAAATCAATAAAGTTCTTCATTTTCTATTACTTCTGAATTAAAATATTGCAATAGTTTGACACTGAAATTACCGCTTATTTTTTACTGCACGTATTACTATTCCGAAGATAATTTGAATGAGACTTATGCCGAGAGGTATAAAGATAAAATATAAACTGAGCTTTCTTACAACTAAGTCACTGCTGATCAAAGAGATAAGCAATCCAAAAACACCAAGAAGTATAAAAAACAGTAATATTATTGAAACAATCCAAACTATTACTTTAAGTGCAATTTGTGCTTTTTTATTTATTTTTTTCGGAATGATCCATTGCATTAACTCAAGCCAGCCGTAAATAATCATGTCAACAATCAAGTCAAGAAAAAACATTCTCGATTACACCTACTTCCACACATTGAAATTCTTCTTTTGCCTTTTTTATCTTGTTTTTCACTACCGTAATTGTGACGATGCAAACCACGGCAAGAATTGCTGCAAGTGATATGAATACAGCAAATGCAACCAAATCGCTTTTACACAAGGCTATAATGCCTATTATACTGAAAAATAATGCAACTACAAAAAACGCTGAGCCGAATGAACGCTTGAATTCCAAATAGCAGTTATCAAAAGCTTTATCGTTTTTGGTGATGGCAGGTTCCTCTGCCGTGTCGCACTCGGAGAATATTAAAACCGGCTTTGACCAATATCCTGCTTTATAAACCGACGGCACATATCTTACGTTAAGCTGCAAATCTTCTTGTATGGTTAAGCTGATTTTCTGCGAAATCAGATACGGATGAATTTTTTTGTATATTGGCCAAGGTGATTCACCATACAACAGAATCAAAGAGAGAATTCCTGTTAACGGCAAAAATAATAAATACATAATTTTCTGCGAGAACGAAAATGATTCATCGATTACTTGTTGTGAAAATTCAATGTCGTATGTGCCGGCTTCGTCAAAAGTGAATATAGCACTTTTATCAGTACCGTCTATCGTTTTTGTTTGACCTGAGACTGTTACTTTGAATTCAGCAGGCACCTCTTCGCTAATAATCATATTTACTTTAAGTTCCAAATAGGCACCCCCTACATTGTGTGAGCATATTATATCACCTTTCCGGCACATAGTATGTTTAACAGAGTATATCTGCTAAACATACTATGCTCTCGTAAAATTTAGCACGTTGAACTTACTTCATCGAAAAATATGTGACCACAAAAATTATTCCGAATACTACTAATTCGCAACCGCTGAGCGCCAAAACAGCTGTATACAGTTTTTTGTATAATCCCTTATTTCTTATTGCAAAAATCAAAGCAACAATGAATAGTGCAAGGGGAGCGATCGCAAATACCAAAAAGATAAATACTAACGAAATATTTTCTGCAAAACTGTCGTCGAAGAAAAATCCGAAATCATCATTGTAGAAGTCTTCTTCCGATGAACGAACTGCTTGTAACGCATCAGTATCGGTTATTATGTGTACATCCAACTCATCGAAATCATATGGGTTGAACTCATACACTTTTCTTTTTTCGTAACCGATTTCATTAAAGTCTGCATAGTAATAGTTGTCTTTGTATATCAAAAGTACACCTGTAAAAGAACTGATGTCAGCAGCGCTGTTTTCGACATACACATTGTAATAGTCGCAACGATGCAATTCTTTACTGCTCAAAGTAACCTTCTCGCCGAAAAGTGCGTCTTTTTTTACTTCTGCGTGGTTTTCATACGGATAAGTAAAGTCAACGATATATGTTGAAATATTACCTGAAACCACATCGTTGTACACGTTATGATATTCGTCAAGAAGATACGATATAATCAGCTGAGTACCGTTTTTGTAATTTATCGTTGCGCGGAATAAAGTTTCTTTGTCGTTTGCCTCAAGCTCGATATCTGAAACAGTTTCTTTTTGCTTTTCGTTAAGCATCGGTTCTCTGTTGCTGTAATATATATATTCTTGCCTGAGGTTGCTTATATTTATAGGTGAGTATGTGCCGTCTTCCGTATAAAGCTTCTGAAAATCATCTGAAAATGTAACTGTGTCACTTTTTGCAAAAACCGTGATTCCGAGACAGGAAGAAAGGACAACTACTGCAATAATAAAAGTTATAAATCTTTTCATAATTCTTTCCTCCTTAACTTAAGTTGAGCTTTTTGTCTAGCATTCTGTATTCGAGTGTATACATAAGCATACATATCGCACTCATCAAAAGAATAATTGCAAAAAATATAAGTGTCAGAATTAAAGGACCGACAGCTTCCGGAATATCACTTATCCATATTACGGCACTTTCTATTCCGAAGAGTAAAAGTATATATATGATAAATGTTAAGACATTGACAACCCCGTAATAGATGGCAATGGCAACGACAACCCGGGCTTTTTTCGTGATAATTGAGCCGAGTGTTATGCATAAGTATAATAAAAGCAGGGAAAAGAGACTTGAAAGCAAAAGTATTGCACAGATTTCTATGAACCATACTACTAAATATACTATGTCGGATACGGTAGCTTCGGCAAAAATCTCGGTTATACCATCGATAAATTCATTTATAAATTGCGTGGTGAATATATCTTTTGCAAACGTTATGCAAATGATAATAAATATGTTTGCATATATTACTGCGCCGGTAATTATTTCTAAAAGTGTTGCAGAAAGGATTTTTGAATTAAGAAGATGTGTCTTTTTTACCGGTAAGGTAAAAGTAAGATAGCCTTCGTCACTGAAAAAGTTTTTGTAGAAACGTACAAAAATCGAAACAACGCTAAGAATTCCGAATGCGATAAATGCAAAGTATATAAGCATAAGTACCATATAAAGTACAACATATACACTTCCCGGCAAATTCTTGTCGGAATTAATCGCAGTGAATGCGAAACCGCCGACAACGGAAAGTCCTGTTACGGCAAGCGCGGCTATCCACCAGAATCTTATCATGGATTTAAAATCATATTTAAATAATTTTCCTAGCATCTGAATACCTCCTTAAACAATTCGTCAAGAGATTTGCCTGTGCCGTTTCGGATGTCTTCGGCGTTACCTGCACGGACAATATCTCCGCCCGGTGCCATAAAGAAGAAGTCGTCAAGCACTTGCTCAATATCGGTAATAAGGTGTGTTGTTATAATTATGGATGCCTCAGGGTTGTAGTTACCGACAATTGTACTGAGGATGTATTCTCTTGCGGCCGGGTCTACACCTGCTATCGGCTCGTCAAGAAGATAGAGCATAGCATTTCTCGCCATAACAAGGATAAGCTGAACCTTTTCTTTTGTACCCTTCGACAGTGTTTTGAGTTTAGCCTCGGGATCTATTTTAAGATCAGCCAGGAGTGTGTATGCTTTTTGAGTATCAAAGTCCTTATAAAACTCCTCAAAGTATGCGACAAGATTTTTTACACGCATAGATGAATCAAAATATGTACGCTCAGGTAAGTAAGATATAAGTGCTTTACTTTTTTCACCAACAGGATAACCACCTATGGTGATGCTTCCTGAGTCAGGTTGTAAAAGTCCTGCGACCAATTTTATCAATGTGGATTTTCCGCAACCGTTAGGACCGAGCAGACCGATAATTCTGCCTGCCGGAATATCAATATTGAAATCCGAAAGAACAGGTGTGCCTTTTTTATAGGATTTGTTAAGGTCTCTGCATTCTAAAATATTCATAAATCAACCTCCTCTATCATTTTCACAATATCTTCTTTCGGAACGGATAGTTGTGAAATGTTTTCGATAAATTCTTTAACGAGGTTTTCTGCCATCTTTTTTCGACAGGATTCTATAACCTCTTTGTCTTCCGTAACAAACCGTCCTAAAGTACCTTGGGCTATGATGATGCCCTCATATTCAAGTTCTGAAAAGGCGTGCTGGACAGTGTTGGGATTTACGGCTGCATCAAGTGCAATCTGTCGGACACTCGGTATTTGCTCGCCGGCTACGTATTCGCCGGAAAGGACCGAACGCGTGATACGTTCAGCTATTTGAAGATATACCGGTTTGCCCGATGAAAAGTTCCAAGCCATATGACCACCTCTTTTGTATTAGTGTACTAACACAATAATACAGTTGCGTTTTATCGTTGTCAAGGAAAAATTAAAATAGTATAATACACGACAGAAATTATTGCGGAACACATATCCGCTTGTATAAAGAGGAGTTTCTTATGAAAAGAAGAATTACATTTGCACTTGCTTTGATAATGTTGCTCAGCGTATGCCTTTGTGCATGCGGTTCGGAAGAAAGTGAAAAGCCCGCACTTGCTACACCGAGACCGGCAGAGGAGACTTATAATCTTGCTATGTATTATGTGTCAAAAGGAAATTATGAAATGGGGTATGCGGCACTTTTGTCGATAAGCGATTATGATAAGGCTGCGGAGGCTCTTGAGAATTTTTATCATCTTCCGGGAAAGATGGCAGAGCGAAAAGCCGGAGAGACAAACCCTGACAATTATGATATTACAATGTTTTCATATGGCAAAGGCGGCATTATACTTGAGAGGTCCTATCATGAGTCCGGCGTAATGACGGCAGCTGAAAGATTTACCTATGAAAATGGTCTTCTCAAGACTTCTGAGTTCAGAAGCAATGGCGACAAAAAGTTCACTGCATCATATACTTTTGACGGAGAGGGCAGATTGTATGAAATCGTTATGAAAGACGCCGAGGAGAATTTTGCAAAAAAAGATTACAAGTATGGCACATCCGGCAAGGTAACAGAAGAAACAATAACCGATTTCGACGGAACCGTTACGATAAATAAGTTTTCATACAACAAAAATGAACAGCTTTCTGTAAAGCGTTCTTGCCGTATTAAGGACGGAGAGGAAACGGTTATTGCTGAATACGAGTATATATACAACGAAAAAGGTGTACTTATAGGTGCAGATAAGACTGCAGACGGAAAAAAGTACGACGTGGGATATTCAGAACACAGACTTTTCTACAATCCTGATTATTCTGATCTGATGTTGTATTATTAAATCTGCTAATCGATAAAAATTGAATTTCTGAAGTTTGTAAAGAGCGAAAATGCGGTGTGCCTTTTCGCTCTTTTGTACAACGAATAAGCGGCAATGCTTTTCAGCGCTGCCGCTCAGTCGTTGTATAAAAATTATTTATCTTTAACACGAAATTCTTTTGGCGAGCAACCGTATTTTTCTCTGAATTTTCTGTAGAAATAACTGCTGTTGTCATAGCCGATGGCGCTCATAACGGATTCGACTGAAAGCGGCGTCTGGTTGAGCAGATAGGCGGCCTGTTGGAGCTTGCGTTGCTGAAGAAGTTCTTTAAAGTTGAATGTAGTGTGTTTTTTCAGTAGTCTGCTTATGGTGTAGGGGGTTTGCTTTAATTCCTCCGATATGTCTGCTAAAGTACCGTCTTTATAATGTATTTCTATATATTTAAGTACGGCAAATACAATATTTCTGTCGTATTGATGGGGGTTATCCTGATTCAATTTGTCGGTAAACTGTGACAGGTTCATAAAAAGAAGTCCCATAGTTGTTTGAATTATAGTATCATTTTCAGCTCGTTTATTAAGCAATGTCCAAATCATATTTTCAACAAGATTTTTTACGGGAAGTACATCTTTCGCACGGAAATGCAGATAGTTTGACATCGTATTACCCTTCGACAGTGTAGATATAAGAAAATCACGGAGAACATTGTCTTGTCCTATCATACTGAATGGTCGGTCAAAGAACTGCGGCAAGATAATGAAGTTTACCGCAATGTCGTTTTCGGATGCCGGCAATATTTCCTGTGTAACATTTTGGTTAAGAAACAACAGATCGCCTTCTGCAAGTTGTATTTTATCTGTATCATTTATTACATGTGTAGTACTTCCGCTGCACATATATACCATTTCCACGTAGGTGTGTCCGTGTTTAGGGAAATGTGCAAATCTAGTATGAGGTCGCACCTCAATAAGACGTCCTTTTTCAAGCAGTTTTTTGCTGTCTATAACAAAGTTTTCCTGTGATGTATAAAGTTCTTTTTGAATATCGTTCTGACCGTTTAATATACGCTCTTCTTCGGGGCTTATTTTTTGAAGATAATTAAGTAATTCTCTGTCCATAAAAGTACCTCCTTCAATAACGAAATTATTATAACACATAATTGCAAATAAGGTCCTATTTTTTTTATGAAATTGACCTAAAATTTAATGTAGCGTGTATAGTATCATTGTGCTATGAAAATTTTTAAGGAGGATACATACATGACAAGGTATGAATCAGCTAAAGAGATCTACGCAAAGTATGGCGTAGACACAGATGCAGCTATTGCTAAATGTAAAGAAATTCCTGTTTCACTTCATTGCTGGCAGGGTGATGACGTTATCGGTTTTGACCATGACGGAGGCTTGACAGGCGGTATCCAGACTACAGGTAATTACCCCGGAAAAGCAAGAACTCCCGATGAATTGATGGCAGATATGGATAAAGCTATGAGCCTTATGCCCGGAGCTAAGAAGATCAACGTTCACGCTTGCTACGCTATTTTCGAAGATGGCACATTCACAGATCGTGACGCTCTCGAGCCGAAGCACTTCCAGAAGTGGGTTGACTTCGCAAAAGAGAGAGGTATGGGTCTTGACTTCAACCCCACATTCTTCTCAAGCCCGAAGGTTAAAGACGGTTTGACACTTACAAGCCCCGACGAAGCTACCAGAAAATTCTGGGTAGAGCATGGTAAAGCTTGTATCCGTATTTCTAACTATATGGCTGAGCAGACAGGTGTTCCTTGTGTTATGAACATTTGGATCGGTGACGGTTACAAAGATGTTCCGGCTGACCGTATGGGACCCAGAATGCGTTACAAACAGTCTATCGATGAGATTCTCTCAGAGCCTTATGACATCAAGATGGTTAAGCCCTGCGTAGAGTCTAAAGTATTCGGTATCGGCGTAGAAGCTTTCACAGCAGGTTCTGCAGAGTTCGCTCTCAGCTATGCTGCTATGAACAAAGAAAAATGCTTGCCTCTTATGGACAACGGCCACTATCATCCGACAGAGGTTGTTTCTGATAAGATCCCTGCATTGCTTTGCTTCTTCCCTGAGGTTGCTCTCCACGTTACAAGAGGTATTCGTTGGGACTCTGACCACGTTGTAGTTTACGATGATGAGACAAAAGAAATCGCTCAGGAAATCGTTCGTTGCAACGCTTTGGATCGTGTATACATTGCACTCGACTTCTTTGATGCTTCTATTAACCGTGTATCTGCTTGGGTAACAGGTTTCAGAAGCATGCAGAAAGCTCTTCTCAATGCTCTCTGTACTCCGAGCGCTATGCTTAAGGATCTCCAGGATACAAACCAGCTTTCACGCAAAATGGCTGCTATGGAAGATTGCAAGATGCTTCCTATCGGCGATGTTTGGGCTGAGTACTGCAGACAGTGCGGCGTAACAGCTGACAACTACTATGATGAGATCGAAGCTTACGAGAAAGAAGTTCTTCTTAAGAGAGTTTAATCCTCTGTTTCGAAATTTAAACTGATTTAAAGTTTTACACCGCATTGCGTTTAGGCGTGATGCGGTGTTTTAATTTTGTGTTTTTTCGAGTTATTTGTTTCAAAAGTTTTAAGACAAAGATGTATTGATTTAAAACCAATAACTATTACGTTCAAAGCAAATTATTTGTGGCTTTTTTGCTTTATTTGAAATAAGTATAAATTCGTGTATAATAGAATACGTTTGATTAGACAAGTAATTGAGAGGGGCAACGGTTTTGGACGCTGTCATTGCATTTTTTAATATAATTATAGACTTTTTTAACACTGTCATAGGTACTTTAAATAAAATAGCAAAATTTTTAGAGCCGCTAAATTCAAAAATTATCTGGGGTTTGCCGATGGTTATTTTGATGATCGGTACAGGTGTATTTTTGTTGGTGCTGACAAAGGGTGTAATTTTCCGCAAATTCGGAGTTCTCATGAAATATACCGCAGGTACTATATTCAAGAGAAAGAAGCCTAATGAGAGAGGCGAGGGTACAATAACTCCGTTTCAGGCGGTATGTACTGCCCTTGCTGCGACTGTAGGTACGGGAAATATTGTCGGTGTTGCACTTGCTATTGCTACCGGCGGCCCCGGAGCTGTTTTCTGGCTTTGGGTTTCCGCGCTTGTCGGAATGGTTATAAAATACTGCGAAGTTACGCTTTCGATGGTTTACCGCGGTGTGAACAATAAACTTGAAATTGTCGGCGGACCGATGTACTACATTTCAAACGGAATAGGTTCAAAGTTTTTAGCAATGCTGTTTGCATTCTTTGGAGCAATGGCATCATTTGGTATAGGTGCATCTGTACAGAGCAATTCGCTTGCGTCGGGACTTAACTCGGCATTTGGTATTCCTACTTATATCATAGGCATTGTAGTCGTAATAATAGCCGCACTTGTCATAATGGGAGGTATAAAGCGAATCGCCAATGTTACGGAAATACTTGTTCCGGTAATGGCGCTGTTTTACATAGGCGGTGCGCTTGTGGTACTTGTTTTGAACATAAAAGGTATTCCGGAAGCATTCGGCTCAATATTTAAGAGTGCATTCACGGGAACTGCGGCTACCGGTGGATTTTTAGGCGCATCAGTAATGTATGCGATGCGTATAGGTATGGCGCGTGGTGTATTTACTCACGAGGCAGGAATGGGTTCTGCTCCGATTGCTCACGCTTCTGCCGATAACGATCATCCGGCAAGACAGGGACTTTGGGGTGCATTCGAAGTATTTTTGGACAGTATAGTGATGTGTACGATTACTGCACTTGTAATACTGACATCAGGCTTGTGGCAAACCGGAATGGATGAAAGCACGATAAGCCTCAATGCATTCGGTCAGGCATTTACGGGCGGCGAATATATCGTCAGCGTGGGACTTACGTTGTTCGCCTTTGCAACTGCTGTTGCGTGGTATTATTACGGTGAAAAGTGTGTAGAATATCTCACTCACGAGAATCAAATTGTTATAAGATTTTATCAGATTTTGTACATAGCAATGATTTATTTCGGCTGTATTTCAAAGATAGATGTCGTATGGGAGTTTGCAGACCTGTTTAACGGTCTTATGGCGATTCCAAACCTCATAGCCCTTATATTGCTAGCCCCGGTTATAAAACGCCTTACAGAGGACTTTTTCAGCGATCCGCACAGGATCAGACCGAAGGATGAAGATTACAGCGTTTTTAAACGAGGAAAAAAGAAATAATAATAGTCTTATCCGAAAAACAAAACGAAGCCTGCGGCAAATACTCCGCAGGCTTCGCCTGTTCTGTCAATTACCGCTTTTACTTTGCGAGAATTTCTTTAAAACTGCTATTATAGGCATTATCAATAATCCGCAGAAAAAATTACTGATACCGTGAATTAAATCAAACGGCAACCCTGCAACGATCCAAGCGATTGTTCCTTCAAAATTCAGCCCGAACATTATTGCTTGTGCCGGTGCGTAAAGTATGCCGAACAAAAATCCGTGTAAAGCACAAAGCACCATATATACTATCGGTTTAATTTTTGCAGGTATTTTCTTCGGAAGAAGCATAGTCGCTCCCCAAAGGATTGTCCATATGTAGAGATACGGAATCCACCACATATTAAATCCTGCAAATATACCGTTTAAAAATACATAGATGTAGACAGGGTAGAGCGCTTTTTGTCTGTAAACCACAGTCATTGCTATTACGAAAACACCGAGCAGGTGAATGTTAGGAAATGCTTCCATTATGAGTTTGGATGCATACATCATTGCTCCGAGCATACCGAAGATGACTGTTTCTTTGATTGTCGGTTTCAAAATCAGTTAACCTCAAAAGAATAGATGTCTGATGTGTTGATTTCGGTCTGGTCTACGCCTTTGGGTGCGTATTTACCGTTAACGTAAAAAGCCCAGTATTTGCCGCCGTTTTCGTATTCTACGGTGACACCGTTTACCGTTTTGACAAAAAGACCGTACTGACTTTCTTCGCCTGCAATGAGTCCGAGCTCCTGAAGTGCGTCTCCGACAATGTTTTTGTCAGTGTGGACTTCAAAAGTAGTTGTTTTTTTGTCTGCGTCAACGACTTTGAATGTAAATACGGTGTTGCCTGTTCCGACAATTTTATCACCGGCTTCGTTGAATTTTTCAGCGTTGTCAGCTGTTGTCATAGGTCCTTCGGTTACGCTGTTTGGAGTAGCCGTAGGCGTGGAAGAGTTTTTGTTGTCTGTACAACCGAATGCAGAAAGTGCCATAGCCGCAATAAGCACGATACAAACGATGAGAGACAACACATTTTTTAAACGTGTTTTTTTCATAGTTGTAATCTCCTTAAAATAAATTTTATGATATCTTTTCTCTTGAAAACCGGCGCCCGCAGTTTATAAAGAGCAATCTGTTCGGAAAATATTTCGACTTTGCGCAAGACTTTTCACCTTCTCAAAGCTTTTGCTTCAATGGCTTGTCCCGAAGGTTTGCGGCACCTCCGGCAGAAAAGTCATTTTGTCGCGCATCACGGCGACGGGCTCGTACAGGATTTTCACCTGTTTCCTTTCCGGACTATGAGTATTATAACATTTTCAGGGAATTATACAACATAAGTCTGTTCGCATCGACAAAATGAATTTTTCGGGAAACGTGAAAAAGCACCTTAAAAGGTATCAAAAAATGTGAAATTATAAAAATTATTTCGCTTTATTTTTCATAACCATATTCAAAATTACATATACCGCCACAAGAATGACTACGGCACTTGCAAGGTATATATACATTGAACTTATTTCAACTTTGTCGCCGAAAAAGTAAATGTTGCAGTCTACGGCGTCCCTGAGTCCGGTTACAACTTCTTTCGGGAACCCTATGGAACTCATTTCTTCAAATACTCCGCGAAGTGCATGGTTTCTGAGAATTGACGTGCCGTATGTTCCGGGAAGAAATGAAAGTACTTTCTGAAGACCTTTGCTAAATGATGCAATAGGCATATATGCACCGCATATAAATCCGTAGCACGATGAAACTATTGAACCTACGGCCGAAATCTGTCCCTGCGATGACAAGAACATATTGATTATACTTGAAAGCGCTGTTCCGAACATTACAAGTAAAAATACGTCAAGAAGTATGTAGCCGACATCGGAAACTGTCATATACCAGCCTGTGTTGTATATGTAAATCAGACAGGCGAGTGTAGCTACAAGGCAAATTATCATAGTAGAGATGAATGTTGCGATGTAATAAGAAAGTGCAAGCGTTGATTTTTTTACAGGTGTGACGCATAAGTCTTTTTTAGCACCGGTCACTTTGTCCTGTACCATAAGCATATTTGAACAGAATGCAACCGTGATTGTACATACGGCAAGCAGCGAAGAAAAGAGCTGGCCGCTTACCATTGCATCAACGAGTTCGTCAGATACTTTTATGAATTCGGGTATTGCCGACATGAAACTGTCCTTGTATACATTTGCGAGAAATGTTGCGTAAAGTACAAGCAATATAAGCGGTGTGATAAGTGATGTGAAGAAAATGCCCTTGTCTTTGAAGTACATCTTCGTGTTTCTTTCTATGAGATTTCCGAGACCGGTCATTTTCCTTCACCTCCCGTGAGTTTCTTTCCTGTAACGGCAAGGAATATGTCATCCATCTTTCCCTTTGTGATTTCGTAGTCTGTGAAAATTTCAGGGTGTTCTATTATAAGTTGTGTGGCTGCAGCTGTATTCGGTACTGAAACAATGATACCGTCGCGGACTTTTTCGTACTCAAGTCCGAGCTTTTCAATCTGCTCGTCAGTTACATTGTAAAGTGTTATGAAATCACCTGTGTAAGTGTTTTTTAACTCGAGTGGAGTGCCTTTCGCTACAATTTTTCCGCTGTCAAGGATTATAACGTAATCAGCGCCCGCTGCTTCTTCCATATAGTGAGTAGTGAGGAAAACTGTCATATTTTCGTCTTTTCTGAGGCTTTCTATGGTGTTCCAGAGAAGTTTTCTTGTCTGCGGGTCAAGCCCCGTTGTCGGCTCATCCAATATGAGTATGCGCGGTCTGTGAAGAAGTGCTCTTGCGATATCAATTCTTCTGCGCTGACCTCCGGAAAGTTTTCCGACGGTGCGTCCGAGTAAATCTTCAAAGTCAAGCAATTTCGCAAGTTCTGCAAGTCTTTCTTTGAACGCTGTGCCTTTTATGCCGTAAAGCGCGGCTCTGGATTGCAGATTGTCTTTTACGGAGAGGGATGCGTCTAAAACCGAATTCTGGAAAACTACTCCGAGCTCTTTTGTGATGTTTGCGATGCCTTTATCAATGTTATCTCCGCATACGAAAACTTCTCCGCTGTCTTTTGCAAGTTGACCGCAGATAATTGAAATCGTGGTGGATTTTCCGGCGCCGTTGACTCCCAAGAAAGCAAAAAGTTCGCCTTCTTTTACAACGAATGATAAGTCCTGAACGGCTTTTACTTCGCTGAATGATTTGTTAAGGTTTTTTATATCAATTATGTTTTTATTTTCCATACAAACCTCCTGTGAAACTTGTCACAAAACTGTAACAATTATATACCTTTCAGTGGTGAAAAACAATAAAACCGAAGCTTGTTTTTCTGAAGAAAAATATTGAAACGAAAAAATAAGCGTGATATAATAATTCAGTTGTTTTCGATAGTACGCATTTGCGGTACGGAAACATTGCTTACGGGAGGCCCCGATGAGAAAGAGAAAATATATTTAAGATGGTATATGATTCCGAGTCGGGTTTTCGCTGCTTAGGCGGAGGCATACTCGGATTTGACTTTTTTAGACCTCCTGAAAGTGTATTTAGAAAGGTGTAGATTGATAGTGAATAACACAGAACGTAAAGTCGGTACAGTATCTCGCGGCATTCGTTGTCCCATTATCAGACAGGGCGATGATTTGGCCGCTATCGTAGCTGACAGTGTATTAGAAGCTGCAGAGAGCGAAGGTTTCTCCCTCAGAGACAGAGATGTTATTTCCATTACAGAGTCTATTGTTGCAAGAAGTCAGGGCAACTACGCTACGGTAGAAAATATTGCAGCGGATGTTAAGGCTAAATTAGGCGGAGGCACAATCGGCGTTATATTCCCGATACTTTCCAGAAACCGTTTTGCCATATGCCTCAAAGGTATTGCTATGGGCGCAAAGAAAGTTGTACTTATGCTCAGCTATCCGTCAGACGAGGTTGGTAATGCTTTGATTACATACGACCAGGTAGACGAGGCCGGCATAAATCCTTACAGCGATGTTCTTTCGCTTGCTGATTACAGAAGACTTTTCGGTGAGAACAAGCATGAGTTCACAGGCGTTGACTACGTTGCTTACTATCAGAATATTATAGAAGAAGCCGGCGCAGAGGCTGAGATTGTTTTTGCAAATCAGGCGAAGACAATTTTGAATTACACAGACTGCGTACTTACTTGCGACATTCATACGCGTGCAAGAACAAAACGTATCTTAAAAGCTGCAGGTGCAAAGGCTGTATGCGGACTTGATGATATTCTCAATGCCTCCATAAACGGAAGCGGTTATAATGAGAAATACGGCCTTTTGGGTTCAAACAAATCTACAGAGGACACTATAAAGTTGTTCCCGAAAGAGTGCAAAGATCTTGTTCTCGATATCCAGGACAGAATTCTCAAAGCTACCGGCAAACACGTAGAAGTTATGGTTTACGGCGACGGTGCGTTTAAAGATCCTCAAGGTAAAATATGGGAGCTTGCAGATCCGGTTGTATCCCCCGCTTTCACAGACGGACTTATCGGTACACCGAGCGAACTTAAACTCAAATATCTTGCTGATAACGATTACAAAGATCTCAGCGGTGAAGCACTTAAAGATGCTATTTCTGCGGCTATAAAGGCTAAGGATGCAGATCTCGTAGGTAATATGGCTTCACAGGGTACAACACCTCGTCAGCTTACAGACCTTATCGGTTCACTTTGCGACCTTACAAGCGGTAGCGGTGATAAGGGTACACCGGTTGTTTTGGTACAGGGATACTTTGACAACTATACAAACTGATTTTATTTCAATTAAAATAAAAATGTATTAAGCTCTGCTAAAGATGTTTTGGCAGAGCTTTTTTAAACCGGTCCAAGCACAGCGATTATCTGTCTGAAATAATTGCTGTGCTTGGACGAATAACTATTATAATTCAGTAAGATAAATTCAGCCGGATTTCTTTTGGCTGTTTTTTATCAACATATCGGCAAAATCGAGAAGCAATCTTTTGTCATCACTGTTCATTCTGTCAAATCTTTTCTGAAATTCGGTGCTGAGATAAGTGCTTTGTTCGGATGCTGTGCCTGATACGAGATAACCGACATCGCAGTTGAGAACAGCCGCAATTTTGCCCAGCATTTCAAGATTGACTTTTACCCGTCCGCTTTCTATTTGGCTGACATAACCGACTGTAACCGAGAGTTCTTCTGCAAGTTTTTCTTGTGTCAATCCGACAGCTTTTCTTTTCTGTTTTACTCTTTGTCCTATTAAACTGAAATCTATATTCATAGTACTACTCCTTGCTTGATTGATATATAGATTTTGTTAACTCTATAGTATTTTTATAAAGTTAAATTGCAGTAATAAGAAGATAACAATAACTAAAGTTTTAGTTATTACTGTTTGTTGTCGTTAAAATTTTAGTAATAACTATAAAATTATGTCCGGTTTTATAGGTGCATAATTTGACAATTACGGTAAAATAGTATATAAGTTTCATTAAATGAGTCTTGATTTTTAATAAATTTTTGGAGGATAAGCATTGGTAGTGTTTGATACAGTAATTGCCGTTGACGATGCAGAGGTTACCGTTATTAACGGGCGCGCCGTTAACGATATTTTTTCATTTTCTGTAAGTGAAAAATCGCTTGGTTTTGCCACAGAGTATTTGCCGACAATCAGATTTAATAAGAAAACTAAAGTCGGCTGTGTTTCCGTAAAATTCTTATTTAACGGAGTGTTTGATGAGAAGAGTCCGCTTTTTTTTAATAATGCTTCTACTACAAATGATTGGGTAAGTATCACAGAACTTGGTGATGATACTTTGGTGTCAAGAGATATTGCTATGATAAAATGCGGAGAGGATATTTTTAGCGTAGCCATGACTTCTGCCGAATGTTTCTATGTGACTTTCAATACGAATAAAAACTGTCTTTGTGTAAAATATGAGTTTGAGGACAAGGCTGTACCTGCGGACAAAGAAATAGTTCTTGAAAGTTTTATTGTTTCTGATAAGGTTACCGGCGGTGAGTTTTTCGAGAAATACTGCACATATATGGCGGAGAAGTATTCAATAGAGATTTCCGAAAAGGTTGAGAGCGGTTGGTCTTCGTGGTCGTGTTATTATCACGATATAAATGAAGAGAATATTGATTTGCAGAGTGAAAATTTGCAAAGGGAGTATAGCAGTTTGGGCGCTGATTTGATTCAGATTGATGATAGCTGGCAAAACGGTTGGAGTTTCTGCTGTGATTGGACGGGTAGTGTAAAGACTTTTCCGAGCGGAATGGCATCGCTTTCCGAAAAGTTAAAATCCCGCAACCAGAATCTCGGTTTATGGCTGGCGCCTACGCTTGTCGGCGACAGCAGCGAATTTTATGCAGAGCATCCTGAATATGCGTTTACAGAGGCAAAAAGGTGCTTTAAAGTGACTACACAACCTGTCGGTACAGAATACTCCGTATATACTCTTGACCTTGAAAACAAGGCAGTAAAGGAACATATAATCAATTCGTTCAAAAATGCTGTTGAGAATTACGGTTGCAGATATTTTAAAATTGATTTCACAAATCATTCGCTGTTTAATCCCGAACAAAATGCGTATATAAGATATAAAAAGGATTACAGCACAAAGGTCTACAAAAATATTACAAAATCGATCAGAAAAGCCGTAGGTAAAGATATTACTCTTCTTGCGTGTACTTCTCCTATAACGGAGTCTGTGGGTGTTTTTGATGCGATAAGGACAACTCCGGATGTAACGTGGGAAAAGATTGACGATAACCATCCGGGCTATTGGAATATAATTGTAAAAAATGCTCAGAATATATTCCTGAGAAGTTATTATAACGGCAAAGTTTTTGTATGCGATCCCGATGCTCTTCTTGTGCGTGGCGTTATGGGTGACACCGATGATGATTTCCGTGCAAGCGAGGACGAAGCAAGAGTTATGGCAACTCTTGTTGCGCTCAGCGGTGGTACTGTTCTTATAAATGAAGAACTTGAAAAACTTGATGAAGTCCGCAAGACGATTGTAAAAAATGTTTTACCGCCGATAGGTATTGCGGCACAGCCTGAAGATTTTTTTGAATATCCGCGTTGCACAAGAGCAAATATTGAAACTGACGGCAGACGCATTGCTGCTGTGTTTAATTGGGACGATACTGCCTGCGACAAAACCATTTCAAACCGCGAGAGCGTGTTTGCATTCGATTGTTGGACAAAAGAGTTTTTGGGAGAATTTAAAGGCGATATCACATTGGAAAATCTTCCTCCGCACAGTACGCGTTGTTTGCTTTTGGTACGCAATCCTTCTAAAACAAGAGCGGGTATGCCTACGAGAGGAAAAGAAAGACCGTTTTTCTTGTGTGATGATACAAATTTCTACATGGGTATAAATGAAACTTTTGATATCAGGGACAGCGTCGCTGACGGTTCAAACAGATACTTTTATATACCGCACGACTTTATGACTTTCGGGCTGCCGAAAGAACTTGGAAAAAGAATTTACCGAAACAATATCGGTGCAATATACAAAATCGAAGGATAAAAGGAGTCTTGATAATATGGTAACAATTAAGCCTTTCGGCAAACTTGCTGACGGAACGGAAGTTGATCTTATTGCGATTCAGAATTCGTCCGGAAGCACTCTTGAAGTGACTAACTACGGTGCTTGCGTAACTAGTATAAAACTTAAAATGGCTGACGGCAGCATTCGCGATGTTGTGCTCGGTTATGATACGCCTGCAGAATACGAAGCTGATAAAGATACTTATTTCGGCGCAACAATCGGCAGAATAGCTAACAGAATAAATGCTTGCGACGATACAGGCAAGCCCGGTTTTATATTGAACGGCAAAACTTATTATCTTGCCGACACATCCGGCAATGGCGCATCGCTTCACGGCGGTGTAATCGGTTTTGATCAAAAAGTATTCGACTACACAACCGGCGACGATTATGTGGAGTTTAAATACACTTCTCCCGACGGCGAAGAAAATTATCCCGGAAATCTGACTCTTACGGTGCGGATGACTTTTGGCGGAGATAATGCTCTCAAAATAGAATATGACGCAGTTTCTGACAAGGACACAATCTGCAACCCGACAAACCATTGTTATTTCAATCTGGCAGGCCATGACAGCGGAATAAATCTGAAACACAAAGTTTGCATCGATTCCGACCAAATCAATGAACTTTTGCAGAATATTGTAACAGGCAAAATTTCAGATGTTGCAGGCACTGCTTATGACTTCAACGAACCTCACGAAATAGGCGAGCGCATAGAAGATTCACACTATCAGCTTGTCGATTCAAAGGGATATGATTGCAACTATATTTTAAAGCCCAACCCTACCAAAGAGATAAGACAGGTAGCTTGGGCAGAGTCTCCGACAGGTGATGTGCGACTCAATGTTTTAACTGACGCAGAGGGTATCCAACTCTACACGGGCAACTTCCTTGACGGCAGAAAAGGCAAGGGCGGTGCAATCTACAACTTCCGCAACGCTGTATGCCTCGAAACACAGATACTTCCCAATGCAATAAATATGCCGCACTTCCCGACATCTTCCGTCATCAAAGCCGGCGAACATTTCAATTCAACAACAATTTATGCTTTTGATGTGAAATAAGTTTATTTAAAAAATGAATAAAAAACAGATTAGGCGGCAGAGCAGACTTTTGGTCTGTTCTGCCGCCGGTTATTTTTGCTATTTTGTGGAATACTTAACAAAAACGGAGGTGTCATATGGAGATATTAAAAATTGTACTTGTTTCGATTTTGTCTGCTGTTACACTATTTATAATTGCAAAAATAATGGGTCACAAACAAATTTCGCAACTCGATTTTTTTGATTACATCACCGGTATTACCATAGGTTCAATCGCAGCGGAACTTGCTACAGATTTAGAGGCCCCGTGGCAATCGTTTACTGCAATGATTGTATACGGTTTAATAACGGTAGTTTTAACAACTATAACAAACAAATTTCCGTCAATGCGAAAATTTATAAACGGAACTCCTACAATTATTATGGATGACGGAAAGTTATATCGAAAAAATATGAAAAAAGCAAAACTTGACCTGAGTGAATTTATGGTTTTATGCAGGCAAGAGGGATATTTTGATCTAAGCGAAATTCAGACTGCGATATTTGAGTACAATGGCAGATTGACAATTCTTCCGATTAGTTCAAAGAGACCTGTAAACCCAACCGATATGAATTTGAACCCGAAACAGGACTATATAGGAGTAGAGGTAATAATGGACGGAAGAATACTCGGTGAAAACTTAAAACGCATGGGACACGATGAAAAGTGGTTGCAAAAGCAAATAACGTCTCAGGGTTATAAGAATGTAAAAGATATTTTCTTAGGAATATACAATAAAGATAAACAACTGAGCCTTTACCAATACAATTGATTTTATAAAAACAAAAGTGACCATCTCGCGATGGTCACTTTGAAATACTGCGGAACTAGGATTCGAACCCAGACAAAATGAGTCAGAGTCATTCGTGCTACCTTTACACAATTCCGCAACGCAAAGCGTATTATAGCAGTAGGTATAAAAAAATGCAATAGGTAAATTCAAAAAAATGTAAAAAAATTCATGAAAAAATTTTTTCAAAAAATTTGAAAAAAGGTGTTGACAAGGAAATGCCTCATGTGTATAATAGCCAATGTCGCTTGTGGCAATGCTCAAGTTCGCAAGCAGACATTTGGTGGTATCGTGGGAGTTTAGCTCAGCTGGGAGAGCATCTGCCTTACAAGCAGGGGGTCACAGGTTCGATCCCTGTAACTCCCACCAAACGGCCCGGTAGTTCAGTTGGTTAGAACGCTAGCCTGTCACGCTAGAGGTCGAGGGTTCGAGCCCCTTCCGGGTCGCCATCATTTTTTTAACGCTTCACCAGTCTGATAGCGGAGGCGTTATGCGCCCAGATAGCTCAGTTGGTAGAGCAGGGGACTGAAAATCCCCGTGTCGGCGGTTCGATTCCGTCTCTGGGCACCATTTGCGGGTTTAACTCAGCGGTAGAGTGTCACCTTGCCAAGGTGAAAGTCGCGAGTTCAAATCTCGTAACCCGCTCCATATTCTACAAAAGAAAACAGATATTGAAAAATATCTGTTTTCTTTTTTCTAGCGGCACCATAGCCAAGTGGTAAGGCAGAGGTCTGCAACACCTTTACCCCCAGTTCAAGTCTGGGTGGTGCCTCTTCTGAAAACTCCCTAGTCACAGGACTCGGGAGTTTTTGTTTTACTAAAGTGTCATTTATGCTATAATTTGTAAAGAAATGTAAATAATAAAAACGGTGAAACAAGTTTTGATGAAGATTATTGCAAATATAGTAGGCATTTGTGCCGTTATAATGTTCGTGCTGAGTTATCAGATGAAAAGTCGAAAAGGCATTGTTTTGTGCAATGTTATTTCGCGTGTGCTCTATGTGGCGCAATATTTGTTGCTCGGTGCATTTGAAGGTGCGGTGCTTGATATAGTAGGTGTTTTGGCATCGGTTCTGGCGCAGAACAAGGACTCAAAGTTTATAAAGAAATATCAGACCGCGGTTATAATCGGCGTGAATGTGGTAATTGTTGCTGCCGGACTTTTGCTGTATGAAAATGTTTTCAGTTTGCTTCCGATGTTCGGCGTGTTGCTTCACACAGGAGCATTCTGGTTTAGTAATGAAAAGAAAATTCGTTTTATGTCGTTTGCCGGATCGCCTTTTTGGTTTGCATATAATTTGTACTCGGGTGCGTATGGTTCTTCGATAGGCGATGTTATGACGATGGTTTCAATCGGACTTGCGATATACAGGTATGATATACGCAAGAAGAAGGGTGAATAAATGGGGTGTCTGTTTGAAGTTTTAGGCGAAATATTTATTGAAGTGATAGGTACAGTGTTTCTGGAAGTTTTTGTCGGATTTGCGGAATTTTTTATTCCGGAAAAACTTCAAGGTAAGAAAGCGGAAACTGTTATACGAATCATATTCGGTATAATGGGTATTTTGGTTTTCTTTGCATTAATTTTCGGAGTGCTGTTCTTGATTGATAGTATAAAGAATTTTTGGGGATGGTTACTTATATTGGTAAGTGTTAGTTACATAGCCATCGCGATAGTTGCTTGTTATATACGGAATAAAAAAACGGAGGCGAGAACGATGAAAGATAAAGTTTTAAAAACAATCGCTTTGTTAAGTCCGTTAGTGATTTTTATAGTGCTTTTGGTTATATATGCCATTGTTCCGAGCTTTGCGATTAAAGTGATTTTACATACATATCTCCGATTATGGGGTGTAGCGTTTTCTTTGTATGTTTTAAATAAAATGTTACGCCATTGGATACCAAATAGCAGAAAAATTGTTCTTGTCATATCAGGCGTAGCTATCGGTATTGATTATGTACTTGTCGATGCTGTGCGATTTGTTTTAAGTAGCGGAAAAAGCACTGTTTTATTCTTGCCTGTATGCCTGCCGATTTTTCTTATGGCATTTTTGCATTATTCATTCAAAGAAAATAATTGCGGAACTCGTGCCAAAGTAATTACCTTTGTAATAGGCATACCGCTTCTTTTGCTATCTCTGTATTTTGAGATTTTATCATTTATAGATATGTAAGGAGATTACTATGGAAATTAAAGCTACAAGTAAATTTGATTATGAAACAATGCGTGATTATGTCAGGTTTAGTGCTGTTCCTAAATCGGATGCTAAAAAACATATGATATTTAATATTTTTTCATCTGTTGCGGCAATTGTCGTTATTATATTTGTGATGTTTCTTTTCGGTATAAGTAAAACTATGTTAGTATTATTAATAGGGATAATTATTATGTTCGGAATATCATTGTTTATGTATTATGTTATGCCGAAAATACAATATAATTCGCTTGGAAAGATGCAAAATGTTGAGAATGAATTTACTTTTTATGACGATTATTTACGTGCGACATCAAATACAGATGGTATAAACGGAGAAAGCAAAATGAAATATTGCATGATTGAAAAAGTAATAGAGAAACCTAGGTATATTTACATATACCAAAATAAGCGACAGGCTTTCATCGTGGACAAAACTACAATAACCGGCGGCACCGTTGAAGATATAAGAAACTTATTGATGCCGATATTGCAAGATAAATATTATTGCTATAATAATTGAATATAATAAAGATACTTCGTGTCAGACTTCTACCGTCACAACACACGGGAAGTGGTCTGACACTTTGCTTTTTACAACGGTATAATCCAAGACTTTGACCTCTTTTGACACAAAGATGTAGTCGATTACGATGTGTGGATTGTAGGTCGAAAAAGTGAAATCATCAGCGTCGCATTCATCTGCGGCGCTTTTTAAATGCTCGTAAAGTGGCGCAAGGACTTCTGAATGAGGTGTCACGTTAAAGTCGCCCATAAGAATAACCGGGGTTTGGCAGCTTTCGATAATTTCAACGAGTTTTGCTACCATGTTTTCTTGTTCTTTTAAGTTGAGACCGAAATGAGTATTTATGACGGTGAGTGCCGTGTTGTTCACGTTTAAAAGTGAAACTAAAATATTGCGGTCTTCGTAAAGTTTGGTTTCGTTTGCGCGGCGCTCGGCTTTTGCGGGAGCAGGAACGGGTACTACTTTTGAAGATATGATAGGGTGCTTTGAAATCAATGCATTTCCGTAATGGATTTTAGCAAACATTTTGCCGAAAGCGATTGCTTTGCCGAACTTGCTGTATCTGAAACCGGCGTAGCGTGCAAGTTTCTTTTCCTGACGGTTCAATTTGAAAGGTCCTCTGCCGTAAACTTCGTTAAGCGACACTATTTCAGCACCTGTCGAAACGATTGTATCGGCGGTTCGCTTCAAATCAATTTTAAGGCTTTTTCTGTCGCCGGAATCGGCTTTTTCGTAGTTGAGACCGTGACATATGTTGTATGTTGCAACCTTGACTTTTTGACCCATTTTTGACCTCTTTTTAACTTGCACTGAGTTTGCTGTAATTAAGACATATGCAAAACTATCTCGCCCGATTCAAGTGATTTTTTTACGTTAATAATTCTCTGATTTGATGAACCGCGGAATTTGAGGCTTATGTCGTATAAATCCTGCACAAACTCTCCGTCAACCAATACATCAATCATTGAAAGCATTTCGTCGGTTACCTCACAGTGAACTTTGCCTCCCGGGACAAGATCCTGATCAAAAAGATATCCTGTGTAGCACCAGATGTTTTTTTCGGGAAGTTCTTTTTTTACGCGTCTCAAAAGATTTAAAAGACCTTTTTGATTAACCGGTTCAAACGGTTCGCCGCCGAGCAACGTGAGACCTTCCATATAGTCGGGGGAGAGTGCTTCAATGACTTCGTTTTCGACTTCTTCGGTGAACGGATTTCCGTAGCTGAAACTCCATGTTTCGCTGTTGAAACAGCCTTTGCAATGATGCGTACAGCCGGAAACAAAAAGTGAAACTCTGACGCCTGTTCCGTTTGCGATATCACGTTTTTTTATATTTGCATAATTCATATTTAACAATTCCTTTGTCGGATAAATTAAATGAACAAGCCGCGCGCTTTTTAGATTCGGGCGCGCGGCTTGATTAAATTATTTGTCAGTTATTACAGGTGGAGAACTCTTTCTCTGATTTCCTGAGTTCTTCCCTGGTTCCAGAACTGTGAACCGATGTAGCCGCAGGTTCTTCTTGCAACATTCATCTTGCCCTGGTCACGGTTTTTGCACTTAGGACATTCCCAAATGAGTTTTCCGTCATCATCTGCGATAATCTGGATTTCACCGTCATAACCGCAAATCTGGCAGTAGTCGCTCTTTGTGTTGAGCTCTGCGTACATAATGTTGTCATAGATGTACTGAATGACTGAAAGAACTGCCGGAATGTTGTCCTGCATATTCGGCACTTCGATGTAGCTGATAGCGCCACCCGGTGAAAGTGCCTGGAATTTTGACTCTATGCGAAGCTTCTCGAATGCATCGATAGGCTCTGTTACATGGATGTGATAAGAGTTTGTGATGTAGTTCTTATCTGTAACGCCTTCGATCACTCCGAATCTCTTCTGGAGGCTCTTTGCAAACTTGTATGTTGTACTCTCAAGGGGAGTGCCGTAAAGACTGTAATCCATGCCTTCTGCTGCTTTCCACTTTGCTGTGTACTCATTAAGTTTTCTCATTATCTCAAGTCCGAATGCTTCGCCCTCGGGTTCTGTGAGCTTCTTGCCGATCATACTGTATACACATTCCCAAAGACCTGCGTATCCGAGCGAAATAGTGGAGTAGCCGCCGTAGAGAAGTTTGTCGATTGTTTCGCCTTTTTCAAGTCGTGCAAGAGCACCGTACTGCCAGAGGATAGGAGCTGCATCTGACTTTGTGCCTTTGAGTCTCTCGTGTCTCTTCTGAAGTGCTCTGTGGCAAAGTTCCATACGGTCATCAAATATCTGCCAGAATCTGTTCATATCTTTTTCTGCAGAAAGTCCGATATCTACGAGGTTAACGGTAACAACGCCCTGATTGAATCTGCCGTAGTATTTCGGTTTGCCTTCTTCGTCAATATAAGGTGTGAGGAAGCTTCGGCAACCCATACATGTGTAGCAATGACCTTCGCCGTTTTTGTCAACTTTGTTTTTAAGCATTACTTTCTCTGAAATGTAGTCCGGAACAAGTCTCTTTGCAGTACATTTTGCTGAAAGCTCTGTGAGGTACCAGTACTCTGAGTCGGGTCTGATATTCTGCTCTTCGAGAACGTAAATGAGTTTCGGGAATGCAGGTGTGATATATACGCCTTCCTCGTTCTTTACGCCCTGATAGCGCTGGAGAAGTGTCTCCTCGATGATAACTGCGAGGTCTTTTTTCTCCTGCTCGTTTTTAGCTTCGCCTAAGTACATAAATACTGTGATAAAAGGTGCCTGTCCGTTTGTAGTCATAAGTGTAACTACCTGATACTGGATAGTCTGAACACCTCTGCGGATTTCGTCGCGGAGACGTCTTTCTACGAGTGCATTAACGGTCTCATCGTCTTTATTACCACCGGAAAGCTCCAAGTCTTCCAAAACTGTTGCACGGATTTTCTCTCTTGAAATCTGCACAAAAGGAGCAAGGTGTGCAAGGCTGATGCTCTGACCGCCGTACTGGCTACTGGCAACCTGCGCAATAATCTGTGTAGCAATGTTACAAGCCGTAGAGAAGCTGTGTGGCTTTTCTATCATAGTGCCGCTGATAACAGTACCGTTGTTGAGCATATCCTCAAGGTTTACGAGGTCGCAGTTATGCATATGCTGCGCAAAATAGTCCATATCATGGAAGTGAATGAGTCCTTCGTCGTGTGCCTCTACGATATCCGGCGGCAAAAGGAGTCTCTTTGTAAGGTCCTTGCTGACCTCGCCTGCCATGTAGTCACGCTGAACGCTGTTTACGGTAGGATTTTTGTTTGAGTTCTCCTGTTTGATCTCTTCATTATTGCACTCAAGCAATGAGAGAATCTGGTTGTCGGTAGTATTTGCCGAACGGAAAAGGTTATGAGTAAATCTGTAACGGATATATCTCTTTGCCGTTTCATAAGCTCCGCTCTGCATAAGTTTTGTCTCTACGAGCTCCTGAATTTCTTCGACAGAAAGCGCTCTGCCCATAGAATCGCAGTAAGCCTCGATAGACTCACCTATTTTAATTATCTGTTCTGCAGCAAGTTCGTTTGATGTATTTGCTTTCAAAATAGCGACGATGATTTTGTTTACATCAAAGTTTACTTCTGAACCGTTTCTTTTGATAATTTTCATTTCTTTAGTCCCTTTCAAAAAGTGTTGCGAAATTATTATACAACAGAGTAAAAAAAATTTCTACCCCTATTTTTGATATATTGTATATTTTTTTTGCAAAACCGCTATATATTGTGGTTTATGAGATGAAAAAATGTGTGGTTAAGGGTGGCAAAAATGCTTTAAAATACGATGTTTTTGCTGTTTTTAAAGGCTTTTTTAAGACGTAAAAAATTTTTTTCTTGTGGTAAAAAATTTTTTTAGACACAAGATATTGTGTATCAAAGATTGGTTGATTAGTGTAAAATTGTTCGGATTTTAAGCAAAAAACGAACAAAAAATAACGGCTTTGAAATTTTCAAAGCCGTGCAGTTGATATTAGTAAATTGATTGATATTTTTATTTCTTCTTATTACTTTTCTTCCTCACCGAAAAACCGAAACTGCCGATTTTTTTACCGAGAGCAAAATATTCGCCGTGAGCGTATGCGATAGGGTCTGCTTTGTCCACACGGAGCTTTCCGTCTTTGTCGATAAGGTTGCTGTCAACGGAAACCGAAACAATGTCTGCGATAAACATATCGTGCGAGCCCATCGGGATAATCTGACGGATTTTACATTCGATATTTATCAGACATTCCTCTATGCCGGGACAGTTTACTTTTGCACTCGGCAGTTTTGTAAATCCGCAGGTTTTGAATTTGTCCTCTTTTTTACCGGTTTTCATACCGCAGAGGTCTGTGCGCTTGGCAAGATTTGCACTTGGAATGTTTACTACAAATTCGCCGGTCTCTTTCATAATACTGTAAGAATGTCTTTCGGGACGAACCGATATATAAAGCGTCGGGGGAATCGTACTTATGATGCCTGTCCATGCAATTGTAATTATGTTAGCTTTTTCTTCCGTGCCGCAACTGACCATTACCGATGGCAGAGGTGCGAGAAGCGTTCCGGGTTTTAACTGAGTTTTTTCCATAATAATCACCGAATAAATAATAGTTTTGATTGGGATTTATGTCAATAAGTTATGTCATAACCGAGGACAATCCCGAATAAATATTTTACATAATTCGGGGAGGTAGATACAAATGGAAAAAAAATACACCGGACTTTCTGAGGAAGAGGCAAAGATAAATTTGGAAAAGTACGGAAAAAATACACTCAGAAGGCATAAAAAGAAATTACCGATTGTGGTATTTCTGAGCCAATTTGCCGATTTTATGATATTGATATTGCTTGGATGTACCGTAGTGTCGGCTTTTATGGGTGATATGCTCGAAGCAATTGTGATGGTGTGCATAGTTATAGTAAATGCATTTCTCGGATTTATTCAGGAGTTTCGTACCGAAAAAACACTTGAAGCTTTGAGAGGAATGACTGCCCCTACCGCTGTTGTAGTTCGTGAGGGTAAAGAAGTCAGAATTCCCGCGGAAAACATTGTGCCCGGTGATTTTGTTAAAATAACAACAGGTGACAGGGTACCTGCCGACGGAAAGATAATTGAAACATCGGGATTTAATGTTGATGAGTCGGTGCTCACGGGTGAATCGGTTGCAGTTTACAAAGAAAAAGGTTTGCTTTACTCGGGAACCGTAATAACAGGCGGTCACGGTATAATGCATGTCGCAGAAACCGGTATGAACACTGAAATGGGTAAGATTTCGGGAATGATTGGAGACGCCGTAACGGAGCGAACACCTCTTCAGAAGCGCCTGGCAAAGCTCGGAACAATTATTGTGATCGGTTGTATCGTGATATGCGCCGTTGTAATTGCGGTGGGTATTATAAAAGGTGAACCGATGTGGCAAATGCTTATGGCGGGTATAAGTCTTGCAGTGGCGGCTGTGCCTGAGGGACTTCCTGCAATCGTTACCATTTCGCTTGCAATGGGTGTTCAAAAAATGGCTGCTCAAAATGCTTTGGTCAGAAAACTTCCTGCCGTTGAAACTCTCGGAAGCACTTCCGTGATATGTTCGGACAAAACCGGAACACTTACTATGAACAAGATGTCCGTAAGAAAAATAATGACGCCGGATGATATTATGAACGGCATAGAAAACAGCGGTAATCCAAACGATGAAGCACTCAAAAAGCTTGCTGAAATTGCCGTGAACTGCAACAACGGAGAGGGTGCGACCGAAAAGTCTCTGAACGAACTGGAAAAGTTTGCGGGAAAAGAGAAATTTTGCAGAATCGGTGAGATTCCGTTCAGTTCGTCGAGAAAGTGTATGTCGGTAGGAGTTCTGAAGGAAAATAGAAGACTCATCATGACAAAAGGGGCTCCCGATGTCGTTTTATCAAAATGTACTCACGTATACAGAAACGGCAGGATTGCTCCGCTTGATGCTGCGATGCGTAAAAAAATAGATTCTTCCATTGATAATATGGCGGCATCTGCGCTGAGAGTTATCGGTTTTGCACAAAGGGAGTTTAGCGGAGATGAAACGATTTCTTCGGGAAATGAAAGAAGAGCCGAAAGCAGATTGATTTTTGCAGGTCTTTGCGGCATAGCCGACCCTCTCCGCCCCGAAGTACCCGATGCAGTAAAGACCTGTAGGGAAGCAGGCATACGAACCGTTATGATAACCGGAGATCATAAAAATACAGCAAAGGCAATCGGTACTGAAATGGGTCTTTGTAACAGCGAAACTGATGTTGTTACGGGAACAGAAATCGATGATATGTCGGATGACGAGCTTGCTGAAAAAGTAAAGAAAGTTTCCGTGTTTGCAAGAGTTCTTCCCGTGCATAAGTTAAGACTTGTCAAAGCGTTCAAAAAGAACGGAAATATCGTTTCAATGACGGGCGACGGAGTAAACGATGCTCCTGCCGTAAAAGAGGCTGACATAGGTATTGCAATGGGTAAAAACGGCACGGAGGTTACCCGCGAAGCTTCGTCAATGGTACTACTTGATGATAATTTTGCAACAATTGTTTCGGCTGTGCGATGCGGCAGGTCAATTTATGCGAATATCAGAAAATTCATACGATATATGCTTGCGTGCAACCTCGGAGAAGTTATAACAATGCTTTCCGTGATAATTGCCGGACTTCCTCTTCCTTTGATACCAATTCAGATTTTGTGGGTAAACCTTGTGACAGACGGATTACCGGGCATTGCTCTCGGCATGGACGGCGAAGACGATGACATAATGAAGAAACCGCCGATGAAAAAAGACGGAGGAATTTTTACAAAAAGAATGGCGGGTCTCGTGATTTTCAGAGGCATATTGACAGGTTTTTGTACTCTGGCAGCGTTTGCGTTGGTACTTCACAGCAGTCATGACATCGTTCTGGCACGTACAACTGCATTTGTGACACTGGTACTCATACAGCTTGTTCATTCATTTGAATGTCGCAGTGAGACAAAGAATTTCTTTCAGATTGGTATACGGGGAAACTATTTCTTACTTGTGTCGGTCATAATATCGCTTCTGCTTATGGTTGCAGTTGTTTACATCCCGATACTGCAGGGTGTATTCAGTACGGCGGCGCTTGGTTTTCAAGAATGGATAACTATAACAATGATAACTTTGATAGGTCCTGTTTCAGGTGTGATATACACTTCGGGACGAAAAAGAGAAGATTAAGCACCGGGTGAAAAATATTGAAATAAATATTTAATAAAAGTGCGTTTTTAGGCTTGGTATTTTAAACGATTTAGTATATAATGTTTGCCTGTAGGTTATTGTCTTATTTAGGAGGAGTATAATCTTGTACGCTATAGGAAACGACCACACAGGTGTGGCATTGAAAGAAATTATAAAAAAATACCTTGAGGACAAGGGCGAGACCGTAAAGGATTTCGGCACGGAGAGCACTACTGCGAGCAATTACCCCGAGATTGCGGAGACTGTTGCAAATTCAGTTGCTTCGGGAGAGTGCGAGAGAGCGATTCTCATATGCGGAACAGGTGTAGGCATGTCGATTGCGGCAAACAAAGTGAAAGGTATCAGAGCAGTTTGTTGTTCGGAGCCGTTTTCCGCAAAGATGTCAAAGGAGCACAATGATGCAAATGTTCTTTGCTTCGGTGCGAGAGTTATCGGTACAGAGATGGCAAAGATGCTTGTCGATGCGTGGTATGACGCAGATTTTCAGGGCGGAAGACATCAGACCAGAGTCGATATGATGATGGATATCGAAAAGAGACAGTAAAAAGCTTATTATAAAGCACACATAGATAACATTGTATGTTAAAAGGAGAATAAAATGGACAGCAGCAAATTGAATGAACTCAAACTTACTGCAGCGAAGATCAGACGCCATGTGATAGAGTCTGTTGCAGCGGCAAACAGCGGTCATCCGGGCGGATCTCTTTCGGCTACGGATATTATTACGGTTCTTTTCTTTGACGAAATGAAAATTGATTCGAAAAATCCCTCTTGGGCAGACAGAGACAGATTCGTTCTTTCAAAAGGTCACGCGGCACCAGCATATTATGCGGCGCTTGCTATAAAAGGATTCTTCCCCGAAGAGGATCTCGTAACTCTCAGAAAGACAGACAGCTACCTTGAGGGACATCCGAGCATGAGAAAGGTTCCCGGTTGCGATATGTCTACCGGTTCGCTCGGACAGGGTATTTCCTGCGCTGTAGGTATGGCTCTTGCCGGAAGGATAGACAAAAAAGATTATAGAGTATTTTCTATACTCGGTGACGGAGAACTTGAGGAAGGTCAGGTCTGGGAAGCTGCTATGGCTGCTGCACATTACGGACTTGATAACCTTGTTGCATTTGTAGATCATAACAATCTTCAGATAGACGGAAATATTGCAGATGTTATGAATCCTAACCCCGTAGCTGACAAATTTGCTGCATTTGGTTGGAATGTTATTTCTATAGATGGTCATGATTTAGAACAGATAAAGGGTGCTATAGAGTCTGCGAAGACTGTAAAGGGTAAGCCCACAATGGTAGTCTGCGAAACAGTAAAAGGTAAGGGTGTATCATTTATGGAAAATGATTACGGTTGGCACGGTGTTGCTCCGAATGCCGAGCAGACAGAAAAGGCTCTTGCTGAGATAGATGCGTATATAAAAGGATTGGAGGCATAAGACGATGGGAAAAACAGCTACAAGAGACGCTTACGGAAAAGCTCTCGCAGAATTCGGTTCAGACGAAAGAATAGTTGTGCTTGATGCCGACCTTTCAAAATCCACAAAGACAGCTACATTTGCTGCTGTATATCCTGAAAGACATCTTAATATGGGTATCGCAGAGGGAAATATGATGAGTGTTGCGGCAGGACTTGCAGCTTGCGGTAAAATCGTATTTGCAAGCAGTTTCGCAATGTTTGCTGCAGTTCGTGCGGCAGAGCAGATCAGAAACTCTGTTTGTTATCCGAAACTCAATGTTAAGGTTGCAGCGACTCACGCGGGTCTTACAGTCGGCGAAGACGGTGCTTCTCACCAGTGTATAGAGGATGTCGCAGTTATGCGTGCTATTCCCGGTATGGTTGTTGTATGTCCGTGTGACGCTATCGAAACAAAAATGGCTATAAAAGCGGCTATCGAATACGACGGACCTATGTATATCAGACTCGGCAGACTTGCCGTAGAAGATGTTTTTGATGCATCTGACTATACTTTCCAGCTTGGTAAAGGTATCACTGTAAAAGACGGCAGTGATGTTACAATCGTTGCAGCGGGTCTTATGGTTCAGGAGTCGATAAAAGCTTGCGAGATTCTTGCAAAAGAAGGCATATCTGCAAGACTTATTGATATGCATACTATAAAGCCTATCGATAAGGATATTCTTGTAAAGGCTGCAAAAGAGACAAGTCTTATCGTAACTGTCGAAGAACACAATATCGCAGGCGGTCTAGGAAGTGCCGTATGTGAGGCACTGGCGGAAAATTATCCGTGCAAGGTGAAGATGATCGGTGTAGAAGAAAAGTTCGGTACATCGGGTACTCCTGCGGAGCTTCTCGATATGTACGGTTTGACAGGCGAAGCTATCGCTTCGAAAGTTAAAGCGGCTTTGGCATCTAAGTAATAAGGTATTTGGTTTAAAGCCCCCGCCGCGCTGATAGCGCGGCGGGGGCTTCGTTAATAATTTCCCGGGTGATAATATGAAAAAATACATTGCTGAAATTTTATCGTTTTTTATGGTTTGTGTCATTTTGACCGGATTCTGTACTGTTTCTGCGCCTGAATGTTCTGCAGAGACAATTGCAGAAGATATAACGGATAGTGCTGAGATTGATTATGACGGTAAAAATATAAAAATATCGTCGGACAAAATGTTTTACGGTATTTATATCGAATGGACAAAGTTTCCGGGAAGCTGGAAACTTTTTGACGGAAACGGAGAGACTCTTTTCGGTCGGAAAGGATTTTTACACGAGTTTTCGGAGATAAAGGGTGGCACGAAGTATGCCGAGATCAGACGTGAAAAAGAAATTTCGGTAAAGAAAATTTATGTTTTTACCGAAGGAGAACTGCCGGCTTGGGTACAGGTGTGGGACGTGCCTTGTGAAAAGGCGGACCTTATGCTTTGTACGACACACGCAGACGATGAACAGTTGTTTTTTCTGGGAGTTCTTCCGTATTATGCAGGTGAGCTTGGATTGAATGTACAGGTTGTGTATTTTGTGAATCATAATGATACGGACAGCAGACCGCATGAACTTTTGAACGGTTTATGGACAGTAGGTGTAAGAAATTATCCAGTGATAGGTGATGCACCGGATGCCTGGTCTGAGTCTCTTTCGGAGGGCTTGGCAAATTTCAAAGACAGCGGTTTTTCTGAAGAAAAGCTTATAGGATACCAGGTTGAAATGCTAAGAAGATTTAAACCGCAGATTGTTGTCGGACATGATGTAAACGGCGAATATTCACACGGACAGCATATAGTAAATACGCACACTCTAAGAAAAGCATTGGAGATATGCAATAACCCTGATGAGTATGTTGAGTCGGCTGACAAATACGGTGTGTGGGATGTTCCGAAAACATATCTTCATTTGTACGAAGAAAATCAGATAAATATTGATTGGGATATTCCTCTTGAAAAATTCGGCGGTAAGACTGCTTATGAGGTATCGCTCGAAGGATTTAAGTGTCATGAGTCACAGCATTGGACTTGGTTTGCCAAATGGATAGGACTTAAATCCGATTGGGGTGTTAAGAAAGCTGCAGATATAAAGGATTACAGCCCATGTAAGTACGGTCTTTATCGTACGACCGTGGGAGCCGATGTCAAAAAAAAGGATTTTCTTGAAAATATTATACCCTACAGTGATCAGGTAACGGAAATTCCGGATTATACTGAAACTCCGACAGAACCTGAGGATAAAGTTCCGCAAGAAAATAATTCTAATCCGGTTTCTACTTCTGAACCTAAATATAATAAACCGGAGAAAGATAATTCTGCCGTATTGACAGTTGCTTTGTGTGTCGGCGTATTGATTGCGGCTGTTATGATGATTGTGATTATTGTTGTGAGAAATCGTCGTGCGGAATAAGGCTTTTGTTGACATTGAGAGAGTGCACATTTATAATTTAACCGATATACTTTGAAAGTCGGAAAAGGCGTATGTTTAAGAATTTTTACAAAGGAAACGATTTAAAAAAAGATAGCGGAAAAACATATTACAAGCATGTCTTTTATGTATTGATGGCTTGTTCTGTTCTTGCATTCTTTGTTTTGGCGTATGCGACCGGCGGTGCGAGTTTTAAAGGCATGCTCATGGGGGATGCATCGGATACCTTTATGGATCACTATAACAGTGTCATTTATAATAAAATAAATCCGTATGAGAACGGTGTAGTATATCCGCCGCTTGCTACTTTTACATACGGTTGTCTTTTAAAATTGATACCGGAGGATGTTTTTAATGAGATTGTTTCCGACCCCACGGTACTTGCACAGCCAAGAGATGTTAAACTGACACAAGGTTTTGCATTCCAATTTATAATATTTATGACTGCCTCGATTTTTGCATTTATGGCGGCAGTCTATCTGTGTAAAAAGGGCAGAAACTACGAAAAAGCAATACTTTCTGCGTTGTTGTTGTTGTCAGGTCCAATGCTGTATGCATTGGAACGAGGAAACAACCTCATTATACCGTTGATTTTTTCTTTTATATTTGTAAATTACTATGATTCAAAAAATAAAATTATAAGGGAAATTGCATTGATATCACTTGCTGTTGCAGTGGCTTTCAAGCTGTACCCGATAGCTTTCGGCGTGTTGCTTTTCCGTAACAAACAGTACAAAGAGCTTGTGAGGGCAGGTATATATTGTGCCGTGCTGGTTATTCTACCGTTCTTTGTTTTCTATGACGGAATACAGAGTATAGATTATTTCCTGCAAAGACTTTCTAAATTTGACGGTAAAAGATCTGCAGGTGTAAATATTGACGGTCAGCTCAGCTTTAAGGGTATGTTCTATTATCTTGTGGGATTTTTCAGAATAAAATTATCCGATACTGATGCTATGGCTAACATATTCAGATATGCAGTTACGGGTTCTTGTATATTGTTTACATTTTTGGCAAGGTCGAATTGGAAAGCTGCCGCTTTGTGTGCTTGCTTTATTTGCGGTTACCAAGGTTCATGTCCGAAGTATTTGCTTATATTCTTCTTCGTGCCGATAGTTATGTTGCTTGACAGTGAAAAGAAAAATACTGTTTTTAATTACATAACACTTATATTTTTGATATTGATAATAGCTCCGATAGTGTTGCCTGACCCGAACAAAGGCGGTTGGTCGGTATATATGACCGGAAAGATTTCCAGCCTTTCGATGCTTGCGGTGGCAGCCGTGATTATTGCTGATACGATTGTAAGTTATGTTGTTTCATTTACAAAGTATATAAAACAGAAAAAGACAAAAGGCATCGTAGCGGAAGAATTACCTCTTTTGCAGAATGGGGGTGTGTTAGATGCCTGATAAAGAAAAGACTTATTATAAACATTTGTTTTATATATTTCTTGCTTCAAACATTGTTATATTTTTCATTCTGCTTTTTGCGACAGGGGGCGTGAGCGCCTCAGGATTGTTGTATGTTCGGAAAGGCGAAGTCTTTATGGACTTTTTCAACAGCCTTCTCCAAAATACCGGCGATCCGTATGCGAGCAGTGTGATATATCCGCCGCTATCGAACTGTATGTACAAAATGCTTTTGTTTTTGGTACCTGATAAGGCTCTTTCGCAGATTGTTACAGAGGAGAACGCCGTTTATTACAGTAATGATGTACTCAAAATGCAACAGTTTATTGTGCCGTTTATGATATATATAATAGTTACATCGGTCTTGCTTTTCTATGCAATGATGAAATACAAAGGCGGAGACAAAAAGGAGAAACTGTTGTTTTGCGCACTTTGTGTATTTTCCGGTTCAATGTTGTTTGCATTTGAACGTGCAAACAGCATTATAGTTGCTTTTATCGGAATGTTGTTCTTCCTTGGATTAAAAGATTCCAAAAGCAAATTGTTTAAGGAGATAGGTATTATATCCTTGGCGGTTGCTTCTGCGATAAAGCTTTATCCGATAGTGCTTTTTGTTCTGCTTCTGAAGGATAAAAAGTACAAGGAGCTCATCAGAGGCACTCTGTACAGTTTGTTGCTCTTTATTGTCCCTATGTTTGTATTTTACGACGGTTTCGGCGATATCGTACGAATGATAGAAAATCTCTCAGGATTCAATGCGACAAGAGGTCTATCTACAGGTGTACAGCTCAGCTTTTCAAAAATGATTATATTGCCGTTTTCTATGTTTAATTTGTCCAACGAGACATTGTTTGCAATAGGCGATGTATTCAAATATGTATTGTCCGTAGGTTGTGTTTTTGCGGCATTGTTCAGCAAAGAAAAGTGGAAAACTTTGTGCGCTTGTGTGTGCTTTATTTACGGTTTCCAGGATACCGTTGCGACATATGTATTGGTATTGTTCATAATCCCCGTAGTCGCTCTTATAGACGATGTCCGTGAGAATAAGAAAATAAACTATGTTTATACTGCGTTTCTTGCGTTGATAATATCGGCTCCTGCCATAGTGAACCCGGTGACAGGAGAATGGACTCGTTTTGTCGGTACAAAGGTCACAAGTTATACGATAATGTTGTTAACGTTGATGCTCATAGTTTCAGGCGTTTCCGATATGTGTAAAGTTTTTTCGGAAAAGTTAAATGTAAAATCGAAAATTACCGTTTTGTCGTTTGCTTTACTGTCTGCAGTTATAGCAGTTTGTGCATTGTTTATAGCTCCGGGTGGTCTTAAAGAAGGCGATTTTCCTGTTGCCGCACTTTTTGATGCAGGTTTTATAATTTCTTCGTCATTTCTAAAAATGGTAGTGTCTTCGATCCTCGGCATCGTTTGCTTTGCGGGAATTATTTTCCTTGCTTGGTGGCTTCCGCTTGATGACAAATATAACGGTCTCAGACAATTTGTAAAATTCGGACTTGTCGGTGTGAGCAACACTTTTGTTTCACTTGCTGTATACTACATATTCTATTTTATTAGCGAAGATTTGTACTTTGTAGGAAACGCGGTAGGATTCATAGTAAGTGTATTGAATGCTTATTATTGGAACAGTAAATTTGTATTTAAAGAAGACAAAACCGATGGCAAAAAGCGTAAAAACTTTGCGGTGCTGCTTAAAACCTATATATGTTACGGTTCTACGTTTTTACTCAGCGAGATTATGATAATCGTGGAAGTGGAATTGCTGAACATATCGGGTGTTATAGCGCCGATTATAAATTTGCTTGTTACTATTCCTTTGAATTATGTTTTAAATAAGTTTTTTGCATACGGAGAAAAGCGTAAAGTTAAAAATGACGTTCCGGCTGAAACGGAAAATGAGGAGATATAAAATGAATTTACCAATCATTGCGATAATGTATGATTTTGACCGTACTCTTTGTACAAGGGATATGCAGGAGTATCAATTTATACCGAGTCTCGGTATGGAAGCTTCGGAGTTCTGGCAGGAGGCAAACGGTCTTGCACATAAAGAACATATGGACGGCATTTTGGCGTATATGTATGTAATGATAATGCGTGCAAAAGAAAAAGGCATAGAACTCAGCCGTGACACACTTGTTTCTATGGGAAACAAAGTAGAACTCTTCCCCGGTGTAGACGAATGGTTTGATCGTATAAACGAATACGGCCGTATGCAGAACGTAAAAATTGAGCACTATGTTATATCGTCTGGTCTTAAGGAAATTATTCAGGGTTCCAAAATAAATGATGCGTTTACGGAAATTTTTGCAAGTGAGTTTTATTACGGCGAAAATGATAATGCCGTATGGCCTAAAGCTGCGGTAAACTATACAAACAAAACACAGTTTGTATACAGAATAAACAAAGGTGTTCTCGATATTTCAAACGATGTGGATCTTAATAAATCCATGCCCGAAGACAGCAAACGTGTAAGATTTTCAAATATGATTTATATAGGTGACGGACTTTCTGATGTACCGTGTATGAAGATGGTAAAGGCTTACGGCGGTTCGTCGATTGCGGTGTACCAGAACGGTGAGAAAGAAAAGGTTGATGAGCTCCTGACAAAGGGTAGGGTGGACTTTACATATCCTGCCGATTACAGAGAAAATTCAGGTATAGATATAACCGTAAAAAATCTTATCCGAAAGATGTCCATAGAAGAAACTTTGTTTGTGGAGAACGTAAAGCAACATCGTGAAACCGTTCATTGATTTCACGGAAGAATAAATTAAATAATATAAAAATTTGTGTTGACAACTATAATTGCGATGTATATAATGGCAATGTTGCGTTTGCAACAGATGTTATGCACCTTTAGCTCAGCTGGTAGAGCAACTGACTCTTAATCAGTGGGTCCAGGGTTCGAGTCCCTGAAGGTGCATTTTTTGTATCCGGACATTTCTTGATAGTTGAGAATATGTTCGGATTTTTTTTATAAAATATAGTATCTGATAAAAGGGGGTGCTCGGATTGAAAATAGATAAGAAAAAAGTTTTAAGTACTTTGTTTTTTATAGCGGTATTCGCGCTTACGATATGGACTGTATTCAGCGGAGAAGATTTATCCGAGACCTTCGAACTTTTGAAAAAAGCGGATGATAAATATATTCTGCATGGAGTTGTTTGTGTCTTCTTGTTTATATTGAGTGAGTCGGTAATTGTATATTATTTGCTTCATTCGCTCGAAAAAAAGGCTAAACTAGGTCATTGTTGTCTTTATTCATTTATAGGATTCTTTTACAGCAGCATAACTCCGTCGGCATCCGGCGGTCAGCCGATGCAGGCTGTTGCTATGAGAAAAGATGGTATTTCTTATGCTGTGTCTACCGTGGTGCTTGCAATAGTAACCATTACCTACAAAGCAGTACTTGTTATAATTGGTGTAGCCGTTCTCATAATAAGGCCGGATGCTGTTATGCAGTATATTGAGCCGGTGGAAAGCATAGTGTATCTCGGTATCGTACTGAACGTAGGTTGTGTTGCTATACTTTTATTGCTTGTGTTTAAGCCCGGGATTGTAAATTATTTTGCGAGAAAAAGTCTTCATTTACTGAATAAGTTTTTACACTTTAAAAATTTTGAAAAAAAGCTTGCGACGGTGGACAGATTGACCGAGCAGTATACAGGTACATCTGAATTTTACAAAAAGCATCCGCTGATAATATTCAATGTTTTTATGATAACATTGTTACAAAGATTTTTGTTGTTTGCGATAACCTGGTTTACATATCTTGCATTCGGCTTGAACGGACATTCAATTGCACTGATAATAGTTCTTCAGGCAATGATTTCGGTTGCTGCCGATATGTTGCCGCTTCCGGGCGGAATGGGCATAAGCGAAAATCTGTTCCTGGAAATATTTCTGCCGATATTCGGAGAGACTTTGGTACTTCCGGGTATGATGATAAGCCGAGGAATAAGTTTCTATACGCAAATAATAATTTGCGGAATAATGACTGCAGCTGCGTCATTTATATTGAAAAGAAAAAATGAACAAAATGATATTGATATAAAGTAAATATGCAGTAATATTGCCTGTGATTATGTGTTACGATACTTGTGTTCGTAAAAACAAACACTTTACAATATCATTGTATATTTAAAAAATTTTGCGGCTTTTTTCGTATTTATTTATGGTTATATCGTATAAAAGGCATATTTTACAAATTTTCAGGCAATCCTACTGATAAAACGTTTTATCGGGGGATTGCTTTTATGATGCTTACATTTCCTACTAAAATAAGCGCTTCGTCTGTTGCGGAACGACATAAAATAATAAAACGCGACGGTAATGTGAAGTTTTTGCCGGATATAGAAAAGTGCAGGGATATTGCGGCTGATTTGTATAAAAAGGTCGCAGTAAACAGGTGCGGTTATAAAAAAGCCGTTATGCCGGCAGAGGAGTGGCTTTGCGACAACTACCACATATTGTCCGAACAGTATGAAAATGTTATTTCATATATAAAGCGATTTTGCAGAAATGCGTTTAAAGGAATGCCGACCGTTTGCGGTAGAGACGGCGAAGTACTTCGTGCGTATGATATTGCAATGCATATTACTGAACTATATGACGCACACATTGACGAAAACTGCCTCAGAGAATTTATAGAAGAATATCAGGAAATAACTGCGCTCACATCGGCTGAAATAAGCAACATCGGGGAAATGCTCAGGATTTCTTTGCTTGTGAAGATCGCTGATATCTGCAGTAAAACAGAGCAAATAAATGAGGAACGCTACACATCTGAGAAACTTTTTGAAAGACTAAACAGATACCTCGATGAAGGCGAGGTGACACCTGCTGAAAGAAAAAGAGCAATCGATATATGGATTTCAAGCACCGATGAATTGACGCCTGTTCTGGCGGAAACGGTGCTTCGTATTGCCGCTTCCGTAAATGGTGATACTTCCGGATACAGGGAACTTTTTGACTTGAAGCTCGCAGGACGAAAAACTACCGTAGATAAGATGCTTGCGGCAGAAGCAAATGTGCGTACGTCGCTCGGAATCACAATGGGTAATGCTGTGAGATCGCTTAAATCACTTGAAAGTTTTGATTGGGATACTTTAAGTTCAGAATTATCGACCGTTGAAAGAATACTTGACCGTGATCCAAGCGGAGTTTTTCCGCTCATGGACAGGGAGAGCCGAGGCTTTTATATAAGATGTACAGAGAATATTGCACGCAGAGGAAACGTAAGTGCCGTGTCGGTGGCATCTGCCGCAGTTGAGAAAGCGACTGCATTTTATGCAATCGACAAGGATGATTACAGGGCTCATGTAGGTTATTATCTTTGTGATGACGGCGTGAAAGATCTTTCCGACAAAGTGCGAAAAGGGTTTCGTATAAAAATGCCGAAGCGTCCCAGAGGCACGGTAGCTGCCACGACGTTTATGGCGTGCAGTGCGGTGGTGACAGCGATGTTGACTTTTATAACTGCGGTGGCAATTTCAAGAGAAGTTGCATATCTGTGGAACAACACTTTTGCGCACCTTGCCGCTATGGTGTTTACAGTGGTGCCGGCGTTCATTATCTATATGAACATTTCCGTAAGCGTTATACAGACAATATTTGCGAGATTTTATAAGCCTGCCGTGATGCCGTCGATGAACTTCGAAACAGGAATACCGGAAAGTTCATCGGTGTTTTTTGTAATGCCTGTTCTTATGAAAAATTCCGCAAGAGTAAAAGAAATAATGTCGGAGCTTGAAATAATTTACCTTGCAAACCGGGAAAAAAATATATATTTTGCGGTAGTTGCAGATGCCGCAGAAAGTGATTGTGAAAAAGCGGATTGGGACAGCGATGTTTACAACACCGGACTTAAAGAGGCGGAAAGACTTAATAAAAAATACGCCAAAGCGGGTAAGAATAAATTTTACTTTTTGTACCGCCCGAGAGTGTATCACGAATGTGAGGGTAAATGGCTCGGAAAAGAGCGAAAACGAGGCGCGTTGATTGATTTTAACAAATTGGTGACAGGAGAACATAATCATCGTTTGCTCGGAATGACGGAAAATGTGCCGAATACAAAATTTATTTTTACGGTGGATGCGGACACAAGAATTCCGAACAATG
The DNA here is from genome assembly GCA_015069195.1 of Oscillospiraceae bacterium. Taxonomy (GTDB): domain Bacteria; phylum Bacillota; class Clostridia; order UBA1212; family UBA1212; genus SIG423. Next base: position 223,286 of record SVJA01000001.1, on the reverse strand, counting down.
CAATTAAAAAAATGGCGGCGATTTGCGCGCATCCGCTGAATCAACCGATTGTTGAGTACAGCGGCGGATGCGCTTTCGTCAAACGCGGCTACGGTATTTTGCAACCGGCGGTGATGACTGAACCGACAAGAGAAGGGCGAAGCCCGTTTGCCGAAACATATACCGGTGATGTCGGAATTGATGCATATTTTGCCAGAAATTCCGACTTCTATTTTGATGTTTGTTCGGAGGGAATTTATACAGGTAAGGGTATGTACGACCCGAAAGTATTTAATGAAATATCAAAAGATACTTTCCGCGACGAGACCGTGCTGAGCCACGATTTGCTTGAAGGCTCTTATATGAGAACTGCGTTTACATCGAACATAATGATATTTGACGGATTCCCCGGAAATTACGTTGCATATATAAAAAGGCAACACAGGTGGATAAGGGGAGACTGGCAATTGCTTCCGTATAAGAAAGAGATGTTCATAAACCGCCTTGGTAGGAAAGTAAAAAATCCGCTTAACTTTATATCACTTTATAAAATGACAAACAATCTGCAAAGAAGCCTCGGTGCACCTTGCAGTGTTCTGGTGTTTATTGTAGGAATGATATTTGTGCCGCGGATTGCGTGGTTGTGGCATCTGATTTTGCTCGGGTATTCATATTATCCATGCATTTTAAATCCGACGGCAAAAACCTTTAAACGTTGCAGTCTGTCGCTTTGCTCATTGCCTCACGAGGCTTATATGACAGTAGATGCGATAGTAAGAACGCTTTGGCGAATAAATGTAAGCCATAAACATTTGCTTGAATGGGTGACTGCGGCGGATGCAGAGAAAAGTGCGATAAAAACAGTCGCCGGATATTATAGATATATGTGGCAATGCATAGTCATGGGAATTGTTACGGTAAGCCCGATAAGCTTGCTGTGGTTTGCTGCGCCTTTGATACTGAAAAAGACCGGGGAAAATCAGAAAAGTAAAATTACTCAGAGAATGCTTTACAATGACATCGAAGTTCTTGCGCTCACAAGAAGAATGTGGGCGTTTTATGAGGATTATGCTCCCGAGAATTCATTCCTGCCGCCCGATAACGTGCAGTTTAAACCCGAAATAAAGACAGCAAAAAGAACCTCGCCTACCAATATCGGATTTTATATTTTATGTACCGCGCAGGCGTCACACCTTGGATTTATAACACTCGGCGAGGCTTTTTACATCATAGAGCAAACTCTCGGCACCATGGAAAAAATGAAAAAGTTAAACGGACACCTTTTGAATTGGTACGGTACCAAAGATCTTGAAGTTTTAAATCCGCCGTTTATTTCAACAGTTGACAGCGGCAATCTTGCAGTGTGCATGGTGACCGCAGCTGAGATACTTTCAAGGGAAAAGGAAAGGTATGAAAATGATCCTTGTGACGTGATAAAGTCAAGATTTTATGCGTTGAAAGCATTGGCGGAAATAATATGGGAAGACAACAGAAATGATTTAGATGACAGGCTGAAATTACCGGAAGATTTTGACGGTACAAACCTTGACGAGTGGGGAAATATACTAAATTCCTGCATTAAGTTCTGTGAGAAAAACATCTGGGACAATCAGATAGATGGCTATTTAAATAAGTTGTATTCGTCTTGCAGGATTTATGCCGACGAGCTTAAAAAAAGTCAGAAAGTGTCTGCTGCGGAGAGTGCAACAGGTGTGATTGTGTGCAATACGAAGGCGGTTTCGGATAAACTGAATAAATTTGCATTTGATATGGATTTTTCATTTTTGTTTGACAGGAAAAAAGGTTGCTTTGCGACGGGATTTTCCGTTAAGGACAATCGTCTCAGCGATTCGCACTACGATATAGCGGTGTCGGAAGCAAGACTTTCGGTATATTTTGCCATCGCAAAGGGCGATGTGTCTGCTGATGCTTTTTACAGACCTGCAAGGCGTTTTGCCGACAGGGGCGAAGGTATACTCAGGTCGTGGTCAGGAACTGCGTTTGAATACTTGTTGCCGGAACTATTTTTTAAATCGTACCCGAAACTTTTGTGGGATAAGACAACAAAATTGATGATAGAGGCACAGCGTGATTACGGTAAATTAAAAGGCGTGCCGTGGGGTATTTCCGAGTCGGGTTACAATATGCGAGATGTGAATTTAAACTACCAATACAAAGCTTTCGGTGTGCCGATACTTGCAATGAGTAACGATTGCTGTGACAGGCTTGTGATTGCGCCGTATGCAAGTCTTATGGCGATGGAATTTGCACCGTCATCCGTAAAAGAAAATATGAAAGCTTTGAAAGAAAATGGCGCATTCGGTAAATACGGATTTTATGAAGCTATTGATTTTACCAAGGATAGCAAAGGTGTTGTAGAAAGCTGTATGGCGCACCATATCGGCATGGCGTTTACAGGATGTGCAAACTATCTTGATCGCGATATCACAGGCGAGGCATTTTCTTCTGTGCCGGAATTCAAGGCGTGTGAGTTGTTGCTTGCCGAAAAATGCGACAAGGATTACGGCGACAGCAAAGTAAAATTCGACGAAATAATCAGTGCGGAAAATTTACCGAAAAAAACTGCGGAAGCGGAAAATGATTACTTTATACCGTTTGTGCACGATGGAATTTCCTCGTTGTATCCTGCGGTAAATCATTACTCTGGAAAGAATGTTTCTCTTTTCGTAAACGAGCTCGGCGACAATCTTTTGTCTGTGGGTGACATGTCGATAACCTGCGAGAGAGGTCTGCGATTTTTCATAAGAGAATGTAATTCGGGAAAAGTATGGACGGCAACCGCCGATAAGGGTATTGTATCGGACAGTGATGAATACAGAGTGCTGTTTTATCCGGAGCGTGCGATTTTCTGCAAAAATACAGAAGGTTTTAATTCTGAATTGCATCTTTGTGTTTCCGGTGAGGAAAGCTCTGCCGTTTACCGTCTGGAAATTACAAACGGCACGGCAGCGAATGCTGTATTTGAGATAAGCGCTTTTACGGAGATTGCGGCATCCGGGAAGAATGACTTTGACGCACACAGATCTTACAGCGATATAAATACGGTGACGGAGAGCAAAACAACCAACGACAGAATTATCCTGTTTGCAGACAAAGTATATAACAGCGGAATGAAAGATGATATTTCGGTGTTTTTATCGATTTGGTCGGATAAAGCTTTTGACGGAGCAGTCGGTTTTGACACAGAAACGATCGGTATTACCGGCAGAGGGAATTTCGCAGAAATTCCCTCTGCCGTAGCAGGACGCCGCCCGTTAGGTGCAAAGCAAGGCGCCGTCCTGACGCCCTGCTTTGCAGGGCGTGTCCGCATTGCTGCGGTGCCCGGTGAAACAGTGAATATCTATACAGCCCTCGGTGCTGCAGCGGGCTTCGAAGATGCTATGCCTGCAAAAGCCCGCACAAGAATGATTGCCGAAAAATACCGTGACAACAGAGCTGTCACGAGAACATTTGATATAGCATATACAAATGCGGTGACAGAAAGAGAAAAATTTAATCTTTCAAAGGATTTGCTTGAAGATTTCGGAACTGTTCTCAAACAAATTTACAGCAGGGAAAAATGTGTGCAGCTGAGTTTATTGAAAGGGCAGACGATAGCAAACGAAATTATTCCGTGTCTGTGGAAATTCGGTATTTCGGGCAACAATCCTCTGATAGTTACAAGAGTGATGCATTCTGAGAACAGTATTTTTACTGAAAAAATAATTGATTTGTGGAAACTTCTTTATAGCAGGGGAGTGTGTGCCGATCTTGTTATAATTGTAAATGAAACTGACGGATATATGGCACCTCTTTATTCGTTTGTTGAGTATCGTGCGTCACTTGGTATGTGTGATGCACGATTGTCGGGCGTTAACCTGAATTGCGGAATATTTGCAATAAAGGAAAGTCAGATCACAGATAGTGAATTAAATTGCATTTATGCTGCGGCTTCGTCGGTGCTTGTGCCAAAGAGAAGAAACAGAATCGGAATAGTTTCCGGCGCGGAAGCGGACAGAAAAATTTCGGGGTATATCACTTCGTGTGAGACTGAAAAAAACGGGAATTTGCCGGATATTTTCAGAGGAGAACTCTGTTTTGATAATGTTTATGGTGGGTTTAGTCCCGACGGAAAGAGATATTTCATATTAAATAAAAAGAATACTCCTGCGCCATGGATAAATTGTATTTCATCGTTTTTCGGAGAATTTGGTTTTACAGTGTCGGAGAGAGGCGGCGGTTTTGTATGGTACAAAAACAGCCACGAATACAGGCTTACACCTTGGTGCAGCAGTCCTGCCCATGATGCTGTTGGAGAAGCGATTTTTGTCAGAAACGAAATTAACGGCAGAACATTTTCACTGACGGGCTTTGAAACACAGGAATATGAAGGTTCAAGGTGCGTTGTGACAGAGCACGGATTCGGATACTCCGAATTTGTACGAACTGAAAACGGATTAAAAACAACTCTTAATGTATTTGCTCACAGTGTGTTGCCGCTTAAAATTTCGTTGGTTGAGATAGAAAATGTCGGAGCGAATGCAGTCGATATATCAATTGCTTACTGTGTAAAACCGGTTGCGGAAGAAAAAAACATAACCGGTAGTTTCCTTGAAACATACTGGGATGATGATAATAATTTCTTGGCGTGTGAAAATAAAAAGAATCACGAAATCGGTGAAATTTTTGCAAAGCGGCTTTTTATAACGTCTTCACTTGTGCCGGACTCTTTTACTTGTGATGAAACGGAATTTTACGGGAACGAATTTCAAAGGCGATTACTGAAAGGAATACCTGTTGCAATGGGCGGTAAACGTATACTTCTGAGCGATAAAAGCGGTTTCGGCCTTAATACTTGTATGGCAATGAAAAACACGGTGACAATCAAATCCGGCTCTGCGGTTTCTGTCATATATGTTTTGGGTGCAGAACCAAAAAACGATAAAGAAGTTCTTGAAAGTGCTTTGAAAAAGTTGAGAAATCCTTTTAATGCTTTTGCGGAACTTGATACCGTAAAAGAACTGTGGAATGACTTCTTGGGAAAAATAGAAGTACGGACACCTGACAAAGCGTTTGACTTTATGGTAAACGGATGGCTTTTATATCAGTTAAAATCATGCAGAATTGACGGCAGAAGCGGTTTTTATCAGTCGGGTGGTGCATACGGCTTCCGTGACCAGTTACAAGATGCGGTTGCACTTCTTCACTCATCACCTGAAACGGTAAAAAAACAGATACTTTTATGTGCATCAAGGCAGTACGAGGAGGGCGACGTTCAGCATTGGTGGCATCCTCCCGAAAACCGGGGAGTACGAACCAATTACAGCGACGATCTTTTGTGGCTTCCGTATGCAGTCTGCAAATACGTTGAATTCACTGACGATGCTTCGATACTTTATGAGCAGGTTCCGTTTCTTAAAAGCGAACCTTTGAAACCTACCGAACATGACCGATATGAAAAAACTGAAATTACCGATTACACGGAAAGTCTTTTCGAACATCTAAAGCGTGCGACAGAACATGCAATGCGTTTCGGCACTCACGACCTTCCTTTTATGGGCGGCGGTGACTGGAATGACGGTATGAACAAAGTCGGTGAAAACGGCGGCGAAAGTGTCTGGCTCGGCTGGTTCCTTTGCAAAATATTTAAATGTATGGAATATCTTTCAAACAGGATAAACGCAGGGCTTGATTATTCGGAATCTCTCGCAAAACTTTCTGCGGCGATAGAGGAGAATGCATGGGAAAACGATCGTTATATAAGGGCGTTTTACGGCGACGGAACTCCTTTGGGGTCTGCGTCGTGCGTTGAATGTGAAATCGATTCAATATCGCAATCGTGGAGTGTCATCAGCGGAGCAGGTGATAAGGAACGGTCTTTGATTGCTATCAATACCGCTTATACGAATCTTGTTGACAAATCAGCAAAAGTTATACGACTTCTTTCACCTGCATTCACCGGACTTTCGCAGAAAAATCCGGGATATATATCAGACTATCCTGCCGGTATTCGGGAAAACGGTGCACAGTACACCCATGCTGCTATCTGGCTCGCAAAAGCGTTTTATGAATCCGGTGATGCTTCAAAGGGCTACGAACTTCTTTCTATGCTGAATCCGATAAATCACAGTCGTACACAAAGCGAGGCTGATATTTATAAAGTAGAACCGTATGTTATGGCGGCAGATGTTTATTATGGAGGTATAAATACCGGTCGCGGCGGCTGGACATGGTACACAGGCTCTGCCGGATGGTATTACAGGCTTTGCATCGAAAATCTTATCGGTTTAAAACGTCGCAGCAATATTCTTTATGTTTCGCCCGCTTTGCCGCCTGAGTGGCGCGGCAAAGCGACGGTAATATATCGTCACAACGGTAAAAACTATGAGATTGATTTGTCAAAAGGTTCCCAAAAAATCATTCTCAAATGATTTTTGGGAAAATAAAAGTAGCCTGCCCGAGCAAGCTCGGGCAGGCTACTTCTTCTCTGAACCGTAAATTATTATTCGTCGTCAGTTTCCCAGTTGTGATAAACTTCCATGACATCATCGTTGTCATCAAGCATATCGAGCATCTTTTCCATCTGTGCTATTTGCGCTTCATCTTCGAGCTTTGAATAGTTCTGAGGAATCATAGAAAGCTCTGCTGTTTCAAATACATAGCCCTTTTCCTCAAGTGCATCACGAACTGCTGAGAAGTCTGTAGGTGCTGTCATAATTTCGAAGGTCTCTTCTGTGGAAGTGAAGTCTTCTGCACCTGAGTCAAGTGCGTCCATCATAACTTCTTCTTCGTCACGGCTGCCGTCGTTTGCGACGATGAGAAGTCCTTTTTTGTCAAACATAAAAGACACGCAACCTGAAGAACCCAAGTTTCCGCCGTTCTTATCAAAAATGTGTCGAACGTCACTTGCCGTTCTGTTTCTGTTATCCGTCATAACTTCTACAATAACTGCAATTCCGCCGGGGCCGTATCCCTCGTATACGATTTCTTCTATATTTTCTGCTGAGCCTTCGCCCATAGCTTTCTTTATACTTCTTTGAATATTGTCGTTAGGCATATTTGCCGCTTTTGCCTTGGAAATAATATCCTTGAGCTTGCTGTTTGATGCCGGGTCTGGTCCGCCGCCTTCTCTGACCGCTACCTGAATCTCTCTGCCGAGCTTTGTGAAAATTTTACCTTTCTGTGCATCTGCTGCGCCCTTTTTACGCTTTATATTTGCCCATTTCGAATGTCCTGACATGGATAAACAACCTCCGATTAACTAATTAAAAAATTCTCCGACAATTATATAACATAATTTGAAAGTCTGCAACCAAGCGATGTTGCTGTTTCATAAAAACTGCATAAAAATCAATAAAATCTTCCGATTTTCTACAAAAATTACCCAATCCCATACTTTTAGTATGGGGACAATAGGTATAGGACCACTTATAATTATAGATGTTATACAAAGTTATGAAAGGAACGTATATCATTATGAAAAAGTTTTTATTATTGATGTTGGTGACAGTCTTATTATTATCTGTTACTTCGACTACCACTGTCTTTGCTTCAATGGTTATGATAGTTGACGTGGATGGAATCACCCTCCCCCTCGCTGGCAACAAGCCAGATTTCACGGCTACACTGGGAAATAATTCCGGTACTCATAAAATAACTCTTGTTAAGTGGACCGAATACGATGAGGGTTGGGAATGGCAAAAGGATATGACTGATACCGATACCTTCAAGGAGGGCTATTGGTACGTGGTATCTGTTTATTTGGAAACGACTTCTGGAAACACATTTGGAAACAGTGTTACCGGTACTATAAATAATACATCCGCTAAAATGTCAGGCAACTCTGTTCAGGCAAACGGAACAAAGGTTTGTTTTTATACGTCATATCAGGCAACTAAGATGCCGGATGCTATCGGCAAGGTGGACCTGACGGTAGTCCGCCCCTACGTGGGCAAGACTCCAACATTTGCCAAGGTGGATACTGACCAGTATGTCAGCGAGAAATACGGCACCGTATCCAACTGTTCCAATGGAGTGACATGGACCAATCAGAGCAGTGGTATAAACCTCACCTCCAGCAATCCCTTTAAAGAGGGTGTGAAATACAAAGTGTCATATTACCTCACCGCTAAGGATGGGTATAAGTTCGACAAAAACACCAAGGCTACCATTAACGGTGCTACCGCTACCGTTACCTTGACAGATCACTATCATGCCATTGTGTCATTAGGCGATCTCACACCCGGTGACAAGACAGCCATCTCCAATGTCGCACTGACAGTGGTCAAGCCAATCATCGGCAAGACTCCAACATTTGCCAAGGTGGACACCGCTCAGTATGTCAGTGAGAAATACGGCACTGTCTCCAACTGTTCTAACGGAGTGACATGGACCAATCAGAGCAGCGGTGTAAACCTCACCGTCAGCAACCCCTTCAAGGAGGGTGTAAAGTATAAGGTGTCATACTACCTCACTGCCAAGGATGGGTATAAGTTCACCACCGGCACAAACTGCACCATCAACGGGGTCGCTGCCAGCATAGCAGTGACGGACTCCACTCATGCTATTATCTCTCTGAACGACCTGGTCCCCGGGGACGGTAAAGAGGAGATTGCTACTCTGGAACTGAACGTGACCGCTCCCAAGAACGGCGAAAAACCAACATATACCAAAATTGAAGGCACGGGTTATTACAGTGATAATGGCTTAAACGGAACTTCTACAAAAGTTTATAAAAACGGCATTGCTTGGTATAAAACTACGTCCTCTTACATAAGTCCCGGTACTACCGAAACATTCATCGGTGGGTCGGAGTACACCGTAAAGATTGCACTTACTCCAAATGACGGATATAAGTTCAGTAAATTATTAACTGCCAAGATTAACGGTAAAACTGCGACGGTTGAAGCCTTTGATGATGGCAGTATCAATGTTTGGGTAAAATTTACCGCATTAAACAAAGACCATAAACATACTGAATCAAGTTGGCAAAATGACACTGCCAACCACTGGAAGGTTTGTACAGATTGCGGTACCATTACTATGGCAAAGGAAGCACACAAGGATCAAAACAAAGATAATAAGTGTGATGTTTGCAGTTATGCTATCCCGCAAAATGTCAATCCGACAACCAGTCCATCCGGAGATACACAGGAACCCGTAAATTCTTCTGTTCCGACAGAAACAAATAATCCGCCTGCAACACAGGCTCCTGCTGATGAACCTAAAGCGACAGAAGATACTGCTGATAAGGGTAATAACGATAAAAAAGATGATTCCAAAAATGACAAAAAGAATAACGGTGCGCTTATCTGGATTATCATTGGTGCAGTAGCTGTTCTTGCGGCAGGCGGAGTTATTGTATTTGTAGTATTGAAAAAGAAAAAAGCTAAATAATTCAATTTTTTAAGTTAATAAAGATTGAATACATAAAACACCAAATTATTCGAGAAGGAGAATAATTTTATGAACAAAATGATCAAAAAAAGAATGTTCAGTCTTCTGCTTTGTATCGTGATGTTGTTCAGCTTAGTACCGATGACGGTATTTGCCACAGAAGATATTCCTCAACAACCTACAACCTACACCGTAAATTTTGATGCCAACGGTGGTTCAGGCACTATGACATCCGTAAACAATGTTTCCGGAAGCTATACACTTCCGCCGAATGGCTTTATTCCTCCTGCGAACAAACAGTTCAAATGCTGGAGTGTGAACGGTATAGAAAAAAATCCGTTTGAATCAATTTCAGTAACATCAAATGTTACCGTAAAGGCGGTATGGAAAGATATTGTAGCAACATCCTATACGGTTTCTTTTGATAGTAACGGAGGAAGCGGCAGTATGGCAAGCGTGACTAACGCTCCGTCATTGTATACTTTGCCTGCTAATAGCTTTACTCCTCCTGCAAACAAACAGTTCAAATGTTGGGCAGTCGGAGTGCAAAACGATGAGTATGACCCGGGTGATAAAATCACCATCACCGCTAATGTCACTGTCAAGGCGGTTTGGGAGGCAATAACATCCTCCAGACAGGTAATTTCGGATGTTGTGGCAACATCTTCGGATTTAGACACTATCTTTAAACTGTATGGGTTAATCAAAATTCCTACATTTAACGTTACCCAAGGTGCTCCTGCCTATATTAATGCCTCTACAAGCAATCTTATATGGCAGAAGAAAATTGAAGGTGTCTGGACCAATCAGGACTCCGGTCGATTCACTCCGGGAGAGTGGAGGATTTCAACTTCGTTACGTATTGACGGAACAGATGGGTATTATTACGAGTTGGGCAATCCTACCACTCTTACGGTCAACGGTCAAGCATGGACAGTGGAAAACAACGGAAAGCCAAGTGTTCATCCTGATTACTCCCATGCCAACATTGATTCTCCTGCCTTTACGATTGTTGACGATCCCAACGTTCAGCCTCCTGTCAGTGTGCCGAGTGTGAATATGATTCTGAATGGTTATGAGGTTGGCGCACAGATTTCGGCAGCTACCGTAGAAACGGACGCTATGGTTGATGCTGAGGTGTTGGGCTTTTTGAAAATGGTTGACAGCAACGGAGACGGACAGCCTGATGGTTACGCTGAGGCAACAGGCATATTTGAAAAAGATGTAATATATGCGATTGCTGTTTCATTGCGCGCAAAAAATGGCTACGACATCAGTGACCTGACCGCTCAAAGCGTTTCCTTGGATCGCTCACTCGTCGATATAATAGAAGAACTTGTCGAATATGAAACCTTTAACGGCATATATTTGCTTGATGATATTATTCAATATACTGTCAGTTTTGAAACCAACGGCGGCAGTGCGATAAGCCCTATAAAAGTGGCAAATGGCAAGACTCTTGTGCCACCTGCTGATCCGACACGTGCATATTATGCGTTTGCCGGCTGGTATAAGGATGAGGAATTGACACAGGCGTTTGATTTTAATACGCCAATTACCGGCGACATTACGCTTTATGCAAAATGGACCCCGAGTCCTGTGGGTGGAAAGTTCCTGATGACGATTGATTTCAACGGCGGAACAAGTACAATGCCTGCCAGTGGTGAAGTTGAGGCGAATTCGAGTATATACCTCAATCCGCAAATCGAAGGATTTGTAACGCCTCCAACCGGAAAAGTACTTGCAGGTTATGAAATCAACGGTGTGCCATATAATTTAGGAGAAGATTATCTTGTAACACAGAACATCACCCTGAAATTCTTGTGGAAAGATGCTCCTGTTACTACCTACACCGTATCATTTAATGCTAACGGCGGCACAGGTACAATGGCTGACGTAACAGGAATGTCAGGCGATTATATGCTTCCGTTTTGTGAATTTACAGCTCCTGCCGGCAAGAAGTTCAAATGCTGGGCAGAAGATAGCGTAAGCGGCACTCAGTATTATGCGGGTTATGGATGTGTTGTTGATTCCAACGTAACATTCTATGCAATTTGGGAAGATATTCCTGTAACCACATATACCGTAACTTTTGATTCTGCCGGTGGCTCTGCTGTCACTGCACAGACTATCGAAGAAGGACAGAAGGTTACCAAGCCTGCTGATCCTACTAAGAGTGGATTTAATTTCAAGGGCTGGACCCTGAACGGTTCTGCTTATAATTTCAATACTGCAGTGAACGGCGATATCACTCTTGTTGCTACTTGGGAAACTATTCCTGCAGGACACGATCACGCGGACAACGACGGAGATGGTTCTTGTGATACTTGCGGCAACCCTATGAGTACAAGACCCGGAAATCCGTCAACCGGAGACAGCAACATTATATGGGCATTGTTTGCTTTGATGCTTGTCGGTTGTATCGTACTTGCAGTTAATGTATTCAATAAGAAGAAATCTTCAATAAAATAACACGTAGGAGGTATTATCTATGAACTATGTCGGAAAATGGGTATTTCATTCAATAGGCACGATGAATGACAACGACGAGTTTGTATATCTGAATGCAGAAGAATATATAAATTCACCTATGCCGTATGTCGATGAAACCGATCCGGAAGCCATCGCTGATGAAATGAAGGAAAGAAAGCAGATGGTCGGCGGACAAATTAAAGTTTGTGAAGACGGCAAATTGTATATGTTGATGCCGCTTCCTGAAGGTGTCTCGCAGGCTGAGGTAGATGCGGCTGTTGCTGCAGGAGTTATCAAGCTTTGCGACGGTATGATAACCGATGAGCCAAAAGCTTGGGAAGAGCGTGACGGTGCATTGTGGCTTGAAGTAGGTATGGGTATGAGTGAAGACGGATGGGTAAAGGCTTCTGATGATGAAGGCTTCATTAACTTTGTGACTACCCGATATAAAAAAGTTGACTGAACAGGAGGAATGAATAATGGGTATTTTTGATTCTTTAAGAAGGGCAGCAGAGTCAGGTTTGAAGAAAGAAGCTTCAAAAGCTGTCAATGATGCAGTGAAATCTGTAGGAAAGGGAAGAAATCACTCGGAAACTTTCACTTTCCCGAATCTTCCGACAACTGTTGCAGAGCTTCAGGCTTTGCCGGAAGCATCACTTGATTCCGCATTTAAGACAACAGCACTCACTTTGGTGGCATTGTGTCGCTATGAGCATAACCCGGATGAGTCAATTGCAATGTTGAATTTCCTTAAGGGACCTGCTGAAGTAAGCACATACGAAAAGCAGTTTATCCGCGAACGAATGACAGGCAAAATGTATAAAGCGAGATCTTTTTTTGCAGGAGCAACTCCCCAAAACGGCTATGTTCCTACAACTCCTTACACAATTACCGTAAGCGAAACTCCTTATTCGTTTGATGAGGAAAACTGGGCAACATTGTACGTAACAAGCGGCGGCGCCGACAATCCGCGCCAAATCAAATTGCGCAGAAAAGCATCTACCGGCCAGTGGTTCCTGAATGATATTCAGTGCCTTTCTGATATCAGAGTTCCTGTCGAAGAAGATCCCTGGGCATGATCGGTCAGGTGTTTGATAACGGTGTTCTCCGTGTGTTCGTTCCGGAAGGGTGGCTGGCTTTCCACGGAATAGATTCTGATGGCAAGGAAAGTCCGAAAAAGTTGCATATTTACAAGGATGCTCAGACCGAACTGGATATTTTTTCCAAGGCAGGGATTACAATTTGCTTTTACGGAAAAGACGAAATATTCCTTTCGATAAGAGTGCTCTATGATAATATTTGCGACTTGGAACCGTTTGAATGCGGTGGTTATTTATGGAACGGCTATACCTGTACCAGTTTTGGTTATCCGTATACAATGTTGCATGCGACACACAACGATGTAACATTTCAGGTTATGATTCTGACAGAAAACGGAGAACATAAAATCTCACTTGATGACGCAGATGTTCAGGCTGTTTTGGAAAGCATAGAGGCGTGCGAATAAACGGTGAGATTGATAAAATTATATGAATTGAAAAATTAAAAATTTCAGAATGAGCAAAAAGATACTTCATCACTGAGGTGTCTTTTTGCTTTTTTATTTGCCGGCGAAGTTAAAAAAATATTGCATTATCCTTGTTTTATCGATATAATTGCACCAGTGCAAAAAACAAACGTAGTGCAAACTGCCTTTTCAGTGTGTTTAGAATCGAACAGGAGGTAATGCGGTGGCTCGAAGAAGAGTTGTAACGACGAAATATGAGATAATTCAGGTCGCATCAGAGTTTTTTATGAGTGAGGGGTATTCCCATACATCTCCCAAAATGATTGCGGAAGAATTAGGTCTCAGTACAGGAAATATTACTTACTACTTTCCGACAAAAGAACATTTATTGGCAGTCATTGTAGAGATGCTATGTGATTTTCAGTGCAAGATGTTGGAGATTGAGGCTGACAGAGGGATTTGCTCTGTTGCATCCATTTGTCTTGAAACGATGACGGTGGCTGTCGCATGTGATGAGAGTGAGATTGCAAGAGATTTCTTTACGGCCGCTTTCCAAAGTGAGCTATGCCGCAATTATCTGCGCGATAAACACGTAGAACGGGCAAAAAAAATATTTGCAAAAGAGTGTTCTGACCGGACGGATGAGCAGTTTCACCAGGCGGAGATTCTTATTATGGGGCTTCAATATGCAGCTATCGTTCCGACAAATGCGGATATTCCGTTGAAAAGCAGGATAGCGGGTGCACTGAATCAGATTCTCAGCATATATAACGTAGATGAAGATATACGCAAAGAGGAGATTGAGAAAGTTCTGACGAAGGACTGTCGGCTGATCAGCAAGCAAGTGTTCCGCGAATTTATCCGCTATGTTGAAAGGACGAACGAAGAAACCTTGGAGCTAATGATTAAAGGTAATCGAATAAAGAACAGCAAATCTATTAACCAACAATTAACGGCAAAAGCCGATTCCTTAAATTCCTGATATGGAGGCAACGATATGAAAATGAAAATTAAGTTTACAAAACAATTGCTCAGTATATTACTGTGTGCGGCGATGGTAGCCACATCTTTGCCGCTGTGGGCATTTACGGCGGAAACTAACCAAAAAGCGGAGGGGAAAACTGCCGTACCCGGCGGAATTTATCTCAAAAGTGCTATAACCGTGCAGGAAGACATCTTTAATGCTACCAGAACGGATTTCCGAGATGAATCAGTCTATACTCTTATGATCACCAGATTTAACGACGGTGACAGCAGTAACAACGTTCATTGTTGGGATGATGCTCAGGCAGGAAATCCGGATACCGATCCGGCATGGCGCGGAGATTTCAAGGGTCTGATCGAAAAGCTGGACTACATCAAGGCGCTGGGATTTACTGCTATCCGTCTAAACCCCGTGGCGCAGAATGCCTCCGGCTATGACTACCATGGATATCATCCCATCAATCTTAAAGAAATCGATTTTCGTTATGAGTCTGATGGCTATACTTATCAGGATGTGATTGATGCCTGCCACGCAAAAGGTCTTAAGGTTATGCAGGATGTGGTACTTAACAGCACATCAAACTTCGGCGAAGAAAATTTGCGAAATATATTTGACGTGAACGAAGATGCTGATTGGTCTGATATTACCGAGGCTTTGGTTCCGACTGAACTGCTTTTGGAAAAGTATCCTGATTACACTGATCTGCCTGTCTTTCAGCAGTTTCAGGCACGAATGGATCTGATAAAAGGATCTCTCAACACTGATGAGTTTTATCACAATGAAACGAGTATGAATTACTATAACTATCTTTTGCAACATGGCAGCATCGCCGGCGATTGTTTAGATCTTAACACGGAAAATGCCGCTGTTGCTTTGTATCTTGCAGAGAGTTGCTTTTCCTACGCGGAAATGGGCGTGGACGCTATTATGATCTCAGATGCAAGGCATATTAACCGCTGGTCCCTGAACGAAGGTATCCTGCCGCTCCTGCGGGGTATGCTGGACGATGCCGATATAGAATTGGAAATCTTCTGTGAGGTGGTTTCGCGTACACGGGAAACTTGGGACAACAACAACCCGTCCGCTTCTGTGCCGTTTTATACATGGAAAGAGACCGAAAGCCAATGGCAAAACAACTGGGACAGCACGAATGCCGGTGCCAATGTTCAAACTTCTATCGAACACTATAACGCACATAGTACGCTTGGTGATGTTCCTACCAGTAGTAATGCCGTTCTGGACGGCATCACATATCATGCACCGGACTACAGTAAATCCTCCGGTATGCATCCCTATGATTTTACAATGATGTGGAATTTCGAAAACGCAGGTAATGCCTTCCGTGCAGGATTGGCCGAGGACCAATATATGAATGATTCTACATGGAATCTCACCAGCGTGGATACTTGGGCCTACGGACCGGACGGTATGGAAAAAAACAGATATTCATTAGGAACGCAAGCTTGGGCGGAAAACCTGAACCTGATGTTCACCTTCCGCGGAATACCCAGTATCCTTTACGGTACAGAGATTGAGTTTCAAAAAAATGTGCCCATTGATATGGGTCCTAATGTGCCTTTGTCTGAAACCGGTAGAGCTTATTACGGTGACAATCTGACAGGAACAATTACTTCAGACGGATTCCTGAATTTTACGGCTGACGGCAAGATTGGTGAAACACTGAACGGCTTTTTGGCTGTTCATATCCGCCAGCTCAATGCGATTCGTATGAGTGTGCCTGCTCTGCGCAAAGGCCAATATACCATCAGCAGTGATTATGTCGCGGGAAATATGGCTTTTATCAAGAGGTATACCAATGGATCTGAGGGAATTGACAGCTTGGCGCTGGTTACTATCTCCGGCGGTGCGACTTTTAAGAATATTCCGAATGGAAAATATATAGATGTAGTTACCGGAGATGTGCAGAACGTGACCAATGGTACATTGACTGTGGGTTCAGTCAGCTCGGGCAGTATGCGCGTATACGTGTGTTGTGCATCCGGCTTTACCGGCTTGGATGCCGCAGGAATGTCTGCGGCGAGCCGCACTCTGCGTTTTTCAGCAAACGGTGGATCAGGCACCATAAGTAGCATCAGCATCAAGGGAAATGAAAAGGCTATATTGCCCGAATGCACATTTACTGCTCCTGCGAATTCTTTGTTTGCGGGTTGGAATGTAAACGGAACTATGTATCAGCCCGGAGATGAGGTGGAGTTCTCTGTGAACTCTGTTGCAAGGGCAGTATGGAAGGAAAATCACACCCATACGGTAATCTATATTGCAGACGGTCAGACCGTATTCACCGAAGATGTCGAATGCGGCAAGGATTCTACGCTTCCCTCTGTTCCCCACAAGGAAGGATATATCGGCAAGTGGGATTCCGACGGTAAGAACATCATCGACGATACGTATATTAATGCTGTTTATACGAAAATTCCTGCCATAAAGCCCAATGAAGTAAAGCTTGATGATAAGACCGAACTTGAAGATAACAAGGCAAAACTCGAAGAGGAATTAAAGGATGACTCCTACACCGAGGATGACAAGAAGAATATCCAAGATGCCATTGACGACATTGACGATGCACTTGAAATTATCGGCAATGTAGAGGCGGTCGAAGAACTCATTGACAAAATACCTGACACTATCGAAAAGTCCGATGAGTCGGCTATCAAAGCGGCTGACGAAGCCTACAATGCACTTTCTGATTATGAGAAATCTCTTGTAGACGAGGCTGCAAAGAAGGATCTTGATGACGCAAAGGCAGCTTTGGCAGAACTGAACAAGCCTGTAACCGATCCAGACAACCCTATAACCGATCCTGACAAGCCTGTAACTGATCCTGACAACACTGTAGATGAGCCTGAGAATCCTCAGACCGCTGATAACAGCAATATGTTTCTTTTGATTGCACTTCTCTTTATAAGCGGCGGTGCAGTGGTAACATTGGCCATAGTCGATATAAAAAGAAGATACACGGTAAAACACTGAATAAATAACTAACTAACAATTAAGGGCGATGGCTTTTTCGAGTCATCGCCCTTTTTAAATCAAGATGTAAGATCAAAAAATTGTAAATTCTATTCATAATTTTTGAAAAAGAGTGATGCTAAATATCACATTAAATTTGTAAAAAGATGAGGTTTATATATGAAAGCAACAGGAGCTCCGCTTCGCTCTGCATACGTTCCGCCAAGCCAATCACGCATCGCTAACGCTTGCGTTCTTGGGGTGTCACTTAATTGTACGTCGCATAGACCACCTCGGTAGGGTGGTCTTTTCTTCATCTTTCCTCATAAGTTTGCTGCCGCAATTTTGTCCTGTTTCCTTGACAGAAGCTTGCATAAAATGGTACTATCACGATAATAAAATTTGATTTTTTGAAAGGAAAAAATATGAAATACGACTTTAATACCCAAAAGGGCTCGTTCTATCTCTACGACCCCGAAACCGGCAAGGACTGGGAGAATATCTTTTTCAACGATTTAAGTTACATCTGTAATGTTAGCCATGTGGGATTCAGCTTTTCCAGATACCTTAATAGTGATTGTATTAGTATCGCTCTCAGCGGATGTCCTTCTGCTATCTATATCCGTGACAAAAAAAGTAATGAGTATTGGAGCATCGGACCGTATCCTACTTTTAAGCCGATCGAAAACTATTGCTGTGAACACTCACAGAATTATACCAAGATTTCTTCATCTTATTCCGGAATAAAGGGCGAAGTGGTTTACGCGATTCACCCCACAGATACTTGTGAGATTTGGAAGCTGACCCTCACCAACATGACTGACCGTGAAAGAGTTATCAGTGCGATTCCATACACCATGTTCTCGCTCGAAGGCTTTGCGCAGCCTTTCTACTATAATATGCCCACGACTTCAGCAACAGAATATGTTCCGGAGGCAAACGGCATTTACTGCCAGAATAAGAACCCTTACCGTCCTCACGAAATCTGTTCAGGATATCTTGTATCATCACAGCCTGTTGTGGCATATTGCGGTAACCCTCAAAAATTCATTGGAACCGCTTATTCTCATGTAAACCCAAAGATTTTAGAACTTGGTCAGGATCTTCCGAACGTTAACGCAACCGTTCGTTGTCGCGGTGCAATCCTTCAGAATGACTTCACTATCGCTGCAGGTGAGAGTGTTACCGTTTACTATGCTTACGGTCTTACTGATGACAAGGCAAAGCTTTGCAAGGGAGAGGGCGTGCTTCACGCTGAGCTTGAGGCTATTATGAATGAGCGTCTCTCTGCTCCTTCACCTTTTGACTCTCTTTCTGTTGAGTGCCCCGAACCTCAGATCAACCGTGTACTTAACCACTGGGCAGAGCATCAGATACGCAACTGTATGATCGGTAAAAAGGCGGTAAGAGACAATGCACAGCTTGCTATGGCTATTCTTAACTGTGATCCTGACAAGGCAAGAGATGTAATCGAGGAGTGCATCGTTCACCAGTACTCCGATGGTCACGCAGTGTTGCTTTGGTTCCCGATCGCAGACACTCACATATATTCCGATCCTTCTACCTGGCTTACATTTGCAATTACAGAATACATCAAGGAGACAGGTGATCTCGAATATTTAAACAAGAAATTTGCTTGGATGGACGGCGGTGAAGGAACAGTCTGGGAGCATCTTAAGGCTGCTGTTAAGTGGTTCTCGCGCGAAGATAACAAAGGTCCTCACGGTATCCCTAAAATTCATTTCGCGGATTGGAATGACGCTCTTAACATTCCCGATGAAAACGGCGAATCCGTGCTTATGTCAATGCTTATCGGTAAGGCGTATGTTGAGATTGAGCACCTTGCAAGATATATCGGTGAGAATGATTATGCAGATGAGGTTCAAGCACTTTACAAAGAACTCAAGGACGTTACAAACGATGTTGCGTTCAACGGTGATTACTATGTCAGAGCATTCTCTAAAGCAGGCGTTGTAGGTGACAAGGACGCAGAAAACGGCGGTAAGATTTATGTAAATCCCCAGTCATGGTCTATTCTTTCGGGTATTTGTCCTCCTGAGAGATTGGATAAAGTATTGGCATCTGTTGCAGAAATGGAAACCGAAGAGGGTGTTCCGCTTTGCTCACCTGCATATGGCGTTTATGATCCCAACGTGGGACGTATGAGCGGTATGCTTCCCGGTGTTTATGAAAACGGCGGTATTTACAACCATGCAGGTTGTTTCAAAGTTATGGCTGACTGTAAGCTTGGTCGCGGAGATGAGGCGGTTGCAACTCTTCTCAAAATCATTCCCGACGGCAAAGCTAACCCTTCCGAAAAGACTACATGTGAGCCTTATGTATTCACAAACTGCTATCTCAAACACGAGAGCATGGATATGATGGTAGGATTTGCTTGGCAGACAGGTACATCTGCTTGGGGTTTGATGTGTTGCTATGAAGGTATTCTCGGTCTTAACCGTGACTATGACGGTCTCCATATAAACCCGGCGTTCCCCGCAAGTTGGAAGAATGTGAGCGCTACACGTAATTTCAGAGGCAATAAGCTTAACATCAAGTACGTAAATAACGGTGGCAAGAATGTCACTTTGGTAGTTGACGGCAAGGCAATTGGTACCAACGTTGTTCCTGCATTCGACGACAACGGAGAGCATAACATCGAAGTTATTATTGCTTGATAATTGAATAAATAAAGCTCCTTTGTTGACAGATAATAGCAGTGTTATCAAATCAACAAAGGAGTTTTTATATATGTGCGAAACAGGAACTCCGCATAAGTTCCGTCACGTCAATCGCACATCCCTTCGCTTGTACTGTCTGAACGTCACTTAATGGTTCGTTGAATAGACCACCTCGGTAGGGTGGTCTTTTTCCTTATTCTGTTTCTGCAACTTTCTCTTTATAATTCCTTTCATTCGTGTTACAATAGACGCAACGTATTACAAAAGATATTATTGATTAATCGAATATTATTTACATAACGGAGAGGTTGCATTATGAGTTCGGCTGATGTTGCATTTATAAATACTTGTAAACAGATATTAGAAAACGGTTCGTGGGTAAAGGATGAGAAGGTCAGACCGAAGTGGGCTGATGGCACTCTTGCTTACACAAAGAAATCGTTTTGCGTTGTAAACAGATATGACTTGGAAGAAGAGTTCCCTCTTATCACAATCAGACCTATAAGTCTGAAGGCTGCGGTTGATGAGATACTTTGGATTTATCAGAAAAAGTCAAATAATATTAACGATCTTAACAGCCACATCTGGGATTCATGGGCAGATGAGACAGGCTCTATCGGCAAAGCTTACGGATATCAGGCAGGTGTAAAGCATAAGTACAAAGAAGGCGAGTTTGATATGATTGATCGAGTTATATACGATCTCAAAAACAACCCTTGCAGCAGACGTATTATGACAAACCTTTACAACTTTGCAGACCTTCACGAGATGGCATTGTATCCTTGTGCTTACAGTATGACGTTCAATGTTACTGACGGCAGACTTTGTGCGATACTCAATCAACGTTCACAGGATATGCTTGCAGCGAATGCGTGGAATGTTGCTCAGTATGCGGCTTTGGTGATGATGATTGCTCAGGTTACCGGATTTAAACCCGGTGAGTTTGTTCATGTTATTGCCGATGCTCACATCTACGACAGACATATACCGATTGTAGAGGAACTTATTCAGCGTGAGGTTCATCCTGCACCGAAGGTGGAGCTTGACAAGAGCATTACTGATTTTTATCAGTTTACTCCCGACAGCTTCAAAGTTACCGATTATGTTCACGGTGAAAAGATACCGAGATTTGAAGTTGCGGTATGATTTTAACAGTTTTGATTTTGTTACGGCAGCCGGAAAACCTGCGGTTTCCCGGCTGCCGATAAATTAAATGCGGCGTCGGTCGCCTGCAGGCACCGGAGATTGCGGCAGCGCCGCATTTTACATCGGAGGAAATTATGAATAATAAAAAACGTAAATCAGGCGTTTTGATGAATATATCGTCGTTGCCGGGTCCGTTTGGAATAGGTGTTTTCGGCGGAGAGGCAAAGCGTTTTGTTGATAAGATTGCAGATGCGGGTTTCAAAATTTGGCAGATTCTTCCTCTCGGAAGTCTTGATGCAGGTAATTCTCCTTATGCTGCTGACAGTGCTTTTGCGGGAAATACTTTGTACATTGACCCGAGATTTTTATATGAGAGAAATCTTGTTACATATGCGGAATTAGAGGAATGTAAGTACAACGGTTCGCCGTACACTGCGGATTATGAATTTGTTTATGAGAAAAATGATTTTATTTTAAAGACGGCATTTTCACGCATTGATGATGAAATTATTGAAGAGATTGAAGCTTTTGAAAAGGACAACGATTGGGTAGAGGATTATTCACTTTTCAAGGCTGTAAAGGAACATTTTGACGGCAAGCCTTGGTGGGAGTGGCCGGACGATTATTCGGATTATAAGAAGTGTGAGGAGCACAAGGCTGAATTTAATGAGAGTATGACTTACTATAAGTTTACTCAGTATCTTTTCTTCACGTTGTGGAAAAATATCAAAATGTATGCAAATTCAAAGGGTATTGATATACTCGGAGATATGCCTGTATATATGGCACCGGACAGTTGTGATGTGTGGGCGCACACGGAACTTTTTCAGATAAATCCCGAAACGAAGAAACCCGAACTTGTGGCAGGTGTTCCGCCGGATTATTTCTCAGAGGACGGTCAGCTTTGGGGAAATCCGCTTTACGATTGGAAGCGGATGGAAAAGGACAATTTTGCATGGTGGGTAGAAAGAATCGGCTTTGCTCTCAGAATTTTTGACACGGTTCGTATAGACCATTTCAGAGGCCTTGCTTCATATTGGGCAGTTCCTGCTGATGCAAAGAGTGCGAAAGAGGGTCATTGGGAAGAAGGTCCGGGACAGAAACTGTTTGATGCGGTGGCAGAGGAGTACAACAATCCTTCTATCATTGCAGAGGATCTGGGTACTTTTGGTGAAGATGTTGTTTCATTGCTTGAGTCCACCGGATTTGCAGGTATGCGTGTTATACAGTTCGGTTTTGATCCTTATTCAGGCAGTACAAGCACACACTTGCCGCATAATTATCCGAGTAATTGTTATGCTTTCATAGGAACTCATGATAACAATACATTGCTCGGTTGGCTGTGGGAGGCGACACCGCCGGAGAGAGATTTCGCCCTTGAATATTGCGGTTTCAAAGGTTATGATTGGGGCGCGGGCGGATACCATTCGGCTTCGTGCAGATGTATAATAGAAAATGTATGGCGTTCCTGTGCAGATGTTGCCATGATTGCTTTTCAGGATATGTGCGGTTTCGGAAGCGATGCGCGTATGAATGTTCCCGGTGTGCCTGAACTTAACTGGAGATTCAGAACCACAGACGAAACTATCAGTAAAGTTGATTTTGAATATTTCCGTAAGATAAACGGACTTTTCGGACGAATTTGATTTAAACGGAGGCTAACATGTTTTTAGTTGTTGCAGTTGATAAAGAGTGGGGAATAGGCTACAGGGGTGAGCTTTTGGCAAGAGTAAAAGCCGATCTGGGAAACTTTGCAAAGCTTACGACGGGCAAGACCGTTATTTTAGGTTCTACGACTCTTGCTACATTTCCGGGCGGAAGAGTTTTGAAAAACAGAACAAATATCGTACTGAGTACGAGAAAAGATTATCGTCCCGAGGGGGCTGTGATGGCGCGTTCGCTTGATGATCTTTTTGAAATATTGAAATGTTATAACAGCGAGGACGTCGCGGTGATAGGCGGTGCAAGCATTTACCGACAGCTCCTTCCGTATTGTGATACTGCGTATGTTACATTCTTTGACGCAAACTTCCCGAAGGATACATATTTCCCGAATCTTGATGAGTCAGGTGAATGGAAACTTACCGAGAAGAGTGAAGTATTTACTTCAAATCCGGAAACTGACTTCCCAAAAGAAGAGATTAATTATTGGTTTGCAAAATATGAGAGGGTAATATAATGAAAAAGAATGTTTTTCTTAAATTGACTTTGTTATTTGTTGCGGTATGTGTTATATGTGCGTTATTTGCAGGTTGTGACAAAAATCCTTCTGCGACGGCTACTCCTGAGAGTACATTCAAATCTTTTACGGAGTATAATTTAAACTATAAAGATTATGTAAAGATCGGCGAATACAAAAAGATTACGATAACAAAGGATATATCGGTTACGGAAGAAGAGATTTTTGCAGAGTATGTAAAAATGATGGATGAGCAGGAGTTTGACGGTGTAAAGACCGGTACTGTTAAAAAAGGTGATGCCGTAAGTCTTGCATATTGCGGTTATATAGACGGTAAAAAATTTGCCGGCGGCGAGTCAAAACATGTTGCTCTTATAATAGGTTCCGGCACAATGATACCCGGATTTGAAGATGCTTGTATAGGTCAGAAACCGGGTGTTGAATTTGATATAAACGTTACATTCCCTGAAAATTACGGACAGACTGATCTTGCGGGCAAACCTGCTGTTTTTAAGTCAAAGGTAAATTATATTTTTCCCGAACTTTCAGATGCGACTGCCAAAATCGCTACTGAAGGCGAATACCAGACTAAGGATGCACTCTATAAGTTTATAAAGGACGGACTTAAGGGTACACGTGAGGAACAATGGGAGAAAAATTTGACCCGATTGGTAGTGGGAAAAGTTTATGATAATTCTGAGATTATAAAATATCCTGAGGGTTCGTTAGAAGTTTCTATGGAAGGTGTAGAGAATGACTACAAGAACCAGGGAATAACCGATGTTGCTGCTTATCTCGGCCTTACACAAGAAGAGTATAAGAAACAGTTAAAGGCATATGCCGAATACGATATGGGTACTCGTCTGGTGCGTTATCGCATTGCCGAAATTGAGAAAATAACCGTAACCGATGAGGAAATCGAAAAATATGCTGAAGATAATTACGCACAGTATAAGTTTGAGTCTGCGAAGCAGTTTATTGAGTACCATACAAAAGAGTATGTCAGAGAAACATTGCTTCTCGAAAAAGTTGATACGTATTTAGTTAAAAATGTTACAATAGTAGACACTTCAAAGTAATGTACGAAGCAAATACGGAAAGTTGTGAAAATATGAAAATCAAAAAAGTTATAGTTATAAACGGTCGCGGCGGTTGCGGAAAAGATACACTTTGCGATTTTACGGCAGAGCGTTACAAAGTAAGAAACATTTCGAGCATTACTCCTATAAAAGAGCTTGCGATGCAGGCAGGCTGGGACGGCAATAAGGATCCGAAGTCGCGCAAAATGCTTGCTGACTTAAAGCAGCTGTTTGTTGAATATAATGACTTATGTAATAATTATGTTGTCGGTCAGGCTGAAGAATTTTCGAAAAGCGACGAGGACATAATGTTTGTACACATAAGAGAGTGTGACGAAATAAAGAAATTTATGGCGTCTTGTGCAAAAGTTCCCGGAGTTGATTGTGTTTCTTTGTTGGTCAGAAGAACCACGAATGACGGATACGGCAAAGAGCTTCTCGGTAACAGTGCAGACGACGATGTTGAAAAAATGACTTATGATTTTGTTTATGAAAATAACAAAATTTTGGAGGAATTGCCGGAAGATTTCAATACATTCCTCAAAGCAAATGTGTTAAAATAGTATTTGCCGTAGTTGTTTCTGCGGTCTGATACATAGGATACGGATTTTGAAAAAAATTTAAATTTTTAGGTATTTTAGTACTTGACAAGCGTTCCGTCTATGGTATAATGGTGCGGTGCTTACGGCTGGTAAGTATATGGCTGTATAGCTCAGTTGGCTAGAGCATCCGGTTCATACCCGGCAGGTCGTTGGTTCAAGTCCGACTACAGCCATTGTGGCCCCTTGGTCAAGCGGTTAAGACATCGCCCTTTCACGGCGGCGACACGAGTTCGATTCTCGTAGGGGTCATTTTTAAAATCCGAATCCTTTTGGGTTCGGATTTTTTTATACTGTTCATAGGAGGGATGAGACGGTGAAAGATAAAAAAGATAAAATAAAACTTAAAAAGTCGGCCGTGGTGACATTTATACTGTCATTGATATCCATAGCCATGTGTGTCGTGTATTTTGTTGCCGTATATCCTATGCTTGGATTTTTTGTGAATAATATGCCTGATGTAAATGATGGTGAGTCTGTTTTGTCAGAGGGAGAATCCATTGTTGATATGTCATCTCTTTATATAAATGTAGATTTGTCGGAAAGCGGAGATAATTCTGATGATAAAGGTAATCAGGGCGAAACTACCGATAAAAACCAAAGTCAGGGCAGTTCATCACAAGGTGGTTCCGGTTCTTCCGGCGGTAGTAGCATTCCTACAGTGCCGGACCCGATTGTAAAAGGTGTTTCAAAGATATCCGGAAAAAATCTTTATTTTGAACCGGATGCGTACAATGTACTGGTTCTCGGTCAGGATAATAGTTCCGGCCTTATGGATACCATAATGATTATAAGTATCTGCGACAGACTTAATACGGTACAGGTGGCATCCATTGCCCGTGACGCATATGTTCCGTATTCCAGAAGTGTTGTAGATGCGCTTAATGCCAAAGGTTACGGCAGAAGTGTCGGTATTTATAAAATAAATGCATCAGCGTTTGTAGGCAGCTATGTAGTAAAGTACAAGGGCGGAAAGTTTTCAAATTCCGGAATAAATTTTATGTGTAGCGTGCTTCAGCAGATATTACCGAATTCAAATTGTGATATAGATGAATATATTTATATGAACGAAGACGGATTCCTCGACATTATTGATGTTGTAGGCGGGATAACCGTAAATGTAACCGAGGATATTTATAACGGCAATGGTAAACTTGTTTGGAAGAAAGGCCCGAATTATATGAACGCAAAGCAATGCCTTGGCTATGTCTCTGCCAGATACCGTTTCAGTGAATCAGGAAGAGTAAGTTCGTCCGGTGACCCATACCGAAAGGCTAATCAGCTTAGTTTTATGAGAGATTTTGCTGCGCAGATTATAACGGTAGAAAACATACCACGCATACCGGATATAATGAAATCGCTTACAAAAAATGTATGGCATAGTTTCAATACTGTATCAGATATAACAAAATACAGCGATATAGCCATGAAGTTTGCTAAAAATCAGTATTCAATGAAAATGTATGTTGTAAACGGCAAATCGATAAATCCGTTGGGTGACGGAGCAAGTTATGTGAATTTAATGGGGTAACCAAAACGATAAGTTGAAATATTATGGTTTACGTCCTACGTCCGTAAAAATAATATTTTAACTTATCGTTTTTGCTATTCGAAAAATAAAAGAACGAGTAAAATATAACGCGGCGAAAGGAACAGACCTTGTGCCGCGTTAAGTTTACATTGTAGCTGTGATAAGGAGTGCGGCAAGCACACCGCCGCCGAGAATAATCATAATAATCAGTCCTCTGATACCGGGTTTTTTAAGTTTGAAGTTAGATATAAACAGGAGCGCTATCATTGCGAGCCATACTGCGTATGCGGTTGCAAAGTAGTTGTGTCGCATAACCTTGTAAAAAATGAATACCGCAGGTATCAGAAGTGCGGCGCTTGTTACCGGTAAACCGCAGAAATACTTTCTGTGACCTGTTTCTTTTTCCTGGCGTTCTTCTTCTGTGACATTGTAATATGCAAGTCGGATTATTGCCGCGAGTATATAAAATGCAAAAACGAGAGAATATATAGTGATGTTATTTCTGGGAGTAAGGAGATTAAAACCGATAATCGCCGGGGTGACCCCGTAGCAAACAAGATCAACGAGTGAATCTATCTGAATACCGAACTTTCGCTCTGCTTCGGTGCTTTTCTTTCTGGTTCTTGCAACTTTGCCGTCAAATGCATCACATAGACCTGCAAACATTATGCATACTAAAGAAATATAGAATTTTCCGCAGAATGCAGCTGCCATACCGAGCACTGTAGCCGGAATGGCCATATATGTCAAAATAACTGTGTAGTTGTAAAATCCGAGAAAAAGTTGTGACTTGTGTCTTTTCTCACAAGATTCGTTCGCTGTATCAATTTCGCTGACTTCGAGAGTTTCCACTTGCAATAACCCTTTCATAAATATTGATAATTCTATTATATTCAATTTTCGGAAAATGACAATGATTTTTGTATCTTTGTTAAAATTTTGTTATCTTTTAATATGTTGCCCGTGGTTTGAAAGAGTGATATACTTAATTAGTTAAAGTTAATAATATTGAAAGGTTGAAATTCTTTATGATGGACAATCTTAAGAACCATGCAAAGTGTTCTTTTAAAGTTATATATTGTTATGTTTTGGGTATCATACTCAGCTGGGCGGCGTATCCCGTGTTGTTACTTTTGCTGGCAGTATGCCCGATAAATAAATCTCTTGCGGTGTATTCTGTATTTGCTACATTGATTTTTTCGATAGTTTTGTATATTTCTATGCATGAGATAGGTGAACAGGACAGAAAACCGTACAGATGGGCGGTTTATAAGGGAAAAGGCTTCGTGTGCGGTGCGATAGCTTCCGTTGTTATAACATTAGTTGGCTTTGGACTGATACTTGCCGCAGACAGTATTTTTTATGTACAACATCCGTATCTTGATATCGCAAACATAAATTCATATATGAAATTGATAATATATATGCCGTTTTTCTGGTTTTTTGAAATAATCGAAAACAGTGAAAGGCTTATTCCGAATATCAGCTATCTTACTGCATTGATAGTGATTCCTTTCAGTGTGATTGTTTCCGGAATAGGATATTGGACAGGTATATCCGGGATAAATATCATAAAGAAAAAAGACGGTACCGACATTATCAGCAAGATTCTTTACAAGGATGAAGTGTAAAAGTTATGACAGAAAATATGCGAATTATAACTGAAAATCTAATAGCAAGTTACAACAAATATATCACTGAATTCTGGGTTCAGGAGATGGATCTTTCAAAAAATGCAAACGAGAGAAAGTCTTTGGATATCATTGCGTCCGGTTGGGGCGATGCCGAGTGTGAGTTACTTGGTAAAACTCCGAAAGATTATATAGGCGAATCACTTCCTGAGGAAATTGATTTTGACGATATTATCGGAATGTTTAATTCTTTTGCCGTCGGTGCGACTTTTGATATTCCGGATGCTGTATGTGACTTGTTTTTCTCCGCTCCCGAAGCTGCAGAAGAGTATCTGATTTCGGTGATTGACGATATGGATTTGTCCATAAACGGTGATGATAAAATAAGTGATGAGGAAAATAAAAAGCTTTGCATATTTATCGAAGCCGTAAGCAATTTACATCGCATTACAAAAGAAAAGGCTAAGGACGCTCTTTTCGGTGTGTACGGTAAGTGCAGTGAAAATAACCCTTCGATTTTAGAGGTTGCATGTAATTCTATGATAAAATGCGGATTTGTTTCCGATATGATAAGTCTTTTTGAGACGATAGATAAAATAGGCGTAAAAGAACATTTTATTTTGCAGGAGCTTGTACATATCCAAGGCGATGAGGATGTTTTTAAATGCTTGAAATCTTGTCTGAAAAAAGATTGTGATGATATGTCGATGACTGTTCAGATCGTATCTGACTGCGGAGACGGCAGATTGATACCGCTTATTAGAAAGATAGCGAGAAACGAGTTAAAGGCACTTTATGCGGCAGGCAAGACTCCGTATGATGAGTCGGAAGAGGCGAATAAGTTTTTCATTATATGTAATGCTGTCACAAGACTCGGTGGAAGTATTGAGGACTTGCTGACTTTTGATTGATATTAAAAAATAAAATAAAAAAGAATATTTATGCACCCTCGGTAATATGCTTTACTACGCAGTATATTGGGGGTGCAATTTTTTATGATATTGGTGATGAAACGCAGCAGCATAATGTTAGGTGTGTTGATTGTGATTTTGACAGCGTCTATTTTAGCTTTGAATTTCGGCTTTGGCGGTAACCGTGCAGAGTCTGCGGTAACGGATGGTGAAATGATTCCTGTAGCCGGAACTCCGATGCCTATGCCTACGGCTACAACCGATAATTCAATTAAAACGGTAATAATAGATGCAGGTCACGGCGGGGAAGACCCCGGTGCGGTCAGCAGTTTCAGTATGGCAAAAGAAAAGGACATAACATTGGTTATAGCTCAAAATACGCAGAGATTGCTTGAAGAAGCCGGCTATAAGGTTATCATGACTCGTACAGAGGATGTATTAAATTACAAGGGCGACGATATTTCTATGACTTCGAAAAGACGTCAGGATTTACTGGCAAGAAAGAAAATTATGGACGAAAGCAATGCGGATATTGTAATAAGCATTCACCTTAACAGCTTTACAGACAGTTCTTATTCAGGCGCGCAGACATTCTACACAAAAGATTCATTGTCCAGCAAAAAACTTGCAATCAGTTTGCAGGAATCGTTGCGTGCAGTTCTTGATCCGGAAAATGACAGAGAGGCATTACTCAAGAAAGAAGATATTATAATCACAAAAAATTGTAAAACTACTACGACGATAGTAGAATGCGGTTTCTTGTCAAATGCAGAGGAAGAAGCTTTGCTTTGTGACACCGAATATCAAGTCAAAATATCTGAAGCTATCAAATTGGGCGTTGATGCTTATTTTTCTGCCGGTTGACAATTTGGTAACGGGAAATAAATTTTTGAAAACTTAATAAATCAAATAATGAAAAAGCACGGCGGCGCCTATGAAAAGTGCCGCCGTGCTTTCCGCTATTTCGGGAAATAACGGAAAATTGCTATCAGATTTCCCTTTGAATTGGTAAAATAGGAACACTTTTCAAGGGGTGGTGCAAAGTGAAAAAAGACTACAAAAACGGTTGTTACGAGGCAGATTTTTCCTGCAGTTCGGTTACAAAAGGTGTGCGAAAGAAAGACGGTTCTATTGTGTTGATTAAACGCTGGCGTGCTGACGACATTAGGGCAAAAAGAGAAATATCGGCTTCGGACAAAATACAAAATGAGGCGGTTAAGCCTTTCACTGATATTTTTTCGGAAGGCGGACTTATTTATGCCGTCAGAGAATGGATAGATGCGGTCAGTCTGCACGAACTGATTCTGAAGAAAAAAAGACTTACGGTGCCGCAAGCTCTTGATATTATGATAAAAATCTGTATGGTGATGAAAGATATTTATGACGAAAACGGAAGCTTCGTACATGCGGATATACGTCCCGCGAATTTTTTATACGATACTGTAAGCAAAAAAGTGTGGTTTATAGATCTTGAGACTTTTACGTTTTTTGATAATCAGAAGGATAAAAAGATAACGGGACTTCTAACGCTCGGCGGGTATACCGTATCACCGGAAGTTGAAGGTTTTTGTGCGCCGGAAGTATTCTGTGGTGAGATATGTGTTCAAAGTGATGTGTTTTCACTGGGTAAATTGTTCGGTTTTTTGATAGGTATGTGTGGTTTTGACGGCTCTTTTATCAATCCGGGAAAGGATGATTTTCACAAGGATGCTGCAGAAATAATCCGGAAATGCACATGTTCTGATTCAGAAAATAGATACGGGCATGCCGGTTTTCTTCTTGATGCACTGTGTGAATTGTTTAATTCCGTTACGACAGAGAAGTATATGCAAATTACGTCTGTTCCTGCATATGGTAATAAAAATGTCGGTACTGACACAACGCACAAAAAGAAAATTATTTATGTCGGCGGTAACAGTTGTTTTGCAAGTGAATTATCATATGTACTCGCACAGAAAAAACGACTTAAAACATTGCTTGTAGGAAATGAAACTTTTCACGGAGTAGGTGCATTTGATTATTTTATCGATATGCATGGAAGTACTGATATTTCTCTTGTCAGTGAGAAACCGACCCCGTTTTTTTGTGATTGCAGCCATCTTTATTTGACTGATGAGAAGCAGTGGACTTTACGCGGGATATTATCAAACAGCCGTGCAGAAAATTTGTATGTGAGTGATTGCGATATATTTACGGAGTTTGATATAAGGGATAGAGAAGGCCTTGACGATTTCTTTAAATGGTCGGACAAGTATTTTGATATAACCGTAGTATGTGATTCGTCAGATAATGCGGAAAGCATATCGGGGGAGATAATGATTGCTTCAGACTGTGTTATAGTTCCGGTCAGACCTAATATCGATGAGGTTTATAAATCCTACAAGCAGTATCGGCAGACTGCGCTCAGGTTTGGATTTCCGCAGACACGGATAATGTTTGTTGCATGGGAATATGATGAGGGCATCAGTATGCCTATTGATGATTTTGAAATTGCTGTCGATGGTCTGTACGGCGGGTATGTGCCGTATGATGCAGAAAGACTTAAGTGTAAGAATATAAACGGAGACTTTTATTGTGAACGTTATTCGGAGAAACTCTTTTTGATTTATACGGATTTGGCGGAACGTATAACTGCATTGTAATTCTTGTAATCGAGTGTTTTTTGTATTATAATATAAAATGATTTTTGGTAATAATAGGAGATACTGATGAAAGTATTTTTTTCAGTGCAGGAAGAGGCTGTTGAGGATATTTGCGAATGCGGACTTAAGGTCAGTGAGTATAAGAACCGCACTGTTTCGGTGAACGGAAATCTGACATCTTTTATCGCGGCTAAACTTAATCCAAACGACTTGGAAAAAGCTGACGGATGTATGATTATAAGATTTATTCCGGATGATTCGCATTGCTTTATAGCAGAGGGTGCTTTCTATGATGAGCATATTCTTTGTGTGCAGAGCGGCGGCGATGATTTTTGGCTGAAAAAATATGAGGACACTATTGTTCCTGTGTCGCAGTACAAGCTCGGTCAGTACAGAAATCCGGATTACCTTATAGGCAGAACTCTTTTCGCCGAACAGATAGAGATTTTCGACATTCGAAAGGGTGAACCTATTTTGTACAGTAATTCCGAAGAACTTTATATCGGAAAAAGCGTAAGAACAGCAGAAGAAATGCGAGAAGACTTTTATGAGATCGCAGTGGAAGCTGTGTGTTCAAAAGAAGGTCTTACCGTGCTTGACGGACAGAAGTACAGGATTTACAAAGACACAAACGGAGCTCCTGTTTTTATTGCAAAAAAATAATGTGAATTCTACGAAATAATTTTTATACGGAGGGTGCTATGTCAGAAACAAATAGCAACGAAAAGAGAAATAATGCGGAGAGAGAAAACCGTGATGCAAACTGCGGACATAACGGAAACCGCAGAAATAACGGATACAAAAAATATCACCAGAGACGTCCGTATCCTAAAAATAATGACAGGGGACAGAATGTTTCTGCAGACTCTAAAAACGGAGCCGAGAAGAAGGATGAGACAAATGTAAACGGCAGTCAGACAAGACCGTTACCCAAAAAAACGGGAGAAAGTTTCGGAGAGGGTGGAAAGAACTTTTCCGGAAATCAGAGACAGAGAGACTTCATTAAGAAAAAGAATCATCATGTCCGTGTAGAAGAGACTGTAGAGGATATTGATATAGATATCGGCAGAATTGAAAAAGAGATCGAGCTGGAGATAAAAGAAATTTCTGCTTTTAAGTTTGGTCTTTAATATTCAGGTGCAGTATATGGATGCTAAAGAATACGCTTTAAAAAAGCATAGAGAATGGCAGGGTAAAATTGAAATAGTGTCACGTGCAGAAGTAAAAGACAAAGAGTCTCTGGCGGTGGCATATACGCCGGGTGTAGCACAGCCTTGTCTTGAGATAAAGGACGACATAGATTTGTCGTATGTTTATACCCGCAGAAAGAATCTTGTTGCTGTTATAACAGACGGTACGGCTGTTTTGGGATTGGGTGATATAGGACCTGAAGCAGGAATGCCTGTTATGGAAGGCAAATGCGTGCTTTTCAAGGAGTTCGGCGGAGTGGATGCTTTCCCTTTGTGCATAAGGTCGAAAGACGTTGACGAGATTGTAAATACTATATATATGATATCCGGCAGTTTCGGCGGAATAAACCTCGAGGACATATCTGCGCCTCGTTGTGTTGAGATAGAGAAAAAACTCAAAGAACGCTGTGATATACCGATTTTTCACGATGACCAGCACGGTACTGCCGTAGTAGTTTTGGCGGCATTGATAAATGCTCTGAAATTTGTTAAAAAGGATATTTCAGAGGTTAAGACTGTTATAAGCGGATGCGGTGCGGCAGGTATGGCGATTGCCAAACTGCTTATACAGATAGGTAACAAAAATATCATTATGTGCGGCAGAAAAGGTGCTATATACGAAGGTATGGAAGGTATAAATTCCGAACAGGCTTATATGGCTTCCGTGACAAACCGAGAGAAATTTTCGGGTACACTCGGAGAGGCGCTTTGCGGTGCTGATGTATTTATCGGAGTTTCTGCGCCGAATATTGTGACTGCGGATATGGTAAAGACTATGGCGGATGAAGCTGTTGTTTTTGCAATGGCAAATCCGATACCTGAGATAATGCCTGATGATGCACGTGCCGGCGGTGCGGCTGTTATAGGCACAGGCAGAAGCGATTATCCTAACCAGATAAATAACGTTCTTGTATTCCCGGGAGTATTCAGGGGTGCTTTGGATGTTATGGCAAGTGATATAAATGACGAAATGAAGATTGCTGCAGCAAAGGCGATAGCATCGCTTATAACGGAAGACGAACTTTGTGCCGAATATGTAATTCCGTCACCGTTTGATAAAAGAGTAGCTACTGCAGTTGCAGAAGCTGTTTCGGAAGCAGCGAGAAAAACAGGAGTTGCGAGGGCATAACAGGTAACACATATGTCATACAAAGTAAATGTTGCTGAAAATATATTTTATGATGTGATAGGTCAGGAACGTGTAAAGGATATTCTTTCATCTTTGGAAGAATCGGGAAATGTAGGTCATGCGTACGTTTTTAATGGTCCTGTCGGCATAGGTCGTAAGATGATTGCCGGTAAGTTTGCATCGATGCTTATGTGCCTGCGCGAACATAAAAAAGGTTCTGTCTGCTGTGAATGTGAATCTTGTATGTTGCTTAAAAACGGAACAAATCCTGATATTATCCCTATCGGAGTTCCTAAAGACAAAAAAAGCATTTCTGTAGAATCCGTAAGAAACATGAGGGAAGACATGCTTACGGCGCCTCTTATTTCTAAGAAGAAAGTTTACGTCATAGAAAACGGCGACAAGATGACTGTTGAGGCACAAAATGCATTGCTTAAAATTCTGGAAGAACCGCCTCATTATGTTGTGATTTTAATTCTTTCATCGAATCCTCTGATATTGCTTGATACTGTTCGCTCGAGAACTGTTCGTATAGATTTTTCTCGAAACAGCGAAGATGAAATAAAAATTGCTTACAGAAGAATGCGTAACGGTGTTGTAGACGATGATGAAGAAGCTTTGGTCTGTGCATATGCTGACGGAATTATCGGAAGGGTTTACGATTTTGGTGACGGCGAAGAGGTGCGAAACATTCGTGAAAAAGTTCTTGATGCTATGTGTGGTCTTTACAGGGGCGGTTTTGATGAGCGCAAACGTTTATCGGCTGTGCTTAGCGAAAAAGGCGAAGACAGCGATTTTGTGATGTTTACCTTGATATCATTTTATCGCGACATTGTTCATTTAGTTCGATTCGGAAAGAATGCAAAGTTGCAAAATAAAGAATACAAAAACAGATTGTACGATATGGGTCGCGATATAGGTTACCACAATGCGATCCGATGTATCAGGATTATTGATGATGCATGGAAAAATATTTCCAGAAATGCCGCTTACAAGTTGGCAATAGAGGATATGATAATAAAACTGCAGGAGGTTATGGCAGTATGATAAAAGTTGTTGGAATAAGATTTAAACCGGCAGGCAAGGTTTATTACTTTGATCCGAAAAATATAAAATTAGATTGCGGTGATTATGCGATTGTCGAAACGACAAGAGGAATTGAATTTGGCGAGGTCGCTATTGCTGAAAAAATGATAGAGGATGACGAGATAGTAAGTCCGCTTCGTGAAGTGATGAGAGCTGCTACCGAAGATGATATAAAGATACACAATGAAAATGTGGAAAAGGCAAAAGAAGCTTTTGTTTTATGCGTAGAAAAAATAAAGAAACATAATCTTGATATGAAGCTTATCGATGTTGAATATACTTTTGATCGCAATAAAGTCCTTTTCTACTTTATATCCGACAGCAGAATTGATTTCAGAGAACTTGTAAAAGAACTTGCGGCTACATTTAAAACTCGTATAGAGCTCAGACAGGTCGGTATCAGGGACCAGGCCAAGATAGTAGGTGGTCTTGGCATTTGCGGCAGAGCACTTTGCTGTGCGTCGTGCATGGGTGATTTCCAACCTGTGTCCATAAAGATGGCAAAAGAACAAGGTCTTACGCTTAACCCCACAAAAATTTCAGGAACTTGCGGCAGACTTATGTGTTGTCTTAAATATGAGCAAGAGGCTTATGAGGCTGCTATGAAAATTGTTCCTGCAGTAGGTGCTTATGTGGATACTCCTGAGGGCAAAGGCGTTGTTGTAGCAAACAGTATACTTCGCGAAACTGTTCAGGTAAAAATCGGAGACGACGAGAACACCGATATAAAAACTTTCGGTGCAGAAGAAGTAAAGATTTCTAAACGCAAGAAACCGGAAAATAAGACAGAAACTTCTGATGATGAAACTGTTGCAGAGTTTTCTGAAACTGCAGAGAATGATTTTGAAGAAGTAAGTGATAACGAATAATCAAATTATTTAATGCAATTGTAATAAAAAAGCAAGGCGGAACACGACTGTGCCGCCTTGCTTTTTACTCCCGGGATGCCGGATGTGATTTGATATTATTCATTTTTTTTGAGTTGCTTTAAAAGTATTGCTATAAAAAGTGCCGTGGCCGGTACAAGAATCAAAATTGATATGACAATCACTAAAACCGTTTTAGAAGACTTTTGTGTTGCGCCTTTGGGTTTAGCGGAATTTGTCGGTCCAGGTTGTGCCGGTGACTGAACCGGATTTTCTGTTTGTACGGATGGCGCTTGAATCGGAGACCCGGTCGGCGCTATAGACGGTGTTATATCAGTCGGCGGCACTTCTGTTTGAATTGCAGTGCTATTTTGTGTGGGCACTGAAGTTGGTTTCTGTGTCGGCTTTGCTGTCGGCTTTTGTGTCGGTTTTGGTGTGGGTCGAATCGCTGTTACGGTGTTTTCTGCTGACGGTTTTGAACTGTAGAATTTGATGGATTCTATGTCAGCTGAGTCCGCCCCGAATATTTGTATCTTTACGAAGTTTACCGCCATCTCCCAATCTTCACTTTCGGACATATCGAGTAAAATGTTTTTGTATTCTGTATCAAGCGTTGCTTTATATGTGAAAGCGTCGGTGTCGTATGTGACTTTATATGCACCTGTATTTATGGTTGTAATCGCTCCGATGGAAGATGACTTGAGCTTTATGAGGGCATATTTATAAGTTTCGGCACTGAATGCCATTCCTCTGTAATCAATATAAACTTTTATTCCGTCGGAACCTTTGGTGAGTGTGGCATAACCGTCTGATTGTGTCACTTTTGTACCTTTGAGCGGGTAGAGGAAAGATGTATCGGGATTGCTGTCAAATGTCAATTCTCTTGCATCAATATGCGGTCTTTGCGGTGCACTTGCAGTGCTGCTTTTTGAAAGTCCGTAGTGGTTGGCAATACCTGTTGCGATAGCTTTTCCGAGTGATTCAAGTTTTTCATCGCTGCTGAAAAATTTTCTGACGTCGGAAGAGTTGCTTATGAAGGCTGTTTCTATAATTACACCGGGTATTCCGCCGCGGATCGCCCTTTGAACAATACCGTAATAATCCTGCAAGGAACCGTCCGGATAGTATTCGATAATTTCTCCTTGGTTGTCAAATTTTTTTATTAATCCTCTGTTCTTTATGCCCAACGATGCAAGCTCCGAAAGTATTTTTGTTCCGATACTTCGCGAAGCGGCTGCTACTGTCGGCCTGTAAGAACCGTAAGAAACTAATGCTTCTGCACCGTTTGCAGAGCTTCCGGAATATGAATTTGCATGAAGACTGATGATTGTGTGTGCACCGTTTGCGGTTGCTTTTGAAACACGTTCGGCAAGTGTTAAATATGTATCATTGTTTTCCCTTGTGAGTAAAACCGTAACACCGGGGTATTGAGTAAGCTCTGCTTTTGCGTAGTTTGCTACTTTAAGCATCAATTTGTTTTCGTTGTAGTAAACTCCGTCAACGGTATTTTCAGCTCCTCCGTCCTCGCCGCCGTGTCCTGGGTCAAGCATTATTATAAGATTTCCTTCTGCTGCATCGGAATGTATTTTGCATGGCGCAGTTGCCGTAAATACAATGATTGCTGCTATACAAAGGATTAAGATTTTTTTAAAAGTTACTGAAATTTTCATAATGATTCACCTCGTATAAGTGTTTCTCTCGGCGTTACAATAGCATTTGACGGAATATCGTGTTCATCCGTTGGAATTGTATCAAGAAGTTGAAAGTCATAACATACCGCAACGCTTTGTACATTTTCTTCGTAAAGCGACAGGTATCTGTCATAGAAACCTTTTCCGTATCCGATTCTGCCGAAATTTCTGCCGAATGCAATTCCGGGCAAAATAATTAATGTGTTTTCTGACGGTACGGCAAGATTTGAATAATCTTCTTTAGGCTCGCTGATTCCCATAAAGCCTTCTTCGAGGTTTTCTTGTTCATTACAGTAGAAAAAATGCATTTCGTTGTCATTATCGCTGTTTATTACTTTCGGAAGTGCTATCTTTTTGCCGTCTGATAATGCTTTTTCTATCAAGTAGTCGCAGGATACTTCGTTCCTTATTGAAGAGTAAGCAAACACCGTGTCTGCATGCTTGTAAATTTCAAGCTCTGTGAGGCGTTTGCAGACGATTTTCGACAACTTTCGACAATCTTCTTTTGATAATCCGCATCGCTTTTTTAACAGCGATTTTCGCAATTCTTTTTTTTTCGTTGTCATAACGATTTCCCTTCGGTTTTGATTCTGAACATCGCTTTTGTCCTTGTGAGTTTTATTTTCGGGAAAAGCGATGTTCAAAGCGCCCTCAGTGCTTTTGCTCTGAGGGCGCTTTGTTTTCCGGCGGCTGCGCCGCCGGAAAACGGTAATAATTATCCTATTTTTACAACGGTAAATTCTGCGTTTTCGCCATTGATGTTCCACTCTTTGGTGAAACCGAGACCTGCGCCGCTGTCATTTGAAAGATTGTCAGCAAGAACATCGTGCTTTATTGTGTCTCCGCACTTTGCAGTGATATCTGCGAGTTTGTCGCTGCCTGCGATATAAACATTTATGCGGTCCATAACATCAAAGCCTGCGTCTTTACGCATAGTCTGGATTTTACTGATTATCTCACGAACAAATCCTTCTGTGATGAGTTCTTCTGTGAGAGTAGTGTCGATAGCTACTGTGTAACCGCCGTCTGCAAATGATGCGAAGCCTTCAACCTTTCCGGAATCGATGAGAAGGTCTGCCTCTTCGAGTTCGATTGTTGCAGAAGAGAGTGCCAAAGTGAGCTTACCTGTTTCGTCAAGTTCTTTCTTTGCTGCATTTCCGTCAACTGCTGAAAGGGCATTTCTGATTTCACCGAGGTACTTACCGTACTTAGGTCCGACTGTCTTGAGCTGGGGCTTGAATGTGTAAGTTGTAAAGCGTGACATATCCTTTACAAATTCAACTGCCTTTATGTTAAGCTCGTCTTCGATAATTTCTTTGTAGAATTCACCGAGTTCGTTTTCGGAGTTTACATACATAACGATTAAAGGCTGACGGTTCTTTATGCCTGACTCGTTTCTTGCGGCACGGCCGAGTGCAACGATTTTGAGAACTTCGTCCATATCTGCTTCGAGTTCTTTGTCGATGTACTTATCGTCTGCAACGGGGAAGTCACAGAGGTGTACTGATTCAGGCTGTGTCTTATCAATTGTGCAAACAAGATTCTGATAAATCTGTTCTGTCATGAACGGAATCATCGGTGCGGCAATCTTTGAAAGTGTCACAAGCGCTGTGTAAAGAGTCATATATGCATTGATTTTGTCCTGCGTCATCTCTTTTGCCCAGAAACGCTCACGGCTTCTTCTTACATACCAGTTACTCATTTCGTCAACGAATTCCTGAAGTGCACGAGCTGTCTCAGGAATCTTGTAGTTTGCGAGATTGTTGTCAACTTCTGCAACCAATGTGTTGAGTTTTGAAAGCAACCACTTGTCCATTACAGAGAGTTTGTCTGCGTCGAGTGTGTACTTTGTAGCGTCAAAGTCATCAATGTTTGCATAGAGTACGAAGAACGCATATGTGTTCCAGAGTGTACCCATAAATTTACGCTGACCTTCTGTTACGGCGTCTTTGTAGAATCTGTTCGGGAGCCACGGAGCGCTGTTTTCATAGAAGTACCATCTGATAGCGTCTGCACCGTGTTCTGCAAGTGCATCGAATGGGTCTACTGCGTTACCCTTTGATTTACTCATCTTCTGACCGTTTTCATCCTGTACGTGACCGAGTACGATAACGTTTTTGTACGGAGCTCTGTTGAAAATGAGTGTTGAGATTGCGAGCAATGAATAGAACCAACCTCTTGTTTGGTCAACTGCCTCGGAGATAAAGTCTGCGGGGAAGTTTTCGTCAAAGATTTCTTTGTTCTCAAAGGGGTAGTGCCACTGTGCAAAGGGCATTGCACCTGAGTCAAACCAACAGTCAATAACTTCGTCAACTCGTTTCATTTCGCCGCCGCACTTAGGACATTTGATTGTAACTGCGTCGATGAAAGGTCTGTGAAGTTCTATATTTTCGGGACAGTTGTCTGACATTGAGCGGAGCTCTTCGATTGAACCGATAGAGTGCTGGTGACCGCAAGAACATTCCCAAATATTGAGAGGAGTTCCCCAATAACGGTTACGGCTTACGCCCCAATCCTGTACGTTTTCGAGCCAGTCTCCGAAACGGCCTTTACCGATGCTCTCCGGAATCCAGTTTATTGTATTATTGTTTCTGATAAGGTCATCACGGACAGCTGTCATCTTTATGAACCATGACTCACGAGCGTAGTAGATGAGCGGTGTGTCGCATCTCCAGCAGTGCGGATAGCTGTGCTCAAATTTGAGAACTTTGAAGAGAAGATTTCTTTCTCTCAAGTCTGCAAGAACGAGCTTGTCTGCGTTTTTGCAGAATGTGCCTGCCCAAGGAGTTTCTGCTGTCATCTCACCTTTGCCGTCAACGAGCTGTACGAACGGAAGGTCATATTTTTTACCTACATTTGAGTCGTCTTCACCGAATGCCGGTGCAATGTGTACGACTCCTGTACCGTCTGTGAGCGTTACATAGTTATCGCAAGTTACAAAGTATGCTTTCTTTGCAGGGTTTACAAAGTTGAACAAAGGCTCGTACTCTTTGTATTCGAGGTCTTTTCCGACATATCTTTCAAGGATTTCAACATCGCCTTCGAGAACGCTTTCAATAAGTGCCTCTGCCATATAGTATGTTTCACCGTTGTTATTTACTTTTACGTAAGTTTCATTCGGGTTTACGCAAAGTGCAACGTTTGAAGGAAGCGTCCACGGTGTAGTTGTCCATGCGAGAATGTATGCGTCTTCGCCTTTTACTTTGAATTTAGCAATAGCTGATTCTTCTTTTACGTCTTTATATCCCTGAGCAACTTCGTGCGATGAAAGCGGAGTTCCGCAACGAGGGCAGTAGGGTACGATTTTGTAACCTTTGTAAAGGAGTCCTTTGTCCCAGATTTGCTTGAGAGCCCACCATTCGGATTCTATAAATGAATCATGGTAAGTTACATACGGGTCATCCATATCAGCCCAGAAACCTACGGTAGCGGAGAAGTCTTCCCACATACCTTTGTATTTCCAGACACTTTCCTTACATTTGGCAATGAAAGGCTCTAAACCGTATTCTTCGATCTGTTCTTTTCCGTCGAGACCGAGAAGCTTTTCTACTTCGAGCTCAACAGGGAGACCGTGTGTATCCCAACCTGCTTTACGGAGAATCTTGTGTCCTTTCATTGTCTGGTAACGCGGTATCATATCCTTTATAACACGTGTCAAAACGTGTCCGATATGAGGTTTGCCGTTTGCCGTCGGAGGTCCGTCGTAGAATGTAAATACAGGCTGACCTTCGCGCTGCTTGATACTTTTTTCAAAGATACTGTTGTCTACCCAGAACTTTTCTATTTCTTTTTCTCTCTCGGTAAACTTAAGGTCTGTTGAAACCTTTTTGTAAATCGCCATGATAAAAAATCCTTTCATTAAATGATATTTTATATAAATTTAATTATAAACAATATTAAGTCTTAACACGCACATAATCAATCAATGTATCTGATGATACATTGATTGATTACAGTTAAATGATATTATGCTTTTTTGTCGTTCTCGCGGATTTCGACTCTTCTGACTTTTCCGCTGATGGTTTTCGGAAGTTCATCAACAAAGTCTACTATACGGGGATATTTGTAAGGTGCAGTATGAGTTTTGACATATTCCTGAATTTCTTTTTTCAGAGCGTCTGTCTTTTCCGTGCCTTTTACAAGAACGATAGTAGCTTTTACAACCTGACCTCTTACAGGGTCCGGAACACCTGTGATCGCACATTCAAGTACATAGGGGAGTTCCATTATAACACTTTCTATTTCAAAAGGTCCTATTCTGTAACCGGAAGATTTGATTACGTCGTCTATACGTCCTACATACCAGAAGTAACCGCTTTCGTCAAGTGTAGCCTGGTCGCCTGTGTGGTAAAAACCGTCGTGCCATACAGCGTTTGTCTTTTCTTCGTCACGGTAATATCCGATGAAAAGTCCGCAAGGCGGGTTTTCTTTATCAGCCTTTATGCATATCTCACCGATTTCTCCGGGTTTGCACTGATTTCCGTCGGGATCAAGGAGCTGGACATCGTAAAGCGGGCTTGCAAGACCCATTGAACCGATACGGGGAGTTGTTCCGACAAGATTTCCGATAGCAAGTGTAGTTTCTGTCTGACCGAAACCTTCCATTATTGTGATACCGGTTGCTTTTTTGAATTGGTGGAATACTTCGGGGTTGAGTGCTTCACCTGCTGTGTTTGCATATTCTATTGAAGAAAGATCATATTTTGATAAATCTTCTTTTATGAAGAATCTGTACATTGTCGGCGGTGCGCAGAAGGTAGTTATGTTGTACTTTTTGAACATCGGAAGTATCTCTTCGGATTTAAATCTGTCAAAGTCATACGTGAATACGCCTGCTTCACAGAGCCATTGACCGTAGAGCTTGCCCCAGAGTGCTTTTCCCCAACCTGTATCGGAAATTGTGAAATGCAGACCGTCAGGGTTTACATTGTGCCAATTTTTAGCAGTGATGTAGTGGCCGAGTGCATATTTGTATGAATGAGTAGCTATTCTCGGATAACCTGTTGTACCTGAAGTGAAGAGCATAAGCATCGGGTCATTTCCGCACGGAGTATCTTCTCTTCTTTCATAAACATCGCTGCAAAGCAACATATCGCTGTTGTAATCATGCCAACCTTCTTTTTTTGCACCGACAATAACTTTTATCATATCGGGGAATTCTCTTGCCGCAAGATCTGCCTGGTTTGCAACATCTCCGTCTGCCGTACAGACGATAGCTTTTACTCCGGCTGCTTTGTAACGGTATGTAAAGTCGTGTTCTACAAGCTGGTTTGTAGCAGGGATAACGATAGCACCCATTTTATGAAGTGCAACGACGCTGAACCAGAACTGATAGTGTCGCTTGAGTACGAGCATAACCGTGTCGCCTTTTTTGATGCCGAGTGATTCAAAATAGTTTGCTGTCATATTTGAATATTTCTTCATATCGGCAAAAGTGAAGTTGTGTTCTTTCTTGTCACCCGAAACCCAGAGCATAGCGGTTTTGTTGGGAGCCTTCGCTGCAATCTTATCTACACAATCAAAACCGAAGTTGAATTTGTCATCATTTTTGAATTTTATTGATGTGAGACATCCGTTTTCATCAAATTCTTCGTCGATGAAAGCATCTGCAACGGTAGAGTTTTTAAGTGCCGAAACAACTTTTTCGCTCGGCTCGGCTTTCATCTTGAAGGAACCGTCACTGCTTCCTTTCATAACGATGGCATAGATTACACATTCTTCACCGTCGAGAGCTGTGAGTGCATGGGGTGCGGAGCTGTTAAAGTAAATTGTGTCGCCTTCTGTAAGTATTTCGGCGCGGTCGTTTATCTGAACAAGCAATTTGCCTTTAACGATAATGTCGATTTCCTGACCGTCATGTGAACTGAAATGCGGTTCTTCTCCCTCAATATAAGGAATCTTTACGAGGAAAGGTTCTGCAATTTTATTTTTGAACGAAGGCGCGAGGTTGTTGTACTCGAAACCGACTCTTCTTGCAATCGGCATACCTTCTCCTTTTTTTGTAACGGTGTAGAGCGAAAGACTGGGACTGCTTCCCTCAAGCAAATCTTTCATTTCTACGCCAAAGACCTGTGCACACTTGTAAACAAAAGTGAAACTGAAATCTTTTTCACCTTTTTCAAGAGTTTTGTACTCATCAAGCGTAACTTCTGTTTTTGTCGCCATCTCTTCTTCTGAAAGACCTGCTATTTCGCGCAATGTCTTTATTCTTGATGCGACGTCTTTTAACTGATTCTCCATAAATACTTTCCTTTCTTTCCTGTCGGAATATAAGATTTACTTATAAGAGAGGAAGGGCAATAAAAAAATCTCAAACATAAATTTTACTTTATGTTTGAGACGAATTATCACAATCCGCGGTACCACTCAAATTGTATACTGCACGTACACCCCTTAAGGCTCCTATAAGCCCTATGCACTAACGCTGCATAAAACGGGAAGCGTCTACTCGCAATAAATGCTTTCGGACTTCCGGCTCAGAAGGGATAAATCATATGTACAACCAAACTGCCGTCTTTCACCAAACGCCGGCTCTCTGAAAATTCAGCTGAACGATCGTCTTCGTCATAGCCTTTTACCACAAAATATTTAATTTTCGTCCGAAAAAGATAAACTTCTTCCGAACAATGTGAAATATAGCACTGTAATAAACGATTGTCAATACTTAAATTACAGCAAATTTTCTTTTTTTATGAGCTGTATCATTATGGAAATATTCATATCGGCTGCATCTTCCGGATAAATATCTATGATATAGCCCCGGCGGTATTTTTTCTTGATTTCTTCTCTTATAGTATATTCGTCAATGCCGTCT
The DNA here is from genome assembly GCA_015069195.1 of Oscillospiraceae bacterium. Taxonomy (GTDB): domain Bacteria; phylum Bacillota; class Clostridia; order UBA1212; family UBA1212; genus SIG423. The sequence continues at coordinate 178,802 of SVJA01000001.1, read as the reverse complement.
TTGAGTCTGTCTGCGATGAACCGTGCGAGTTCAACCGAAGCACGATTACAATTATCAAGATAATATTTGGTTTGCATATCATTCAGAACTCCGTAATGAGGGCAGAGCAGGTTTTTTATTTTAAACTGTTTGATTCTGTCTATTGAATCGAGCGTATCTTTGTAACTGACCAGATATGACGGAAAGATAATATTTTCACCGTCATAAACTCCTATCGTTTCCGTAGATAAAAGAAGTGCGTGTTCTTCGGAATAAAAACCGACAGAGCATTTTGTGTGCCCCGGCAGGTATATTGTCTTAAAACTCATACTTCCGGCTTCGATAATGTCGCCGTCATCTACCGGTATGTCAACTCTCAGATTCTCTCCGGGAAATTCATAGTCGGCATCTGATACTCCGCATTTTTTTGCAAACTTGCTGTCGAGGTCTTTCATAACAGCCTTTGCGCCTTCGCGACCGAATATGTTTGCTGTATAAGTACCTGCAACAACTTTGACGCCTTCCCAATACTGATTTATAAAACCGCTGCCGAGAGCGTGGTCGTAGTGTGAGTGCGTAAGAAATATGTAGTCAAGATTTCTGCCTGAGAGAATATTTTTGATTTTTTCAGCCATGGCGCGTCCGGTGAATCCGAATCCCGTGTCGTACAAAATTGCTGTTTTTCCGTCATCAATAAGAAAGCCGCTGTCACCCGGATTTACACGTACATCGGTTATTGTCAAATTTTTCATAAAATCCTGCCGCCTTAAAACTATGCTGAAATTCGGACTGTTGTCCGTGCAAGCAATTATATCACATTTTTAAAATATAAAGGGTAAAAATATAGCGTAAATTCGTCAGGTTTGGTATAATAAAAATAGAATTACTTTGATTGTAAAACGGCAGGTGATTTATTGTGAAAAAAACAAATAACTTACTTGACTATATAGAATGGCGCGGCGATTTGTCATTTGATATTTCTCCGTTCAATGATATTGATAGCCTTTTGCTCTCAATTCTTTCATATATTGACTATTCGGAGATAATTCCGAATGCTGATGAGTGCGATAGTATTTCAGATGGTGCGGTTAAGTTTTCTGATGTGATGGAAAGAATCGAACAATTTTATCCGGACAGAATGTATCTCGGTGTGATCGTTACTGACGAAATTGTAAAAGCAGCCATTTTGGCATCGCAGACAATCCGCTACGGCGAAATGTATGTAAATTGTTATGAAAATATTGTTGACGAAAGTACAAATATTCAGTTTTCGGCGACATCGTTTATTTTACCGGACAAGACGGCATATATTTCTTATCGCGGGACTGACGATAACCTTGTCGGCTGGAAAGAAGACTTTTATATGACTTTTGAAACTCCGGTGCCTTCTCAGATAAAGGCGCTCGAGTATCTCGATAAAATTGCCGGAAAAACTGAATTGTCTATCAGACTCGGCGGACATTCAAAAGGCGGAAATCTTGCGGTATGGTCAGCGGTAAAAAGTCCTGCTCATTTAAAGGGACGGATAATAAATGCGTACAACAATGACGGCCCGGGTTTCCCGCATGATTTTTACGAAAGCTCGGAGTGTAAAAGTATTTCAGACAAACTGGTGAAAATAATTCCGGATTCTTCGGTTGTGGGTTTGATGCTGGAAGAGGGCGACTACTACAGAGTTGTAAAAAGCACAGAGAAGAAGTTTTATCAACACAATCCTTTTTCATGGGAAATAAAAGGCGTAGGTTTTGTGCCTGCCGACAGTATATCGGAGTTCAGCAAAAAATCCGACTTGGTACTGAAGCAGTGGCTTGCTACACTCACAAAAGAAGAACGCCGTGAATTTGTAGATATTGTATTTGATGCCATTGCCTCGAGTAATGCAAAAACTCTGACCGACATAAACACGTCACGAATGAAAAGTGCGGCGTCGATGGCACATTCGATGAAAGAGATGGACAAAGAAACCCGTAAAAAGTTGATCGCAGTACTCCGTCGGTTGATTTCGTTTATATAATCGTGTTGTTAAATTTCTATTGCATTTTACCGTGCAAAAAGATATAATCCAGACATATTCATTTACAGGAGGAATCCCTAATGGCTACAGGATTTGAAAATCAGGCTATCGGAATATATGAGTTAGATAGTTTTTGCGCTTGTTTCGTTGCTATGGACGCTGCTACAAAGGCTGCCGACGTAAAGGTACAGGGCATAGAGAGAAATAGATTAAAGAGCGGTGCTTGTGTAAAGCTTCGCGGTAGTGTATCGAATGTAAAGGCTGCTATGGAGGCTGCACTTGCGGCTGCTGCGCCTATATCTAAAATCGTGGCACATACTATCATTGCTGCTCCTGCGGCTGATACAGAAACTGCTATCACGATGACTATAAATAAGTAATCGACGGCGAAAGGATAGGTATACGGATATGAGTTACGGAGCACTTGGATTGATAGAGGTACTTGGTTCGACAAACGCTATTTTGGTCGTTGATAAACTTCTCAAAACTGCAGAAGTAGAGTATCAGACTTGGAATACAAAATGCGGAGGTCACGTTACTGTTTTTGTAAGCGGAAGCGTTTCTGCTGTTACGGCTGCTGTTGAGGCAGTTAAAGAAAACCCGCCTTGCGAGATTTTCCTTACAGCAGTTATTTCGAATCCTTCGGATGAGACCAGAAAATGGGCTGAGGCAAATATTAAGAAACCTGCTAAAAAATGATGTAGGATTATAACGATTTATGATTTTAACAACCGGCGGCGTCGCAAAGACGCCGCCGGTTAAGTTTTTTATATCGGTTCAAGAAAAATTTACAAAAATGCACTTTAATTATTTTGTAAAGCGTGATACAATAAAGCACAGTGAAATTTTGTTAAATAATTTTGAGAATAAATTGAAAGGTGAAAAGAATTATGAAAAAATTCAGTAAAGTAATTTCTGCAATTTTGACAGTGGCTACTGTTGTGTCGATGCTGACTTGTTCTTTGTCCGTAAGTGCTGCAGATCCTGCTGTAAATAAGTTGACAGGTACTACAAAATTATCTTCAAAGTCTTTGGCAAGTGGTGTTACATACGCATCATATAAGGGTAAGGCGTACGGAGCTTCTGCAAATCTTCAGTTTGATGTAGTGGAAGTAGATATGTCTTCCAAAAATTTGTATATTGATAATGTTTACGGAGGAAAAACTGCAGCTCATGCTTATAAGGGCGGTGCGTCTATTCTCAGCAGCTTTAAATCTGCAAACTCATCTTTGACACCGATTGCTGCGATAAATGCAGACCTTTGGTGGATGTATACAGATTCTGCGAAAGAAAATCTGGCTGGTAACGGATCACTTCTCGCAGCTGGTTCAAGCGGTCACGCTATGTCGCTTGGTTTCAGTATGTCAAACGGTGAGATATATACTTCCGACAGACTTCCGGGAGAAAGCTTTATCGCAAGAGACGGTAAGCAGCCTCTTAACTATGAAAACTATGTAAGCTTTGGTATCACATCCGACAGTGTTCCTGTTATTTCAAATCCCGATGTCGAGCTTACTGTAAAAAATACTACACAGAACAAGACAACACCCGCAGATGGTGTAAACAGATTGCCGGTAAATAACGCTATCGTTATGTATACTGACAAAGGTCCTAAACAGTCTTATTGTAACACTGATGCTGTTGAGGTGAAAATTAAGTGTTCTGCTTACACCGTAAAGCACGGTGCAAAGATTACCGGTACTGTTGAGTCTGTTTCACTTGCAGGAAAAACTCGTCCTACTATGACAGCTGATTCAAACTATATTATTCTTACAGCCAGAGGCACAAGATACAATGACCTTTCAGGTTACAAAACCGGTGACAAGATTGAGATCAGCGTAAATGTATTTGACAGAGACGGTAAGTATACAAAAGAGTGGCAGAAAGTTACTGATGCTATTTCCGGACACTTGCGTTTTGCTACGGACGGTACATATTCTACAAATAACGTTGCTATAAGTACAAGCTACCCTGCTACACTTATAGGTATTACAAAGTCAGGTAATGTAGTTATGATGACATACGGTCAGGCTCAGACCGGTACTGCACGTCAGGGTATAGCCTCCGGTGGTATAGTCCAGCTTTGTAAAGATCTCGACCTCAAAGACGGATTTGTTCTTGACGGTGGCGGTTCTACACAGATGTACTTGAAAGAAGGAACTTCTTATGTTCATGTAAATAACCCTACTGAACCTAACAGATCATTGCTCAACTTGCTCGTGCTCTCCACAGGTCCGAATCGTGCGGCTCAGGGCACTATTCCGGCAGTTGCAAGCAGAGATAAAGATATGACGACTCTTGATTTTTCAAAAGAGGGTAATAACTGGTATCTCTCGGATCAGACTCCGGTAGAACGTAAGGGTAATGATGTTAAGTTCAGATATGACGAAACACAGAAGGCTTTGAAAGTTACTACACTTTCGACAAAGGATCCGTATATTGAGATAGATTACAGTGCATCTTCTCCGAAAGTCAGTGCTACATCGAAAAAATATTTGGCTATCGAATATATGCTTCCGACTACAAACAGCTCAAAGGCAACCAAAGGTCAGATATTCTTAAATGGAAAAACCATGGGAAATACTTCTACTTATACTCGTGACGGAAAGTATCACACTATGGTAATTGACTATACTTCGAAAGCTACGTGGAAGAGTAATGTTTCAAAACTCAGATTTGATATATTTGCTTCAGCTTCATCCGGCGACACGATTTATATCAAGTCGATAAAGTTCCTTGATAAAAATCCGAATGCGACACCTGTTCCTACAGCAAAACCTTCTGCTACTACAGCCCCTGCGACAAAGCCACCGGCTACACAAGCCCCTGTTACTACGGCACCTGTCGTGACTGAGGGAATTGTTGTTACAGAGGCTCCTGTTACAGAGGCACCTGTTGAGGATGTTCCCGCAGAGGATCCTGTTGATGATGGAGAAGAAAGCGGATTGCCGATGGGCGCGATTATCGGTATCATTGCCGGCGGAGTTGTTCTCGCAGCGGCGATTGTTGTTACGGTAATTTTGATTTCAAAGAAAAAGAAATAATGTGATGTTCTTTTATGATAAGTAATATTTAATCGAACATTAAGAGGGAAGTTTAGTGCTTCCCTCTTTTATTTTTTAATAACGTATGATAAAATACTAACCAATACTAGTGTGTTTAAATTATTTTTGGAGGTAATTGTAAGATATGAAACGACTTAAACGTCTGATTACTTTGCTGTTAACAATTTCAATTGTTGCGTCGTTGTTTGCCGGAATGATTGTAGTAAGTGCTGCGACTACTCCGTCTGCTCACAAATTAAGTGCGACTACTCAAAATGCGACAAAAGAATTGTCAAGCGGTGTTCGTTATACTCAGTTGACTGCTAATTCCGGTACAAAGTACGGCGGAAGTTCAGGTATAGAGTTCAATGTTGTTGAGGCTGATATGTCGGCGAATAATTTGTACCTTGATACCGTTTACGGCGGTGCTACTTGCAGCCATGCTTATAAGAAAGGTACGGCGATTGTTAAGGCTTTCGATAGTGCAAACTCATCGCTCAAACCGATTGCCGCTATAAATGCAGACGGTTGGTGGCTTTATACAAATACTGCCGTAGAATATTCAAACGGTAAAAAAATGCTTTCCGGTACAGGCGGACTTGCTACACCGGTAGGTTTTACTATGTCAAACGGTGAGATTTATGCATCCGACAGAATGCCTCAGGAGTCTTTCAAATCAAGTTCTGCAAACCTTCCTTACGAAGATCAGATAAGTTTTGGTATCACAAGTGATTTCGTTCCGGTTATATCAAATCCTAATGCACAGATTACTATTAAAAACACCAGTAAAAACACTACTGCTTATGCAGACGGTATAAACAGACTTCCTGCATATAACAGCCTTGTAATGTATACTGACAAGGGTCCTGCAAACAACTATTCAAATGACGATGCTTTTGAGGTTAAAATAAAAATTACTTCGACAAATGACTATGTTATAAAGCACGGTACAGATATCACAGGTACGGTAGAGAGTATACATGCACCAGGTGCTTCGAACCCTACGATGACTGCAAATTCAAACTACATAATTCTTACCGGAAGAGGTTCACAGTATAATTCCGTTTCGGGTTATAAAAAGGGTGATACCGTAAACATTAAAGTTTCGATATTTGACCAGTACGGAAAATATACTTCCCAGTGGCAGAAAGTAACTGATGCGGTTTGCGGTCACATACCTTTTGTAACAGATGGCAAAGCTTTTACACCGGGTATTGAGAGCAATTATCCTGCTACAATTATAGGTATAACAAATTCAGGCAATGTTGTTATGCTTACAAGCGGTGCTACGAAAGACGGATCGCGAAAAGGTCTTAATCAGGCTACATATGCTGACCTTGCGCGAGAACTTAATTTGAAGGATTCGTTTTTCCTTGACGGCGGCGGATCTTCCAGTATGGTTCTTCCGAGCGGCGGAAACTACCCGATGGTAAACCATTATGCTGACAGCACAGGAGAAAGACAGGTTCCCGATATGCTTATTCTTTCGACAGGACCTTCTCGCTTGGCTCAGGGTAAAATTCCTGCGACGCCTAAAAAGTCGGATAATATCACTACATTGGATTTTTCAAATCCCGCAAACCACATATATGTCGGAGAGCCGAGTGACACAGTAGCTACCTATGAGAACAATGCTTTAAAGCTTACTGTGCCGAGCGGTTATGATCCGTATATCACTTTGGATTATACAAAAGCATCGTCGAAAGTTACGGTAACAAAGAATAAGTTTATAACAATAGAGTATATGTTGCCGAAAACTAATCAGGCTGAAACTCCAAGATCTATGATTTACGGTATGTGCGGTTCTGTTTTAACTGCAGACAAAGCAGTTAAAGTAACTTCCGATAAAATGGTTCGTGACGGAGAATACCACAAAGTTACGATCGATATGAGCAAATATAAGACTTGGACAGGAAATCTTAATAAAATACGACTTGATTATTTTACAACCGGTAAACCCGGTGATGTGATGTTTATCAAGAGCATTGCCATCGGTTCGACGGCTCCCACCGTTTCTACTGTAGCACCTTCGGCTACTGCGAATGTAACCCCATCTGCCGGTAATACCGTTACGGAAGCTCCCGCAACGACACCTGGTACAGCTACAATAGTTCCTGATGTTACGGAAACGGTACCTGTTGATAATCCTGACAATGTATCGGAAGCTCCGACAGAGACAAGTGCTGTTTCCGGCAACGGCACAGATAATAAAACAGCTGGTAAAGACAGCGATAAAGGCCTCACAATAGGTGCTTTCATCGGAATTGTGGCAGGTGTGGTCGTCGTTCTGATAGCTATCATGACCGTAGTTATGATACTGATAAAGAAAAAACAATTGTCAAAAAAATGATATAATTACTTGATTAAGGTAAAAATTAGACAATTAAGGGTAAATAAATTCTTGTGTAAAATTTCAAGCAAATATGGTACGATATTGGTACCTAGTAAATGAGAACAGTTCAGTTCTTAAATATATGATATTTCAGGAGGTAAAAAATGAAAAAGTTTATTTCATTGATAATTGCTGTAGCGATTATTGCTAGTATGTGTATGATGGCTGTTCCTGCTTCTGCTGCTACACCGAGCATTACAGGTCCCGGAACCATTAATACCGAAGATGGTACATATTCATTTAAGGTAAAAGTAGCCGGTGTTCCGCAGAAAAATTCATGGATTGCTATTTTTAACAAAGAGCAGCTTAAGGAAAATAATAACGACTATAATCTTGCAGGTCAGTACGGTCGTTTCTTTACTCAGGCTTGCACTCAGTCAGACGGATCTGATATAAAAAACATTGTTCCGGATGGTACTGAAGTTACTTTGAGTACAGATAAGGCTATTACAAAGACTTATGAGACAATAACTCCCGGTGAGTATGTGATTTGTATGTTCAAACGTTTTGAAGAAAATCACTGGTATGAGCTTGTTGCACAGACCGATCTTACTGTTAAGAGTCCTTGGAAGAGTTTTACTGTTTCTGACAATACTTTGCAGAAATCAGAAGCGATGATTCATATTACTTCTCCGGAAGCTTACCATGATACATATTTTACTGCTAAAGGTGAGTTTGAGGGATTGAGTTTTACTGCTTGGTCTGACAATAAAGGTACAGGTCTCCAGAGATGGAATTTTGAAATTCTTGATACAGATGAAAATGTTTTGTTCCAGAAGGATACAAAGATTATCGAGAATAAGCTTGTAATTATGAAATTTAATAAGCTTCCTGCCGGCGACTATATCTTCAGAGTTTCTCCTGTTGATGATTATGAGCCCGGTGATAGCGGAGACGGATCAGCTAAGTATTATCTTGCTATGCCTGTATCTGAAGTTTTGTCGGAATACACAGAGTCATGTTTCACTATATATGAGTCATGTATAGTAAACTCAGGCGGAGAAGAAGAAAATGATGTTACCGGAGAGGACTCAGGTTATGCAGTTGCTTTCTCGCTTCTTCCTGTAGATTCTGATGCTTGGGATAAAGGTACTTCTAACGAACAGCCCCAGGGTACAACAGCTCCCGATGCTACAGAGGCTCCTTCGGATGATAATAATAACACAGAAGAGCCCGGCGATGATAACAACGAAGAAGTTCCCGGCGATGATACTAATGCAGAAGTTCCCGGTGATGACAACAATGCAGAAGAGCCCGGTGATGCTACTGCCGCTCCTGAAGCTACAGAAGCTCCCAAAGCTACTGCCGGCACATCTGACAAAGGTTCTGCTGATAAAGACGGCGGACTCGGTTTGGGTGCGATTATAGGTATTGTTTCTGGCGGTGTTGTCGTACTTGCAGGTGCAGCTCTTGCAATTTATTTCTTGGTTATAAAAAAGAAAAAATAATTTGATATTTTAAATATTGATTATCTGAATTTTGGGCGGGTTCGCAGCTGCGAACCCGCTTTTTATATATGTGTTATTTTTTTGTGAATAATCATAAATATCACTTTAAAATGCGAGTGAAATATGTTATAAGAATATACGTGTATTTCATATAATTTTTGTATTGAAGGGGATCTTACGGCATGTGTTATAAAAAGCGAATTTCAACGATATTTGTTGTTGTTATTATTATGATAATTAGCATCTTGAGTTCAACGAGTATTTTTGTAACTGCCGAAAGCCCTTCTGTTTCTGTCATTTCAGGTGCCGTTCAGAACAAGACTTCTGTTCTTGCCGACGGTGTGAGATATACACAATCCACCTCTGCTGCCGGTACGAAATACGGTGGTTCGTCCGGTATAGAGTTTAATGTCGTTGAAATAGATATGTCTGTTGAGAACTTATATCTTGATACAGTCTACGGCGGTGAGCGTTCTACACATGCGTACAGAGACGGAAATACCATATTGAGTAATTTTAAAAACAAAAACGATGATTTTACACCGATTGTTGCGATAAATGCGGACCTTTGGTGGATGTATACCGGTTCTGCCACAGAACCTGCAAATAATAATCAGCAACTTTTATCAAACACAAACGGACACGCTTTCTCTCTTGGTTTTACTATGTCAAATGGTGAGATTTATACAACAGACAAAATGCCGCAGGAAAGTTTCGTTACACCGAGCGAAAGCACGGTTGATTTGCCGTATACCGATTTTATGGCGTTTGGCATTACCTCTGACAGCGTTCCTGTTATTTCAAATCCCGATGCTCTTGTTACTATACAAAACACTACGAAAAATACAACGGCTACGGCTGACGGTATAAACAGACTTCCTGCGTACAATGCGCTTGTTATGTATACCGATAAAGGTCCTCTTAACAACTATTCGAATGACGATGCTTTGGAGATAGTTATTGATATAACTTCTACACCTGATTATGTAATCAGACACGGCACAAGTATTTCGGGAAAGGTAATAGGTATATACGATTCGAATGATTTGCAGAATCCGACGATGGATTTAAACTCGAATAGGATTATCCTTACTGCCAGAGGTGAAAAAAAGGCTTTACTGTCGAGGTATGCAGTAAATGATGTTGTTAAAATTGATGTATCCGTGTATGACCAGTGGGGAAAGTACACAAAAGAGTGGCAAAAAGTTACGGATGCGGTATCCGGACATATTCCTTTTGCTGTGGACGGTGTGTACCATACAAGTGTGGGTCTTGAAGCCAATTATCCCGCTACCGTTATAGGTATTACAAACTCCGGAAATGTTATAATGCTCACTCTCGGCACGACGAGTACGGGAAGAAAGGGTATTTCAAACGAGCTTTACGATGACCTTGCAAAGGACCTTAATCTTCGCGATGCATTTTTGCTTGACGGCGGCGGTTCCTCGCAGATGTATATAAAAAACGGTAATTCATATGAGTTTGCAAACAATCCGACGGAAGCAAGCAGATCTATTCTGAATATGCTTGTGCTTTCTACAGGACCTGTCCGTGATCCGCAAGGGGAAATGACACCTGCAGCTAAAAGTGACCCTAAGGCAGAGGTGATAGATTTTTCAAAACCGTCAAATATGTTTTATATAAACGGTAATGCATCTGTCAGTACAAAATGTACTTATGAGAACGGTGCTTTGAAACTTACGACAACTTCTGCGTATGACCCGTATATCACATTCAATTATATGAATCTGGTGCCGCAACTGAGTGCAGACAAATATAAATACATAATAATTGAATATATGCTCCCGAAAACGAATTCGACCAATGCGAAACAAGGTGAATTGTTTTTTCAGTGCGGTGCGGTAAATTACGCTGATGTAAAATACGCCAAGACAACAAGCAGGTATAAATGTTCCGGAGAATACGAAAAGTTGGTCGTAGATGTTTCAAAGCAGGCAGGCTGGACAGGGGTATTAAACGGTTTCAGATTTGATTATTTTAATTTCTGTAAAACCGGTGATGTTATGTACATAAAAAGTGTTACACTCACTGACACAAAACCTGTAACATCGGTTGAAACTTCCGCAACTCCGACACCGACGATAAAGCCGTCTGAAAGTGCGACTGCAGGTGTTACACAGACAGTATCCCCTACAAAGAGTCCTGAAAATGAAACAAAACCTACGGAAACTGTTGATATTACGGATACTCCTGTTGTGACGAAATCACCGAGTGAATCTGATAAGCCCGCTGTTTTATATCCGGAACCGTCTGTAGACAATGCCGGATTGCCGATGGTTGCGGTAGTGGGTATAGTGGTCGGTGCTGTTGTGATATTGGCCGCTGTTATAACGATATTGATAATTCTGTTCAAAATGAAAAAGAAACAGCAAAATGATTAAACAGGTACTTTGTGTTTGACAAACAATTATACTGAAATGTATAATTTTGAATGTATGCGTAGCATAATAAATCGTAAGATTATTGTAAAAATTCATTGAAAGGAAGATATAAAAATGGATTATATGGAAGCAGCAGCTATGCTCGGACAGGCACTTTGTTCAAGCAGAGAATTTATAAGACTTAAAGAAACAGAAGCCGCATTGGAGGCAGACGATAAGGGCCAGACACTTATGACAGAATTCAAAGAATTCCAGATGCAGATGGTACAGGCCTCAAGACGCGACGATCTTGACAAAGAAGGTCTTGAGAGTATTCGTGATAACCTTCTCGCAAAGCAGGCGGAGATTAATTCTTATGATATTACAAGAGATTATTTCAATGCTAAAAAAGCATTTGAGCTTGCTATGAAGAATGTAAATGACATCATTCAGCACTTCCTCACAGGTGGCGGCGGATCATGCTCAGGTTCTTGCAGTTCTTGCGCAGGTTGTCATTGATTGTTTTTTTGAAAGTAAAAACTTATATTAAATCAAACACATCAGGCGGTATGCAGATTGTATATCGCCGTGATTATTCTATGGTAAACTATACATATTTTTGTTGTTGAAAAGGGACTTAATAACATGGCAGAACTTACCCCGATGATGCGCCAATATTTGGAAGTAAAAAAACGTTGCCCCGATTGTTTGCTTTTCTTCAGACTCGGAGACTTTTACGAGATGTTTTTCGAAGATGCGGAAACTGCAAGCCGTGAGCTTGAACTCGTGCTTACAGGCCGTGATTGCGGACTTGAAAACCGTGCGCCTATGTGCGGTATTCCTCACCATGCTTCACTCTCGTACATAAGCAGACTTATCGGAAAAGGTTACAAAGTTGCTATCTGCGAGCAGATGGAAGACCCTGCCACCGCCAAAGGTATAGTAAAGAGAGATATTGTCAAAATTTACACTCCCGGCACAGTCACCGATGAGCAGATGCTTGATAAAAAAGTAAATAACTATATCGTTTCGGTGTATGCGCACAAAAACATGTACGGTATTGCTGCGGCTGATATATCCACCGGCGAACTTTGTTGCACGTCCCTTACAATCGGCAGCACATTTCAGCATTTAGCAGACGAGCTTGCAAGATTTGCACCTCGTGAGATGGTTCTGAACTCCGATGCTGAGAATGTTGAAAAGATACAGAATGTTGCGAAAAATATATCAAATGCATTTATTTCGATGCTCCCTGCAGAGTTTTTTGAACTGGACAGATGCACAGACATCGTTGAAGGCTACACAAAAACAAAACTTGACGAGAAACGCAAATTGGACTTTTCGGTAAATGCGGCAGGCGCATTGATTGCGTACATTGCCGATACGCAGAAAATGGATTTGCAGGGCATTTTAAAGCCTGTTTTCTATCAGGCGAATGAATTTATGGCAATTGATGCTTCGTCACGAAGAAACCTTGAAATAACCGAAACTCTTCGCGACAAAGCAAAGCGCGGCTCGCTCCTTTGGGTCTTGGACAGAACGGAGACCGCTATGGGCGGCAGAATGCTTCGCCGCTGGCTGGAGCAACCATTAATCGATGCCGACGAAATTCGCAAACGTCTTGATGCAGTAGAAGAATTAAAAGATAAATTCATCGTCAGAAGCGAACTTCGTGAACTGATGAACGGCATATACGATATAGAGCGTTTAGCCGGAAAAATTGCACTCGGCAGTGTAAATGCCAGAGACCTTGTATCTCTTCGTGCGTCACTCGGTAAAATACCTGCGATAAAAGAAGTTCTTTCGACATGCGGAAGCGAAATGCTCGGAACAAGCCTTGCAAATATTGACGATTTGTCGGATCTCCGTGAACTTTTGGAAGTTTCTCTTTGCGACGACCCGCCGCTCAGCGTAAAAGAGGGCGGCATTATCCGTGACGGTTACAATGCTGAAATTGACACTTGCAGAAGAGCGTCCCGCGACGGCAAAGGCTGGCTTGCAGAGCTTGAAGCAAAAGAAAAAGAATCCACCGGCATAAAAAATCTTAAAGTCGGTTACAACAGAGTATTCGGTTACTTTATCGAAGTTACGAAATCATATCTCGAACTTGTTCCCGACCACTATATAAGAAAACAGACTCTTGCAAACAACGAGCGTTACATAACGGAAGAACTCAAAAATCTTGAAGACACGATTTTGGGTGCGGAAGAAAAACTCATCGACCTCGAATACAAATGTTTTGTTGATATACGCGAATATGCCCAGGAGCAAAGCGACAGACTCAAAGCTACGGCAAATGCGATTTCGACGATTGACACTTTGTCATCACTTGCGGAAGTTGCCGACAGAGAGAATTACTGTAAGCCCGAGATATGCGATGAAAATGTTTTAGACATCAAAAACGGCAGACATCCTGTTGTTGAGAAGATGCCGAATTGCGAGGAATTTATACCGAACGACATTTTTGCTGACAACGGCGAAAATATGATGCTTGTAATAACCGGTCCTAACATGGCAGGTAAGTCTACATATATGAGACAGACAGCACTCATAACACTTATGGCGCAGTGCGGAAGCTTCGTTCCTGCAGACAGTGCAAGAGTGGGCGTTGCCGATAAAATTTTCACCAGAGTGGGTGCGTCTGATGACCTTGCATCAGGCCAAAGTACATTTATGGTTGAGATGAACGAAGTTGCAAACATTCTTTCAAACGCAACCGAACGAAGCCTTTTGATTCTCGACGAAATCGGTCGAGGCACAAGCACATTTGACGGTCTCAGCATTGCGTGGTCAGTGCTTGAATACATTGCAAAGAACATAAAAAGCAGAACACTTTTTGCAACTCACTATCACGAACTCACGGAGCTTGAAGGCAGAATCGACGGTGTCAAAAATTACTGTGTCGATGTAAAGCGTAACGGAGACGAAATAATATTCCTGCGTAAAATCAAACGCGGCGGCGCTGACGGAAGCTACGGTATAGCGGTAGCGGCACTTGCCGGCATCCCCAAGGCTGTCACAATTCGTGCAAAGGAAATCCTTTCCCAGCTCGAAGAACAGGACATCAGCCGAAACGGAATAAAAGCTGTGAAAAACAGGAAGAAAACTTCCGATGACTCCGGCGCTATGGATTTGTTTGCCTACGCAACTGCCACGGTTATGCAGGACGACATAATAGAGGAACTTAAAACCGTAGATATTCAATCTCTTACACCAATCGAAGCACTTAATGTGCTGTATGGATTGCAGAAGAGGGCGAAGGATAGGAAGTGACAACAAAGCAGAGATAAAATTCGGGTTTAGCTTTGCTAAAATGAATTTTATCTCTGCTTTTATTGTCTCTTAACTGTAATGATGAGAAAACAACACGCTGCATTGTGAAATCGACTCGATATTCGATTTACACAATACAGCATCTTTTTACTTTAGAGATTCCGGATTTGGAATTGATTTTGAAATTCCACACTCATTTTTATTTTAGCAGGTTTAGCGGAGTCAAACTGAATTTTTAACTCTGCGTTTTTTCGCATACCATTGATTCAAAAGAATTGTAGTCTATAGGCGTAGCCCCGATTTCTTTTATAAAAAAACGATTAATTAACAACGGAATAGTGCTTCGCTGATGTGTAAAATGTATTCGGCTGACTTTTAGGTATGTCTTGTTGTCGATGTCGTAAAAAGTAAGTTGATGTTTAATTGATGCATTTAAGCCATAAAAGGTTATTATTAATGAATTAGCATCAAATGTATATTTGAGCGTATTAGTATTATTTTTTTTATCATGTTTCAGTTGATCTATAGTATCTGACTGGTTGCGTTCCAAAAGGAAACAATAGTGTTGCATAAAGATATCTGAGTTAGATATATTATTTCGTATTTTCGCATCGTCGATTGTCGGTTTAAAAATTGCAAACAAAGCGATAGGAGTAGCAATAATAATAAATAAAGTGATTAATAGTAAAAAATCCATAAGCAATACCTCCTTCTCATTTAATTGTAACATAAAATTGCTGCCTATACAAAACTACACCAGCTGTTTTTTATTGTTTTGACTAGTTGCAAGCCGGGCTACTATTAATGCCATAATGTAATCATAATCCATTAACAAACTCAAGCTACATCGAGAAAATCGATGTAGAAACAAATTATGAAGAGAGCATCGGACATTGCCCGATGCTCTCTTCATTTATAATAAAATGCTATTTAAATTATTTAAGCAACTCCCCAATCCTTTCGAGAGCTTTTTTTATGTGGTCAACCGAGTATGCGTATGATATTCGTAAGAATCCTTCGCCGCAAGCTCCGAATGCTGTTCCCGGAACAACTGCTATGTGAGCTTTCTCCAAAACAAAGTTTGCAAACTCCTCGGATGTGTCGCATTTTACACCGTATTTTTCGCGGATGTGTGCTGCAGCGCTCTTTATCGACGGGAAGCAGTAGAATGCGCCGAGCGGTTCGAAACAATCCATACCGAGTTTGTTGAAACCGTTGACTATGAGTTTTCTGCGGTAGTTGTATTCACGCTTCATATACTCAATATCTTCGTCGCCGTTTCTGAGAGCTTCGATGGCAGCGTATTGGCTGGTAGTCGGAGCGCACATAACAGCGTACTGGTGGATTTTGAGCATTTGCTTTATGACGTCGGGGTGGCCGCATGCGTAGCCGAGACGCCAACCCGTCATGGCGTAGCATTTTGAAAAACCGCTGGCTACGATAGTGCGTTCATACATTCCGTCAATCTCTGCGATTGAAACGTGGCGTGTGTCCGAATAATTAAGTTCTGCGTAAATTTCATCGGACAGTACGAATATGTCCGTGTCTTTCAAAACTTCTGCGATTGCCTCTAAGTCGTGCTTCTCCATAATCGAACCTGTTGGGTTATTAGGGAAGGGCAATATGAGAAGTTTTGTTTTCGGTGTTATTGCTTTGCAAAGTCCTTCTGCGGTAAGTCTGAAATTGTCCTCGGCTTTGAGATCGAGATATATGGGGACTCCGCCTGCGAGTGTAACCATAGGTCCGTAGCATACAAAGCTCGGAACCGGTACGATAACTTCGTCACCGGGGCAGACCGTTGCCCTGATGCAGAGGTCAATGGCTTCGCTGCCGCCGACAGTTACGATGACTTGTTTTTGCGGTTCGTATGTAAGGTTGAAACGCCTTTGCATATAGTTTGAAATTTCGCGTTTAAGTTCGGGCATACCGGCGTTTGCGGAATATTGAGTTTTTCCCGAATCAAGTGATTCTATGCCTGCGTTTCTGATGTGCCATGGTGTAATGAAGTCCGGCTCACCGATACCGAGAGAAATGACGTCTTCCATCGTCTGGGCGATATCAAAAAGTTTTCTGATACCGGACGGCGGCATAGATGTCACGACCGGATTGAGCCTGCTTTTTATGTCTGCATTCAAACTCCCATCACCTGTCTTTCGTCCTTGTCGGACTTGGATTCGATAAAGATACCGTCAGCTTTGTATTTTTTCAAAACAAAGTGTGTGGCGGTGCTGATTACCGTATCCATCGGCGAAAGTTTTTCGGAAACAAACATAGCAACTTCCGCAAGAGTGCTTCCCTCTATGATGAGAGCGAGGTCGTATGCACCTGACATAAGGAAAACCGATTTTACCTGTTCATACTGATAAAAGCTCTCTGCAATCTGGTCAAAGCCTCTGCCGTGCTGGGGAGTAACTTTTACCTCGATGAAAGCCGTAACGAACTCTCTGTCGGTTTTGCGCCAGTTTATAACGGTTTTCTGTCCTACAATGATACCGGCCTTTTTGTACTCGGCGATGGTGTTTTTTACCTCATCTACCGTGGAATCTGTCATAACGGCAATTTCCTCCGCCGTCAAATCGCTGTTTTTATCAAGTAAGTCAAGAATCTCGTACATACTGTTATAAACCTCTCTTTCGTGAATTCACATTCAATAAAAATTATGCTTTATTTTATATTTTCTTGCCGCGCGTGTAAAGAAAAAAGTTATAAATTTACTAACTTGATAATATGTATAAAGTATGTTAAAATGTTACTAACATCACGGAACGCATAAGAGTTTGATATTTACTTTGACACATACGGTTATTGTATGTGTGCGTTTTGTCGTATATGAAAATTTGTGAGGGGTGATACCGGTGTCTGAAGATACCAGAGCAGTTGGAGGGTATTGTAAGGTACTTGCTTGGGTAACCAATCCAAATGCATGCGGTCAGATAATCAAAGCCGCAAAGAAAATAGCGCTTGCAAACAAAGGAGAACTGATGATAGTCAGTATACAGTCAGGAATAAGAAATGACTGGGAGCGCAAGGCGGATGATTTGGAAGTACTTAATAATGTCGCTCACGATAACGATGCTGAATTGACGATTATATATTCGGACAATAGCATGGAAGCTATGTTCAAGTGCATAACGGACGAAAAGCCTACGCATATGTTTTGCGGTCTTCCGGGTGTGCAGGTCGGTAGGAGTGATTTTATCGACAATATGTGCGCAATGGCAGACGGTGCGGTTATTTATTCGGTAGATTTTTCCGGAAACTGTGCAAAAATCAATTAAGTATCCTTTATATTTTCAGGTGTGAGCCTCGGTGATTTATAATCTCCGGGGCTCGTGAATTTTATACTTGCCACAACTACAAAGGCGTGATATAATTCTGCATTGTAATTCCTTGTCCTGCACATAGGATGCAGGACCGTACAGTCCAAAAGGAGGTGAAAAGACATGGCTAAATATGAGTCCATATTCATTGTTAACCCTGAATTAGGTGAAGAGGGTATCCAAGCAGTTGTCGGTAAGTTCAAGAGTCTTATCGAAACTTCAGCGACAGTTATTGATTTCGCGGAGTGGGGAAAGAGACGTCTTGCATATCCTATCGATGATATCAATGATGGTTATTATGTATGCACTCAGTTCACAGCAGAGCCGACATTCCCGGCAGAACTCGAGAGAATCTATAAGATTACAGACGGCATACTCAGATTCCTTGTAGTAAAAATCGAAGAGTGATTTTTTTAACAGACGAAAGATTGGTGTTAATATGAACAAGGTTATTTTAATGGGAAGATTGACCCGTGACCCTGAACTTCGTACTACACCGAGCGGCGTTTCTACATGCAGTTTTACTGTTGCTGTAGACAGACGCTACAAATCTGCCGACGGTCAGACACAGGCGGATTTTATTTCGGTTGTTGCATGGAGACAGACAGCAGAGTTTGTAAGTAAGTATTTTTCAAAAGGAAGCAGAATACTTATTACAGGTTCTATTCAGACAAGAACTTGGGATGACCAGGAAGGTAAAAAACACTACGTTACCGAAGTTGTTGCAGAGGACGTTGAGTTTTGCGAGAGCAAAAGAAGTGAAGGCGGTTCTTCTTACAACGGCGGAGCATCACAGAGTTCTGCATCTGACAGCGGATACTTTGCTATCGATGATGATGACAGCGGCGTTCCGTTCTGATTATCGGATGATTGATTAAAGTTATTTGCGTAGTTCCGTGTTATTTATCGGGACAGATTATTTTATAAAAAGGAGGTAAGCAGTATGGCATTCGCAAAAAAAGAGAATGATGGTAAGGGCATGGACAAGGCTCCTATGCGTCAGAGAAAGATGAGAAAAAAAGCATGTCCTTTTTGCGTAGACAAAGCTACTGTAATCGATTATAAAGACATAAACAAACTCAGAAGATTCATCTCAGAGAGAGGTAAAATTCTCCCCAGAAGAATTTCAGGTTGTTGTGCAAAACATCAGAGAACGCTTACTATTGCTATAAAGAGAGCAAGACACGTAGCACTTCTGCCGTTTTCAGCTGATTAATTATTAGTCGCTGCTTTATATCAGAAATTAAACATACAAGCTGTTCTTATTGGGGGTCTTGCCGTTCAGTAAGGTCAGCTTGTTGCTTTTTTCGGAATGAAGAAGTTGAAATATGTCACAGACAGGAGGTGGAAATTTATGAATTCCGCTGTTTCGAATGTGGACGTATTTGGAAATATGCTTCGAATCGAAAGACAAAAAGCAGAAATGTTAAAGAATGTAAGTGGTTTTTACGGAGTAATGACGGCAGAAAAAGAAGCGTCAAATACCGACATTGCAGACTGTGCGGCTTCGGTGATAAATTCAGTATATGTTTTATGCAGAATATTGGGTATATCGGATGACGAACTCGAAAGCAGTCTTGAAAATTGTTTTAAACTTAATAAGTACAACTCGTCACAGATGTGATATACTGTTTACATATCAGTGGTTTGTACGGAAAATTGAGAGCAGGGAGGTGAAATCTCGATGTCAGATTCGGAAAATATAGTAAAAAGAATATTAAATACAGTCGGAAAAACTATAAATCGCCTAAATCTTATAGTTGCAAATTTAGTATTGATAAGTTCGATATGCGTTTTTTCGACATACAAGTTGTTTGTTGCGGGACGTCCTAGAACCGCGATTGCAGTTATCACAGTAAACGTAATTATATTAGTTACAAACATAATAATACTTCAGATAAAAAAGAAAGCTACGGTGCGAAAAATAAGCCAGCTCGGGCTCGGAGAAAATGATAATCTGAGTTCGGTGCCGGGGTTTGTAAGAGATTTCAGCCTGCCGACGTTTTTTATTGATGAAGCCGGTAAAGTCCTTTGGACAAACAGTGCTTTTGATGATCTGTGTACGGAGTGCAATAAAAGCAAAAAACAGATTATAAGAAATATATACGGACTTCGCATAAAGTCTCGCCTGTCTTTGATACAAAATTCGGACAAGACTTACGAGCCCGCTGTACAGATTGGTACAAAGCATTATATTATGCATTGCAACGTCGTTGATAACAACGGCGCATTTTCCATTTCTCCGGACAGTTCGTACATCATAATGGTTTATTTCCACGAGATAACCGAACTTATGATGTTAAAGGATAAGTACGACAGAGAGAGAGTTGCTGTCGGTGAAATTGTCATTGATGATTATGATGAGATATTCCAGTCGGACGGAGAGGCGGTCATAAACCGTGTGCTCGTTGAAATTGACAGATTGTTCGAAAACTGGCTCAGCGGAAAAGGCGCTATTATAAGACGTCTTGTGCGTGACCGTTATATTTTCCTAATAGCTGACGAACACCTCAGGGAGATAGAAAAAGGCAATTTCTCCATACTTGACAGTGTAAAGAAGATTTCGCGGGGAAACTCGATTCCGGTTACACTAAGCATCGGTATTTCGGCTCACGGCGAAAACCTTGCTAAGAATTTCAAGGTTGCACAGGAGGCCGTAAATCTCGCACTCGGTCGAGGCGGAGATCAGGCCATAGTCAGAATTCAGGGGAAAGATTCTTATTACGGCAGCAGCAATATCGAGCTTGAACGAAAGAATAAAGTGAAGGTCCGTATAGCGGCCGATATGCTGAAAAAAGAAATCTTAAAGAGTTCCCGTGTTTTTGTAATGGGACACAGTTCTGCAGATATGGACTCGGTAGGTGCGTGTCTTGCCGTATATCGTATAGCCAGACGATTTAAAGTAAAGGCAAATATAATACTTAATTCGTCAAACTCGCAGATAAGCCATATGTATAGTGAGCTTATGAAAGAGCAGGAGTATCGCAACGCATTTATAAATGAGAGCGAAGCTCTTAATCTTATTGATGAAATGACTTTGGTTGTTGTTGCGGATACATTTAAAAAAGAAATTACCGAAGCTCCCGCAGTGCTTGACGAGGCGGAGAGAATTGCTGTTATAGATCATCACAGAAAAGGTGCAGATTATATCCAGAATACGGTTCTTAACTACAGCGAAACTTTTGCATCATCTACAAGCGAAATTATGGTCGAAATTTTGTCATATCTTGCACCTGACATGTCGATACCAAAAATTGAAGCCGAGGCGCTTTATGCGGGTATTTTGGTCGACACGAAGATGTTTGCATTTAAGACAAGTAAACGTACTTTCGAAGCTGCTGCAAAACTTAAGAGTCAGGGCGTAGATACGGTCGAAGCAAGAAAATATTTCCATCCGGATTTTGATTCATTCTTAAGTATAAGCAGAATAATCGGTACAGCGCGTATCATCGAAAATAAAATTGCCATAGCGTCGTGTGCACTTCCTGCAGATAAGGCGAGATTTATATCATCTGTATCGGCAGACAGATTGCTTGACGTTTCCGGAGTCGAGGCGTCGTTTGTACTTACACAGGTAGGTGACAATGTTTCGATAAGCGGTCGTTCTCTCGGAAATATAAATGTTCAGGTAATTCTCGAAAATGAGCGATTTAACGGCGGTGGTCACCTTGTTGCTGCGGGTGCGTTTTTAAAGGATGTTACTGTGGAGTATGCCGAAAAACAGTTGGAAACTGTTATACGTGAATATTTGAAAAAATAAAATACAGAAAATTTTTAAAGAAAGCGGAGTGTTTTTATGGAAGTTATTTTGAAGCAAGATGTAAAAGGTCTGGGAAAGAAAGACACCACTGTAAAAGTAAGTGACGGATATGCGAAGAATTTTCTTTTACCTAAAGACCTCGCAGTTGCGGCCACCGCAGGAAATATAAATGATATGAAAAATAAGCAGAAAGCTATGGCTGACAAGCAGGCAAGAGAACTTGCTGCAGCTAAAGAAACCGCTGCAAAACTTGATGGAAAAACCGTAAATGTAAAGGTGAAATGCGGCGAAAACGGCAAGTTGTTCGGTGCAGTTTCAAACAAAGACGTAGCAGATGCGATAAAGAAAGAATTCGGAATTGACCTCGACAAAAAGAAAGTAAGTGTTGACGAGGCGATAAAGCAACTCGGTGAATACGATATAAAAATTCGTATTATGGCGGGCGTTTCGGCTATGATAAAGGTTGTAGTGTCTGCTGCCTAGTGTAGTTTGTTTTTACAGTAAACGGAGAAATATATGAGCAGTATTACAGACAGAATTCCACCGCACAATATAGATGCAGAGCAGTCTCTTTTGGGTGCGATTCTTATTTCGGAAAATATAATATACGATGTTGTTGACATTGTTCGTGCGGAAGATTTTTACCGCAATGATAACAGGTTGATATATGAGAGCATGATGGATCTGTTCTCTAAAAATTCACCGATAAATATTATTACGGTGTGCGATACTTTGTCTAATAAAGGTCAGCTTGATAAGGTCGGCGGCACCGCATATCTTGCGGAGATTGCAGACGAGGTGCCGATTTCGGCAAATGCTGTTTCCTATGCTAAAATTGTAGCAGAAAAGTCTGTGCAGAGAAGGCTTATTGCCGCGGCGCAGGATATAGCCAAATATGCATACGAGCCTGACGGAGATCCCGGTGACCTCGTAGAGTTTGCTGAAAAGCAGATTTTTGAAATAGCACAAAGAAAATCAAAGAAACCTTACGCACAGATAAATGATGTTCTTGCAGACGTATATACACAGCTTGAAGTACTTTCCTCGACAAAGGGTGTTCCGGGTGTACCGACAGGTTTTGCGGATCTTGATAAAAAACTTTCAGGTCTTCGTAATTCAGACCTTATACTTGTCGCGGCAAGACCGGGTATGGGTAAAACTGCGTGGATGCTTAATATAGCTCAATATGCAGCGGTAAAGAAAAATATTCCGGTTGCTGTATTTAACTTGGAAATGTCTAAAGAGCAGGTTGCGACTCGTATCCTCAGCGGTGAGTCAGGTGTATCTAACGAAAAACTCAGAAGCGGCGAACTTGCAGACGGAGATTGGGCAGATCTTGCAGAAGCGGTAGGCACATTGGCGGAAGCTCCGATTTATATAGATGATACTGCCGAAGTAAATATCTCAAGTATCCGAGCCAAGTGCCGTAAGCTCAAGATGGAGAAGGACATAAAGCTCATAATCATTGACTATCTCCAGCTTATGCAGGGCTCCAGAAAAGGCGGCGGAGAGGCAAACCGTGTACAGGAAGTTGCAGAGATTTCACGTGCTCTTAAGATTATGGCGAAAGAGCTTAATGTACCTGTTGTTGTAGGTTCACAGCTCAGCCGTGCGGTTGAGGGCAGACAGGACAAAAGACCTATGCTCAGCGATCTTCGTGAATCAGGTTCTATTGAGCAGGATGCCGATATTGTATTGTTCTTGTATCGTGATTATTATTACAACAAAGAAGATACACAGTTTAAAAATGTTGCGGAAGTTATAATAGGAAAGCACAGAAACGGTTCTACGGGAACTATTGAGCTTTACTTTGACGAGGA
The DNA here is from genome assembly GCA_015069195.1 of Oscillospiraceae bacterium. Lineage (GTDB taxonomy): Bacteria > Bacillota > Clostridia > UBA1212 > UBA1212 > SIG423. The sequence goes on along the minus strand of SVJA01000001.1, from coordinate 155,371 downwards.
ACATATACGTTTCAAAAATATGGCACATCACGAGTAAAGTTTGTAGTCGAAGATCAAGTTTTTCAGGAAATAGAGAATGTTAAGGGATATAATAAATAATTTCAACAGAACAGTAAATGAGTATGATATGATACCTGCCGGATGTACAGTCGTGGCAGGTATTTCAGGCGGTGCTGACTCTGTTTGCCTGCTTCTTTTGCTGTGCGAATATCGCTTTAATAAACGCTTTAATTTAATAGCCGCACACTATAATCACAAGTTGCGTGGTGCAGAGGCTGATGCCGACGAGCGTTTTACACGAAACCTTTGTAAGACACTTAATGTCCAATATATAAGTGCGGAAGGCGATGTAGCAGGTTACGCAAAAGCTCACGGAATGGGGCACGAGGAAGCGGCGCGCTATATGCGTTATAATTTCCTCAGAGGCGAAGCCGAAAAGCATGAGGGTGATGTCAGAATCGCCATAGCACATAACCAGAACGACAGAGTTGAAACGATTTTACACAATATTTCCCGCGGAACATCACTTGAGGGTCTTAAAGGAATATCCTTTATAAGAGGAAATATAATAAGACCGTTGCTTAACCTTACAAGAGCCGAAACGGAATGCGTGTGCAACGAGTACGGAGTGCTTTTCAGAATTGATTCGACAAATATTGATTGCAAGTATAAGAGAAATCGTATCAGAGGTAATGTAATCCCCTATATGACTGACCAGCTTGGTGCCGATTTCGTGAGTAATGTACTCAGAATGTCGGAACTTGCATCGGAGGACAACCGCTTCATAAAGAGTATTGCAGACAAAGCCTACTTTGAAATGGCAAGAGATATTGCATTCAAAACACGAAAAAACACACAGGTGGAAATTGATGCGAAACTTTTCTCCCGCGAGGACAGGGTTATACAGTCCAGAATAGTGCGTAGTGCTATTTCAAGAATAAAAGATAAAAACGGCGAATACGTATTCCCTGAGGGTACGGGACTCGGCTCTGTTACGACGGAGAGAGTAAGACAGTATATTCTGAGAGGAAAAACAGGCGGATATATAGAGATCGGAAAAGGTACGATATGCCGTTTCAGTTACGGAAAAGTTGTTTTCGGTATGGAACGCCAGACTAAAAAAGCAGAGGATAACATAAAGAGAGTTGACGAACTCGATATAATTCTCTACAAAAATGTGAAGAAGCTTTGCAGCGAAGCAGAAAAAGAAGGTGTACTTAAAAATATATCTTTTTCAGTTTCGCTTGGTGAAGACATATATAATATGGTTATTGATGTGGCTCCGGTTACGGAATATACAGATTTCAGCGATTACATAAGCGACAAGCATTATGTATGTTTTGACAGCAGAGGCTTTTTTGAGTTTTGCGACGAACACGGAATTCCGATTATACGTACAAAAGAACCGCACGATATAATAAGTGCATTCGGTGTAAAAGGACGAAAAAAACTCAGTCGATTTTATATTGATAACAAAGTGCCGGTGGCAGACAGAGATATGATACCGTTGCTTGCTTCGGGAAGGGATGTTTTGTGGATTCACAATATGCGCAGAAGCAATATTGCCCCTGTAAAAAAAGAAAGCAAGAGTGTGATTATAATGACATTAAAGGCTGCAGGCAGCGAAAATTTAACAAATTGATGTTTAGTGATTTTTATATTACGGAATAATAAAAGATGACGGAATACGGAGGCAGTAAAAAATGCACAAAGATGTAGAAAGAGTTTTAGTCTCTGAAAAGCAGATTGATGATATGCTTACAAGACTCGGAAATCAGATAACAAAAGATTACGAGGGAAAAGAATTGGTTGTGTTGAGCGTACTTAAGGGAGGCTTTATATTTGCGGCTGATTTGGTGAGAAAGATTGATGTACCGATGCAAATCGATTTTATTGCGGCATCGAGTTACGGCAACAGAACCGAGACGAGCGGTATTGTACAATTAAAGAAAGATACCGATATTGATATGGCAGGAAAGCATTTGCTTATAGTAGAGGATATTGTAGATTCAGGTGTAACACTCAGCTACTTAAAGAAGCTTTTTGAGTCCCGCAATGCAGCAAGTGTAAAGATTTGTACTGCATTTGATAAGCCGGCGCGTCGTATTGCAAAAGAATTAAAAATTGATTATGTCGGAGCGGTTATAGAAGACGAATTTGTTGTCGGATACGGCCTCGACTATGCTGAGAAAATGAGAAACATGCCGGAACTTTATGTTTTGAAGCGTTCCGTGTATGAACAGGAGGACTAATATTGAAAGTATTTAAAAATTTATCTTTTTATATTGTGATAATCGCTGTGATTATAATTGCCGCTATTATGATTCGCTCTGTGGCAGGCGCGGAAAGTATGTATTACAGCGAACTTGTCGAGCAGATACAAGCAGGAAATGTAAAGTCGATTGTATTGTCTGACGATAAGGCTACGGTAAAACTTAAAGCGGATGCCGTAACACAGCGTGAAAACGACAAAGGCGAGACTAAAGAGAAAACGCTCAAGGCAGATTCTGTGTTTGAAGTAAAAATAATAGCTGCTGATGAGTTCCAGACATATATAACATCTGTTCTCGAGGCATCTGTTGAAGGTTCAGAACCGTTCAAGTTTACAAACAAAGTTACAACGGTGCCGTTCTGGGTTTCGTTGATACCGTATGTATTGATGTTTGTAATATTTGCATTCTTCCTGTTTATATTCCTCGGTCAGAACAGCGGCGGAAGCGGAAAAATAATGAACTTCGGCAGAAGCCGTGCCAAGATGCATACTACAAGTACTATAAAATTTGAGGATGTAGCCGGTGCTGACGAAGAAAAAGAGGAAATGGCAGAGCTTGTAAATTTCCTTAAAGATCCGAGAAAGTATACAAATTTAGGCGCAAGAATTCCTAAGGGTGTATTGATGGTGGGTCCTCCGGGCACAGGTAAGACCTATCTTGCAAAAGCTATTGCAGGTGAGGCAGGCGTTCCGTTCTTCTCGATAAGCGGTTCCGACTTTGTTGAAATGTATGTCGGTGTTGGTGCGTCCAGAGTTCGTGATATGTTTGAGCAGGCAAAGAAAAATTCACCTTGTATCATATTTATTGATGAGATAGATGCCGTAGGTCGTCACAGAGGTTCAGGTCTCGGCGGCGGTCATGACGAGAGAGAGCAGACTTTGAACCAGTTGCTCGTAGAGATGGACGGTTTTTCAAAGTATGAAAGCATTATCGTAATTGCGGCAACAAACAGACCTGATATACTTGATCCTGCTCTTACAAGACCGGGACGTTTTGACAGAAAGATAACCGTAGGATATCCCGATATGAGAGCCAGAGAGCTTATGCTCGGCGTTCATGCGAAAAATAAGCCTCTTGCAGAAGATGTAAGCTTGCTTGACGTAGCAAAAAATACAGTTGGATTTACAGCGGCAGATCTTGAAAACCTTATGAATGAGTCTGCACTTTTAGCGGCAAGAGATGATTCTGACGTGATAACTAACGATCACATAAAAGAAGCTACATTCAGAGTAATTGTCGGTCCCGAAAAGCGCAGCCGAGTTATGACAGAACCAGAAAAGAAGCTTACTGCCTATCACGAGGCAGGTCATGCTATTGCAGTAAAATTGTCAGGTTCGAATAAGCGTGTAGACAGAATTTCGATAATTCCTGCAGGCAGTGCCGGCGGTTATACTGCATCCAGAGCTGACGAAGATACTTCCTATATGACAAAAACTCAGCTTATCTCTGAGATAGTTGTTTCACTCGGCGGAAAGGCTGCCGAAGAAATTGTACTCGGAGAAGTGAGCACGGGAGCTTCTGCAGACCTTAAACAGGCAAATTCGATTGCAATGAATATGGTAACAAAATACGGTATGAGCGATGCAGTCGGAAACAGAATTCTGGATCAGGGAAGTGACGAGGTATTCCTCGGCAGAGATTACGGTCACAGAAGTTCTGTCAGCGAGTCTTTGGCGTCTGTTGTTGATGCGGAAGTAAAGAAAATCATTGACAGTGCATACGATGATGCAAAGCGTATACTCACAGAGAATATTGATAAGTTGCACGCTGTGGCACAGAAACTTATCGAATTGGAAAAACTCGAAGGCGACGAATTCGAAGCAATTATGTCGGCAGAGTAAAAAGACTTTTTAAATGCGCACCTTTTACGGATTTTGACTCATATCATATCAGTAAGAGGTGCGTGCGTTATGTTAGAAGTATTTAACACAATTTTTATAATAACAATTATATCATTTTACGGAATAATGAATTTCTGTGTATTCTACGGAGCAAGGAAATTCGGACTTAAGAAAAAACGTTAAATTATCGGAGGAGAATAAGTGGAAATCAGAGGAACGGTAGAAGATATCATTTATGAAAACGATGATACCGGATTCAAGATATGTTATGTGCGCTGCGGTGATGAATACATTACCGTAAAAGGTACTATGCCGTTTCTTAATATAGGCGAACAGATTATAGCTTCGGGTAAATGGGTGAACCACAAAGAATACGGTGAGCAACTTTTGGTTGAGCAGTACGAAAAAGCATTGCCGCAAACTGCGGAAGATATAAAAGGATTTCTTTCGTCAGGTCTTATAGAGGGTGTCGGCGCCATAACCGCAGGATTGATTGTAAAGCATTTCGGAGACAAATCACTTGAGGTTATCGTTAATGATCCTGCTCGACTTGAAGCCATACGCGGCATAAGCCATAACAAAGCGATGAGAATTCACGAATCCGTTTTAATGCATAGTGAGACGAGCGGAGTGATAATGTTTTTCAATCGCTTCGGCGTGAGTACAAATTGTGCATTGAATGTGTACAAGGTATTCGGCAAAGAGGCTGTTACAACGGCAGAGTCAAATCCGTACAAGATTTCATCAAAGGTAAAGGGTTTCTCTTTTAAAACAGCGGACAAGATTGCTACGACAATGGGACTTCCTTTTGACTCATACAACAGAGTATGTGCATGCATAGTATACAGACTTGAATGTGCGACCGGTGAAGGACACACGTTTTTGCCGAGAGATATTTTGTTTAGAGAAGTGACGGATTATACAGGCTGCAGTGAGGACTGTGTTGATGCTTCACTATGTATACTTATGCACGACAAAGAAGCGGTTTGCGTAAACGGAGAATACGGTGTACATGTGTATCTGAAATATATGTATGACTGCGAGAGATTCGTTGAAACAAAGTTGAACATACTGTCTGCGACAAAGTTTAAAATATCGAGGAGAACATTTGAAGACGCTGTTGCTTCTTTTGAATTAAGCACGGAGTTTGCACTTGATGAGGTGCAGTCATCCGCTGTATGCGCCGCCGGAGAGAACGGAGTACTCGTAATAACAGGTGGTCCCGGCACAGGTAAAACAACGATTATAAAAGCAATTATACATATGCTCGAAAAGGACGGTAAAAGATGTCTTCTTGCAGCGCCGACCGGCAGAGCGGCAAAGCGAATGGCAAACGCTTGTAACAGAGTCGCAAAGACATTGCATCGCTTGCTTGAGATTGATTATTCGATAGAGGACAAAGAACAAAGCGGTGAAAATGACAGCCGATATGTGTCGTTTAAAAGAAACGAAGAAAATCCGCTTGATGCGGATGCCGTAATAATAGACGAGGTCTCAATGGTGGACACAGTACTTATGTACCATCTTCTGAAAGCATTGAGAAACAAAACAAGACTTATATTGGTAGGTGATCGTGACCAGCTACCGTCGGTGGGTCCGGGTAAAGTATTGAGAGATATTATTGATATGAAAAAATATCCTGTTATCACACTCAATGAAATTTACCGACAGGAGCAGGACAGCCTTATTGCGGTGAATGCACACCGTATAAATAACGGCGGCATGCCGTCTTTAAATGTTGCAGACAAAGATTTCTTTCTTATAAAGCGCGATTCATCGCAGAAATGTATTGATGCGGTGAGAGAACTGTGTTCGGTAAGACTTCCTAAAGCGTACGGTATAAATCCTACGACGGACATTCAGGTTATAATTCCCACCAGAAAAGGCTTGTGCGGTGTAACCAATGCGAATAAAGTTTTGCAGGAGCATTTAAATCCTGCCGCAAAAGATAAAAAAGAGGTTATCTTACATGGGGTTCTTTTCCGAGAGGGCGACCGTGTTATGCAAATCAAAAATAATTATGAACTTGAATGGGAAGACCTGTATGATCCTTCCGTAAAAGGTGACGGCGTATTCAACGGCGAGATGGGTGTACTGGTAAATTTGAATGTAAAAAACAACGAGGCGGTTGTGGTTTTCGACGATAATCGATTGGTTGTGTATTCATTTAATGAAATGACGGATATAGAACATTGCTACGCGATTACGGTACACAAAAGTCAGGGAAGCGAATTTGACTATTGCGTAATCCCTGTAATAGACGGCGTGCCGATGCTTATGACAAGAAATCTTCTTTATACCGCTATCACACGTGCAAAAAAAATGGTGGTGCTGGTAGGTACCGAGGCAAGACTCCGTTATATGATAGACAATAATTCCGAAGTTTTGCGCTATACAGGCTTAGGAAAGTTGGGTGACGGCAAATGATTGTTAAAAATATAAAAATCAGAGTTGACTATACAGAAGACCGTTTGCTCAAAAAAATAGCAAAAGCGTGCGCAGTGCGGGAAAGTGAGATTGTTTCGTACAAGCTTCTTAAACGCTCTGTAGATGCCCGCAACAAAAATGATGTATGTTTTGTTATGAACTTTGATGTAACGCTTAAAAAGGACAATTTTAAAGCCGTAAACGGCATAAATGAATTAAACAATAAAACAGCCGCCGTACCACCGGCGGCGGTGGATTTAAAAGGCGGCGCCCGCGGCTGCGCCGCGGCTTCCGATGGAAGAACGGTGGTGGTCGGAAGCGGGCCTGCCGGACTTTTCTGTGCGCTGACGCTTGCGGAGGCAGGCCGGCCGCCGCTTTTGATAGAACGCGGCGGTGAAGTGGAGAAGCGCCGCGCTAAGGTTGAATTGTTCAAGAAGACGGGGCTTCTTGATACCGAATCAAATGTACAGTTCGGTGAAGGCGGAGCCGGAACATTTTCCGACGGAAAACTTCATACCGGCATAAATGACAAACGTTGCAGGCAAGTTATAGAAACTTTTTATGCGGCAGGTGCACCCGAGGAAATTTTGTGGCAGGCAAAACCACATATCGGAACCGATAAGCTTATTACAGTTGTAAAAAACCTTCGCGAGAAAATCAAATCGCTTGGTGGCGAAGTGATGTTTGATACCTGTGTTACCGACATTGTCTGTGAAAACGACAGAATTTGCGGAGTGGAAATAAAAAAGACTGACGGAACCGTATCAACAATTGTTTGTGACAATGTTGTTTTTGCTATCGGTCACAGCTCTCGTGACACTGTTGAAATGCTTCTTAAAAGAGGCATTGAAATGGAGAAGAAACCGTTTGCGGTTGGCGTCAGAATAGAACACCCCAGGGAAATGATTGATAAAAGTCTTTACGGCAGTTTTGCAGGACATGAAAGGCTGGGTGCGGCAGATTATAAAATGTCCTGCAGGACATCTACCGGCAGGGGTGTATATACTTTTTGTATGTGCCCCGGCGGCATCGTTGTTGCAGCAGCTTCCGAAGAGGGCGGTGTTTGCGTCAACGGTATGAGTGAATTTGCCCGTGATGCTGAAAATTCCAACAGCGCTTTGCTTGTCGGAATAACTCCGGAAGATACCGATATGAATGATGTTTTAGCGGGAATTAAATTCCAACGTGATATAGAACGTGCCGCTTTTAAACTCGGCGGCAGCAATTATAAAGCACCGGTGCAATTATACGGTGATCTGACGCTTGGTAAAGCGTCAGATCGATTGGGTGATGTACGCCCGTCATATATGCCGGGCGTCACGCCGGCCGATTTGCGCGATTGCTTGCCGGCATTCGTAACCTCCGCTATCGCGGAGGGCGTACATCACTTCGCCCGCCAGATAGAAGGCTTTGACCGATATGACGCGGTGCTGACGGGCGTTGAGTCGCGAAGCTCTTCACCGGTCAGAATGCTTCGCGACGAAAATACGGAAGCACGGATAAAGGGACTTTATCCGTGCGGTGAGGGCGCCGGCTACGCCGGCGGCATAACATCTGCTGCAGTTGACGGAATAAAAGTTGCAGAAAAAATCCTTGCAAAGCAATCATAAAAAATTGCAGGAATTAATTAAAAATTAAACTGAATTTATTGAAATTTTATAAAAAATAGTTTAATCTTAAACACTGTAAAAAGGTTGGATAATTTTTCGGAATTTTACCGGAAAAGTTGGGAAGTGAAAATGATATGAGCTACAACAAGAAAACAGATCTTACCGTCGGAAACCCCGGAACGGTTCTGCTTAAGTTTGCTGTGCCGCTTCTTATCAGTACACTTTTTCAACAAATGTATACTATTGCCGACAGCGTAATTGTCGGCAGATTTTCTGATAACGGTGCCGACGCAATTGCGGCACTCGGTTCGTCATATCCGATAACAATGGTATTTATGTCGGTAGCCCTTGGTATGTGTACCGGTGCAGGTGTTGTCATAGCGCATCATTACGGTGCGAAACTCATTTCGAAGATGAAGACTGCCGTATCGACAGCACTTATATCTGCACTTGCTATCAGTATCATATTTACGGTTATAGGCTTTTTAATCGGCGAACCGCTCCTTAATATTTTGGGTACAAAAGAGGCGATATTTGACGATTCGCTTCTGTATTTGCAGATTTATGTTTTGGGCATGGTGTTCCTTTTTAATTACAATATTTGTAACGGTATATTTACTGCAATGGGTAATGCGGTCATACCGCTTGTCTTTCTGATTATATCATCCGTAAGCAACATAATTCTTGACTATGTTTTTGTTGCGATGAATCCTGCCGAAGGCGTTGCAGGAGTTGCGTGGGCGACCTTTATTTGTCAGGGTATTTGTTCGATAGCGGCGTTTATCGTATTGATGATAAAAATGCAGAAAACGAAGTGCGAAGAAAAGTATCAGAAATTTTCTTTTCCTGCGCTCAAAGATATTTGGCGTCTTGCTCTTCCGAGCATCTTGCAGCAGAGCTTTGTGTCGGTCGGTAATTTATTTGTTCAATGGGCCGTCAACCAATTCACGGTTGCTGTCGTTGCGGGCTACGCTTCTGCTATAAAGCTTAACAATTTTGCCGTAACAGGTCTTGTCACGATGTCAAACGGTATGTCAAGTTTCACCGCTCAGAACATCGGCGCAAAGAAACCTGACCGTGTTAAGCAAGGCTTCAAAAGTTGCCTTACGATTATGTCGGTTGCGGCCGTTACATTCACTCTTATTTATGTGATTTTTTCAAAACAACTTATCGGCTTTTTCTTGCCGCCGAATACTGCTGACAGCGCGGCTGCCATCGATGCCGGCAAAATGTTTTTGCTTATCGTGTCACCGTTCTTTATCATCGCGGCACTTAAACTCACTTGTGACGGCGTTCTCAAAGGCGGCGGCGATATGAAGAGTTTTATGGTGGATACTTTCACCGACCTTATCATACGTGTTGTTCTGGCAATTGCTCTTTCAAGTCCGTTTGTTTTGAACAGCGAAATCGGTATATGGATTTCGTGGCCTATCGGCTGGACAACTGCCGCAATAATGGCGTTTTGTTTCTACCGAAAAGAGAAGTGGCTGGATTCGCTTCGGTTGTGATGTGAATAATATAGAGTTGAAATTAATTAACGGCTGTGGCAAGGGTGCCACAGCCGTTTTTCAAATAATACGCAGTTTTAAATTGGCGAAAGTTATGATAATACGCAGGATTAAGTATTTTTAAACAAATAGATGTATTTATCCATTTGCCTGAAAAGTATCTTTTCAACTCTCTTCTTTATATCAGGAGAATACTCGGAAACTCGGTCAAGGAGATTTCTTACATCGTTTTTCGTAAAGTTAAATGATATATGCTCACCGTATTTTGCTTCGGCAATATCCAATTGTTCGTCAAAGTCTCGGCTTATGGTTTTTGAGTGTACGGTCCTTATCAATTCGAACACATCTTCCGTAATAGGGTAGTCCAATGTTGTGTCGGAAAGAAGTGCTGCTCCGTTATCAAAGATAGGGCAGTATGCAAATTTTCCTTCTTCATTCATCAATACTGCAATATTGTGAGTATGTCTGTCCTCGTTCAGAAAGAGTGCATCTATTGTAAATAGTTTACTCACATAGATACCGAAGTTTTCTAAGCCGGTCATTCGCTCAACTTGTTCTATGAGGAATTTTAACCTTTCTTCCGGATCACTTATTTTGTATATTGATGTGTAAAGACTGTCACCGAAAAAATTTTTAAATAATCTTTCGAGGGTTATAATTTGCCAATTATCTTCCAGAAAGTTCTTGCTTTTTACTCCTGTGTATACAGATGATTTGTATTTTATCGTTTCAATTTCGTACAAAGCATATTCATCTTCCGAAAGGGTGGACTTTTTCAGAAGATTTGATATGACATACTCTGAAAGGCCTTCATAACCTGTGTAGTCTGCTTTATACCAATAACCGTTGTTCTCCCATTTAAGCTGGTTGCCCTTTGATGACTGTCTGTCATTTTGTCTTAAGTCTTGTTCGAATAATTCTATCATAGATTACCTCTCAATCCGAATCCAAAAGTCATCTTCTGCCATACGTCCCTCTGTTTTTTCGATAATCATAAAAGGGTCGTAGAACGGCAGGTCGAGATCTTGTAAAATCAGTTTCATTTTGTCACGCGTTCTCGGAAAACATCTGGACTCCAAGAATTCTGTGTACATTTCAAAACTCGGATTCTCTACTGCGCCGAAAGCACGAAACATAATATGCTCTGCGTAGTTAGTCACAACAACTTGTCGTCGCATTTCGTCAACATCTATGATGCTGCATACTTTCTGCCTATGCATATACCACAGACGAAGCGGTAACTTTTTCTGCGGCACTTTTATAGCGTCGATGTACTCCGGATATTTGTCAATCATCTGAATCAGCAAAACAACAGGCCCTGTAATATTCTCACCGCTTCGCTCCCATCTTTCAACAGTAGGTTTCGAAACCTGAATGAGTGCTGCAAATTCTTTTTGTGTAATGTCTAACTTTTTTCTTATTCTCTTTAAATCATCGGCTGTGATAAATGCCGGTGTAATATACTTATTCTCTTTCATACGGATGATCTCCTTTATTTCCCGAGCAATAGTTTACTTTTCTCTGTAAATAGTTTGCGCAAGGTGGTTTTTATTATTATAACCATTAAAATAATTGTTTTCAAGAGATAAAAACAATTATTTTAATGGTTTGTGGAAGAAAAGGGAGCAAAAGGGCAGTATGTTGAAGTATAGGGAAGAAAAGGGGGGAGATGGTTTATGAAATAAATAAATTATTCTGCCAATATAACAAAAGTTTCGTGAAAGTCTAAATTTAAAATTTCTCCCCACGAATTATTTTCTATTAACCAATAGTTTTTTGAATTGGATTGATTGATAAAAAATGAAAAAGCGTCGTCAAACGATGTACAATCTTCAAGTTCGAAAGTTATTCCGCCTAAATAATGACTTCTACAATCAACAATGCTTTCGCTAAATGGTTTTGTTGTGTCTAAATCAAAAAACATTTTTTCTATGCGGAGTAGAGCATACTCTCCGCCATATTCCATATCTGATAATAAGATAAGCGTATTTTCACTTTTCCTTATAAGAGCAGTATTCTCGGGGTTGTAAGAAACATATTTTTTATAATCATTTAAAGAAAGTTCTGTCATTTTTAATCACCTCTGAAATATAACGTCATTGTGATATTCTAAATATTTCCGATTTGGAATGAATTTTTCTGGCATAATTATTTGCTTGCCATTATACATACCAAAATATTGTTCTATGATACTTCCGCTATATATGTCTTTTAGATGTTGCGATATTGTAATGGTGTAATCTTTCTGGATTGTAATATAGCCTTGGTCAAATGCTTTGTCATGCAAAGCATTTAAACATATTCCATTGCGTGGATCGGTCTTTTCTGTTGGCGTACTGTTTTTCCAAGGTTTTATATGGCTGGCAATCAACAGTTTCGGTGTGCAAATTCCCGTGATGCAACAAGTTGAGTTATATGAGGATAAAACAGCATTCCTAAAGAAATTTTGATTTACACGTGCTTTTACTGTTGTAATATGCTCACTACCTTCGGGTATGTTTTCATCAATTATTCCTACATTTGAATTGTTTAGCTTAGAAATCAACAGTTCACTCTCGTAAGCTAATTTATCCCAGTTTTCTGAAAATTCCTCAAAAATGTCCTTGTCAAGTTTGCTCGCATTAGTTAGCCCGACGATTCCTTGTTTTTTGAGATTTTCGTCGAAACTACCGAAGTTTCCGATTTTCATATTAACAGCACTTGGAGACCGCCCTATCAAATTAGCAATTCTTATAACATCAGGATGATTTTTTGAAGAATTTTTGAATGGGATTTTACAATATAAATTAAAAACAATAATCTCTTCTTCTCGTGTCCACAATCGTTGTGCCATGTTTTTTTATGTAATCTACTATGTATTTTAAGAATAGTGGATTATTTTCCTTTCTCACAATTATATGTTTTAATTGTGTAAATTTGCTTTTTAATTTTACTTCAAATATTACCTAAAAAACTCCTCTTAACCTTTTTCTGTTGAAAACTTGCTTTGTAAATTATCCAAGTTTTCAATAGAACTCCATAAATCCAAATATTTTAAGATTTATAACTCCGAAAATTTATAATTTACTCCCCAAAAACTCCCTCAACTCCGCAAGTCTTTTCTCCGCAGTCTGTCTGCCGATTTCATATATTTCCTGCAATTTCTCGGGGCTCTTTTCGGAGAAACCGATGTCGAGAGCTTCGTCTGGGACTATCAGGAAGGCACGGCCTTCTTTTTCGGCGTTGTAGATATATTTCATTTCATCGTTGTACATAATGTGGCGGTTTGCTACCGTGTTTACGAAATTCGGATATTTGCGATATTTGAGTTTGATTAAAGGCATGAGTTTGTTTTTGCATTTGATGTAGCCGCGCGGACGGGTGAGTATCACGACATTTCGGTCGTAACCGATGCTTTCGAAATATGCAAGCGGCACGGAGTCGGAGAGACCGCCGTCAAGGAATTTTTCGCCGTTTATTTCAACCATATTGGACACGAGAGGCATAGAGGCGGATGCTCTGTATGCTTCAAGGTCGTTGTCGTCGCCGTTTGGACAATTGAAGTAGGCCGGTTTGCCGGTGTGGACATTTGTGGCAACTGCGTAGAACTCCATCGGTGAATTTTTGTATGTTTCCCTGTCAAAAATGTCGAGCTCGTTCGGAACGGTGTAATAGCAGAATTCGTGGCCGTACAGGTCGCCGGTTTTTCTGAGGGAACGGAAGCTGCAGAAGCGTTTGTCGTTGCAGAAACGTTTGTTGTAGCGGATAACTCTGCCGGGCTGGTTTGATTTGTAGTTGCAACCGAATGCCGCACCTGCCGAGACACCGATAGCTCCGTCAAAAGTTATATTATTTTCCATCATTACATCGGTCACGCCTGCGGTAAACATTCCTCGCATTGCGCCGCCTTCCATTACTAAGCCTTTTTTCATCCTGCAATCTCCATAACCAAAAATCAATTTTCACAATTATATCACCTATTTATAGAAAATAAAATATTGACTTCTCAACGAATTTGCATATAATAACACTTGAACGGTTGCTCAAATGTTCAAACGGGTGTTGACGACCGGTTTCAAATTATTTACACAGGAGACTTTTATGAGAGAGAGTATTGATATATGCGAGTGTGCTCAGGCTCACGACGATATCATAGATAAAGTTAAAAAAGAGATGCCTGACGAAGAGAAGCTTTACGATTTGGCGGAGCTTTACAAGGTTTTCGGTGATTCTACACGCATAAGAATTTTGTATGCGTTGTTTGAATCGGAGATGTGCGTGTGTGACATTGCCCAGCTTCTCTCTATGACGGTTTCTGCGATTTCTCATCAGCTCAGGGTTCTGAAAAATGCAAAACTTGTAAAGTCACGACGCGATGGTAAGACGGTTTTCTATTCACTTGCCGATGACCATGTGAGGTCGATTATAAATCAGGGTATGGAACATATCTGCGAGTGACCGTGATCGGCGACGATTCAGGCGCTATGTATATATAAAATTAAATAAATTTCAGGGAGATTGATATTATGAAAAAGGTATTTAAACTTGACGAAGTTGACTGCGCAAACTGTGCGGCAAAGATGGAGGACGGCATCAGAAAGATTGACGGCGTAACTTATGCGGCAGTCAGTTTTATGGCACAGAAGCTTGTTATAGAAGCTGATGACGATGTTTTTGACGATGTCCTTAAAAAGGCGGAAAAGGTTATCAAAAAAATCGAGCCGGATTGCGATATCATAGGATAATCCGGAGGCACGCGGCTTCTTGCGAAGCCGCGTGCATATATTATGCAAAAACCGCGTGCGGTTTTTGCAGGGCAGGTGTATTTGGTGAGTAAAAAGCAGAAAAAGAAAATTGTTAATATATTGATCGGTGCAGCACTTTTTGTTGCGGCAGCGTTTTGCGATTACTTTTTTATCAAGGACGGCGGTATTTTAGAATTTGCGGTATATTTTGTCCCGTACATTTTTATCGGTTGGGATGTGCTGAAAAAGTCATTCATAAATATAATTCACGGGCAGATTTTCGATGAAAACTTTTTGATGAGTCTTGCGACAATCGGTGCGCTTTGTATAGGCGAGTATCCTGAGGCGTCTTTTGTAATGCTTTTCTTCAAGGTCGGTGAATTTTTTGAAAGTTATGCCGTAGGTAAAAGCAGAAAGTCCATTTCGGATATGATGGAGTTGCAGGCTGATTTTGCATATGTGCTTCGCGGTGGTGAAATTGTAGAAGTTTTTCCCGAAGAAGTGGATGTCGGTGATATTGTTGTGGTAAAGCCGGGGCAGAAGATTCCTTTGGATGGTGTTGTTGTGGAAGGTTGTTCCGGAATTGATACGGCGTCGCTCACCGGTGAAGCTTTGCCGAAGGATGTTTCCGAGGGCGACAGCGTTATAAGCGGTTGCATAAATATAAACAGCGTTCTTAAAATCAAGGTGTCAAAAAAATACAGCGATTCGACCGTTGCAAAAGTGCTTGAACTTGTTGAAAATTCAAGCCTTCACAAAGCCAAAACAGAAAACTTCATAACAAAGTTTGCGAAATATTATACGCCTGCCGTTGTTGTGTCAGCTTTGCTCATTGCGGTGTTGCCGCCGGTTTTCATTGGTTTTGATACTTGGCAGGATTGGCTTCACAGAGCGCTTACTTTTCTTGTAATATCGTGCCCGTGTGCGCTTGTTATATCGGTTCCGCTTTCATATTTCGGAGCAATCGGCAGAGCCTCAAAAGATGGCATACTCATAAAGGGTGCTGAATACCTTGAGTCGCTTTCTGAGTGCAAGACTGTTGTTTTTGACAAAACAGGAACTCTTACAAAAGGCAATTTCGCCGTAACCGACATTCATCCGGAAAAGATTTCAAAAGATGACCTTTTGGAGCTTGCGGCATTTGCTGAATATTACTCTGATCACCCTGTATCAAGGTCTGTTCTGAGTGCATACGGCAAAGAACCTGACAGCAAGCGGATTAGCCTGATAGAAGAAATAGCAGGTCACGGAATCAAAGCTTCGTTTGACGGCAAGACAATATTCGTCGGCAATGACAAATTGATGAAATTAAACAACATTACGCACAAGGACTGTCATCTGAGCGGAACAATCATCCATGTGGCTTCTGAAGATGAGTATTTGGGTCACATTGTAATATCCGATGAGATTAAAGAAGAGTCGGGCGAAATTATTTCAAAACTTAAAAAACTCGGAATAAAAAAGACGGTGATGCTGACAGGCGATAAATCTACTGTGGCGGAGGCTGTGGCTGGTCGGATAGGAATTGATGAGTTTTATGCCGAACTTCTTCCTGCAGACAAGGTGGCGTGCGTAAAACGACTTATAGACTCTGCTGATAAGAAAGAAAAACTTGCCTTTGTGGGCGACGGCATAAATGATGCTCCTGTACTTTCAATGGCTGACATCGGAATCGCTATGGGTGCAATGGGAAGCGACGCTGCTATAGAAGCCGCGGATATTGTGCTGATGGACGATAATCCGCAGAAAATTGCATTTGCAATAATGATTTCACGCTACACCAAGAGCATTGTTATTCAAAATATCGTATTTGCCTTGGCAGTAAAGCTTTTGGTTCTTGCGCTCGGAGCTTTCGGCCTTGTAGGAATGTGGGCGGCTGTGTTTGCAGATGTCGGTGTATCAGTGATTGCGATACTTAATGCAATGCGAACTTTGCGATTGAAATCCAAGCCGTAACATACTGATGTTTTTAATTGATTATAATCTCTAAAAAAATCAAGTCGAAAAATTTCAATAAATCGATATAGGGCGTTACCACTATATCGAAAAAATCGAACTACAAAACTTCAACAAATCGGTATCGGGCGATTTTTGAAGTTTTCGTAGTTCGATTTTTATTGACAAATCAGCCAAAAAGTTGTTAACTTTAGCGTGTATGTGAAAATGGATTGTTTTGATCTTTTTTACATTGATTTTAACATACAAAGAGTTTCTTTGAGGGCGGTGTTTTCCTTATGGCAAATAAAGACAGAAGAGAAATTGCAAAGGCTGTCATTGCCGTTACGGAAGCCGGTATTTCGGTTCTTTCGCCGCTTGCTTTGTTGCTCATAGGAGCAAAGCTTTGTGTAAAGTATTTCGGTTGGTCCGAAAAGGTTGTTGTCGGAGCGATTGTGCTCGGTGCCGTCTGCGGTGTGTACAATATGTTCACGTCGATATACAAGCTTGCGGTAAAGAATAAGAAAAAGAAAGAAACAGGGGAGAAAGATGTCTGAAAACGATATTGAGACAGTAGAAAATCAGAATATTGAAAACACAGACGATTCGATTCCCTGTGATGTCGCAGTTGATGATGTTGCGGAGAAAGTATCTTCGACCGAGTATGAAAAACTTTACAAGAAGGAATTGCTTCGTGAAATATTACTTGCGTGCCTGGGCGTTGTTTTAGGTACTGCCGTGATGTTTGTGATTATGGGTTTGTGTATGTCTTTCAGTATGCCGCTTATTTGGGGCAGTTTGCTCGGTATGACAACTGCTGTGTTGTATTGGTTGCTTCTTTATGTGTCGAAAACGACAGTTATAAAGATTCCGTACATCGGCAGAATGGTGATATTGATTATACTTGTGATAGTCGGGCTTAAGTTCGATTGTTTCTACAATTGGGCTGTGCTTATACCGCTTGCTTTCACAAAACCGCTTGCATATATTTTTCTATTTATTGAATCGAGGAAAAACTGATGAATGTTCAGGTAACAGGACCTAAGATATATTTTACATTTGATATTTTCGGCTTGGAAATTCCGTTTACGGAGACAATGAGAAATATGCTGATTGTTTCGGCATTTATACTCATAGTGTGTTTGTGGCTTGCATCCGGCTTAAAAAAAGTTCCCAAGGGAAAGCAAGTGTTTGCAGAGTGGCTGGTAAAATATTTCTACAATATGGTAGAGGATACCATGGGTAGGCACAATCTGCATTTTACACCGTACATAGGCACGTTGTTTATGTTTTCCATCGTCGGTAGTTTGTCGAGTATGGTGACATTAAAACCATATACGTCAAACTTAAGTGTTACGCTTACATTTGCACTTATGACGACTGTTATGGTCTGGTTCAGGTCGATAAAAACAAACGGTGTCGGTGGTTGGCTCAAGTCTTTCGTTGATCCGGTGCCTGTTATTTTGCCTTTGAATATCATAAGTGAAGTTGCAAACCCGGTTTCGATGGCATTCCGTCACTTCGGAAACATAGCGGCCGGTACAATTATCACATCACTCATTTACGGTGCTCTTGCAAGTCTCAGCAATATGGTGCTCGGGTGGATTCCGAATGATTTTATTGCAAACATTCCGATATTCCAGCTCGGTTTACCGGCTGTACTTTCACTTTATTTTGACTTGTTCTCAAGTTATTTACAGGCATTTATTATATGTACACTTACAATGGTATACGTGGGAGGCGCAGGTCCGGAAGGAGATTGATTTTCCGGAAGTTGCAGCCCCACCCATTTATATAAATTAAATTTGATTAATAAAAATTTGTTACATTTTTAGGAGGTAAAGATTATGAATATTGATTCAGAAGCATTTGTTCAGGCAGCATCAGCCATAGGTGCGGGACTCGCTATGATTGCAGGTATAGGTCCCGGTATAGGTCAGGGTTTTGCTGCAGGTAAGGCAGCAGAGGCAGTAGGTCGTCAGCCTGAAGCAAAGAGTGCAATTACATCTACAATGCTATTCGGTGACGCTGTTGCTGAGTCAACAGGTATCTACGGACTTGTTGTTGCAATGATCCTTTTATTTGCAAATCCGTTTGTTTGATAAAATTCATAATCAAAACGGAATTGAAAGGAGTGAAAAAGGCAAGTGGAAGAACTTTTAATATTAGCGACCTCTGAAACGCAGGGGTTTGTTAGCATAGATGTTTGGACGATGATATTTACACTCGGAAACTTGCTTATACTGTTTCTGGTTCTTAAAAAATTCTTTTTTGAGAAGATCCGTAAAGTAATGCTTGACCGTGAAAATGAGGTTCAGGCTATGTATGACGATGCTTCAAAGTCTCAGGAAGAAGGTCTCAGACTCAAAGAAGAGTACGAGGTAAAACTTTCGGAGGCAAATGCCGAGTCTGAGGATATTGTGAGAAATGCAGTACGTAAGGCTCAGCTCAAGGAAGAAGAAATCATTAAAGATGCTCATGCACAGGCGTCAGCCATTATGAAGCACGCAGAAACACAGATAGAATTGGAAAAGAAGAATGCCGTAAACGAAATCAAAAACGACATTTCAGGCATGGCTGTTGATATTGCCGCAAAGGTTATCGAACGCGACATAAATGCCGAGGATCATTCTGCTCTTATTGATGAATTTATCGACAATATGGGTGATGAGTCATGATTTCGAATTTTGAAGATTACAGCAGAGCTTTGTTTGAGTTGGCGTCAGAAGAAAATGTTGCCGACGCGGTGCTTTCCGATTTAATGACTGTAAAGGATGTACTGGCTGAAAATCCCGGGTTTACGGGACTGCTTGATTCTCCTGCAGTTTCGACCGAGGAGCGTATTGCTATGGTCGATGATGCTTTCAAAGGTGCGTCATATATAACACTTAATTTTATAAAGCTTCTGACGGAAATGCGTCAGATGTCTGCGTTCTTTAAGTGTGCAGACGGTTATTGTAAGTTGTATGACGATGCAAACGGTATTTTGCGTGCCGAAATCATAACAGCGGTAGAACTAAGTGATGCACAATGCGATGCTATTTGTGCAAAGATAACTGCGGCTACCGGCAAAAAAGTCATTCCGTCAAAAAAAATCGATCCTTCTATATTGGGCGGAGTCATTTTGCGTTACGAAGGCAGACAGCTTGACGGTAGTATTGCGAGCAGACTTGATGGTATAAAGAAGCAGCTTGCAGATATAGTATTATAATTTCTGTAACATATTTTAATGTTTGCGAGGTTAAATTATGCAATTAAAAGCAGACGAAATAAGTAAAATAATAAAAGACCGTATAAAAAATTACGGCAACAAAATAGAACAAAAAGAGACCGGCTATATTATATCCGTCGGTGACGGTATTGCAAAAGTTCACGGCGTAGAAAACTGTATGTCAAATGAGCTTTTGCAGTTTTCAAACGGTGAGTACGGTATGGCACTTAACCTTGAGGAATCTTTTGTAAGCGTAGTTATGCTTGGTTCTGACGAAGGTATCTGCGAGGGTGATATAGTAAAGAGAACAGGTGAAGTCGTATCTGTTCCCGTAGGTGATGCCCTTATAGGCCGTGTAGTAAATGCACTCGGTCAGCCGATTGACGGAAAAGGTCCTATCGACTCAAAAGAAATCCGCCCGATAGAGAGCAAAGCTCCCGGCATTATCGAGAGAAAGTCTGTTAATAGACCTCTCCAGACAGGTATAAAGGCTATTGACTCAATGATTCCGATCGGTCGCGGACAGCGTGAGCTTATCATAGGAGACCGTCAGACCGGTAAGACTGTTATTGCGACAGATACTATCATAAATCAAAAAGGTCAGGATGTTATTTGTATATATGTTGCGATAGGTCAGAAGCGTTCTACAGTTGCACAGATAGCTGATACTCTTGAGAAAAACGGAGCGATGGATTATTCGATAATCGTCTCGGCAACTGCATCTGAACTTGCACCGCTTCAGTACATTGCACCTTATTCAGGTTGTGCTATCGGTGAATATTTTATGGCACAGGGCAAAGACGTTCTTATTATATACGATGACCTGTCAAAACACGCGGTTGCATACCGTGCGCTTTCACTTCTCATAAGAAGACCTCCGGGACGTGAAGCGTATCCGGGTGATGTATTCTACATTCACTCAAGACTTCTTGAAAGGGCAGCGCAGATGTCGGAAGAGCACGGCGGTGGTTCACTTACCGCGCTTCCTATTATCGAGACACAGGCAGGTGACGTATCTGCATACATTCCTACGAATGTTATCTCTATTACGGACGGACAGATATTCCTCGAAACAGAACTTTTCCACAGCGGTATAAGACCTGCGGTAAACCCGGGTATTTCGGTATCCCGAGTAGGCGGTAACGCTCAGATAAAGTCAATGAAAAAAGTTTCGGGTACATTGAAACTTGCATATTCGCAGTTCAGAGAACTCCAGTCTTTTGCACAGTTTGGTTCAGACCTTGATGAAGATACAAAGGCAAGACTTGAGCAGGGTGCAAGAATTGTTGAGGTTCTTAAGCAAGACAGAAACAGCCCTGTCGATGTTGCTATGCAGGTAGTTATAATTTACGCAGTTATAAACAATATGCTCAGCGATATTCCGGCAAAGGAAATCGGTCGTTTTGAGGATTTGTTGTTTGATTATATGTCAGTATCGTGTGACGAACTTATGCAGGCGATAAAGACAGACTATACAGCGGAGATTATTGCTGAGATAGAGAAAGTTATAAATATCTGTAAAGAAAAGTATAAAGCTTGATTTACAGAATTTTTCGGATAGATAATGCGGAGGTGATGCTTAAATGGCAGGAGCTTCTCTGAGAGATATCAGGGGCCGTATAAAGAGCATCGAAAGTACAAAGAAAATTACAAAGGCTATGGAGCTTGTTGCTTCCTCAAAAGTTCGTAAGGCTCGAGAGAATGCAGAACGTACAAAGGTGTTTTATGACATACTTGACGCAGCGATTACAGAACTTGAAAGCAGCGGCGGCTTTGAAAATGTTTTTTCAAAAAAGCGGGAAGTTAAGAAAATTTGTTACATAGTGATTGCCGGTGACCGAGGTCTTGCGGGCGGTTTCAACAATAATGTATTTAAACTCGTTGCGGAAGATGCAGGTGATATCCCTTACTGTGTAATGCCGATAGGCAAAAAAGCATTGGAGCATTTTGTACATATAGGTAAGGAAATTGTTTATGATAAATACCCGTTAACTTCCGAGATGCATGTCGGCTCGTGTGTGGAAATCGGAAAACTGGTTGCAGGCGGTTTCAGAAAAGGTGACTTTGACAGAGTTTGTGTTGTGTATACAGAGTTTGTTTCAATGATTTCACAGGTAGCGTCACTTAAAAACGTGTTGCCTCTTCCTAAAAAGTCGGATGTCGAAAACGGTCCGAAAATGCTTACTCTTTACGAACCTGAGCCGGAGGAGATATACGAAAAAATAGTTCCTCAGTATATTTCCGGCACTATATATAACGCGGTTTGTGAGTCCTTGGCATCAGAGTATGCCGCAAGAAGAAGTGCGATGGATTCCGCAACAAAAAATGCTACTGAAATGATTGATGATCTTACTTTGAAATACAACCGTGCAAGACAAAACGTTATTACACAAGAACTTAACGAAATTGTTGCCGGTGCTGAGGCTTTATAAGATCGAAAGGAAATTGATATGGAAAATAAAAATATCGGAAAAGTCGTTCAGGTTATAGGTCCTGTAATTGACGTAAGATTTGAAAACGGAAAATTGCCCAATCTTTTAAATGCTATTGAGATTATGAACGGTGATACAAAAATCGTTTGTGAAGTTGCACAGCAGCTCGGTGATGATGTTGTACGATGCATTGCTATGAGTTCTACTGATGGACTTCAGAGAGGTATTGATGCCGTAGATACAGGCATGGGTATTACGGTGCCTGTTGGTGAGTGTACATTGGGCAGAATTTTCAACCTCTTAGGTGAAACTGTTGATAACAAGCCTGCTCCGGAAGCTGCAGAGAGATGGTGCATTCACAGAAAACCGCCTGAGTTTGATGAACAGGAAAGTACAACTGAAATACTCGAAACAGGTATAAAAGTCGTTGACCTTATCGCACCTTATGCAAAGGGTGGTAAAATCGGTTTGTTCGGCGGTGCTGGCGTAGGTAAGACGGTTCTTATCATGGAGCTTATAAACAACATCGCTACACAGCACGGCGGACTTTCAGTATTCACCGGTGTAGGTGAGCGTACAAGAGAGGGTAATGACCTTTATTGCGAAATGAATGAGTCAGGTGTTATAAACAAGACTGCACTCGTTTACGGTCAGATGAATGAGCCTCCGGGAGCGAGAATGAGAGTTGCTCTTTCCGGACTTACAATGGCTGAGTATTTCCGTGACAAAGAAGGACAGGACGTACTTCTCTTTATTGATAATATCTTCAGATTTACACAGGCAGGTAGTGAAGTTTCAGCGCTTCTCGGCCGTATGCCTTCTGCCGTAGGTTATCAGCCTACATTGGCGACAGAGATGGGTGCTTTGCAGGAGAGAATTACTTCTACAAAGAAAGGTTCTATCACATCGGTTCAGGCTGTTTATGTGCCTGCGGATGACCTTACTGACCCTGCACCTGCGACAACCTTTGCGCACCTTGATGCTACGACAGTTCTCTCAAGACAGATAGCATCACAGGGTATTTATCCGGCTGTTGACCCGCTTGATTCTACATCAAGAATTCTTTCACCTGATGTGGTGGGAATTGAGCATTACGAAACAGCACGTGCCGTACAGAGTATATTGCAGAGATACAGAGAACTTCAGGATATCATTGCTATTATGGGTATGGATGAACTTTCTGAAGAAGATAAGCTCATCGTAAGCCGTGCAAGAAAGGTACAGAGATTCCTTTCACAGCCTTTCACGGTTGCAGAGCAGTTTACCGGTATGCAGGGCAAATATGTTCCGATAAAAGAAACTATCAGAGGATTTAAAGAGATTATAGAAGGTAAGCATGATGACCTTCCGGAGTCTGCATTCTTGTTTGTGGGAACGATTGACGAAGCGATAGAGAAGGCTTCAAAGGGGGCAAAATAAATGAGCTGTTTCAGACTTCAGATAGTTACACCGGATGGTGTGGCATTTGACGGCGAGGCTCAGAGCGTTACCGTGCGTAGCTCTGTCGGAGATGTTTGCATTATGGCAAAACACATTGATTATGTGACAACCATTGATGCAGGCGTGGTAAAAATAAAAGATGCTGATGGTGAGATTAGTAAATGTGCCTGTGCTGACGGATTTTTATCTGTAAAAAAAGGCATGGTAAGAATTGCGGCAACGACTTTTGAATTTTCAGAGGATATCGACTTGGCTCGTGCAAATGCTGCGAAGGAAAGAGCAGAAAAACGCATAGCCGCTCATATTTCGGATGCTGATACGCATTTGGCGGAGATAAAACTCAAAAGAGCACTCACCAGAATAAGTGCCAAGGAAAAATAACGGACAGTGATTGGTTGTTCAAGAAGGTTTTTATGGGATTTATAAAAGATGCAAAATTGATAGCGGAGCGAGATCCTGCAGCAAGAAATGTAATTGAAGTAATGCTTCTTTATCCGGGTTACAAAGCTCTCAGAAGTCATAGGGTAGCGTCGTTTTTTCACAGACACAAAATGTATTTTATAGCACGTTTTGTATCACAGTGTTCGAGCCGTCGTACCGGTATAGAGATACATCCGGGTGCTAAAATCGGAGATGGTCTTTTCATCGACCACGGACACGGTATAGTTATCGGTGAAACTGCGGTGATAGGAGACAACTGCACGATATACCATCAGGTTACACTCGGCGGTACAGGTCGCACAAAACATATAAAACGTCACCCGACTGTCGGGAATAATGTTTTGATAGGTGCAGGTGCCAAAATATTGGGCCCTGTCACGATAGGTGACAACTGCCTTATAGGTTCAGGCTCTGTCGTGCTTCACGACGTTCCGGCAAATTCTACGGTTACGGGACTTAAAGCTCGTGTTATAAAAACTGACGGAGAGCGTGTTGCTCACTCTATTGACCTTGATCACCATAAAGTTATTGATCCGATTGCGCAGGAAATCAACCAGCTCAAAGAAGAAATCGAAGCGCTTCGTGCAAAACTCGAAGAGAAAAACTGACTTCGCGGTTTAAACAACAAAAATAAATAATTTAAAGTGAAACCGACCATACTACAAATTGATAATTTGTAAAAGGTCGGTTTTTTATGTTGCGAAAAATCACACAGAAAATAAAATACAGAATCCGTAAGCGTTATGAAAGCGGCAGAGAAAGCAAATCGGAGAAAAAGTTTTTTAAAGAAATTGTAGAAGACAACGGTAAAAAAAGAAACATTTCAAAAAATATAAATGATAACTACAGGAGTATTCAAAACGAATTCTGTGGCTCGGATGATCTCAAATTTAGAGAGTTTCTGATAAATTCCGAAACCGGAAAAAGACGAAAAGCGTTTATCGTATTTATCGATGGTTTAGTCAGCGGAAAAGTTATAAATGAATCCATCGTCGGACCGTTGATTTCCGGAATACCGGGGCAGACCGAATTTAATGAAGCGGAAAGTAACAATGCACCTATTGACAACAGTATGATAAGCGTCGGTGAGATTCGTGAAATTTTTACAATTGAGGATGCAATTTTAGGTTGTCTTGACGGTGATACGGTATTGTTTGCAGACGGGATGAGTTCGGCGCTAATAATCGGTTCTAAGGGGTATGAAAAAAGAAGCATCACAAATCCTGAGGATGAGGTGAATGTACGTGGGCCGAAGGACAGTTTTGTGGAAAATCTGCGTGATAACACCGCGATGATAAGGCGTAGGGTAAAGAACAATAACCTTGTTTTTGAAACAATCAGACTCGGTGAGCAGACAAAGACACCTGTGGCGGTTGCCTACATTGACGGAATTGCCGAAAAAACATTGATAAGAGAAGTTAAACGCCGCCTTAAAGGAATTGATATCGACGGAATACTTGATTCAGGTTATATAGCTCAGCTTATAGACGATGCACCGTTTTCAATATTTGAAACGGTAGGATATACGGAGCGCCCCGATGTCGCGTCGGCAAAACTTTTGGAAGGAAGAATTGTAATAATCGTTGACGGTTCGCCGTTTGCACTTACTTTGCCGTACCTTTTCATAGAGGCATTTCAGACCCCGTCCGACTACTATTCAAAACCGGCATATTCTTTTTTTATACGAGCTTTCAGAATATTTGCATTCATAATAACGATAATGGCACCTGCAATTTATGTGGCGATAACAACTTTTCATCAGGAATTTTTGCCGTCAAAACTATTGATAACGATTGCAAAAGCGAGAGAAGGAATTCCGTTTTCGGCCTTTGCAGAGGCATTGGTTATGCTTTTAATATTTGAAATATTGAAAGAAGCCGGTCTTCGTTTACCAAAGTCAATCGGTCAGACGATCAGTATTGTCGGCGCTCTTGTAATGGGTGATGCTGCTGTGTCTGCGGGAATAGCCAGTGCACCGCTTGTAATAACAATCGCTTTTGCCGCGGTTGCCGGATTTGTCGTTTCGTTTTTGAATGACCAGGTTTTTATATTACGCATATTCTTCCTGGTGCTAGCAGGGTTGTTCGGCGGATACGGAATAGTGTTCGGTTTTATACTTCTTACGATCAATATGGTATCACTTAAATCGTTCGGAAGATTTTATATGACACCGATGATGCCGCTCATATGGGAAGATTTAAAAGACGGAGCAGTGAGAGCGCCGCTTTGGGTTATGAGAACAAGACCTGTCGGATTTGCAACGGAGAATCCTATAAGGGAGAACAATCCGATACCGCCTGAAAGTGAGGAGTGACGGTCATATGATAATTTTAAAAAAACTTGTAGTAGTATTGCTTTTGATAACCGTAATGGTTTCTTTTACCGGTTGTTGGGATAACCGCGAATTGAATGAACTTGCGATAGTAATGGGTATAGCTCTGGATAAAACAGATAGCGGAGAACTGAAAGTGACGGCACAGGTGGCACGATGCAACAGTGAACAAAACAGCTCGGGCGGAGATTCAATGGGCGCATACAGCAATCTTGTTTACGAGGACAGTGACCTGTTTGAAATCATAAGAAAAATGACTACGATATCAAATCGACAGCTCTATAATTCGCACACTGAGGTAGTTCTGTTCAGCTCTGATGTTGCAAAAGGCGGAGTTCGTGATTATATTGACTATCTTGTAAGAGATAACGAGTTCCGATATACGATGTGGCTTGCCGTCGCCGAGGGGAAAGCGTCGGAGATATTTGATGCCACAACTTACTATGACGATATGCCGGCAACGGAATTATCACAACTTATTGATATGCAGGAAATCAATTCGCTCAATGTCCGTATCACATTGCTGGATTATATAAAATCCATGGCAGAGGAGAGTTCCGCAACGCTTCTTCCACTTGTAAAAATTGAAAAGAACGAAGATTCAAAAGGTGCGGAAGGAAGCGAAGAACAAAAAGAGACTTCAAGCATAAAGTTAACCGGTGCAGCGGTAATAAAAAAAGATGAAATGATAGGTACTATTGATCCTTCTGCGGTAAGAGGGTATCTTTGGATTCGTGACGAAGAAGAGTCATCGGTTATAGTGACGGAGAATGAAAACGGAAGTGCGGACATCGAAGTCTTGAATTCGAAAGGTGATTTTGATGTTTCCATAAGTAAGGAAGGCGCTCTGAAAGTAAAAGTAAAAGTCGATGCCGATTGCGTTGTCGGTATGATAAAGGGAAGTCACGAAAAGGATGAGAAGAAGTTGAAAAAACTTCTGGAAAATGACTGCAAGGCTGTAATTGACGAAGAAATCAGAAAGGTATTTGATGAATCGAAACGTCTGGATGCGGATTTTATAGGGATAGCAAATCAATTAAACCAAATAAACAGCAAAAAATGGAATGATTACAAAAACTCGTCTGGCGGAGAGAATTATCTCCAAAAAATTGAGGTGTCTACAGAAATCAAGGTGAACATTAAAGGTATAGGTACTCTGAATGTAGCACATTGAATTTAAAAGTCTATCGGAGGCTCGTATGAAATCGGGGACAGTCAAAATAGAAAAAAGACAATTTTTATTCACCGTAGTGTGTTTTCTTCAATGCGTAACAATTCATATCAGTATGATGAAGAATTTAGCCGTCCAATCGTCTTGGCTGGTTTTGACGGCGGCGGCTCTTTCCGGTGTCGTTTCGATACTGTTAATAGGTGCGCTCGATAAAGTATACGGAAGAAAAAGTCTGGGTGAAATGACTGAAACCGGCTTTGGAAAAATAATCGGAAAACTTATTTCCGTAATTTATGTAATTTATTTCTTTTGGAAATTTTGTGACACGGTATTTGAATTTTCATCTTTTGTAACGGATACGATATTACCGAAAACGCCGGAGTGGGTAATTCTTATATTGATAATCGGATTGTGTGTATTTGCGGTAAACTTCGGAATAACGGTTGTAAGCAGTATCGGCTTTTTATTGACTGTTACGGTATTTGTAATTACCGTAGGGTCAGCTCTTTTTCTTGCTTCGCAGTATGAACTCGGAAATTTTCTGCCGCAATTTGCCGAAAGTCAATCAAACTATCTGAAAGGTTTTGCTATTGCATCGGTAGAGCCTTTTGGTGAACTTATAGTTTTTTTGACGGTTATACCACACGTGAAAAATATCAGAAAAAGCGGAACTTTGATAAAAACAATGTTGATTTCACTAGTTCTCGGATATGTCACGTTTTTGATAAACGCAATTCGCGACACCGGAACTTTGGGTGTG
Source organism: Oscillospiraceae bacterium (assembly GCA_015069195.1). GTDB lineage: Bacteria > Bacillota > Clostridia > UBA1212 > UBA1212 > SIG423. Next base: position 127,266 of record SVJA01000001.1, on the reverse strand, counting down.
CTGGTAAAGTATTTTATATTCCCGACATTTGAAAGCATACGAATGATAAATATCGGTGAAATATTCAGTCGTGTAGAGATATTTTATGCGGGAATGCTTATGATATTGGCATTCTTTAAAGCTTCGATTTGGCTGTTTGCAACGTGCGAGATGTTTAAGTCGGTAACCGACGGAAGACGCTCGAAGAATAACCATTTGATAGCCGGAGCGGCGGCACTTGTATTGACTGTCATAGGAAACCCTCGGATTTTGAACAGCGTGTATACGGATACAAAATTAAATATTACAATCAATGTCGCATTTGAATTTGTTTTGCCGATTATTTTGTTGATTGCCGGCTTTTTTGTTTCAAATCGTGAAAAAGAAGGAAAATTTCAAAACATACAATAACTTTTTATTGCTTATACTCCTTTAATGATGTATTATTAGATAGTAATTTTTTTGTAATAAATGCAGTAAAAGGAGTTGTTTGTTTTGGGTAAATTAAAGGATTCCAAGGGCGTAAAAGCTATGGGAAAAGTTACCGACGATTTTAAAAAGTTCGCTTTTAAAGGAAACATCATTGATATGGCTGTCGGTGTTGTAGTAGGTTCTGCTTTCACGGCGATTGTAAACTCACTTGTTAAGGATCTTATCACACCTTGCATTTCTATGCTCACCGGAAATGTTAACTATGCAGATATGTATATGGTTCTCAATCAGCATGCTTTGGATGCAGAGCAGAAGGCTGCTATCCATGCAGGTGCTACACTCGAAGAGGCTCAGGCTCTCGGCGCCGTTACTTTGAACTATGGTAATTTTATAAATGCGATTATCAGTTTCTTCCTTATCGCGATTTCAGTATTTATCGTAGTTATGCTTATAAAGAATGCAAATGTTAAGGCTAGAAGAGCAGAGAAGGCTGCCGCAGAGGTTGCTGCTGCAGAAGCAGAGAGAGCTGCTGCAGAGGCTGCTGCACTTAAGAAAGTTTGTCCTTTCTGTCAGACAGAGATACATGTTGCGGCGAAGCGTTGCCCTCACTGTACTTCTGAACTTGATGCATAGTTTCTTAAAGTATAAGATACGGTTACGGCGGTCCGGAACATTTGGTTCTGAGCCGCCGTTTTCTATATAAAAAAATTCACAATTTTAATGTTTTTCCGGTTTTTTACATACTGCATTTTCCATAAAGATATGTTATAATCACAACGTATACTCGGAAAGGGATTGTTTTGATGGATATAAAGAAAACCATTAAAAAGTTAATAGATGTGCTTCCGCTTGTGAAACAGAAGATTTCTGAATGGAAATATATATGCTGTATATTTATTGTTACGGCGGTTTCTTTCTTTGCCATTTACGAATTTGCGGAGTCTGTTGCTCTTAGAGAGACGGATACGGTGGATACAGGAGAGAGTATTATACTTGATTCGGAGGGTGCGCTTTCAGATAGCCGTATAGAAGGTGTTACCGATATTTTGCAATTGTCCGAGGAACTTGCGGCGCTCGGTTCCACACATTCAGAGTGGACAAATATAAAAGAGGATAAGTCTCAGACGGGCTTTTTCTGCATTGCGGAGGACAAGGCTTCCGAGTGTGTATACAACATTGAGCAGAATGATATATGTAAGGACGGTTACAGCCTTAAGGATTTTGATTACATATGGGTTGACTCATTTAGCGGAAGCTTTTATACGGTTATAAATATTTCCGGAAGAGTAGTTGATTTTTCCGATTACTATATTCTTGTGAGGGATTCTTCTGCAAATCTTGCATCGAGACTTTTAATAAACTGTTACGAAGCAGAAGAGATTTTGTTGAAGGATACTATTTTGACGGGAACATTGATTGCGCCGAATGCACATGTTACATACGACAATACCGTTGTTAACGGTCAGGTATATGCGGCAAGCTCATCGGGTCTTCGCTCGGCTTACCGAGATATAGTGTTTTCAGGTTATTACAAAATGATGTCGGCTCTCAAAAAAGCGGACCTTAAAAATGACGGTATACGAAAGACGGCACTTGCGTATTTAAAAGCGAAATTTCCTCTTGTATACGGAAATCTACCGAATGATTATGTTTTGGGTGAAACGGACCTTTTGAGAGTGAAGAATCTTGAACTTTCGGGATTAAATTTGGGTGACATTACTTCTGATTTAAAGTATTTTGAAAAACTTGAATATTTTTCGTGTGCTAATTGTAAAGTAGAGAATGTCGATTTTTCGGGATTCAAACAGTTGCGCAAAGTGAATTTCATGGGTTCCGTTATAAAAAAATGCACTTTCGGCAAGCTTAAATCACTTTTGCAGTTACAAGCAGACGGCAGTATGATCGATAATCTGGATGTTTCCGGGTGCAAAGAGTTGGTAAGTCTGAGTATGGAGGGCGCAAGTATAAAGCAGTTTGTACTTCCCGAGAATTCAAAAATCATTTATTTCAGCGCTGCTGAATCGAATTTCAAAGGTTTTGATACAAAACACATAGCGTCGCTTCAGAATTTGCTGTATCTTGATCTCCGAAACAATCCGTGGTTGGGTGATATAGATTTGTCTGTTTTTCCGACACTGAAAAAAGTTGATATTACCAACTGCGGAATAAAAACGTTGAGTTTTGAGAAGTGTCCGGCTCTTTATTTTGCGAAATGCAGCCACAATGCTTTTACTAAAATCGATATTTCAAATTCTCCCGCTCTTTTGTATTTTGAGGCATACAGTGATGTGCTTGAAGAGGTGGAGGCTACAGGTTTGTTTAAACGTGGTTTTGCTGCTATGTATGTGTATGATAGAGTGAAAGTTATTGATAATGATCCGCCGGAAACTCCTCCTTCAGCGCAGTTGCCTGACGGAACTCCGGGTGTGACGGAAACTCCGGGTGCTTCAAATTCTCCGTCGGCGACATTGACGCCGGATTCTACGGAAAGTACAGAGACACCGGATGCGACCGACGCGCCTGCAGAATCCGAGAAGCCGGAAACTCCTGAACCGGACAAAACCGAAAGTCCGTCAGAAACAGAGAAACCGAAGCCTACCGATACTCCTGAAGAGACCGATGCTCCCGAAACATCTGTTCCTGAAACCGCCACTCCCGAAACTTCCGAATCGGAGAGTGTGCCGACTGAAACGGTTGCTCCGGAACATACAGAATCCGCTGAGGAACTGTCGGATATTGAAGAGTAAAATATAAGAAAAAATAGAGAGGATGTTATTATGTTATCCAAATTATACAGTCAGAATATAGGAAAGCGTTCCGTTATAAGAGAATGTTTCGAATACAGCAAACAGCGTGCCGCTGTTATCGGTGCGGAAAACGTATTTGATTTCAGTATAGGAAATCCGAGCGTTCCGCCACCGGCAGAGGTTGATAAGGCTATCGTAAACATTATGGAAAACCTTAACCCTATCGCTGCTCACGGATATCCGAGCGCAGAGGGTGATTCGGCAGTACGTGCAAAGATTGCAGAGAACCTTAATAAAAAGTATGGCACTGACTATACAGAAAAGAATATTTTTATGACAACAGGTGCAGCCGCGGCTCTCGGTATTTGTTTTAATTCACTTACGGACAGAGATGCAGGCGACGAGATAATAACATTTGCACCGTTCTTTCCTGAATATACCGTGTTTGTTCAGAGTGCTGGCGCAAAGCTTGTTGTAATTCCTGCAGATATTGACAGTTTTCAGATAAACTTTGAAGAGTTTGAAAAGGCCATAAACGAGCATACAAAAGCGGTGTTGATAAATTCACCTAACAACCCGTGCGGCGTTGTATATAGTGAAGAGACTATAAAAAAGCTTGCGGCGATTCTTGAAAAGAAGCAGCGGGAGTACGGTAGGAGCATTTACATTATTTCGGACGAGCCGTACAGAGAAATTGTTTTCAAGGGTTTTGAAGTTCCGTATGTGCCGAATTACTATGACAATACACTCGTTTGTTATTCATACAGTAAGTCTCTTTCAATACCGGGAGAGCGTATCGGTTATATCGCATTCACAAACAAAGCAAAGCATGCAAATATTCTTTTGGGCGTTATTGCGGCTGCCGCTCGTTCAATGACATACGTAGGTGTGCCTATGATGTTCCAACAGGTTATAAAAGAGTGTGACGGTTTGACCTCGGACACAACTGTTTATGAAACAAATAAAAATATTCTTTATAAAGGATTGACCGAAATCGGCTACACTTGTGTAGAACCGGGCGGAACATTTTATGCATTCCCGCGTTCATTGGAGCCGGACGCTGTTGCGTTCTGTGAAAAGGCTCGTAAGTATGACCTTGTATTGGTACCCGGTGATGGCTTTGGATGTCCGGGTCATTTCCGTATAGCATATTGCACGGATACCGACAAGGTTGAGCGTTCTTTGGAGAAGTTCAGACTTCTTGCAGAAGAATACGGTGTAAAAGCGTAATTTTTACACATATAATATATCAGACATTTCGGAGGATTCGGAATGATAAAGTTATTGATTAAAATGTTTATACCGGACTTCAAAAATACTGAAAATTCGGTCGTCCGTGAAAAATACAGTGTACTTTCGGGAGTTCTCGGCATTTTCTGTAATGTGCTTTTGTTTGCGATAAAAATCATTATAGGATTTTTGATAAACAGTATTGCCGTAATTTCGGATGCGTTTAACAACCTTGCGGATATCGGCACTTCGCTTGTTTCTATCGTTAGTGTGAAGTTGAGTAACAAACATCCCGACAAGGATCATCCTTTCGGTCATGGTCGTGTAGAATATATAGCGTCACTCATTGTATCATTTTTGATAATGCTGGTTGGATTTGAACTTCTTAAAACATCGTTTGATAAGATAATAAACCCTGTTGCGATGAAGTTCGATGTCATTATGACCGTATTTTTGGCGCTTTCCGTGCTTATAAAGGTCTGGATGTTCAGTTATAACAGTTATATGGGAAAAACGATAAAATCGTCAATTTTGAAGGCTACAGCGCAGGATAGCTTGAGTGATTGCATCTCGACCGCTGCTGTAATAGTTTCAATCATATTGGCACACTTTTTCCCAAGCATACCTTTTGACGGAATTATAGGTATGATAGTGTCTGTTATTATAATGTATGCCGGTTTTAATATTGCAAAAGAAGTCATAAACGTTTTGCTCGGTGCACCTCCGGAACCGGAGTTTATACAGAAAATTACCGATATACTTATGGCGAATGACGAAATAATAGGTGTACACGATCTGATAGTACACGATTACGGTCCGGGCAGAGTTATCGCATCGGTTCATGCAGAAGTTTCCGATAAGTGTGATATCGTAAAAGCTCACGAAGCTATTGATGCCACAGAAGTACGTGCGGAAGCAGAGCTCGGAATAATATTGGTCATCCATATGGATCCTGTAACAACGGACAACGAGTTTGTAAACGGTCTTAAAGCGATGGCAGAAGGCATTGTAAAAGAGTACAACAGTGAGTATACAATTCACGATTTTCGTATAACAGACGGGGAAAACCGTATAAATATGATATTTGATATGACCGTTCCGTTTGGTACGGATGAAAAGGCAAGAAAAGCCGTAGCAGACGCGGTTGCAACAAAAATTCACGAAACTGACGAAAAGTATTACGCTGTCATAAAAGTTGAAGGTGCATACTGATTTAGAGGGATTTATATGGGTACAAAAAGGATAAGAAAGCCGTTTGATTTAAGAAAGACGGTTGCAGAAAATAAACATACTTTCTGCGTAATAGCTTTGATAATTTTAGGTATAATATTGCGCGTGTTTGAGTTCGGAAATCTTCCTGCAGGACTTAACCAAGACGAGGCATTTGCCGGCTACGAAGCGTATTCCCTTATGAAGTACGGGAAAGATTCGTTCGGATATGCTTTTCCTTGCTATTTGACAGTATGGGGTAGCGGCATGAGTGTTCTTGAGAGTTACCTTGCGATTCCTTTCATAAAGCTTTTCGGACTTTCTGTATTTACATTCAGATTGCCTATGCTTATCTGTGCTTGTATTTCGCTTCCGGTATTTTATCTTCTTTTGAGAGAAATGTTTATTCGGAACTATGCGCTTATAGGTCTTTCAGTACTTGCGATATGTCCATGGCACATTATGCTCAGTCGTTGGGCACTCGATGCAAATCTTGCACCTGCATTTTTACTTTTTGGATTTTATTTTTTCGTAAAGGGAACACGTAACAACAAATTCTTTATACTTTCTGCCTTGATGTACGGCACGACTCTTTATTCGTATGCGATTACGTGGGCGGTTGTTCCGATGACAGTTGCTTTGTGCGCGGCATATCTTTTGATTACAAAGCAAAAACTTATGTGGCGTTATGTAATAATATCGGTGTGTGTGCTGTTTGTGATGGCAATACCGCTTATACTTTTCGTTCTTGTAAACAACGGCTATATCGGAGAGATAAAGACAAGTTTCTTCTCTGTACCTATGATGCCTGTAATGCGCGATTCTGAGATTTCACCGAAAAATCTGATTGACCCGAATTGCTGGAAATCTTTCTGGAGCGTATTTTACAAACAAAATGACGGCTTACCGTGGAACTCTGTCGGTGACTTCGGAATGTTCGGATTTATCAGTGTTCCGTTTATGATAATCGGTGTAGGAAAGGTTATCGGAGTTTCCGTAGAAAAATTAAAACAAAAAGTATTTTCGTATGAATTTTTATTCCTTTTATATGGACTCGGATGTGTGCTTTGCTGTCTTATGCTCAACCAACCGAATATCAACAGAATAAACTGTATTCACTTGAATACTTTGATTTTTATAGCGGTCGGTATCGCAGAAACTGTATCCTGGGTTAAGTCAGGTATATATATAAAATACGCAATTGCTGTCGGGTATTTCTTCGTGCTTTTTAGTTTTTGCGGAACATACTATGGGGCATACAATTCAGAAATAGGCGAGTATTTCAATTACGGAGCCGGTGAGTGCATACAGTATGTAAAATCTTTGAATGTTGACAGATGTGCCGTGGATTCGTCAATTTTCCACTCGCAGGTTTTGTTTTATGACCAAACGCCTGTGGATGAATATATTGAAACAGTCGAATATACAAATTATCCTGCAGCGTTTCTTTCAGTAAAAAGCTTCGGCAAATATGACTTCGGTGTTGATTATTATAGTCTTGGCGAGTATGATGCATATATTGTAAAAAGTGAAGATACAGACCGTTTTATCGATTTCGGCTATATGGTAAAGCCTTTCGGCAATTATGCTGTTTGTTACAGTTTGGAAAATTAAATTGAATAAATTTTGATAGCTAAGCGGCTTGTTCGGCAGACCGGACAAGCCGCTTAGCATAAATTAAATCGAGCGTAGCAGTTCTTCGGAACTGCTACGCTCGGTCATCTTTTTTTTATAGAACTATTAAATGTTGTTCAGAACTGCCATCAAATCGAGTATGTTTATTCTCTCATTTTCAACAATATCCGCTGCGTAAAACTCAGTGCTTGTAAGTTCTGTGTTTTTTTGTATATGATTGTATACTGCCAATGCATCTGCGATGGTTACTGCAGAATCTTTGTCTATATCTCCGTCTACAGAGCAGTAGTAGTTTATTCCGTTAACCGAAATATACATGCCTGTTACGAACGCACTTGATGATGAAGCTGTTGTACCGTCTGCGTTATAATATCTGACCGTCGCATTTGTAGTATCATCGATTATTGAATTGAGCAATGCTTCTTTTGCCTTTCGACAGGTTATACCCTTTGAAAATCCTGCTATATGAATACCGCTGTTTAAAATATGCGGAGTGAGTTTTTCTACTGTCGTATTAAACGATAATAGAAATGTTACACTCACGGAAAGATCGCATTGAGGCATCTCACCATATACAGTCAATGTTCCATCTGCGTTGTTTCTGTAAGTTACTGCAAGTCCGTCTGAACGTGTAATATTAAATGATGTGAAGCCTGGTTCGGGTTTGAATGTTATTTCAAAGTCACTTCCGCTGATTTTTGTTTTTGCAACGTATGAACTTGAGTTTCCGTTTCCGTCTATATGCGCGGTTCCGTTTGTAGAGTATGCGGACAGAGTATATGTACCGGTTTTATCTTCTGACAGATAGTCTTTGTTTTCTTTAAATGTAGAACGTATTTCGTTGACAGTACCGGACGTTATAAGATAGCTGTATTCGAAAGGTTTGAAGTTTTCCATTATGAATGTTCTGAGCGGTGCTACATAGCTTGTTCCGTCATTTGCCGGATCAGTAGATCCTGTCGGGTTGTGACGTCCTGCGAGGAGTATCTCGGTGCCGGGAGAATAAAGTCCTATTCCTTTTCCGTTCTGGCTGTTTGTCCAAGCACACCAGACTTCTGTGTTTCCGTTTTGAACATTGAAATAACAATCAGGATTTCCGCCCCAGAAAGGCATATTGTATTTTGTTGTGATAGCTCCGTTTGTCCATGGAGCGCTGCCGTTGTAGAACGAAAATGCATCAAGCGAGCTTATCGTATAGAATGCAGGAAGCTCCTGATGTCTGGCTGTACCATGATTGTATGATGAAAAATCTATAAAACGGTTGTCTACTTCTACGTAAGTATCCTTTACAAAGTAGTAGTTTTCCATATAGCAGTATGTGTATTTGTTGTTCTGAGCCCAGTCAAGCGGTCTGCATTTTACATATATAAAGTCATCACCGATTACATAGTCTATAACTTTACTCTTATTGTTGTACTGGTCACCGCCTTGCACAGGATTGTATGCCCATGTGGTACCGTTGTAGGTGGCGCATTGATACGGATAGTCCATTGTGCCATAGTAAGACTGCTGAACAAGTCTGCCGGCATCATGGTTGTTAAGCATATTTCCGACTTCATACAAACCATCTGCTTTGTCTTCGTAATAAGTCATACCGCCGCCGTCATAAAGTGCGACACCGACTTTAAAACGGGAATTTTCAATATAAACTACATCAGATACTGAAATGTTGTTGTAAGCTACGGTGTTTATATTATGAAGCTGTATATAGCCTACGCTGCCTTTCTTTAATATTTCAAAGGTAAGTTTGTCTATATTCTTACCGCCGATATCGTTAAGGTATCCGTCAATAAGTGATGTAAATACAACATTCTCTCCGGGTTCCAAAAAGAATTCTTCGGTGACACTCATATATCCCTGCGTATAACTGATAGTGCCGCGTAAATAGCTGTCGGTAGAGTATGTTATCAAATACTTATTGAACGTATTGTTTGTGGCACTTGTATTAGGTTTCACAGTAAACACTCCGTCAAGTGCGTATGTAAGCTGACTCATTTTATACGAATAACCTGACATAGTAGTAATGGCAGATGTGTTGTTTATCGGAAGCGTAGTGGACTCATAACCGCCACCCTGTGCAATAACAGATATACTGCCGCTTGCGATAATCATTATAAGTAATAAACTAAGTATACGCACCAACATAAACGGGCGCATTTTTGAATGGTTTTTCATAAAACACTCCTATTAAATATTTTAAAATGTCTGTTACTTGATACATAAGTAGGAGTATTATAACATCTATTTAAGTAAAAAGCCAGTACTAAAAGTCTGATAAATATTGTCTGAAATAGTTGACATAAAACCAATTAGGCTGTAAATTACATTCGTATGAGTTTGTCTCATAAAATACGATTTTGATAATGCTTTTGTTGCATAAGCGGAGGAAACTATGAGCAGTATTTCTGAAATATTCGGATGTATGGTTTTTAATGAAGATGTTATGAGAGAACGTCTTCCTAAAGATGTTTATAAATCTATGGTCAAGACTATCGAGCAGGGTAAGCCGATTGACTCGAAAATCGCAGATGTTGTCGCAAATGCGATGAAGGACTGGGCTATAGCAAAAGGTGCTACACACTATACTCATTGGTTCCAGCCGCTCACAGGTGTTACTGCAGAAAAACACGATGCTTTTATATCTCCGGTAGGTGATTGTAAAGTTGTTATGGAGTTTTCCGGAAAGGAGCTTATAAGAGGCGAGTCTGATGCTTCATCTTTTCCGTCAGGAGGAATTCGTGCTACTTTTGAGGCGAGAGGTTACACGACATGGGACTCTTCTTCGTATGCTTTTGTAAAAGACGGTACGCTTTATATTCCTACAGCATTTTGTTCATACACCGGAGAGGCTCTTGATGCTAAGACTCCGCTCCTTCGTTCTATGGAGGCCATCAGCAATCAGTCTCTTCGTATCGTAAGACTTTTCGGTGATTCATTGACTCAAAGAGTTACACCGACGGTCGGCGCTGAGCAGGAATATTTTATTGTCGATAAAGAAATTTACGATTTGAGAAAAGATCTCATGTATTCGGGAAGAACTCTTTTCGGCGCTCCGGCTCCGAAAGGCCAGGAACTCGAGGATCATTACTTCGGTCCGCTCAATTCGAGAATTTCCGCATACATGGCAGAACTAGATGAAAACCTTTGGAAGCTCGGCATAAATTCAAAAACAAAGCATAATGAAGCAGCACCTGCACAGCACGAACTTGCTCCGATATACGCTACAACAAATATGGCAGTTGACCAGAACCTTTTGATTATGGAATACATGAAGAAAACTGCCGAAAAACATGGTCTTGTTTGCTTGCTTCATGAAAAGCCTTACAAGGGTGTAAACGGCTCCGGCAAACACAATAACTGGTCGCTTGCGACAGACACCGGAAAGAATCTTCTTGATCCGGGAAAAACTCCTGCCGAGAACATTCAATTCCTTTTGATACTTGCAGGTATAATCAAGGCTGTTGACGAATATCAGGAACTTATGCGAATATCCGTTGCTCACGCCGGAAATGACCACCGTCTCGGCGCTGGCGAAGCTCCCCCGGCTATCACTTCAGTATTTGTAGGTGAGGAACTTGAAGAGATAATCGATGCCATCGTAAACGGAAAGACTTATACAAGCGTTAAGGCTTCTGTAATGGATTTGGGTATTCCCACCGTTCCGACATTCAGAAAAGATACAACGGACAGAAACCGTACATCACCGTTTGCATTTACAGGAAACAAGTTTGAGTTCCGTATGGTTGGCTCGTCGCAGAATATTGCATTGCCGAACATTGTTTTGAACACGGCTATTGCAAAAGAGTTCAAAGAGTTTGCGGATATACTTGAAAATGCCGAGAACTTTGATATTGCCGTTGCACAGATATTGAAAGAAACTTTCACGAACCACAGAAGAGTTATATTCTCCGGAAACGGCTATTCCAAGGAATGGGAAGCGGAGGCAGAAAAGAGAGGTCTTTGCAATCTCAAAACCGCTGTTGATGCGTATAAGGTATTCCCTATGCAGAAAAATATTGATCTTTTCAAAATGTTCAATGTAATGAGCAGTGTAGAGATAAATTCCAGAACAGATATTTTGTTTGAAAATTATTCAAAGATTATAAACATCGAAGCGCTTACTATGATAGAAATGGCTAGCCGTGACATCATACCGGCAGTATCGGCGTATATCGCCGATGTGGCCGGCTCTGCTGCCGCAAAACAAGCTGTTGTACCGGATGCAAGTTGCTTTATGGAAGAAGATTTGATTACCGAACTTTCAGAGCTCAATAATGCCGCATACAAGGCTGTAAAGGTTCTCAGAAACACCGTGTCAAATGCTGCTGCTATGAAAGATCACATTTTGCAGGCAGAGGCATACCACGACGATGTAATTCCTGCAATGAATGATTTGCGAGATAAGGTTGATCGAATGGAAACTATAACGGCATCCGAATATTGGCCGCTTCCGACTTATGGAGATATGTTGTTCAGAGTATAAAAGTCAAACGTTTCAAAATCCTGGTTTAGCTTCGCTAAAAAGGATTTTGAAACGTTTGAACTTTTATACACCAAGGAAAAGCGGTTTGGCTTCGCTAAAAAGGATTTTGCAGCAGCTGATTTCTTATACACAATGGAAAGTGGATTGGCCGTGTCCAAAGAAAATTTGGCGCGGTTCTTATTGTGTTGACAGGGGAAACGGTTAGTTGTATTATATAACTAATACAACTAACCGTAAAAGAGGTTACAGATTATATGAAAAATAAATCATTGTTACCTGAGAAAAAAATTAATATAAAAATCAGAATGGTTTTATTCTGTGTTATATCTTGCATATGCTCGTTGCTTTTTGTAAACGGTTTGGTAAAGAATGTCGGAACATCGCGTATGATAACGGTTGATGAAGCGGCTGAACTTGAAAATGTCGATTGTGTAATAGTTCTCGGCTGTCAGGTGAGAGATGACGGCAGTCTGAGTGATATGTTGCACGACAGACTTAGCCGAGGTGTAGAGATTTATAATATTTTAGACGATACAAAAATTTTGATGAGCGGTGACCACGGCAGAGCGGATTACAACGAAGTCGGTGCTATGAAAAAATTTGCAGTTGAGTCAGGCGTTCCGTCCGAAGATGTATTTATGGACCATGCCGGCTTTTCTACTTATGAAACTATGTATCGTGCAAAAGAAGTTTTTGATGCAAAGAAAGTTATTGTGGTGACACAGGAATATCATTTGTCGCGTGCATTGTACATTGCCGAGGAGCTTGGTCTGGAGGCGTACGGTGTGGATTCTGACCTTCGCGGTTATATGGGGCAAACGAGACGTGACGTGCGTGAAGTTCTCGCCAGATGCAAAGATTTTATGATGACTATTGCAAAGCCGGCGCCTACGTATTTGGGTGAAGTAATTTCGGTAAGCGGCGACGGTGATCTGACTAATGATAAGTATTATATGAGAGATTTTATTTAAATGTAAACTGTACTGCTTGAAGAATATATAAAAGGAGAGTGTGGTTTTATGACAAAGAAAGTTGTTTTAATCGGTTCTTTGATAGTGGCTGCTTTATTAGTGTTATCTGCCGGTCTGTATTTGGGATTGGTTGTATTTAACAATGATATGACTGATGATTCGTTTGAATGTGTTGAAACCGAAAAAAACGGTTTTGTATTGAAGCCTTATGAAACATATGATGAGTCTTTGGATATGAAATTTGTTTCATTTAAGATATGTGAAAAATCAAGCGGTGAAGAAATGTTTATTTGCCAGGATAGGTACAGGTCGTATGATTTACATTCCGTAAGTTTTGCAGGAGACTCCTGTGACATCATTGTTTCGAGCGGAGATGTAGGTGATATTGTTTACAAATACGAATACGAATCATGGCAAAAACAGTAAATAAATTTAAAGTCAGGTGTTATCGGAGAGGATTTGTGTCATCTCCGATTTTTTATAAAATTCGCATTTCTTTTTAATTGACATATTACAGTTTGGTAGAGTATCATACCATTTAGTTGGTTACAATTTTGCAACAAATTCCGTAGCATTGATTCAGTGAGGATAGTAATGGACATAGGATTGGTTTTGTCGGGCGGTATGGCAAAAGGTGCATATCAGGTCGGCGCGCTAAAAGCTATAAGTGAATTCATTCCGCGAGAAGACATAAAGTGTGTAAGCTGTGCTTCTGTCGGCGTGCTTAACGGCTATGCCTATGTGACGGGACAAGTTGACAAAGCGGAAGATATGTGGCGAAATTTTTGTGCTGATGAGGGCAAAACCGTTATAAATAAGGTGCTGAAAAGTGCGGCATTGCAGGATATTATAACGAGACTTTCGGAAGACTCTCCGGCCCTTTCTGCGGATTTTTATACGACATTACTTGATGCGACGAATAAGACTACTGTTTATAAGAATTTGAATGTACAGGCTCTGGATGCAAAAGAATACTTGCAGGCGAGCGTTGCTATGCCGTTTTATAATGATGCGATAAAGATTGAAGGGGTTTCGTATTTTGACGGAGCGGTGATTGATAATATTCCTGTATATCCGCTGTTTAAAAGAAAACTTGACTATATTGTTTGCATATATTTTGATGATGTCTGTTATAAGTTTGAGAATGATTCTTTTGATAACAGGATTATTAAAGTTACTTTCCCGAGCGACAGCGTCATAAAACAGTCTGTGGTATTTAAGAAAGAGAGTATTGACAGAATGATAGACGATGGCTACAAACGTACAAAGGAAATTCTTTCAAAGATGTTAGCCGACGGCTATGAAAATGTTGAATCTGTCTACAAGAACATCGAAGAAAATGACAAAGCGGATAACGAGCGCAATCTGCGTGTTACCGGCGATGTTATGGTCACAAATCTTAATAAAATAACAAAACGTTTTGTAAAAAGAAAAATAGTTCTGTAGGTGCTTCAGCTGACTATTTCGGCGTGCTTTTCAGCCATCTTTTCGAATGTATAATTTTTTATGGTTTCAATGGAAACATTCCCTGCTTTTGAAAGTTCGTCATCGGACATTGAGAGCAGGGTATTTATTTTGTCTGACAAAGTCGAAACATCGTCAATCGGCACGATGAATCCGTTTTTGCTGTCTTTTACAAGTGTGATGCCGGCGACGCACTTGTCGGTAGTAACTACCGGCAGACCGCAAGCCATCGCTTCGTTTATAACAAGTCCCCATACATCGGTTCTGGTGGGCAGTACAAAAACATCTGCGGCTCTGTAATATTTTACAAGTTCTGCAAAAGATTTGAATCCTACAAAGTTTACTTTTGTCACATTGTTTTCTTCGATAAGTTTTTTGTACTCGTCGGTCGGTTCGCCGCCTACGATATAAACTGTTGTGTTTTCACGGAGATTTTTTGCAGACTTTATAAGAACATCAAATCCTTTGCTCTCTATAAAACGTCCGACAGATATAACAATTCTGTTGTGTTCAGGCATACCGAGCTCGCGACGGAGAGTGAGTTTTTCATATGCCGTGGCAGGACTTTCGAATATATCCTTTGCGTACAAAGACGTAAACGGATAGTGATGAATTTTGCTTTTATCGGCGCCGTAATGTGACAAGTATCTGTCAGTTTCACTGCCTGTGGAGAGATAACCGTCGGCACCTTTTATAAAGTGACTTTTGAATTTATGTTTTAAACCATTGCCGTTATCTTTTATGAGACCGCCGTCAGAACTTAAAATGTACGAAATATTATGTTTGCGGAGATATTTTATCGCAAGCATAGCGGTAGGAGAGCTGTACCCGCTGACAATAATGCTGTCGTAGTTTCCTTTTTTTATAATTTTGTGTATCGAAGGACAAAACGCCTTATCAGAGGACACTTTAATGCCTCTGAGAAAAATTGCGTTAAAATTAAGTCCTTTTGTTTTTATCCAGCTTTCTTCTCTGTCAGATGCACCTTTTCGTTCAAAGCAGACCGTTAAGTCAACGAGCTTTGCAAACTCATTGAAAAAGTCAACTCTGTACGGCACGGGAACGTTTGTGATGAATAAAACTTTACGCAAAATTATTTACCTCCCGTTTTCTCGAACACATTGCGCCACATTTCGATAACTGCGCCTCGGTTCATTCGCTCTTTTATACAAGCAGAAGGTTCTGTCATTTTCGGCTTCTCTTTAAATTCTTCAAACGTCATATCTGCTATAACGTCGCAGTCATAAACTTCTGTGTCATTTTCGATGTAATAATCATAGAGAAGACTGCCTTTAGGAAGATAGACTTTCTTTGTCATATAAAGAAGTCTGCAGATGTTACCGAGAGCAATCTGTCTGTAAACTTTAAATATTGCAACGTCGATATCCCAGAGAAAATGCACGTAGTCCCAAAGCGGCATATTTTTCATCTGGAACGTAACTTTGTCGCCGAAAAGCTTTGTCGCGTGGTCGATTACTTTCTGTGCATAGTCATTCTCTCCGTATGAGAGCGGAATGTAAATATGAATGTTTTCGTCAGCAAATTTTGCAAGGCTGTCAAGCACTTCGATGTGGTGCGCGTTGGGTGTAGCAGAGTGACCGACTAAGATATTTACCAAAGACGGATCGTGGAAAACTTCCGGTTTCTGCTCGTCAATCTGTGTGTGTCTGTAAACGCTGTATGTTGCGAGCATTATTTTTTGATTTTTATTAAATTCTTTTCTGTAAACGTCCTCGTCTGTCGGGAATATTACAACAACAGAATCAACTTTCTTTCTCCAAAGTCTGTGAATGGTATTTACGACGTAGCGCACAATCGGATTGCCGTCTTTTCGTTTCCAGTTAAAAAGGTCTGCCCCCCATTCGACCCAAGTGGATTTTTCCATGAATGAAGGTTTCCGGAGCAGTTTAAGCTGGGTTGTCCAGTACCAGCCCATAGAGTGCCAGAGTACTCTTTCTGCTGAATCAATATAAGCAAACATTCTTCCGTATTCGCCTTTTTCCGCTTTGGGAAGCCAGATGATATTTTCAAAGTTTTCAAGGCTATGCTGCGGATTTTCTTTTGTGTCGCGAATAATGAAGAGATGTTCGTTGTTGTCAAAGTTTTCGTTTACAAGCTTTACATATCCGTCAACCGTTCCGTAGTTTGAAGCGGTCATTATGTGAAGATATTTTACGTGAGTAGGATTAAGAATTTTATCAACCGTACCCATAAGAACTTCTGTAACTTTATCTATGCTGTGGTTGTTTTCGCTGAGCAAACGGTTTGATTTCCCGAGTTCGTTACACTTTTCGGCATCGTTTGCCAATGTATTTATTTTCTCTGCAAGTGAGTCTGCTTTGCAAGGTGAAAAGCAGAGACCGTTACAACCGTCTTGTACACATTCTTTTGTCTGCGCAAAATCGGAAATGATTACAGGTTTTTCAAAACAACCTGCCTCGAAAGCCGGGCGTGCCTGGTGCGGTTTTACTGATGGGAATACTAAAACATCACACGCCGCATAGGCAAGTTGCATATCACGAACCATACCGAGGAAATGAATTCTGTCAGCATTCTTTTCTGAAAGTTTTTTAAAACTTTCACTAAATGCTTCTTTTTCGTCGCCGGCTATAAGCAAATGAACTTTGCTGTCGAGCTTTTGAAATGCTTTCTCTAAGACTTCGATGCCTTTGAGGGCACTGCTTCCGCCGACATAAAGAGCGTAGAATGCACAATCGTTTTTTTCTATACCGAGTTTCTGAAAAGCTTCGTGTTGGTCATGTTTTTCGAAGAAACTGTCGGGAACGCTGTTTTTTAAAGTTATAGTGTGTTTTATTTCAAGATTGAATTTTAATCTGTCATAGTCAGATATAAAGAAAACTCCGTCTGCTTTGTTAAGCAAGTTGCGGTATTTTTTGAAAAGTGATTTTTTGCCGTCTTCGGGGAATGTTTCTCTTACAAAACAAACTGCTTTTGCTGTGGTTTCTTTTTTTATCTTTGGGATCATAAAACTCAAAGTTATGGAGTTGAGCATAACGATATCGGGCTTGGTTTGCTCGATAATGGGTTTTATCTCATTCCATGAAGGATTTCTTCTGAGTGCTTGTTTTGCATATGTTCTGCTGCAAACGGAAGGCCCGCCGCTGTAATATTCAATCGTACCGAGTTTGTTTTCGTACACGGAAACAGAGATGCCGTTTTCCATAAGGAGCATCTGCATATCGGAACCTTCGGGGCAGAGTACCGTGACATTATAATCATTTTCAAGCATTTTCGTTGTCTGAATGAGACTTCTGCCTGCACCGCCTATTGTTTTGCAATGATGTACGATCGTTATGTTTTTTTTCATAATAAAAGTTCTAAAACCTTTCTTGCCTGTGCTTTGTTATTCTTGTGTATCAGCACAAAATTTTTTGCTGCAGCACCTTTTTCGTGGAGTTCTGTTATATCTTTGGAAAGAATTTCTTTAAGACATTCCGCGATGCCGTCTGGTGTTTCATCATCTATCGTGTAGATATAGTCGTAATAATCATTTGGCATACCGGGAAGTTTTGTTGTGAGAATCGGAGTACCCGACGCCATATATTCAAGATTTTTCGACGGAAAAGAATATTTTGTAAATTCTCCGCTTGAAGGTCTCGGATTTATAAGCAGGGTAGCCCGTTGCTCGGTTTTAACAATCTCATCGTTAGGCGCAATACCTTTGTAAATGATGTTTCGGTGATTTTTGCAAAATGCTTTCAGCTCTTCTGTATAAGAGCCGTTGCCGTATATCCACAGCTCGCTGCCGTCAATGTTTGCCGAGACAAAACCTTCTGCAAGTATTTTAAGGCCGTATTCGATTTCTATACCGCCTGCATAAAGGCAGATTTTTTCGTGATACTTATTCTCAATGGAATTTTCGGAAAAAGACATATTTATATCGGCTTGTCCTTCGATAACTTTATATGGCTTTTTATCCGGATTTATCCTGGCGTTCATATCTTCTGTCATAAGGACAAAACTATCACTCATTTTAATTACTTTGTCATAAAGTTTGTTAAAAAGTTTGTTTTGAGATATTCCGAGATATTCAGGTAAGTCAGTAATGAGTGAAACACTTTTTATACCGCACTTTTTTGCCGCCTTTAATGCCCCGTATGAAGCAGAGAGACTGAGTACGTCACAGACTATCGCAATGTCATTACATTCGGCTGACTTGAACAATCTGTGACACTTTTTTTTAGTATTTCGTATGATACTAAGATGTTTAATAATCGGAAGAAGTGAAAATTTTACATAATCGTACAAAAGACTGTCCTCTTTTTCGGTTGGTGCAGAAAAGGAAAGACCGCCGTGGTTTGCTCTCGTTACGGGAGCGGCAGAAAGCACTGTGACATCGCTGCCGTCATTTGCTGCGATGCCTTCTGCCATAAGTCTGTTGTACTTTTGTGCCTGCATACCGGGTGCGTGTTTTGTACCGCCGAAAAGATTTTTATAAATTCTTTTACTGCAAAGGCTTGAAACGTAAATTATTTTCATTATCTGATTTCTCTGCATTCGATGTAGTAGCGTTTTTCAAATGCTTCGCCCATGGAGAAAGTTTTTCTCGGGAGTGAACCATTTTTTATAACTGTGAGGAACAAATCGTTTTTGTCCATCTTCGGAAGGAGTATACCCATATTGTTTTCTGAGATTCCTAAAGTTCTTGTGACATCGTCACCGTGAACGTAATCGACTGTTACCGAAGGGTTCTTTGTAAGATAATCGTCTATATACATCTGAATGGCTCCGACTGCAAGTGTGTGGACGCTACTGTCAATGTATATGATGCCGTTTCCTTTCGGTGAGCAGAAAGGTATAACGTGAAATTTTCCGAACTCTTCGCTTGTGTAGGCTTCTTCAAAAGTTCCTGCACCACCGTAAACGCAAGTCGCTTTGTCGCCAAAATATTCCGTAAGACTGTCTGTAAAGAGTTCAACATCGATGCCAAATAAAACCCTGTGGATAGGTTCAAACAAGATGCCACTATCATGGACATTTACTATTTCACAAAGTGCAAATCGTGCAGGGTGATCCATGTTTGCTCCGGAAGCTTTTACTTCGTCCCAATGGCACTTTGCCGAGGCGAGAGAGTGGTTTCCGTCGCCTACCGCGAAGAGAAGTGGAGCGAGATCTTCTGTCAAGTCATATTTCTTTGTAAACACTTCTTTTGACGCAAGTTTTGCGAGAGCGTCTGCCATGTTGTCGCATACTGACTCGTCGGATATTTTGTAGCCTTTGATGTGACCGCCGTTCTGGATCATATCAAAGTCATATACGCACTCGAATGAGCCGCTTTTAGCTTTTTTGGCAATCGGCTCTACAACTGTTCTGCCCGGGTCATCAATCAAAATCATGATGTGGGGCATCTCGATGTCGGCATTTTTTCTGATTTTCATTCTCGGGGGAATTCTTTCGATAACAGTACCCTCGGTAGCTCTTATGAGAGAGTCCGAACCTTTTCTGAAATCGTATTTCTCGAGGTCGAGTGCAACAACGATACCTGTGCGGACAGGTGAAATCGGAGTTGTTCTTTCGAGCAGAATCATCGAAGACTCGTGCTTTGTAAGAATACCGTCCTTGAGATACGAAGTCATTGTTTTGTTTATATTTGCAATTCTGTCATCTGCGTCATCGCAATTCAAATATATCTCGGGGAGCATAAGGTTATATGTCGATGTTGCACCGTTTGTACACCTTTCAGTTTCTTCCCAATAGTCGGGCTGTGAAGTGAATTGGTCACAAGCGACGGTTGCCCATTTAGACATATCCGTGCCCTTTTTCGGAAGAAGTATATCAGGAATCATAAGTCCGATGTTTTCGTATATTTTGTTGCTCATAATAAAGAGCACCTCCGTAGTTTTTTAATGTACTAATATATAATAACGCATTATAATTTTATAATTGAAAGAGTGCGGTGTCAATAAGACATTGACACCGCACCGATGATTATCTCGATATAAATTGAGCTGATGATGTATTTTATTCGGGTATTACAAATTCTATACCGTCTATGGTTTCGAGATTGTCTCGCATAGCCGGGTAATCATAAATTCTGTTTGCTGTAATTCTGACACCGATATTTCCTGTTATTGTACTTTTCGGGGCAGTAGTTTCAAGAAGAATTTCGGAACCGTAAATGTTTTTAATTTTGTCGCAAATGTCACCGGCTTTTTTGAGGTCTGAAATTTCAAGGTAAATATGTACGGACATTTTTCTCTTACGCTCGAGTTTTGTAAGGAATGCCGCGGTGCCTACGCAACAAATCATGGCGATGATTGCACCGCTGTAAAAACCGTAACCGAGTGCCACTCCGATAGCAGCCGTTGCCCACATACCTGCCGCGGTCGTAAGTCCGGTAATCATATTGCTGTTTTTAATAATAATCATACCTGCGCCGAGGAAACCGATACCGGATATAACCTGCGCCGGCATACGGGAAACATCTCCCTGAACACCGAGGATTTCAGATACATACATGCTTGTAATAGATGTCAAGGCAGCACCTAAGCACACCAGAATATGTGTACGAAGTCCTGCTGCACTGCCGTGTCTTCCTCTTTCACTTCCTATGACGCCGCCTATGATAATGGCAAGAAAAAGACGGAGAGCGACTGTTACAATATGGATTTCGTTCAAATATGTAATAATTTCTTTCAAAGTGTCCATAAAATCACCAAATAGTCCCTTGTGTAAAATTTCATCAATTGATTATATCCTACGATTATTATACTCTGTCGAGCTGTGTATTTCAAGCAAAGCCAATTTAAATAAACTGCCATATATTATTATATTTTACGGCTGTTTTTCTTGACACAAAAGCTTTGCAGTGCGATAATGTATCGGTGAAAAATTGTTTATGAAACCATACACGAAAGGAATATAAATTTATGCGCAACATGGGTTTAAACGAAATTAGAGAAAAGTATCTTTCATTCTTTGAAAGCAAAGGTCACTTGCGTATGCAGAGCTTTTCGCTCGTACCGCAGAACGACCCCAGTATTCTTTTGATAAATGCAGGTATGACACCTCTTAAACCTTATTTTACGGGAGCAGAGGAGCCTCCGAGAAAGCGTGTTACGACTTGTCAGAAGTGTATCCGTACACCTGATATTGATAACGTAGGTAAAACTGCTCGTCACGGTACATTCTTTGAGATGCTCGGAAACTTCTCGTTCGGTGACTATTTTAAAAAAGAAGTTATTCCGTGGGCTTGGGAGTTTATGACAGAGGTTATGGAAATCCCTGCAGACAAGCTTTATGTTACGATATATCTTGATGATGATGAGGCATATGAAATCTGGACAAAAGATGTAGGTGTTCCGGACAGTCACATTTTCAGAATGGGCAAAGAAGACAACTTCTGGGAGCACGGCACAGGTCCTTGCGGTCCTTGTTCTGAGATTCACTTTGACAGAGGCGAAAAGTACGGTTGCGGAAAACCTGATTGTAAAGTCGGTTGCGACTGCGACAGATTTATGGAAGTCTGGAATCTCGTATTTACTCAGTTTGACAGAAAAGCAGACGGCTCTTACGAAAGACTTGCATTCCCGAATATCGATACAGGTATGGGACTTGAAAGACTTGCCTGCGTAATGCAGAACGTGGACAACCTTTTCGAAGTTGATACTGTAAGAAGAGTTCTTGATACAGTTTGCGACTGGTCCGGCGTAAAGTACGGTGTTGAGTGGAAAAATGACGTATCCATCCGTGTTATCACAGACCACATCAGAAGTACGGTAATGATGGTCAGCGACGGTGTTGTTCCTTCAAACGGCGGCAGAGGCTACGTTCTCAGACGACTTTTGAGAGGTGCGGCGAGACACGGCAGAATGCTCGGTCTTAACAAACCTTTCCTCAGCGACCTTGCACAGGTTGTTATCGAAGAGTCAGGCGGAGCTTATCCCAATCTCGTAGAGAAGGCTGACTACATAAAGAAAGTTATCAGTATAGAAGAGGCAAGTTTTGCTTCTACAATCGATCAGGGTATGGCGCTCCTTTCTACAATCATAGAAGACGCTAAGTCAGAAGGAAAAACAGAAGTTTCCGGAGAGGCTGCATTCAGACTTCACGATACATACGGATTCCCGTTTGATCTCACAAAAGAGATTGCTGCAGAAAACGGTTTCAGCATTGACGAAGACGGTTTCAGAAGTGCTATGAAAATTCAGAAAGAAACAGCCCGTGCATCTGCAAAGGGCAAAAACAGCTCGTGGAGCGGAAAAGAAATTGAGATTCCCGCAGAGTGTCCCGCAACTGATTTTGTCGGTTACGAAACACTTAATTGCGATGCAGAGATTCTTTACATACTCAAAAAAGATGAGAATGCGGAAGAAGGCCAGCCCAGTATCGTTGCGGTAGAAAATGCTAACGACGGTGATGAAGTTATTATTATTACAGACAAGACTCCTTTCTATGCTGAAAGCGGCGGACAGGCAGGCGATACAGGTGTTATCGAAACTGCATCGGACAGCATTATCCGTGTTATCGGTACAGAAAAGACTGCTGATAAGAAGTGGAAGCATATTTGCGTAATTGAGAGCGGCATGATTGAGCAGGGCGATAAGTGCGTGATGAAAGTTGACCGTGCAGAACGACTTGCTACAGAGAGAAACCACAGTGCTACTCACCTTGTGCAGAAAGCTCTCCAGAAAGTACTCGGTGACCATGTACACCAGGCAGGTTCGAGCGTAAATCCTGAGAGACTCCGTTTTGACTTCAACCATATGCAGGCTATGACAGAAGACGAGATAAAGCAGGTTGAGGCTATTGTAAATGAAGCTATCTACGAAGACTACATTGTAAATGTACAGGAAATGCCTATAGAAGAGGCAAAGAAAATCGGTGCTATGGCTCTGTTCGGAGAAAAGTACGGAAATGTTGTACGAGTAGTAGATATGGGCGGTTACAGCGTTGAGTTCTGCGGCGGTACACATGTAAAGAGCACAGCGACTATCGGTCTTATAAAGATTCTTCACGAGAGTGCTGTTGCGGCAGGTATCAGAAGAATAGAGGCTGTTACGGGAAATATTGCCAGAATGTACTATGCAGAAAAAGAACAAGTGCTTAATGAAACAGCTTCGGCGCTCAAGGCAACTCCTGCAGATATTAAGGATAGGGTAGCGGCTCTTTCTGTACAGTACAAGGCTGCTGTAAAAGAACTCAGCGATATAAAGAAAGAAATGGCTGCCGGTGATGTAGACGCACTTATTTTGAAAGCAAAAACAGTAAACGGTATAACCGTGGTAACCGGTCGTTTTGACTTGCTCGAAGGCGAAGCTCTCCGTGATATGGCAGAAAAGCTCCGTGATAAAATCAAAACAGGTATCGTAGTTGTTGCATCAGGTGCAAATGATAAAGTTCAGATTGTTGCAATGGCGACCAAAACAGCCGTAGAAAGCGGAGTATCGTGCGGTAAGGTTATAAAGCAGGCTGCAGCTATGTGCGGTGGTGGCGGCGGCGGACGTCCCGATATGGCACAGGCAGGCGGAAAGAATCCCGAAGCTATCGATGAAATGCTTTCAAAGATTGATACAATGCTTTGATAAAAATATTGTAAGCGGTTTTAATCGGAGAATTAAAACCGCGCAGATTATAAATGCCCGAGCGAATCTTCCGTAGGGAAGATTCGCTCGGGCGTGTCCGCAAAAATTTCCGCGGAAATTTTTGCGGTGAAACCAACTTCAGGAGGTAAAAAATGGCAGATTGTCTTTTTTGTAAAATAATAGCAGGAGAAATTCCTTCGACAAAAGTATATGAGGATGAGTATTGCTATGCGTTCAAGGATATAGCACCTCAGATGCCGGTACACATTATAGTTGTACCTAAAAAGCATCTTGCAAATGTGCTTGAGTGCACGGAAGAAGATATAGAGATTGCAGGCAGAATTCAGCTCGCGATAGCAAATATTGCGAGAGAGCAGGGCTTTGCAGAAAACGGTTTCCGTGTGATAAACAACTGCGGAAGAGACGCTATGCAGACAGTACATCATATTCACTACCACATTCTTGCAGGCGGTATGATGGGCGAAAAAATCGTTTGATAAAGACGAAACCCGGAGGATATTAAAGTGAATTACATCGTTATTAACGGACCTAACATAAATATGATAGGCATTCGTGAGCCGGAAATTTACGGACGCGATACATATGATGATTTGTGCGATTTTATCAAAAAGTCAGCTGACGAAATGGGTGACACCGTGACTGTTGTTCAGTCAAACAGTGAGGGCAAGGTTGTTGATTTTATACAGGAATCTTACGGAAAATATGACGGAATTGTTATAAATGCAGGTGCGTATACTCATTACAGCTATGCGATTCTAGATGCCCTGAAGGCTGTTTCGGGAAAGGTTGCAGCTGTAGAAGTACACTTAAGCGACATAAACAAACGTGATGAGTTTCGCAAAAATTCGGTTATCAGACCTGCTTGCGTGGACGTTGTTTGCGGAATGGGTATAAAAGGTTATAAAGAGGCTGCGGTGCGACTGAAAAAATACCTTGCGGATAATGACAGAATATAACTACAGGAGAAAGAGTATGCATTTTTTGACACCTTCTATATGGGTTGAAACAATACATAACATAGACTACAAAAAATTATATGAAAGCGGTAAGCGAGCAATATATTTTGATATTGATAACACGATGGCAAGTTATCAGACACCGCTTCCGGACGAGAAAATACACAACTTTATAAAAATGCTTCACGATATCGGTTTTAAGGTCGGCGTTTTGTCAAATGCAAAAAGCGGACGTGCAAAACTTTTTGCCGATGCCCTCGGACTTGATTTTGAGGGCAAGGCTTTGAAACCGCGAAGAAAAGGTTTTAATCGTCTGAGCGAAAGACTTGGCGTAAAAAATGATGAGGTTGTTATGATAGGCGACCAACTTTTTACAGACATATGGGGCGGTAATCGTTACAAATGTTATACTGTTCTGGTGACGCCTATCGAACCGAAAGGTGATCCGGCATTCGTGAAATTCAAAAGAATTTTTGAAAAGCCGGTTATGAAAAAACTCAAAAAATCCGAAAGCAATTAAATTAAAATTCAGAAAAGAGATACAAAAGGAAAAGGTGATAATTATGGCAAAAGCTTCAAAAAAAGCGGGCAGTGTGCTTGCCGTGATATGCGGTTGTTTAGGCGCAGGTTGGTTGTTTTACTACGGAATAGAAGAATTTGTAAATTGGGTCCTCGGTTATAAGTTCGGAAACAGTATATTCAAATATTTCTTCGGTACGGAAATGTACTGCCTGGCACTTCTGATGCTTGCAATAGCGTTCTTTGTGACTGTTATAAAAGATCTTAATCTGATAAAACGCGGAGTGCTTATATTTTCAACGGTTGTTACGATAATAACGTTGATTTGCTACGGTCTGTATATGTTTTATTCTTGGCCGCTTTCACTTGCATATACAACATTCTGGAATATTTCGGCAATGATAGTTTTATTGATTGCGTATCTGCTGTTTTTCTTTTACCATCTCGGTTCCGGAAAACTTAAAGATGCTGCGTGGGTAACCGGATTGATTGCGACGGTAGGACTTTTCATAATACACTGCCTTATGCTTTCAAACGGTGCGATAAATACAAATACTTTTGTATTCTATCTTTTCAGAAGTCTTTCTCATATAGCTGTATTTTATTGCGGATTAAAGAAATACTGATAAAGTAATTAAAGTTGCGGAGCATGGATTTAAATGGATAATGAAAAAAAACAATCTGTCGGCGCAGGCTTTCTGATACTTTCTGCGGCGAGCATAGCGGTAAAACTTATGTCACTGGTGTTTGTACCGGTGATAAGGAGTTGCCTTGGCGGTGATGCTGGTTACAGTGTGTACAGCACCGCTTATTCCGTTTATGCATTTATTTATGTTCTGACAACAGCAGGTTTTCCTGTTGCAATTTCAAAACTGGTTACGGAGCTTACCGTTACAAAACATTCCGAAGAGGCTCAGAAGGCCTTTAAGACTGCGAGAATGTTTCTGATAATAATCGGTACATTCTTTACTGCCCTTATGGCAATATTTGCAAAACCGATTGCGCGCTTTATGAATAACGAAGAGAGCTGGGCAGGTATACTTTGTATTGCTCCGACGCTTCTTATTTGTGCAGTTTT
The DNA here is from genome assembly GCA_015069195.1 of Oscillospiraceae bacterium. Taxonomy (GTDB): domain Bacteria; phylum Bacillota; class Clostridia; order UBA1212; family UBA1212; genus SIG423. The sequence goes on along the minus strand of SVJA01000001.1, from coordinate 100,997 downwards.
GTCTGCGTACAGAGGCTATTTCCAAGGTCGTAAAAATATGATACCGACTGCATCTTCTCAGATAATAGAGCAGATTGTTCATGTCGGCGTTTCAATTCTTCTTGTAATTCTTCTTAAATCAAAAGGTGTTGTGTGGGCCGTTGCCGGAGCTTCCATAGGTACTGCGGCAGGTGCACTTGTGGCGTTGCTTATCGTTATGTATTTTTACGGTAAAACAAAGCCTTCCGTATATTCTGCTATAGAGGCTGAAAGGGAACTTCGCAAGGCATCGGGAATATTGCCTGTAAAAACTTCGGAGATAATAAAGAAGATTTTTTATTACAGTTTGCCTATAACTCTCAGTTCGGCTGTTCAGTACGGCGGAGATCTCATAGATAACAAAATGATAAAAAGTCGATTGCTTGACGCAGGTTTTATAGAATTTGACGCCAAGAGTATGCACGGTGCATTTATGGCAATGCGTCAGCTCATAAATGTTCCGGTGGCTTTGGTGACAGCACTTTGTATAAGTGTTCTTCCTGCAGTTGCTTCTGCGTATGCAGTAAAAGATATAAAGAAAGTTTCCGAACGTGCGGAGTACGGATTTAAATTGTGCTACACAGTTTCAATACCTGTAATAGCTGCAATGATTGCTTTTGCTCAGCCCATATATAAGTTGCTCGGATACGGAAGTACAAACTATCCTCTTCTTATGGCAGCTGCCGGAAGCGTAATTCTTCTCGGTACGATGCATCTTCAAAGTTCTGTATTGCAGGGTGTAAACCGAATGTTTACTTCTTCAATGTTCCTGTGTCTATGTGTTGTGATAAAAGCTGTATCAAATTATTTTTTGGTTGTAATTCCCGGTATAAATGTTTACGGTGCGGTTATTGCAACGTATATATCATATCTGATACCGGTGCTTTTAAATCATTTTGTAATATCGAAAAAAGAAGGAATAAAAATATCTTTCGTGAAAATAGTATATCGTCCGCTTATTGCTTCAATTATAATGGTTTGCATAGCACTTCCTTTGTATATGTTGCTTAAATTCGCAACCGGTTTTGTAAGTGACGGTTATTTTATGACACTTGTTGCTTTTATACCTACTGTTATTGTAGGAGTATTTGTGTATTTCATTGCAATGAGAAAGATGGGCGCCCTTACAAATGAGGAACTTGATGATATTTCTCCGAAAATAACAAAATTGCTTAAAAAAGTACATCTTATAAAATAATTTAAATTGGTTTTAATATGGAATATAATTTTACTGAAAATATATGCGGAGTGGAATGTTCTTTCGTAACAAATGACGAATGCTTTTCTCCTAAAAATGCAGATAAAGGTACGATAGCAATGCTTTCAGCTTGCAAGATAGAGCAGGGCGAAACGGTAATTGACCTCGGTTGCGGCTACGGAACTGTCGGAATCTGGGCGGCACATTTCACGAAACCTGAAAACATCTATATGCTTGATATAAACACGAACGCACTTGAATGTGCGCGGAAGAATGCCGAACTGAATGGCTTTGAATGCTTGAATATAATTGAAAGCAACGGTTGTGAAAATCTCGACAGGGCAGGATTTGATATCATCTTATCAAACCCACCTTATCATACCGATTTTTCCGTGGCAAAAATGTTTATCGAAAAAGGCTTCAATCGTCTGAAAGTCGGCGGTCATATGTATATGGTCACGAAAAGGCTTGATTGGTATAAAAACAAGCTGTCATCGGTGTTCGGCGGTGTAAAGGTTAATGAAATTGACGGATATTATGTTTTTATCGCAGAAAAAAGACAGCCTATGAGAGCAGATAAAAGTAAAAAAAGATGATAGTTTGTTGTATGACGGCAAACGATATGATAAAATATGCATATGTTGATGTTTGATTTTAGGGGGAGGCATTTCCTTTGAAAATATTAAAAAATAAAATTTTAAAAATTTCGGCTGTAGTATTGACGGTTGCACTTTTAAGTGTGTCTTTTGCTTTGCCGAAAATGTCTGACGCACAGGATTATTGTTCATATAACATTGTGTATGCTGCAGAAGATGCTGAGATACCGACAATCGGTGCTGCTGATAGTTCAGAGAGTGAGACTTCGTCAGAAGATACTCAAAATGACGCTAAAGGCGAGGCTGAACGACAATCAAACAGTACGTTTTTTAAGTGGGCTATCCCTATTACATGTGTGCTCAGTCTGATACTCGCAGTTATTCTTGCGGTCAGAGGTGCAAATAAACGATACGGAAAAGAATGGTAATAAATATTGCTTGTAATCCTATCATATATTTATAAAAAAAACGGAGGTTGTAAAAATGGGTGAATGTAATGATTTGAAAATATCAGAACTTTATGATTTGACAAAGACTATAGCTGCAGAGCTTTTCGAAGGTAAGATTTATCCTTGGGAGGCACTTCCCGAGATAGGCGCTTTCATAAAAAAATTAGGAGCTACACTTTCGGAAGACGAATACGAAAAGCGCGGCGATGATATATGGATTTCAAAAGAGGCTAATGTTTATCCGACAGCATATATAAATGGTCCTGCTATCATATGTAAAGGTGCTGAAGTAAGACATTGTGCATTTATCAGAGGTAATGCTATCGTAGGAGCAAATGCAGTCGTCGGCAACTCGACAGAACTTAAAAACGTAGTTCTTTTCGATAACGTACAGGTTCCGCATTATAACTATGTAGGTGATGCGATCCTCGGTTACAAAGCACACATGGGTGCAGGTTCTATCACTTCAAACGTAAAGTCAGATAAAAAGCTTGTTATACTTAAATATGAGAATGCAAACGGACAGAGAGAATGTATCGAAACAGGTCTTAAAAAATTCGGTGCGATGATCGGTGATAATGTAGAGGTAGGTTGCGGAAGCGTTCTCAATCCCGGCACCGTCATCGGAAGAAATTCAAATATTTATCCTTTGTCCTCAGTTAGAGGTTACGTAAAGGCAAACAGCATTTACAAAAAACAGGGTGAAATAGTAGGTAAATTCTGCGAATGATATTCGCTTAGATCGGATTATTCAATATGGGTAAATTTAAAAAAATTGCAAAAGGTCTCGGGTATGCTGTAGTTTTTTTTGCATTATATTACGGAATAAATGTGGCTGTCAGCTTCTTTACAGAGCTGGCAGTCATTTTGCGGTATTTTCCGGGATTTTTCACAGCGGGTGAGACTTTATCTGCTGAGCAGCAAGATCTTTTGCTTAACAAAATGTATGCATTGAACGGTGTTGCGAGTATTATAACAACTGTTTTGATGGTTGGAATTACCGCATTGATATTTTTGTTTTCTGGTATGGATGGAAAAAACATATTGGGAATGCGGAAACCGAAGAAAAATTTTGCGTGGTTGTCGTATTTCGGTGGAGTATTTATAGGTGTGTGCCTTTCTACCTTGATAAACATAATTCCGTTCCCCGATGCGTGGAATGAAGCCAATAAGGAGTCGGTGAGTGCAGCAACCACCGGGAATCCTGTTTTAGCGTTGTTGTTTGTATTTATATTGGCTCCGTTTCTTGAAGAATTTGTATTTCGGGGGCTTATGATGGGCTTTATAAAAAAATACTGGAGCATTACACCTGCGGTAATATTGCCTGCATTGATTTTCGGAATAATACACGGAAACATCCTTCAAGGTCTGTATACATTTGCGGCGGCTCTTGCGTTTTCGTATTTCAGAGTAAAGGGAAATTCATTTTGGTGTGCCTTCCTTGCACATTGCGGATTTAATATGTCAAATATACTGACTGTGCTTATGGGAAAAGTTCCTGATGTAGTAAAGTGTGCCGTGGGCCTTATAGCTTTTATCGTGGTAATATGCGGCGCAGAGTTCGTTTTCAGCGACAGAAAAAAGAAAGTGAAAGGAAATAACTGATGAGAATACTTTTTATCGGAGATATATTCGGAGTTCCGGGCAGGAGAATAGTAGAAAATAGGATCGACGAAATAAAGCAGAAGAACAATATTGATTTTTGTATAGCAAATGCGGAAAATGCATCGCACGGACGCGGTATGTCAATGTCTGCAGCAGATACTTTGTACGGAGCAGGTGTCGATTTCATAACAATGGGAAATCACACATGGGGCAATGGTGAAATCTTTGATTTTATAGAATATTACCCTGTTATAAGACCTGCAAACTATGCAGAAGGTTTGCCCGGCAGAGGTTATGAGATAGTGGAAACGGTAAGCGGTAAAATTGCCGTAATAAATCTTTTGGGCAGAGTTTCAATGGATCCTTGTGAAAATCCGTTTCAAAGTGCTGACAGATGTTTAAAGGAAATCGAAGAAAAAGGCGGCGCTGATGTGATCTTTGTGGACTTTCATGCGGAAGCTACATCGGAAAAAATCGCTATGTCATACTATCTTGACGGAAAAGTCACAGCGGTAGTCGGAACACATACACATGTGCAGACCGCGGATGAATGTATATTGCAGGGCGGTACCGCTTACATAACCGACGCAGGAATGACCGGTACGCGAGCAGGCGTCATAGGAATGAAGCGTGCTCAGGTGCTTGAAAAGTTTGTCACCGGAATGCCGAAACGATTTGAACCGGCAGAGGGCAAAGCCGTAATGTCAGGCGTAATAATCGAAACAGACGGAATGAACGCTGTATCAATAGAACGCATAAATGTTTACGAATAATTTTGGGAAATAATCGGTGCGTTTTTCGGAAAATTCAAAAAATTTTAAGCGGAAGAAAACCTTTATATAAAGGCTTTTCTTCCGCTTTGTGCATAATGTACGGTCGGGAAATAATGCATAAATTGATGAAAAAACGGGTAGCCGGTGGTAGACTTTGGTCATTGAAATTAAAACTTTTGGAGGTTACAAAAAGATGGATGTTTTAAAAGTTTCAGCAAGATCAAACCCAAATTCAGTTGCAGGCGCGCTTGCGGGCGTTGTCAGAGAATCAGGCGGTGCGGAAATTCAGGCTATAGGAGCCGGAGCATTAAATCAGGCTGTAAAGGCTGTTGCTATTTCAAGAGGTTTCCTTGCCCCTGCAGGCATTGAGCTTGTATGCATACCTGCATTTACCGACATTTTTATTGATGGTGAGGAGAGAACTGCTATCCGATTGGTCGTAGAGCCGAGACAGACCAGACTCTATGCTATGTAAAATGTAAACTTACCGATGATCCTTATCGGAACTGAAAAACTTTAGTAAAGCAAAACGTGAAGCCGCTGCCCCCTGATTTTGTAAAAGGGGCGGCGGTTTTGCTTGATAAATTAAATTTGTATTGCATAAACAATCCATTTATGGTACTGTACAAAACGGTAGGTTAGTTGTTTTTTGCAATGCAGTTTTGGCTTGAGGTTAGTTTTGTATGAAAAAATGCGTCGGAATTATTTTTTTTATATTGTGTTTTGTTGTTATAATAATTGGCTGCGTGCATATGCAAAATTTGAGATGCTTAGACTCTGTTAGATTTGTAGTAAGTAATCAAAATGTTACAGAATCGATATCCCTTTTTCACAATAATGACAAATATTATGTATTTCTTCCTTCGTACGCCAAAATGGAAAATATAAACATAAAAAGTACTCAGGGATATAGGGTGTATATAGATGATTGTGAATATACGATAAGCAATAATTGCTTATCCTTATCTGCAGATAAGGAATATTCATTAAAAATATGTACGGAGTTTGGGGTGACTGTTGCTGATGAAACTCTTGTTATTTTGAAATCAGAGAATATTGCTACAATGTCTTTGAGATTAACTAACGGTAGCATTGAGGATATTCATAAGGATAAGGAAACGGAAAAGTCCGGTATATGTACTTTGATAAAGTCCGATACTGAAGTGGAGTATGTTGGCTTTTTTTCGAGCTTTCGCAGTAGAGGTAATTCTACTTGGTGGGAGAAGAAAAAACCATATGTGATTGAATTTGAACAAAATGTGGAATTATTCAATATGGGGTATTCGAGTAAATATTGTCTTTTGGCCAATGCGTGTGATGAGTCTAATCTTCGAAATAAGATGGTTTATGATGCTTCTAAAGAAATCGGATTAACGGCGGCGATTGATTCGGAGTTCGTTGATCTGTATATAGACGATGTTTACTATGGATTGTATTTGTTGACAGAAAATATTGATATTTCGCCATCGTGTGTAAATATTACAAATTTGGAATCTGTTACCCAATCGGCTAATTATTACTCTTTAAAAGAATATTCTAATAGTATTTCCAATGTTTCGGGAATAGAAATGAAGTATTATGATATTCCATCAGAACCAACTGATATAACCGGTGGGTATTTACTCGAAATTGATTCGATAGGGCGAGCTAAATCTGATAATAGTTACTTCATATTGCCTGATAATACTGCGTTTTCAGTTAAATTTCCACGATATGCGACACAAGGTCAAATTGTCTACATAAGTAATTTAATGTATGAGATTAAAGAAAAACTAGCAACAACTGATTATAATGATTACATAGATGTGGATTCTTGGGTGAAGTATTACTTGATACAAGAATGTTTTGCGAATACTGATCAATATAGTCTTTATTTTTATAAAGATTCTGATAAAGTAAGTGATAAAGTTTATGCCGGTCCTATTTGGGATTTTGATTTTTCTATGGGTTCTTTGTATTTAGGAAAAGATGCAAATCCAAAGGCTTTTTACTCGAATATGTTTGGTTATTACAAAACATTATATAATAATGAAATTTTTAAGGAATTGCTGAAAAAAGAATATAAGGATTCTTTTAGAAATTTATTAGTAAAATATGCTAATGAAAAATTGCTGGAATATGAAAAATTAATACAAAAGTCTTATTCTATGAATAGCAAAAGATGGGAAGGCGTTCAACCTTATGCGTCGGGTAATCACTATGATTCCTTCCATGAACATATAGAATATTTATCGAGATTTTTAAATGAGAGAATTGCATTTTTGGATGATGCGTGGCTTCAAAATAAAGATTTTGTGAGGGTTACTTTTAGCGCAGGGGATCCTATGCCAGATGAAAGAATTTTTGTCTCTGTTGAAAAAGGTAAATGCATTGATAATGTTCCTATATTTAAGTTTGATGGATATGAGTTTCTTGGATTTGTTAATAGCGTTAGCGGTGAGAAACTTGATTTGACAAATGTTGTGGAAGACAATATCTCGTATATTGCCTCGTGGAAAAAAATTGAAGATGATTTTTCTTCTTCCTCTGTTTCGAATAGTGCTGATGTAGGATTTGTACAAAAATTGAAATCAATGTTGGCAAATAAAAATAAGTATACAATTGTGGGATTTACAATAGTATTTTTTGTGATTTCGTTTTGTATTGGTAAAGATATATTTGTCGCATTGAAAAAAATACGGGAGAAAAGAAAAAATGAAGGATTTAAAATACCGTTATGAATGGAAATATCTGTGTAACATTCGCCAAATTGAAGAAATCAAAAATCGATTAAAATATATTGTTCCTCTAGATAAACATACGGAAAACGGACAGTACTGTATACGAAGTATGTATTTTGACAACTTAGATAATCGTTGCTATTATGAAAACGAGAATGGTATTGACCCTAGGGAGAAGTTTCGAATCAGAATTTATAATGCAAAATCTGATCGAATTGTTCTAGAGTGTAAAAGAAAAGAACGAGGTAAGACCTATAAAAGTTCTTGCCTTCTTAAAGAGGATGAGTATCGTGCCATCTTGGATGGTGGAAGTGTCGATAACATAGGAGAGAAACATCCATTATTTCGTAAGTTTTATGTTTTACAAAAGTCTCAGTTATTCAAACCGGTTGTTATTGTCGAATATGATAGAACTCCCTATGTATATCGTGTCGGAAATGTCAGAATTACATTAGATATGAATATCAGGTCTTCTAATGAAGTTGCGCACTTCTTTGATGAAAATATATCTACACGGCCTGTTCTGCAATCAGGTCAACATCTGTTGGAAGTGAAATATGATGAATTGTTGCCTGATTTTATAAAAGATATACTGCAGATTGATGGTTTGCAGAGAAGTGCTTTTTCTAAATATTATTTGTGCAGGAAATTTTCTATGGAGGGTTTATTATGAGTTTTAAAGATATTTTTAGCAATTCTTTTATTAGTGGTTATATGAGTCATGTAGACGCTAAAACAATTTTGGCTAGATTATGTGTAACTGTGTTTTTGTCACTTTTTGTATTTTTTATTTATAGGGTTATAACGAGAAAAACGTTTTATTCAAAGACTTTTAATATATCATTGGTTGCTATGGCTGTTATAACAGCAGCTATAATACTCGCGATACAATCAAACATTGTACTTTCACTCGGAATGGTGGGCGCACTTTCCATAGTACGTTTTAGAACTGCTGTTAAAGATCCGTTAGATTTGGTTTTCTTATATTGGGCTATTAGCTTGGGTATAATTTGCGGTGCAGGACTATCTATGGTAGCTGTTGTATTGTCGTTAACAATGGCTGTTATTGTTGTTTTTCTGCAGATGTATCCTGTTAAGAAGGCTTCTATGATTCTGGTAGTGAACAGTACTTCTCTTGATAGTGATAAGAAAATATTAGATGTAGTAAAAAGCTTTAGTAAGAGCTATAAGATTAAATCAAAAAATCTTACTCGTACTACTTTGGACATAATAGTAGAAGTTAATGTTGCCGATGAGAGCGAATTGCTTAGTGAAGTAATGAAGCTTGATGGAGTAACAATGGCATCATTGCTTAGCCATGATGGAGAAATTACCGCAGCTTGAATATAATAGAGTTGTGTTATGTTTTTATAGTCCCTCATCGAAGATAAAGATGAGGGATTTTTGATAGGAGAATTGTTATGTATCGCTACGAACAAAATGACAAAAACGATGTTGTGCTTTTGAAGTTTGATCGTTTGGCAGAAAAAAAGAATATAGTGCATTGCTTTACTACGAGAATCGGCGGTGTTTCAAAAGGGGCGTGCGAAACGCTTAATATGAGCTTTAAACGCGATACAGACAGAGATAATGTCACGGAGAATATAAAGCGCGTTGCAGTGGCTTGCGGTGTGCCTTTTGAAAGTGTAACGATGGTTCCGCAGGTGCATGCAGGTGATGTTAAAGTCATTACTTCGGATGATGCCGGCAGAGGTGTGAGCCGTGAGGTATTTGATGACGGATATGATGCGATGGTGACGAACGTTAAGGGAGTTACGCTTGCTACGATACACGGCGATTGTATACCTGTATTTTTGTATGATGAGAACTCTCAAAGCGTCGGTATGATTCATTCGGGTTGGAGAAGTACACACGCCGGGATTTCAGCAAATGCAGTGTCTGCGATGGAGAAGAACTACGGGGCAAGTCCTGAAAATATTATTGCTGTGATAGGTCCGGGAATATGTCAGGATTGTTTTGAGGCATCGGAAGATGTTTATAATGCTTTTGCGGAAAAATATGGTGCGGATTTTTCAGAGGATACAGATGTTTGCAGACCTGATTTGACAAGGACCGGTAAATGGTATATATCTTTACCGGGTATTGTATGTAAGACATTGATTGCTGCAGGTGTACCGGAGAAAAATATAGTCAGAAGCGGTATATGTACCTGTTGCGTAGAAAATAAAGATAAATACTTTTCGCACAGAAGAGAAAAGGGTAATACAGGGGCTATGTCCGGTTTTATAATGCTTAAGTAGGTCTTTGGTTAACGGGAGGAATGATAATGAGAAAAATATACAGAGGATTGCTTGTGATACTGACTTTTATTATAGTGATTTCTTCTGTGTCCTGCAGCGGCGAGCAGTATGTGGCAGATGATACGTCAGAGCCAACGACAACCGATTCACCCGGGATAGAAAACGATATTTCCGAACCCGTATTCGGCGGAGTTTTGCGTCTTGCAACGACTAAATACAGTAGCCTTAATCCGCTTATTACGGATTCTGAAGATATAAGACAGTATATGTCACTTGTGTATTCGAATTTTATATCGCTTGATTACAGCGGAAAGCCTACACCGGAGATAGCGAAGAATTGGTCAAGTGATGACAACGGTGTTACCTGGACATTCAAACTCAGAACGGATGCTAAGTGGCATGATGGCGGAGTTGCAGATTCCGAAGATATTGTTTCTACGATAAATTTCATAAAAACAAATGGCGGAAATTATTCAGAAAATGTTAAGAAGATAAAGTCTTTTAAAGCCACAGATTCCGAAACCGTGGAAATAGTTTGTAATGAACCGTGCAGTATATTGCCTTGTCTGCTGTCTTTTCCCGTTCTGAAAGCGGAGAATATAAAAGATGCCGGAAAAAATCCGATAGGCAGCGGTATATATTCGTTTGATTCGGCGAGGAGTACCAAGGATAAAGTTTATCTCAGAAACTTCGACGGATATTTCGGCGAGAAACCTTATATTGAAGCGGTAGAGATATCGACATACGCATCGAATGACGAAAAGTACAAAGCAGAAAGTGGTTTTTCTGTAATATATGACGGAGTTATGAAAGCATCCTATTTAAAAGAGGGTGTGATCACATACAAGATTTCAGGTGACGAGTTTACAGGATTGTGGTTTAATCTGAACAGCGGTGCGACGAGCGATATTGCGGTTCGAAAGGCCATACAAAACTACGTTGACAGAGCTGATTTGATAAAGGCCGGCGCGTATGGTCATGCGGAGTCTGCATTGTACCCCGTAAAGCAGGGGACCTTTTTATATGACGGAGATAAAGTTCCGTCTTCTCCTGATAAGGTGCTCGGAGACGAACTTATGGGCATTGCCGGATATTCAAAAAATTCTTCAGGAATGTGGGCGAAAAACGGCAGTGTAATAAATGCAGTTTGCTTGGTTCCGGCAAATGATACAGGATATTTGCTTTTGGCGGAGAGACTTAAAAAAAATCTTGGGAAAAACGGAATATCGGTAACTCTCAAATATTGTACAACTTCCGAATATGCTGACTTATTAAAGAAAGGTTCGTATTCAATTGCCCTTATGGGGACGTCCTTTGACACATACACAGACTTTGAAAGTGCCTACAAAACCGGCGGAAAGTACAACATTAATTCGTATTCAAATGCTGATGTAGATAAGTTGATTACGGATTCCGAAAAGATTACCAACCAAGCCGAATTGCAGAAAACTTATTCAGAGATTGCCGAAAAAGTAGGCAGTGATTCGATATGTTGCGGTTTGTATGTAAAGAATCAACTTGTTGTGACATCCGAGAAACTACACGGTATTGAAAGTAACACCATGTATTCATGGGATATTTTTGCATCGGTTCACAAATGGTACATTGAATAAAATCCGGATAAATGGTATTTTATATATATCAAATATCCGAGGGAAGTTTTTATGGTAAAAGATTTTTTTGATAAAAGAAAAATTACAATGATTTGTGTGAGCATCGTTTCAGCGTTGTTGCTTATCTTTTTCGACCAATTCATAAAGTTTTTTATAGATAAGAATGTAGAATATTTGTCAGAAGAAATTTCTGTTATCGATAATTTTTTCAGTATTGTACATTGGCACAACACCGGCGGTGCATGGGGTATTATGTCAGATTACACATGGGTATTGACGATAATGACCGTTATTGCATGTACGGCAGTGTCATATCTTATTGTTTGCTCTGAAGCTGTACTTGCAAATGCTTCATTCGTTTTGATTTTGAGCGGTGCTGTAGGAAATGTTATAGACAGAATCAGACTCGGCTATGTTATAGATTATCTCAATTTTTACAATCTTTTCGGATATAATTTCCCTGCGTTCAATCTTGCCGACATCTGCGTTGTTTCCGGATGCATCGGACTTATAATTTGTATAATTTTTGTAAAGACTCCGCTTTTTGACGACCGTACAAAAATCGGTAAGATATTCAACGAAAAGGAAGAAATAAAAGAAACAAACGACACAAAAGACCATTTAGAGGGTGAAGCTCAGATTGCTTCCGAGGAATGATTTATGTACACAATTATGATTTCGGTAGAAAAAGAGGGCGAAGGCAAGCGTGTAGACTCTTATGTTGCATTGGCTGTTGCAGATGGGAATTTCAGTACAGGAGAGCTTGGTGATGAGTCATCGTATCTGTCTGAATTAAGCAGAAGCACCGTACAGAAACTTATAGAAAACGGCAAGGTCACAATAGACGGCAAAACTGTAAAAAGTAATTACAAAGTGCGCACGGGTGATTTGATAGAAGTCATATTCGAGGATCCCGAAGAGCTTGATATAGAGGCGGAAGATATACCTATAGATATTGTTTTTGAAGATAGCGATATTGTTGTAATAAACAAACCACGGGGTATGGTGGTACATCCCGCACCTGGAAACTACAGCGGCACATTGGTAAATGCGCTTATGTTTCATTGTGGTGAGCTGTCGGATATAAACGGTGTAAAAAGACCGGGTATTGTCCACAGAATAGATAAGGATACTACGGGACTTTTGGTTGTCGCAAAAAACAATAAATCTCATCACAGTCTTGCGGAGCAGATAAAAGTTCACGATGCGGCACGTACATATTACGCAATAGTAGAAGGTACTATAAAAGAAAGCGGCGGAACTGTCGATGCGCCGGTAGGAAGACATCCTCAGGATCGTAAAAAAATGTGTGTGAATGTAAAAAACGGAAAGTCAGCCGTAACTCATTTTAAAGTTCTCGAGCGATTTGAAAAGTGTACTTTTGTAGAGTGCAAGTTGGAAACCGGCAGAACGCACCAGATAAGAGTCCATATGCAGTATATAGGTCATCCTGTTACGGGAGATCCGGTGTACGGTATAAAAAATCACCGTGGAATGTCAGGTCAGGCACTTCACGCCGGTAAAATAGAATTTACGCATCCTTCTTCGGGTGAAAAAGTTTGTTACGAAGCGGATTTGCCGTATGATTTTACAGAGCTTCTGAAAAAGTTGAGAAATGGATTGATTCATTGAAAAATGTAAAAAATATGATAATATAGATATGAAATCAGCAGCTGACAAAAACGCTGTGAATTTCGGAGGTAATTATGTTAAAAAAAGTAATTGTTATACTTATGACTACTGTTGTTTTGCTGTGTTTTTTGAACGGTTGTAAGGTAGAAAAAGAGCAGAGCGGTGCAACTGCTACTCCCGGTCAGAGCACAGAGACGGGAAATGATGCAGATATATCTACTGCAGGGTTTGATTTAAAAACGATAAAAGCAGGTGACAAAATATCAGTATTTACCGTAAAAAGCGTTGATATAGTAAAGCTTGCAGATGACTCTTTGGGTTCGGCAAAAATTGTTTTCACCGGAAAATTGTCCATCAGAGGTCAATATAAAATTGAGTCTGAAACTTGCGGATTTACATTTACAGACGAGTACAAAGATATGCTTCCATTCCCTGACGGTGCCGCGAATTTGTTAAATGGATTCGGTATGGACGCAGATAAAGTTTCTGCTGTATACGGAGAAGAAAAAGAAGGCTATGCCGCTTTAGAGATAAAAGAATACACACTCACTTACAGTGTAGAGGACGGCGAGTGGCATGCGTTTGCGGATGATTTTGCAAGAGATGAAAATGAATATGTAGTAATGCAGTAATTTTTACTTGTGAAAGCGTTTGATATGATGTATAATTTTGAAGGTTATTTATTTAGTTAATTTTTGTATATATTTGGAGGTACATTTATGATATCAGCAGGTGATTTCAGAAACGGTATGACATTTGAGATGGACAACGGCGTATGGCAGATCGTTGAGTTCCAGCATGTTAAACCCGGCAAAGGCGCAGCTTTTGTCAGAACAAAGATTAAAAACGTAATTACAGGTGCTACTGTAGAAAGATCTTTTAACCCTACAGACAGAGTTCCTGAGGCAAGAGTAGAGAGAAGAGATATGCAGTATCTTTACAACGACGAAGATCTCTACTACTTTATGGATGTTGAGACATATGACCAGATGCCTATAAATGCAGAGACAGTAGGCGATTCACTTAAGTTTGTAAAAGAAAACGATGTTTGCAAGATCCTTTCTTTCAAAGGTAATGTTTTCGGTATCGAGCCCCCGACATTCGTAGAGCTCGAAGTTACAGAGACAGAGCCCGGTATAAAAGGCGATACTGCTACAAACACACTTAAGCCCGCTACAGTTGAGACAGGCGCTACTGTTAAAGTTCAGATGTTCATCAACATCGGTGACCGTATAAAGATTGACACACGTACAGGTGAGTACCTCGGCCGTGCATAATTCCTACGGGTTGTTTTACTACTTAAAAGGAGGACTTTACAATGGGATATTTGATTGAGCGTGTCAGCTACTTAAGAGGACTTGCTGACGGTATGAAACTTAACAAAGAGTCTGACGAAGTAAGACTTTTAGAAGAGATTATTGAGCTTATCGATGACGTTGCTACTTCTGTAGAAGCTTTGGAAGAGCAGAGTGATGATCTTGCAGAGAGATTTGACGATCTCGAAGAAGATTTCTGTGACCTCGAAGATTATATCTTTGATGAAGAAGATGACGACGAAGAGTGTTGTTGTGATGAGATTGAGTGCCCGAACTGCGGAAGCATTCTTTCTATAGACGAAGATCTTATTACAGATGATGACAGCATCACTGTTCAGTGCCCAGGTTGCGGCGAAGATGTTACTATCGACTTTGAGTGTGACGGAGATTGCTGCTGCTGCGCAGGTTGCGACGACGAGGACGAAGAATAATTTTAAAATTCGATTTTTTGAAAGAGGATATCCGATTTGTAGGATGTCCTCTTTTTTTGTGTAGGTATATTGTGATACAGATGATAGGGAGATTACGGGGTGATATTTGCATGAAAAAGAAAAAAATCGTTCTTTTATTCTTGCCTTTGTTGGTTATACTTATTCTTTGTGCTTGTAATTCTGATAATGAGCCTGAAAATGTGATTTATAGTGCCGAAAGTATAAGCGTTGCCTATCGGGAAAATCCGGAAAAAACTATTGTTTTAAGTGATACCGATACGGATATTATCCTTGATATGATTAATCTGCAAGAGTGGGAAGATCGTGATATCAAAGCTCGGTTTCAGTACAGCTTTTCGGTAGGAGACAGAACGATATTGTATTCTGATATGGGTGTATTCCGCGATGAGAGTCGCAATCGTGACCTTTGTATTCCTTATGAACAGTATCAACTTGTGAATTCGATGGTTAAAGAGTTGCGACCTCGATGATATCTGATCATTGATTAAAAGTAAAAAAATATTATATCTGAAAAGCCTCTGAAATATTTCATGAATCGTTATCTCACGGTTTTGAAATATTTCAGGGGCTTTTGATTTTGGGCAAATTTATACCAATTATCTGACATTTCTTATAAATTTCCTGCCGATGTTGCGATAAATCGAATATCGAGTCGATTTTCTACCAAATTCCATAAACTTCTTATAAATTTCCTACTAAAGATGCTGATAATTTGATATCGGGCAAATTTCAGCATCTTTAGTAGGAAATTTAATTGACCGCCAAGGGTATACTGTTGTAAAATAGATTGACTTATTGTTTTTAGGAGGTTGAGGGTATGCAAAAACGCCCGGAATTACCTGTGAAGCAAACCAAGAAGATTTCACGCAAAAAAAAGAATAATCTTCCGGACTTCAATTCGCTTGTGCGAGCTGTGGCATTCGTTATTATGTTTTGTTCACTTGCAGTTCTCAGCAATTATGCCTCCGGATATATAGAGGATATTGAGCTTAACCAATCCATTGTTGATGAGTTTGGTATTGAGTTCAAACCGTCCGATGACAAAACTACAGATGATACCGGCAGAGAAGTTCCGAAGTATCCTATCGAGGACACCGAGAACGATTCCGGTGAGCAGCGTTTTACCTATCCCGTTTTATCGTCTATTGACAGTATAAAAAGTCTTTCGGAAACATACGGCGATTTTGTTTTCTGGCTGTATATTGACGGTACAAGTATAAGTTACCCCGTCGTTCAGGCTGCAGATAATGAATATTACCTGAGAAAAAACATAAACGGAAAGACCAATCTTTCCGGCACGGTATTCCTGGATTACAGAAATATGCCTGATATGTCGTACGGAAACAATATCGTTTACGGTCACAATATGCAGAACGGTACAATGTTCGGCACTTTGAAAAAATATTCGACAAAGTCCTACTATGACAAACACCGTATGATTTACACATATACAGACACAGAAGTTACTGCATGGAAGATTTTTTCCGTATACGAAACTACGACAGATAACTACTACATTCAGACAGGTTTTGTAAATGATGACAACTATTTAGAATTTATAAAAGGCTTGCAGAAAAGTTCTATGTATGCGGCTGATACTGAGCTGACGAGTGACGATGTTATACTTACACTTTCTACTTGTCATAAATATGATTACGATAACGGACGATTGGTTGTCCATGCAGAAAAGGTATTTACATCTGCTATAGCTTAAACGAGGTACATTAATGAAATTTGAAAAAGTGAACAATCCGATGTTCGAAAATATAGAATTGAATAAATTGTTTTTTACCGACTATCTGCCGATACTCAGTCCGCAGTGTGTAAAAGTATATTTGTATTGCCTGTATCTGACATCAGAAGGAAAGGAATTTACATTTGATTCATTGGCGGGTGACCTTCGTATGGAGCAAAATGTCCTCGAGGATTGCTTTGTAATGCTTCAGGCGAGTGATTTGCTTACTGTGCAGGCAGGCGTGGTCGTTATAAATGATTTGGCGCTCAATGAACTTAATAAAAGTTATACGCTCAGAACCGCTAAAAATCCGCTTCAAAGCAATTTATCTGATGAAAAGAGAAAAGAACACGTTCAGATGATGAAGTCTGTGAGTGACAGATTTTTCGGCGGAAATATGCCTCCGTCGTGGGTGAATCAGATAGAACTGTGGCAGGAAAAATTCAGCTTTTCATCGGACGTTATATTTATGCTTTTCCAGCATTGTGAGATGAACAGAAGTATGACAAAGGCGTATGTCAGAGCTGTTGCGGAAGAATGGCACAAGCAGGGCATAAAAACGGGCGGCGATTTGGGCAAGTATCTTGAGGATTATGACGAGTACTGCAAGATGAGAAGTATGATTGCAAAGAAGCTCAACATAAAGAGATACTTCAATGAATACGAAGAGAGTATCATAAAGAAATGGTACTTTACATACGGATATACGATGACGATTGTGGAGATTGCTCTGAAAAAGTCTGTTTACAGGACAAACGCTACACTCGGTACATTTGATGCGATTATATCGGATTGGTACAGAAATGACCTTAAAACCGTTACTGCAATAGAAGAGTATGAGGCACAGCGTAAAAAGCAGTATACGGGAAAGTCAACTGAAAAGCCGAAAATACAAAGTGTACAAGGTGATGCCATAAGAAGTAATTTTGAACAGCGCAAATATGATGACAGCTTTTTTGATAAAATATCAGGTGTCGGTATTGATGAGCTGAAAAGTGCGGGAGGAAGCAATGATGGCTGAAAAGAACATGAAAAATATTCACGGAATTATTGCTTCGGTCATCGCAGACAGAAAGGCAAAAGCTTCTCGCTTAAAAGCAGAACGTATTGCTTATGCGGAAGAAAATATCACAGGTTACAAAGAACTTAGTGAAGAAATAAGAAAAAAGGGTTTGCAACTCGGCAGAACAGCATTCAAAGGTAAGAATTCCGGTGAGTATAAGTCCGTGCAGGATGAACTGAATGGATTACTCAATGAAAAAGAATTGCTGTTTAAAAATATGCCCGAAGGCTTTTTTGATGATGTATATACATGCGGTGTTTGCAGAGATGAAGGTTTTTTTACGGAAGAAAGCGGAAAATCAGTAAGATGCCAATGTTACAGACAACTTCTTGCCGATAAACTCGCAGAGAATTTTGCGATAACCGAACAACTCGGCACATTTGAGACCTTCAGAACAGATGTGTATACGTTGGACCCTAATGACGAAGATGATATAAAAGACAAAAACGCCATAGCACCGATGTCTCCTGCAGAATATATGAGTGCCGTTCTTGAAAAATGCCGTAGCTTTACAGAGAATTTCGGTAAGAGCGAAAACCGAAACTTGCTTATGTGGGGAAAATCCGGCGTCGGAAAAAGCTTTATGTGTAATGCGATCGCTTGCGATCTTATAAAAAAAGGTATTCCTGTGCTGTATGTATCTGCGCCTTCGATGCTATCAAAAGCTACCGCGATTACTGTAAATGATGAACAACGCATAGAAAAACAAGAGTTTTGTGATTTGGTACGAAATATTGATGTCCTGATAATTGATGATCTCGGTACAGAAAAGCAGAGTGATACAAAGTATCAGGAGCTTCTTGAAATATTAAATGAGAGAAGTCGGAAGTACGGAAAAGGTTTGCGTACTGTTATATCGACGAATTTGTCACAGAAAAATATGTTCCGCTATTATGACGAGCGAATTGCTTCCAGAATTTACGCTGAATTTACAAGCTTGAAATTTATAGGCGAGAATATAAGATTTAAGAAAAAATAATGTTGCAAAAAAATATATAAGCTTTATAATAACCACGTTTGTGGTATAAAAATCCTTCGGGGGTAAATTTTAAAATGATACGTTTGGCAAAAAGTCCCGCAGCACCTGATGGTTCAAGGGATATTACTGATTTATATAAAGTAAAAGTTAACGGTATTGATTGCGATGTGCATCCTGCCAGAGTTTCTGCTATGCCTTTTAACAGAGCATGGCCCGGAAAACAGAGATCGATCGATCAATCTGAGTTGGCTGCTTTCATCAGCTTTGAGGCTGACGAAAAAGTGACATTGACTATAGAGTGTCAGAAGTCTTTTGAGAAAGCTATTGTAAGACCGTTGTCTAAAAATGTATCCGTCAGTTCCGAGGGTACTACGGTTGTTATGGAGATAACAGAGTGCGGTCAGTATGTTCTCGAACTGGATGACGAACATCAGGCTCTTCATATATTTGTAAACAAACCGAACGATTATCCGGATGCGGGAAGTGCTACATATTATTACGGTCCGGGTGTACACTATCCCGGTCTTGTAAGACTTAAAAGCGGCGACAGAGTATATGTCGACAAAGAAGCTGTCGTAAACGGTTCGTTTATGGGAGAAGGCGTACATGATATAAAGATTTTCGGTCAGGGTATCATTGACGGAACTTATGAGGAACGTCTTATAGAGCACTGTTATCTTTCCAGCACAAAGGGAAATATAAAATTCTATGACTGCAGCGATATATCTATCGAAGGTGTCATATTGCGTAACTCTGCGATATGGGTAATTAGCCTTTTCGGTTGTAATCTTGTACATATTGATGGTGTCAAAATCATAGGTCAGTGGCGTTATAATACTGACGGCGTAGATATTTGCAACAGTAAAGATGTAGTTGTTAAAAACTCTTTTATCAGAGCGTTTGATGATGTTATTACGATAAAAGGTATTCCTGATTACAGACATTTGCCTGTAGGTCATATTTTGGTAGACAATTGCGTAATGTGGTGTGGTTGGGGAAGAAATATCGAAATCGGTATCGAAACATATTGTACGGAATTTTCGAACATAGAATTCAGAAATTGTGAACTCGTACACAGTTCGGCATCATGTATAGATATACAGAATGGCGGAGTAGCGGAAATTTCGCATATCAGATTTGAAAACATAAATGTAGAGTATTCAAACAAATGCATGCAGGAAGTTTATCAGGAATCTGATGAAATGAAATACGAAGCACACGGTCGTGTCGGTATGCCGTATCTTATCTTTGCTGACAACTTTAAGTTTATATTGCCTAATGCAACTGAAGAAGAAATAAATACATTCGGAATCACTCATGGCATAATATATAAAAACATAAACGTATATTTGGATGACGGATTGCCGATGCCGTGCATACACATAGGCTCAAGATCTGCTGATGCTGTGCCGTACGACTTCTTTATTGACGGACTTTATGTAAACGGTAAAAAGATTCTCGATTTGAGTGAGATGACATACACACCGGATCCGAACGTTACAAAGATATTTGTTTCTTAAAAATGTGAGAATTTTATAATGGAGAAGAAAATAAAAATAACAATTTTAGATTCAGCGACCTTGGGAAAGGATATTGATTTGACACCGCTGTATGATGTAGGCGAAGTGTGCAAATACGAAATGACCTCACCCGAGGTCGTTTCCGTTCGTATAGCAGAATGTGATGCAGTAGTCCTCAATAAAGTAAAACTTGACAGAACGAATTTACCTTTTGCAAAGAATCTCAAGGTGATTTGTGTTGCCGCAACAGGATATGACAACATAGACCTTGAATATTGCCGAGAAAACAATATTGCTGTATGTAATGTCGCAGGATATTCATCACACAGCGTCGCTCAGCTTACTGCGGCGATGGTTCTTTCTCTTTCTGTGCACTTAAATGAATATACCGACTACGTAAATTCAGGAAAATATACTGCAGGCGGTGTCCAAAATCATCTTTCTCCTACATATCATGAGCTTTGCGGTAAAACTTGGGGTATTATAGGCTACGGAGGAATAGGTAAACAGGTGGCAAAGGTTGCAGAGGCTTTCGGTTGCCGAGTGCTTGTAAACAAAAGAACTCCCGAGTATGGCGTAGAGTGCGTTTCGATTGACGAACTTTGCAGACAATCTGACGTAGTAACTTTACATACTCCGTTAAATGATGAAACAAGAAGTCTTATAGATAAAGCTAAAATTGCATTAATGAAAAATAGTGTAATTTTAGTGAATGTTGCACGAGGAGCAGTTGTTGACGAGCAGGCTGTTGCCGATGCTGTTTTAAACGGTAAAATAGGTGCTTTCGGATGTGATGTATATTCTGTAGAACCTTTTAGTGAAAATCATCCATACAATCGTATAAAATGTTTCCCTAATGTATGTCTTACCCCGCATATGGCGTGGGGTGCTTATGAAGCGAGGAATAGATGCTTGAGCGAAGTGGCAAAAAATATTAAATCATTTTTTGCCGGAGAAAGACGAAACAGAATAGTATAACAAAATAAAATAGCAATTTATAAAAGGTAATTGATTGGTTGCCGTCGCTGCCCTTGGTCGATAGAGGCAGCGGCGGCGTTATTTTATTCATAAAACCGTTAATCTAAATTTACATTTATTGAACTTTATTATATAATAAAGTGTGATTTATTAAGATCGACATATCGGAGGTAAAAGATATGAAAAAAATTTTTATAAAATCTGTTGCAATGCTTATTGCACTTATATGTGTCTGTATGTTTGCCGGTTGCGGAGAGCCTGTCGGTACAGGTGATACTGGCGGTGCACAGAGCGGTGACGGTCAGACAATGACAGGCGGAGTATACGGAGAGGAAAGCGTTGCCGCTGCTTCTGATAAGTATTCCGAATTTGATCTGAATGCTATGTGGGATTCAAAATCTACTTTTATAACCCTTGCTGACAATAATATAAAAATTACCGGTTTAGGTGCGAAGGCTGACGGAAGTGATCTTACAATAAATCGTGAGGGTACTTACGTCCTGAGCGGTTCACTCAGCGACGGACAGATAAAAGTTTCCGTAGAGAAAACAGAGAAAGTTCATATCGTTTTAAACGGTGCCGATGTTACCTGTAAAGATTCTTCTGCGCTTTATGTGACAAGTGCTGATAAGGTATCTGTAACTCTTGCAAAAGGTACGGTAAATAGTTTCGTTGACGGAAAAAACTATACATACGCAGTAGGTGCTGCAGAGCATAATTCGTGTATTTACAGTAAGGATGACCTTACATTTAACGGTTCGGGCACTCTTAACGTAACAGGTAATTATAACAACGGTATAGCTACTACAAATGATCTCAAAATTGTATCCGGTACAATAAATGTTACTGCGGTGAACAACGGTATAAAGGGTAAAGACAGCCTTGCCGTAAATTCCGGAAATGTAAATGTAGAGTCGCAGGATGACGGTGTTAAAGTAGAAAATGATCTTGAACCTGAGAAGGGATATCTCTGTATCGAGGGCGGCACTGTAAATGTAACTGCCGGAGATGATGCGCTCCAATCGTTACAGACGGTTACAATTTCGGGCGGTATGACAACCGTAAGTGCAGGCGGTCAGGCGATAAATTGCCCCGGCGCTGTGAATGTTGACGAAAATTGTTTTAAAGATAACAGTGCAAATTGATAATAGGCGTAACTGTTTAAGGAGGATTTTATGACTGAGAGATTTTCGGATAGATTAGTAAAAGCGTGCAAAGATAAAAAAAGTCATTTGGCACTTGCTTTGCGCCCTGATGTAAAGAAAATTCCGGATTTTATAAAAAAAGGCTGCAAAAGCTTGGGTGCGGCTCTTTATATGTATAACAAAGGCTTTATTGATGCGGTTTGCGATATTATTCCTGCGATAGTGATGCCTATTGCAGATTATGAGGCTTACGGTATAAGCGGATTTGTGGCATTTGATGCGACAGTAAAATATGCAAGAACAAAAGGATTGATTGTGATTGCCGACGGAAAAAGAGGCGGCACAAAAGAAGAATGCGAAGCGTATGCGAGAGCTTATCTTTCGGCAGATGCTGCCGGAGTTGCAGAAGACGGCGGAACTTTGGTAGAAGGTACATTCAGCGTTGACGCACTTACTGTTTCTCCGTATTCATCATGCGAAGGCATCCGCAATATGATAAGACTATGCGACGAAAATTTCAGAGGCCTTTTCATTTCTGCGATGAATACTGCTTCGGACAAAGAGGACGAGTTCGAAAATATAGTGTGCAAAGAGGAAGAAGAACCTTTGTACAAATCAGCTTTGGCTGACGGCAGTTTTTTCGGTAAGAATTATATCGGTGAGAGCGGTTACAGCATAGTCGGTCTTTTTGTTAAATCCGCAGAGGATGCATACGAAGTAAGAGATATGGATACCTGGGGTATTATCCTGGTGGATGCCGACGACGATGAATATTTTGTGACTGAACGATATTCGGAGTACTTCAATTCCGACGACGGACAGGGTGCGCTGATATGTGTTTCAAAGAGAGTTATGCATGCTTTTGAAGGCTCTGACTACTCTGATGAGTACAACGAAGAGACTTATGCGGAAGCTGCAAGAGAAGAAACTATAAAATTATCCAAAAAACTTACAAGTGTTATTTAAGTTTGATTGACAAAGACTTGTTATATTAGTATTATAACAAATGAGGGGGAAGTTTTGTTTGGTTAGAGTTGTATCCGGTACTGCCGGTGGTATGAAACTGAAAACTATTGATTCAGACAGTACGAAACCTACTCTCGACAGAGTAAAAGAAGCCATGTTCAGTATGATATACAGATGGTTCCCTTGCGAAAGCGTGCTTGATGTGTTTTCCGGCAACGGAAGCCTCGGTATAGAGGCTCTCAGCAGAGGTGCCGGACATGCGGTTCTGAACGACAAGAGTAAGAATTGTTGCTCTGTTATAAAAGATAATGTTTCACACACGGGATTTGAAAGCCGAGCCGATGTTTACAACAAGGATTTTTCAGAGCTTATCTCGCTAATGAAAAGAGACGGCAAATATTTTGATCTTGTATTGCTTGACCCGCCTTATAATAAGGGTTTCATAGGCGATACATTGTTGCTTTTGGATAAGGCGGATATTTGCGGAATACCTGATGATGACGGAAATCGCGGCGGTTGTGTTGTGGTTGCGGAACATTCGGCTGGGGAAGACATAAAAGACTGTTACGGCAGATTCGAACGGTCAAAGTGTAAAAAATACGGCACGGTGTTCGTTTCGGTATTTGAGTACAATCAAGACAAGGAGTGATTGTCGGTTGAAAGAAGAGAATATGAGGATAGGCGTTTATCCGGGCAGCTTTGACCCACTGACAAACGGACATCTTGATATTATAAAAAGAGCATCGAAGTTGTTTGACAAACTGATAGTCGGAGTTCTTCGTAACAGTGCAAAAAATTCCATATTCACTATGGAGGAACGTGTAGCGTTGATAAACAAAACGCTGTCAGTGGATCCGGAACTTCACAATGTGGAAGTTATAATGTTTGAGGGATTGCTCGTGGATTTCGTAAAAAACAGCGGAGCATCTACTATTGTGAGAGGTCTCAGAGCCGTATCCGATTATGAATATGAGCTTCAGATGGCTATGCTTAACAAACATATGTGCGAAGACATAGACACGATATTCTTTATGACAGATATAAAGAACTCATTCTTAAGTTCGAGTATCATAAAGGATGTGGCTAAAAACGGCGGAAGCATTTTAGGACTTGTGCCTGAGGTTATCGTCGAAGATATACGAAATAAAATGTCTGAATGACTTTTATTATATAGATACTGATAATTAAAATATAAAAGCGGAAGGAAGAAATTTTTATGAGAAACGATGTTGAATATTTGGAACTTCTCGAAGAGTTGGAGCAGATTATAAAAGACGCAAAGCAGTCTCTTATCGGAAATAGATGCTCTATTGACAAGGCAGAGGTTCTCGGAATTATAAATGACCTCATGGAAGCATTGCCGGATGAGATAAAAAGAGCTCGTTCCATCACGGCAGAGGCAAAAACCATTGTAAACAATGCTAAGGATGAGGCACAGCGTTGTATAGAGGAAGCAGACGCAGAAGCTGACGAGATTGTAAAGTCTGCACAGACTGATGCTGACAGACAGATGAAAACTGCACAGGATAAGGCTGACAGCCTTGTTGCACGCGCAGAGGCTGAGGCTGACGCTATCATAAAAGATGCTGAAAAGAGAAGCGCAGAGATGGTAGCTGCTCACCAGATCACACAGCTTGCTACAGAACAGGCAAGAGAGACTGTTGACGATGCAAAACGTCAGGCTTATGACGCTAAGATGGGTGCAAGAAGCTATGTTGACGATATGCTCGGTGATGTTGAACATACACTTATGGAATATGTAAGCGAGATTCAGGCTTGCAGAAAGCAGTTCAAATAATAAAATATGGCACGATTCTTTGTATCATCAGATCATATAGAATACGATGATGCCGGATGCGCAAAAAACGTACTGATAAAAGGTACGGATGTGCGACACATAAAAGATGTACTCAGAATGAGCGTAGGTGACACGGTTACACTGTGTGACAGCTGCGGGAATGAGTATGTATGCAGTATATCTGATATCTGCAATGATTTTATAACGACATCAGTTATAAGTGCGGCTCGCTGCGGCAGCGAGCCGCGCATTGCTATTGTGCTTTGCCAAGGTATAGCTAAAGGCGAAAAAATGGATTTTATAATTCAGAAAAATGTTGAATTGGGTTTGAATGAAATCATACCGGTTCTTACTGAGCACACCGTTGTAAAGTTTGCAAATGCAAAAGATGCCGAAAAGAAACAAATCAGGTGGCAAAGGATTTCAGAAGAGGCTGCCAAGCAGTGCGGAAGAGGCGTAGTTCCTATTGTAGGAATGCCTGATAGTTATAAAAATGTTATTGATCGAATAACATCGGATGATGATACATCGACCACTCTTTACATAATGCCTTACGAAAATGAAACCGACAGAACACTGAAAACGGTTCTTTATGAAAATAAAGATTTCTTGAATGAGGGCGGTTCAATAAAGAGAATTTGCGTATTTATCGGACCTGAGGGAGGATTTTCAAAAAAGGAAACCGAATATGCGGTATCCAAGGGTTTTACTACTGTTACTTTAGGTAAAAGAATATTGAGAACAGAAACTGCCGGAATGGCAACGGTTGCAGCTATAAGATACGAAATTGGGGATTAAGGATTAAAATGGATAGAACAAGTCTTTTTGATGATTTTGACGAAGAAATTGATATGGTTACGGAAAACGTTCCGGAAGATACGGATGCGTGCGAAAATTCAGAAATTGCTGTTAATGCTGAAATTGTTCCGGAAACCGAGCCGGATGACGAGGATATTGTAAGATTTCTTGCAAAAAGAAGAGCTAAAATGGAACGCAACGGTGACCCTGTTTACACATCGGAGAGACATTATACAAAGGTGAGTGAAATCGCAACGGCTAAAAGCGAGAAGAAAAAACTCACTCCCGGTAAAATCGCGATACGAGTGGTTATATGTACCGTTACGGCCCTTGTTATGATTTTGGTCACACTTCTTGCGGCAATAGGTATTATTTGTCGCGGACCGTCTGATATTGTTCGTGATATGTTCGTAACAAATATGGTGCAGACCGGTCAGATGGACTTTCTTGCATACATATTCCTTTCAGACGAAGAAGTTGATGCTATAATGAAGGCCAATGATATAAAAGTTCCCGAGGGTGATACGGATACTTCTCTTATACAGATAGGTGGAAATACTGAGAGCGAAGACGAAAAAGGCGAGAGTAAGTTTGATATAAATGCCCTTGAGATTATAGATATACAGGGCAAAACCTACAAAGGAAAGCTTATGATAGTAAACGATCCGTCACGTGTGACAGTCGGTACGGCTGCCGCGTACGGTGAAAATTGTGTAGGTTATACA
Organism: Oscillospiraceae bacterium; assembly: GCA_015069195.1. GTDB lineage: Bacteria > Bacillota > Clostridia > UBA1212 > UBA1212 > SIG423. Next base: position 74,657 of record SVJA01000001.1, on the reverse strand, counting down.
ACTCTTTATATGGCAGAAAAAAATAATTCTATCGCGGCCATAAACGGAGGCGGTTACGAGGACAAGGCGAGCAACAAAACCGGCGGCATTCCTCTCGGCAGAGATGAGTCCGGCGTAGTTATTGCAGGCGGAGAGCTTAAGTACGGAAGTCCGAATACCACATACGAGATAATAGGTCTTGATAAGAACGGTATATTACACGTTGATAATATGACTGCGAAAGAAGCTCTTGATAAGGGTATTCGCGACGCAGTGAATTGGGGACCGATACTTGTTAAAAACGGTGAACCTTGTGTTGTGCAGGCAAATGGTTCAAATGTAGGTTTCCATCCGCGTTCTGCTATCGGTCAGCGCAAAGACGGCGCTATATTGCTTCTTGTAATAGACGGACGCCAGTCAAACAGCCTTGGTGCATCATATGATGATCTCATTGAAATTATGGTAAATTACGGAGCGATAAATGCCGCGAACCTTGACGGCGGTATGTCATCATATATGGTTTACGAAAATAAAATAATAACTGAACCGTATTTACTTTACGAACCGAGAAATGTTGCTACAAGCTGGCTTGTAAGCCGTGTGGAAGGAGCTGAGTGATATGGCATCTAAGAAAAAATTAACTACTTTCTGGAAAGTATATTTAATCGTGTTTGGTGTATTATTCGTACTTCTTACCGGTTTACTCGCAGTCGGATACGGCTTGATGATGGATTATCACGAGACACAGAGTTTCCCTCGTATGAATGCAAATAACTACGCTAAAACCCTAACTCAAGGCTCATACGGACTTATTTGCAATGATGATTTGAATGCTGCAAGTGTATTTGAAAATGAAAAGTACTCAGAGATTATAAATGATAAAATAGCCGGCAGTGTTATAACCTGCGAAAAAGGTTTTTCATCGGACCGATATTCAAGACCGATATATACGATAAAAGCCGACGGCGAAGCTATTGCGGATGTAGCATATAAGCTCAAGAAAAACAAAAGTACATTCGGTTTTGCTGTGTATGATTTTGACCATGTGTACTCACGTATAAAAGGTGACTATGAGATAAATTTCATAGTGCCAGACAATTCCATTGCGACTTTAAACGGTGTCACAGTAGGCGAAAATTGGATTGCGGAAAAGAATATAAAACAAATTTATGATGCATCTGCAAATCTTTACGGTGACACAAACACCGAAGCTTCGAAAGTGACTTATACAAAGTATTCCGTAAAAGGATTGCTTAATGAGCCGAATCTGATGGTACTCGATGCGGCAGGAAATTCGTTGTCTGTCACATATAACAACGAAATAAAGGCATTTTGCACGATACAGGATCTTGTACATATCATTGCGCCGGATAATTTCAAAGTAAGTGTAAACGGTATTGATATTACCGGCCAGGACAAATTTGTTTCTGAAAAGATTGTTGAATTCAAAGAGTTGTCCGTGGCTAAAAAGTATATGTCGAAGAACATTAATCTTGTGAAATATACCGTTACAGGCGTAGATACAAATAACGTAAACATTGTTTCGACGAATTACGAAGGTCTCCAGACTCCGGTGTATTACGATACTGAGAACGGATATTACAGAGTCTATAACTGTATGTTAGAAAAAGCAGATCGGGACAAATTGCTTTCAGAATACGGTTTAACTGAAGACCGTTTGACAAGATACGCTAAATACTATGCGGAATTTGTAGCGAATGACAATGACCGTTGGGGTACAATAATGCCGTATGTGATGAAAGATTCTGCTATCTATGAAACATTCGACAGTTTCTGGTCGGTACTTGCTGATCACAATTCGTTTTGGTACGAGGACATAAAGGTAAAGGATATTTCATTCTACGATAAGGATACAATTTCTTGCCGCGTAAGTTTCGTATATTGGATAAAAGGTTTCGCCGGTAAGCCGGATGCCACCGAAAGTTATCCTACTGACGTTACATTCTACTATGTGAAGAAGGGTGATGTCTGGTACATAACAGATTGGGAGCTTCATACTGAGGAATCAAAGTAAAAATGAAGAAACTTATTGAATTTTTGAATGAACTTGAAAAGAGAAAGATATACTATCGCATTAACAAAGTGCGTGATTCGATAATGGTCGAGGTTGCTGTTCCCGGACAAAGGTGGGAAGTTGAATTTTTTGATGATTCTCATGTGGAAATCGAAAAGTTTATCAGTTTCGGTGAAATGTACGGCGAGGCAGAGATTCAAAATTTATTGTCGGATTTTTCTGATTGAAGTTTTTTACAAAATAATAACGGCGTGGAGAAAGTAAGTTTTCTCCACGCCGTAGCTTTTATTATTCCCGACTTTATTCTGCCGCGCGAGCGTCAAGTTCTTTGGCGAGTTCGATAAATTCGTTTGCACTGCGGCTGCTTTTTTTGTATGCGATGACAGGCATACTGTTGTCCTGAGCCCATTCGATGTTTGCGTCGATTCGTACATATGAGTCAAAGAGGTAAACACTTTCGATTTCTTTGAGGGTTTCGACTGTCTGTCTGAAATAGTTCTTTCTCTCGTTTACCTTTGTGATTACGATACCCATAACATCAAGGTCGTTTGCAATTTCTTTTGCTTCGCCGATAAATTCAAAGAGATTCTGGATTCCGAAGAGACCCCAAGGGCTTGCTTCGACGGGTATTATGAGTTTGTCCGATGCACAGAAGATGTTAAGTGCCCAACCGCCGAGTGTCGGGGGAGAGTCGATCAGGATGTAGTCGTACTCGCCGGACTCTTTTACTTTGGATAAGCATTTTTTGAGGATGTATTCGCGTTGCCACTTTGTGAAAAGCTCATACTCGACAGAACTCATGAGAGTAGACGACGGTACGAGGTCAAGGTTTTCGTATGGAGTGTTTACGATGTAGTCACTTAAGTCTTTTTGATTCTTTATGGCATAGTAGAGATTTTTTTCACTCTTTGCCATTTCTAAAACTTCTTCGTCGGAGAATACGGAAAGTGAGAGATTGAGCTGCATGTCTCCGTCAATCATAAGAACTTTTTTTCCTAAAAGTGTGAGTGCGTAACCTACATTTGCGCAAGTGGTTGATTTACCGCTTCCGCCTTTGTTGTTAGAAAAACAGATAACCGTTGTTTTTTTTGCCATACGACAGCCGTCCTTTACAATATATTGTGTTTCAACATTGCAAGGATAACATAAAATTGTGGAAATTTCCACATATATATGATTAAATAATAAAAAAACTTTATCAACTATTGACTTATACATATCTTTTGTTGTACAATGCTCATATAAAATTTAATGTAGTCCTGTTTTATGAGTGGGTCGCAAGTCCCGCTCATTTGTTTTATAAGGGGTGATTCTTTTGGCAGGAGGAAAGGTTGTTACTGCGGTAGACGCTTTGGTCAGACCGATTATAGAGAGCTTAGACATTGATCTTATCGAAACCGAGTATGTGAAAGAGGGACCGAATTGGTATCTCAGACTTTATATTGACAAAAGGGGCGGCGTTTCGCTTGAGGATTGTCAAGCGGTAAATGATGCTGTTACCGATATCATTGATGAGGCGGATCCGATTTCAGGCGCTTATGTTTTTGAAGTGTCATCTCCCGGACTTGACAGACCGCTTAAGACTGATAAAGATTTCGAAAGATATCAGGGAGAACTTGTCGAAGTTAAGCTTTATGCACAAAGAGACGGTTGTGATTTGTTCGAGGGTTACCTTGAGGGCAAGGACTGCGACATTATTCGTATAAAGTCCGAAAAGGGCGAAATTATTGAGTTTACAAAGAGTGAAACTGCTTGTGTTAAGCGTGCGGTGAGATTCTGAAAAATATAGTATATTTATTGATTTTATTTATTAATTGAACGGAGGTTTTTACTGAAATGGGAGAAGAACTTATTGAAGCGCTTCTTGAATTAGAGAAGGAAAAGGGTATACAGAAAGAAGTTATTTTGCGTGCGATAGAGGAAGCTCTTAACGCTTCTTATTGCAAGCCTATGGCAGAGATGACCGTTGCAGGAAAGGATGCCGACACAGAGGTTCGTATTGATTATGAGACAGGTCGTGTATCTGTTATTGCTAAAAAGGTTGTTGTAGAAGAAGTTACCGATGAGAGTTGTGAGATTTCTTTGGCAAAAGCCAGAAGCTATGACCCTACATTTGAAGTAGGCGAGATCGCAGAAGAGGAAATCACTCCTTCAAACTTCGGCAGAATTGCTGCACAGAAAGCTAAGCAGATTATTCTCCAGAAGTTGAAAGACTATGAGCGTTCGATGCTTTATGAGACATATTCAGAGAAAAAGGATGATATAGTTACAGGTACAATTCAGAGAATCGAATATAAAAACGGCAGAGATGGTGAAGAAAGAGTTATCCATATGGAACTTGGCAGAATCGATGGTATTCTGCGTCAGAAGGAGCAGGTTGAGGGCGAAGCATATAAGGTATATGACAGAATTAAAGCTTATGTTGTAGAAGTTAAAGATAAGGGCAAAAAGAAGAGTCAGGAGCCTTGCGTAATTCTTTCAAGAAGCCATCCGAATCTCGTAAGACGCCTTTTGGAGATGGAGGTTCCGGAAATCCAGAACGGTACTGTAGAAATAAAGAGTATCGCAAGAGAAGCCGGTTCACGTTCTAAAATCGCGGTGTTTTCAAACAACGAGAATGTTGAGCCTGTAGGTGCATGTATCGGTCCTAAAGGTACTCGTATCCAAAATGTTGTGGATGAGCTTCGCGGTGAGAGAATAGATATCATAAAGTGGAGCGCAGATCCCGAAGAACTTATTGCAAGCAGTCTCAGTCCTGCAAGAGTTCTTAGAACATACATCGATGAAGAGGCACACAGTGCATTGGTTGTTGTTCCCGAAGATCAGCTTTCACTTGCTATCGGCGGAAACAAAGGTCAGAATGTAAGACTTGCTGCTAAACTCACGGGTTGGAGAATAGATATAAAGAGTGATGCAGAAGTTCGCCAGGATGCTGAAAATGCTATTTTCGGCGGAGAAGAGGAGTGATTTTAGTTTGAAAACTAAAAAAATTCCTATGCGAATGTGTGTGATTTGTCATACTTCAAAACCTAAAAAAGAGCTTGTCAGAATTGTCAGGGGTGTTGATGGTGAAATATCTCTTGATTTGACGGGTAGACTTAACGGAAGAGGTGCATATATATGTCCTTCCGATGATTGTATGACAAAAATGTGTAATAGCAAGCGTCTCGGAAAAATATTCGAAACAGAAGTAAGCGACGAAGTATATTCTCAGCTTGCTGACAGACTTGCGACTTACCTTAATGAAAACGGAGGTGGCACTATTGGATAAAAAAAGCAACAGAGTAAGTGATGTCGCAAAGCGTCTTAATTGTGATTTGGCGACATTTATGGAAAAATTGCGTAAAATGCATATAAGAGTTGTCAGTTCTGCGTCAATGCTCAGTGATGAGGACGTGGCAGCAATAGAAAAAGAATTTAGCCGCAAGCAGACTCCTGCTACGCAGTCTGCTGTAAAAAAAGAAAAAACTGCTAAATCGCAGGCGCAGTCTGCTAAATCTTCTGCTGTAGTAGTCAGAAGAAGAGTTAAAGTTGGTGAGGAAGAGACTCCTGTAGTTTCAAAAGTAACAAAGAGTAGTGAGGCATCATCGGGACTCAGAGCCGGCTATGTGACTAAGTCTCAGGCGGACGAACAGACCGTTGCTCCTAAAGTTGTCAGAAGAGCAGCCCCTGCAAAGGTTGAGGAGGTTCCTGCACAGGATGCTCCTAAAATTACACGAGTAAAGAAAGTTGCTCCGAAGACTGAAGATGCGGTTGAAGAAAAAGTTAATGACCCGGTTAAAGAAGTTCAACCTGCAGAAACTGTTGAAAAAGAGACTGAGGTTACGGCTGCTGAAGTTGAGAAAACTGAACAGAAAGAAGAAGTTGCAGAAAAGAAGACTTCTTCGGTAAGAAAAAACACTTCGAACGAAACTGTCGAGATAGATGTAGGCGGCGAGGCAAAACCTGATGAAAAAACGCACAGAAACGATTCGGAACAGAAGCCTTTTGTCAGAGAAAGAAAGCAAGGCGACAGAGGTAATTTCCGTGACGGTCAGAGAGACGGTCAGCGTCCTCCCTTTAATAAAGACCGAGGTGAACGCCAGAACGACAGACAGGGCGGAAAGTTCCAGGGCCGTGATCGCGACGCTCAGCAAAGACCAGGTGACAGAGGTCAGCGCCCGAATCGTCCCGTAGCTATTCCTGCTGTTGATCCTGCAGTGGCTCAGCATCAGGAGAGCAGACGTAACGATAAGACTGCCGACAGAGTAAAGAAAGAACGCAAAGAATCTGCTACCCAGAGACCTTCAAACAACCAGCCGCAGAAGGACAAATACAAAGCAGCTAAGAAATTTATGGGCGGCGAGTACGGTGATGACGGCTACGATGTAGACGGTTTCGGAAAGAAGGGCAAAGGTAAGAAGGACAAAAAGGATAAAGGCAGAACAAACAGTGCTCCTGCAGTTATCGCAGTTCTTACAAACATAAAACTTCCGCCTGTTATGACTGTAAAAGAATTTGCCGAGATGATAAAGAAAACTTCCGCAGAAGTTATCAAAAAACTTATGCTTATGGGTGTTATGGCCACTCTTAATCAAGAGATTGACTACGATACTGCAGCGCTTATTGCAGGAGAATTCGGTATCACTGCAGAGCCTGAGATTATCGTAACAGACGAGGAAATTCTCTTCCACGATGACGAAGAAGAGGACAAAGAAGAGGATATGCAGGAAAGACCTCCTGTTGTTGTAGTAATGGGTCACGTTGACCATGGTAAAACATCACTTCTCGATGCTATTCGTTCTACCAGCGTTACAGCAGGTGAGGCAGGCGGTATCACTCAGCACATTGGTGCTTATATGGTACGTGTAAAAGGTAGAAAAATTACATTCCTCGACACTCCCGGACATGAAGCGTTTACTGCAATGCGTGCCCGCGGTGCACAGGTTACAGACGTTGCTATCATCGTTGTAGCTGCTGATGACGGTGTAATGCCCCAGACAATAGAAGCTATAAACCACGCAAAAGCTGCTGAAGTATCTATCGTTGTTGCTGTAAACAAGATTGACCGTGAAGGTGCAAACCCCGAGCGTGTTAAGCAGGAAATGACTGAGCACGGTATCGTTCCCGAGGAATGGGGCGGAGATGTTCCGTTTATCCCCGTATCTGCAAAGAAGGGCGAGAATATCGAATTGTTGCTCGAAACAGTATTGCTTTCAGCCGATATCCTTGAGCTTAAGGCAAATCCTAAGAAACAGGCAAAGGGTACTATCATCGAGGCAAAACTTGATAAGAACAGAGGTCCTGTTGCAACACTTCTGGTACAGCGCGGTATGCTTCGTGCAGGTGATGCTATTATATCCGATGCGACATTCGGTCACATCAGAACTATGACAGATGATAAGGGTAATTCCATAAAAGAAGCAGGTCCCTCAACTCCTGTTGAGATTACCGGTCTTCCGGAAGTTCCCGAGGCAGGTAAAGTATTTTACGTTGTAAATAACGACGAAAAGCGTGCTAAGAAAGTTGCGGAGACAAGAAGAAATGCAGAGCGTGCAGCCGCTATCGGAAGCAGCTCCAAAGTATCTCTCGAAGATCTCTTCAGTCAGATTCAGGACGGAAAAGTTAAAGACCTCAATATTATCGTTAAAGCAGACGTTAAGGGTAGCGTAGAGGCCGTTAAACAGTCTCTTGAAAAACTTAGCAATGACGAAGTTCGTGTTAAAACAATCCACGGAGGTGCCGGCGGTGTAACTGAGTCTGACGTATTGCTCGCTGAGGCTTCGAACGCTATTATCATCGGATTTAACGTACGTCCCATAGGTAACGTAGGTGAGCTTGCAGCATCCAAGGGTGTTGACGTAAGGCTTTACAGAGTCATTTATGATGCTATAAACGATATTCAGGATGCTATGAACGGTATGCTCGAACCTGAGTTCAAAGAAGTTGTTCAGGGTATGTGTGAAATCAGAAAGACATTCAAAGTTTCAGGTGTCGGAACTATCGCAGGTGCTTATGTTACAAGCGGTAAAATTGTTCGTAACAGCGGCGTAAGAATTGTAAGAGAGGGCATAATAATCTACGAGGGTAAGCTTGCTTCTCTTAAGAGATTCAAAGACGATGCAAAAGAAGTTGCACAGGGATTTGAGTGCGGTATTTCTTTTGAACGTTATGATGACATCAAAGAGGGCGATATGGTTGAGTGCTTCTTGATGGAGGAGATTAAGAAAAATGGATAGAACCGTTAGAATTGCAGGTGAAATGAAGCGTGTCATAAGCGACATTATACGTGAAGATTTAAAAGATCCGCGTATACCGGTTATGACCAGCGTGCTTGATATAAAACTTGCTAAGGATCTGAAATTTGCTAAAATTTATGTGAGTGTGTATGGTACGGAGGCTGAAAAAGCCTCTGCCATACAGGCTCTTAGGAATTCTGCGGGATTCATTCGCCGCGAAATCGGAAGAAGAATGATTATCCGCGCTATTCCCGAACTTAACTTTGTTATTGATGAATCTATCGAACACGGCGCTTATATGTCGGAGCTTATTACAAAAATTGTGAGCGAAGATAAAAAGTCTGACGCTGCCAAAGGTAACGAAAATGATTGAGAATTTTGATGTTAAATATTGGAATGAATGTATAACACAGATAAGTAACGCTACAAGCGTATCTCTGTTTCCGCATATCCATGCGGACGGGGATGCGCTTGGTTCGGTTTTTGCGCTGGCTGTTGCTCTCCGCAGAATGAATAAAAGTGTAAAGGTTTTCCTCTGCGACAAGCCGGAGCAGTCTCTTGAATTCTTGGTTCCCGATAAGGACTTGGGAGTGGAAATAATCATTTCCGATAGTGTAAACTCCGAGGATATTAAAAGTTACATAGAAAGTCCAAGTGACCTTGCTGTCGGTGTAGATTGTGCAACTCCTGCGAGAATGGATGATTGTTATGCTGTGTATGCGGCATCTCCTAATAAAATAAAAATTGATCACCATGTAGAAAATGAGTGTGACAGATTCGGAGACTGTTCGTTCGTCAATCATAAATGGGCTGCGACAGGCGAAGGTATATGGCTTTTGCTTCGTGCAATGGACTTTGAGATTGACAAAGAGATTGCAATAAGACTTTATACTGCACTTCTGACCGATACAGGAAGATTTATTTACAGCAATGTAACTCCCTTGACTTTTACTATAGCTTCGGAGCTTATAAAGGTAACCGGCAGTGATGTCACTTGGATAGCGCGTCAGGTTTATGATGTGAAACCGCCGCGAATGATAATGTTTCTTTCGCTTGTTTATTCAAATATAGAATACTTTGAAAACGGTAGAGTGGCGTACGTGTATGCCCCTGACCAAATGTTTAAAGATGCCGGTGCACTGTTAGAAGATTCGAATGCAATATCTTCGCTCATGCGTGATATAGAGGGTGTAGAGGTAAGCATATTCGTTCGTGACGGAAAACACGGTGCACTTGCCGAAGACGACAGGTCATTGCCTGCATTAAAGGCGAGTATGCGTTCAAACGAGAGTTGTGACGTTGCGAGAATCGCTTCTGTTTTCGGAGGCGGCGGTCATTTGAGAGCCGCAGGTCTTTCGTTTGCAGGAGAAGAGTCTGCTTTAAAAGAAAAACTTCTTGCGGAAGTGAGGAAACAGCTTAATGCATAAAGAAAACGGTTTTATAAATTTGAATAAGCCGGCAGGCATGACATCGTTTAAATGTGTGAGCATAATCAGAAGACTTACAGGCATAAAAAAAACAGGTCATGCCGGTACGCTTGATCCTGAGGCTACAGGTGTGCTCCCGGTGTGCATAGGCAAGGCTACAAAGTGTTCCGATTACTTTTTGCGAATGGGCAAATCTTACCGTGCGGAATTTATACTCGGAGTAACGACCGATACTATGGATATGTGGGGCGAGATTGTATCTGAAAATTATGAAGTTGGTGACGGTATTACAAAAGAACAACTTTCAGGAGTCCTTGGTGATTTCAGAGGAGAGATTACACAGGTGCCGCCTGCGTTTTCCGCTATAAAAAAAGACGGAGTACCGCTTTATAAACTTGCAAGACAAGGTGTCTCGGTGGAGGTAGAAAGCCGAAAAGTAACTATATACGAGCTTGTTCTGACTGACTTTTTTAAAGATGATGAAGGTCATAACAGGGCTGTAATAGATGTGCATTGTTCCAAGGGTACATACATACGCTCTATATGTAATGATATAGGTGAAAAACTCGGTTGCGGCGGAGCTATGTCCAAGCTGGTCAGAACTTCGTACGGAGAGCTTTCTCTTGATAATTCAGTGACTTTGGAAAAACTCGAAAATGCTTTCAGCGAAGGTCTCGGCGATGGTTATATAATATCTATGGACAGGATTTTCAAAGGGTATTGCTCTGTGGAGATTACTGAAAAAGAAAAACAGGACTACATTCACGGCAAACAGGTAAAGGTTTCAAAAGAACGCATAGTCGGTGAGTCTGAGTATGATGATATATGTGTGTATTCGCAGGGCGAATTGTTTGCGATTGCAGAGCGCGTAGAACTCGGCGGAAAAGTGTGGCTGAAGCCTTTCAGATTTTTCGGAGATTGATTATGAAAATATACGGAAACTTTAAAAATGAATACGGGGTACCTGAAGATGCGCTGATTTGCGATGAATTTTTTAAAAATGATTTATCAAACGGATGCGGAATAGGACTCGGAAACTTTGACGGTGTTCACAGAGGACATGCGTCATTGATTGACACGCTTGCAAAAGAATGCTCCGAAAGAAAATTGCTTTCGGTTATATATACATTTTCAAATCATCCGAACAAAGTGTTATTCAAGAAGAGAAAAACTCCTGTGATAATGACGGTTGCACAGAAGTCGGAGATTTTTGAAGAAAAGGGAATTGCTGCATCTTACTTTGAATATTTTGATGAAGAATATGCAAATATGCCTGCTGAGGCATTTATAGAGGAATACCTTGTTAAAAAGTTTAATGCAAAACTCATTGTGGTAGGGCATAACTATTCTTTCGGAGAAAAGGGTTTCGGAACCCCTGAACTTTTAAAAGAATACGGGAACAGATACGGTTTTGATGTAATAGTCGTTCCGCCTGTCATGGAGGATGAAAATGTTATATCAAGTACGCTCCTTCGCTCATTTATAAGAGATGGCAGAATGAAAAAGTACAGAAAGTTTACCGGCAGGTATTATTCAATTCCGGGAGAGGTTGCTATCGGCAGAGGTGTGGGTCACGAGATAGGTTTTCCTACTGCAAATATATTGCCGAAAGAGGGTTTTGCATTGCCTCTTTCGGGTGTGTATGCTTCAAAAACGTTGATAGACGGAAAAATGTACAACAGCGTTACAAACATTGGAAATAATCCCACTTTTGAGGGTATAAAAGATATTACCGTTGAAACTCATATTTTTGATTATAATTGCGGATTATACGGGAAAAATATAGAGGTATTCTTTGTTGATATGATAAGAGGTGAGTGCCGTTTTAAAAATGCCGGCGAACTTATCCAGCAGATAAACTGCGATATAAGGACTGCGCAGAGAATACTTTCACAGAAAAACATGTAAGAACAATTCGGAGATTGATAGTTAATGGAAAGAATTGCCGAGATTTGCGGAATTGAATTTTATTATGTAGAAAATAATTCGTTTAAGTCGGATACTGTTGCAGTGAATTTTTGCGACAGGCTGGACAGGGAACGTGCATACAAAAATGCGGTGCTTCCGGCACTTTTGTGGCGAGGATGCTCGGATTTCCCTACATCAAAGGATTTGACGGTAAAGTGTCAGGAACTCTTCGGAACGGTCTTTTTGACTGATGTGGGCAAACGAAGCGAAATTCACCATATGCTTTTTATGGCGGATTTTTTGAAGGATGAATACGTTTCATCTTTTGAGGGCGGAGAGGATATTTCGGAAGATTTTCTTTCAGAAGAATCTTTTAAGCTTATATTGAAAGTGCTTACGGAGCCTGTTACGGAGAATAACGGATTTATGTCAAGTTATTTCGAACAGGAATGTACAAATTTAAATAACGATATAGCGGCGGAAAAGAATGATAAACGCCACTATGCGATGACCCGCGCTCGTGAGATTATGTTTGAAGGCGAGGCTTTTGCCGTTTCGGAGCTGGGTTATTTGGGAGACAGTGAAAAATTGACTGCGGAGGATCTTTATTCCTATTATAAAAATTACTTTTTAAAGAAGGTTCCGTGCAGAATCTTTTACTGCGGAAAGAAACGCCCTGATGCGCTCGTGGAAATGTTTAAAGAAGCCGCCGAGACAGGTATTTTCGGTGACGGCGTGCGAGGTGGCGCATATATAGATTATGTCGAAAAGCATTATATCCCGGATAGCGAAGTTAAATTTGTTACGGAAGAATGTGAAATATCAGACGGAAAACTTGTTATGGGATTCCGAACAAATACTCCGCAGGATTCAGATGGATTCTTTCCTCTTGTGCTGATGAATACAGTTTACGGCGGAGGTACATCGTCAAAACTTTTCACAAACGTCAGAGAGAAAAACAGTCTTGCATATTATGCCGGTTCGCGGGTTTCTGCAGTTAAAGGTGTTATGTTTGTGTCGGCAGGTATTTCCCCTGATAAATTTGATACGGCCAAGGCCATAATACTTGAGCAACTTGACGAGATAAAGAAAGGTAATATCACCGATGAAGAGTTTGAGGCGGCAAAGAAAAATATTATAAATAATCTTAAGAATATGGCAGAAGATCAGTATGCTTTGCTTGATTATTATCTTGACCAGTCTTTCCTCAACAGAAGTTATACACTGGATGAGTATATAGCAAATATCGAGAAAGTAAAAAAAGAGCAGCTTCCGGAAGTTGCGAAGCGAATACAGCTTGATACGGTATTCTTCCTGAAAGGTACAAAGGAGGATAACGATGAGTAATATTAAACTTACGGAAAATTTAAAGCTCGGAGAAAAACTTTACGAGTTCACACATTCTTCGGGGCTCAAAGTTCAATTTATTCCTAAAGCGGGCACATACAAAAAATTTGCCATATTGTCGGTCGGTTTCGGATCGGTAAATACGAAGTTCATTTTGCCCGGGAAATTGCAGATTACGACTGTTCCCGATGGCGTAGCGCACTTTCTGGAACATAAACTTTTTGAACAGCCTGAAGGAAACATGCTTGAAAAATTCAATGCTGCAGGTGCAAGGACGAATGCTGCTACGGGATTTTCAAAGACATATTATTATATAAATTGTACGGATAATTTTGATAAAAGTTTTGATATGCTTCTTCATTTCGTGACACATCCGTATATCACACCGGAGAATGTCGAAAAAGAAAAAGGCATCATCTGCCGTGAAATAAAAATGTATGAGGACAATCCGGAATATGTTTCTTCGATGAACCTCTTTAAACTTATCTATCACAATAACCCCGTGAAAAAAGAAATAGCAGGTTCGGTAAAGAGCGTTACGGATACGACACCGTCAGATCTTATGCTTTGCTACGAGAATTTTTATGTTCCGTCAAATATGGTTCTCACGGTAGTCGGCGACCTCGATGTTAACCGTATATATGATGCAGTGTGTAAAAACTTTGACAGTATTCCGTTGAAAGAAATTCCGCAGAAATATTTTGAATGCGAACCTGATTCGGTTGTCGGATATCGATCGGAGCAGAAAATGGATGTATCAAGGCCCATGTTTGCTATCGGTTATAAAAATGATCCGTCTGTTTTAAAGGGTGACGAATATCTCATTCACGGACTTGCCGGCAATATATTGTGCAATATGCTTTTTGACAAAAGTTCTGATTTCTTTGAAAAAATGTACGAAAAAGGTCTTATAGATTACAGTTTTGCAAGTGATTTTGAACTTGACAGAAATTATGCCTGCGCTTCCTTGAGCGGCGAATCTGACGATCCCGAGGAACTTTTAAAATATGTGAACGAATATATTTCGGAAACTGCCTCAAAAGGAATTGATAAAGTTTCGTTTACTCGTATAAAAAGATCGTTGCTCGGCAGTGATATAAGAATGTTGACATTTCCCGAAAGCGTCGGAAAACTGTTTTCTTCGATGTATCTACAGGGAGTTCACGGATTTGACTATTTCAATGTGTATGGTAAAATAACCGAAAGTGACATCTACAATGTTCTTAAGAACGTTTATATGAAAGAACCGGCGATGTCGGTTGTAAAACCTTTGTAAAAGAGAGGTGTTTTTGTGACAGATTTATATACTGCGGCATTTTCTGTGTTGGGTGCTGCGGACAATTATAAGGAACCTTGGATAAGTTTCCCGAAGTTAGGCATAACTTTTGAAGGTGTGGAAGAATCGATCAGTATAGGCGGGTTTGATATTGCCTGGTACGGAATTATAATTTGTTTCGGAATGCTGATATGTATGATTCTCGGTATGATTAATTGCAAGTGCATTGATCTTTCACGCGACCATCTCACTGACTATCTTTTGGCGGCGATTCCGTCAGCGATAGTGGGTGCAAGATTTTATTATGTGATTTTCGAGTGGAAAAATTACAAGGACAACCTTTTAAGCGCTTTTGATATACGTAGCGGCGGCCTTGCCATATACGGCGGTATTATAGGCGCGGCAATAGCTATAATAATTATGGCTAAGATAAGAAAACATGCTGTTCTGGACTTGCTTGATTTTGCGATGCCGCATATATTTTTAGGACAGGCGATAGGCAGATGGGGCAATTTTATAAACCAGGAGGCATTTGGCTCGACTACCGATTTGCCTTGGGGAATGACAGGCAGTGAGATCGGAAGTATGCCGGTTCATCCTACTTTTTTGTATGAGTCGCTGTGGTGTTTCATCGGTTTTGCCGTTTTGTATACATATATGATGAAATTCCGTAAGGGAAAAGGCGAAGTTCTCGCACTGTATTTCTTTATATACGGTATTGAAAGAGCGTTTGTGGAAGGGTTGCGTACGGATAGTCTCTATCTGGGCGGCATTAGGGTTTCGCAACTTTTGTCGATTGCTTTGGTTATAATAAGTGTTCCGTTTTTTATTGATTGCAGAAAAAGATATAATAAAAAGTCGGTTTTAAATGTTTCTCCCGATGAAGTTCGTACAAATCTCAGCGATCTGGCAGATGAGATACGAGCAGAGGAAAATGGTGAATCTGAGTCCGAAACTGATACTGAATGTGAGAGTGCAGAGTTTTCTGACGAAGAGTGTGAAAATATTGAAGATAATAATGATTCGGCAGACAATGTCAAAGAATAATACAGAGGATTCTTAAATGAGATTTGAGCATGTTGAAATACAAAGGAGCAGACGGTTTGACTACATAAGAAAGTTTGATTACGTTCTTATGATAGCCGTGCTTGCCATTTCTGCCATCGGTCTTGTATTTCTTAACAGTGCACAGTACGACAAATATCTCGACCACGGTTCTAAGGCTATGACTGTACAGGTTGTGGGACTTTTGCTCGGTATTATTTCAGCACTTGTAATTTCGTTTTTTGACTATGACAGTTTCAAGAAAATCTGCATTCCGTTTTATGCCGTAAATTTGTTACTGATGCTGGTTGTTTTTCTGCCGGGCATAGGTACGGAGTCGGGCGGCAGCCGAAGTTGGCTGAATCTTGGTTTTACGACATACCAGCCTTCGGAGCTGATGAAACTTGCGATGATAGTTTTTCTTGCTTACTATATCGAAAAGGCAAACAATGAAGGTATGACTTTAAAAAACTCATTGATAATACTTGGTGGTTTTGCTATTCCTCTCGGTATAGTTTTTATGCAAAAAGATCTCGGAATGGCACTTGTGTACGTGGTAATATTCTTGACGATGCTTTTTGTCGGGAAAATAAAAGTCCGTTATATTCTTGGATTTGTATGTATGGGATTGCTGGCCGTTCCGTTTGTGTGGAAATTTTATTTAAATGGTGTGCGCCGTTACAGATTTATGGGATTCTTAGACCCTGAAAATGAATTGTATTTTGATTATACACTTCAGCTCCGTCGTTCGCTTGATGCGATAAGTTCAGGCGGATTGTTCGGTCAAGGCGTCGGAGAAGGCGAGATGAATACGTCAAACAGAATTATCGTGAAGTTGACTGATATGATATTTACGGTAATATGCGAAGAGGCCGGGTTTATCGGTGCGGCACTTGTTATAGCTATTTTTGCATTTATGCTTTTGCGAATGGTGCGAATTTCTTCAAAGTCCAGAGATTTGTTCGGTCGTTGCATCGTTGCCGGAATTCTTGCAATGTTTGCATTTACAATTTTTGAAAACATAGGAATGAATATAGGAATAATGCCCATTACGGGACTTCCGCTTCCGTTCGTGAGTCAGGGCGGTTCCGCGATGTTGACGAATTATGTTGCGATCGGATTTGTGCTGAGTGTTTCAATGCGACGAGAGAGTGGGTTGTTTGATACCTGAAAAAAGAGTAATGTTTAAATCCTGGTTCAGCGTTTCGCTGAAAAGGATTTTAACAGTTATCTTTTTTCAGGTTGCGAAGTGTTAAACGTAATAAAAGGATAAATCCTGGTTTAGCTACGCTAAAAAGGAATTTGACGGATAACTATCGTAAGAATAACAGAAGGAGTTTTGGTACTATATGTGGAATGAAATAAAAAATGAAAATGATATCGAAAATTTGATGAAAGAATATAGCGACTTTCACGATAGCTGTATAGTATCAATAAACTATCATAGCGGAGCATCTGTTAATGATAAGGGTGCAATGGCAAATGGCGGATTGCTTGAGCATAGTATTGAAATGATATTACATAGTCAGTGTAATAAACCTATTGAACTGTGGTTTACAGGAGTAAGAAAATGTAATATTGTTGGCTGGGAGGATAATTATTTCTGCGACATTTTTGGTGCATATTTGAATTTTCATAGCAACCTACTTGGTAAAACTCGTGATGACAAGCTGATAGTATGGGCGGATTGGGCTGGGTATAATCCCATAAATTATACGGAAGAAAAACCGATTTCAACTAACGGAAAATACAGTACTTATGTAATTGCTGAAAAGATGTTTTGGAGAATAATGACGGAGGCCTAATCCAGAGAGACAAATTCCTACTTATCTAACATTTAGATAAAAGAAATTCAATAAGGCACAGCCTTTAGTTTTAGTAAGTTAAATTGATCTGATTAAAAAAAGAAACCGAAGAGCTTTAAACTCTTCGGTTTCTTTTTTATCGGAGTGACCGGACTTGAACCGACGACCCCTTGCACCCCAAGCAAGTACTCTAGCCAAACTGAGCTACACCCCGATTTACATAAGTCGTGCTTTTAGGAAATCACAACAAAGCGGAGTATATCACAACTAAAATGTTTTGTAAACAATTTTTGTTAAAAATAATAATTTAATAAGGGGGAATTAAAATTTTTTTGGAGGTTAAATAATATGGCTATAAATAACAGAAATAATCGCGGCTGCGGAGGTTGTCGTCCGCCTTGCCCGCCGCCTGATTCTTGTCCGGCTATAACGATTTACCAAGGGGCTACCGGACCTACCGGTCCTACGGGTCCAACAGGTCCGGTAGGTCCTATCGGTTTACCCGGTTTCAGAGGCCCTACGGGAGCAACAGGTCCCACAGGAGCGACAGGGGCGACAGGCGAAGTAGGTCCTACAGGTCCGACCGGTGCAACGGGAGCCACAGGTGCAGTAGGTCCCACCGGTCCCACAGGCGCCACAGGTGAGATAGGACCTACAGGTCCCACAGGCTCAGTAGGTGAGATAGGCCCAACAGGCCCTACGGGCGCCGCAGGTGAGATAGGACCGACAGGTCCCACAGGCGCCACAGGTGAAATAGGACCGACAGGTCCAACAGGTCCTACAGGCCCTACGGGCACCGCAGGTGCAGTAGGTGAGATAGGCCCAACAGGTCCAACAGGCGCAGTAGGTGAGATAGGCCCAACAGGTCCCACAGGTCCTACAGGTCCGACCGGTCCAACAGGAGCAGCTGGAGAGATAGGTCCCACAGGTGCAACCGGTGAAATAGGTCCCACAGGCCCGACCGGTCCTGCGGGTGATACTGTAGCTTCCGCTGTTTATAATTTGAATGATACCGGAGCAGAAGATATTGCAGAGGGTGCTGTAATTCCTTTTGCCAACGTAAGCACTGCGGGAACAGCCCTGACTTATACGGCAACTGATAATTCTGTGACGGTGAATGAGGACGGCGTGTACCTTATTATGTGGGGTGCAAATGTTGCTGCGACTGAATCATCTTCAAATGTTGTTTTGACGGTAGAAAACCTTGATACCGATGCAGTGTACGGAGTTGTGGGTAACAGTGACGTGACGTCAAATAATGCCGTGCAGATCAATGGTTCTACTATTGCAACTCTTTCTGCGGGAGATGAGATTGTCGTCAGAAACAGAAGCGGTGAGGGAATTGATCTTGTGAATGTTACCGGAACCGATTCATATGCCGCACATTTAACGGTTGTACGACTTGGTGATTGATCGGTTTTATTTGAAAAATTAAATATTTAAACTTTGCCGCCTTAGTTGAAGCAATTCGTTAAGGCGGCTTTTTCGGAGGAGGGTTATGGGTAAATATAAAATATGCGTTTATGCGATATGTAAAGATGAAATTAAATTTGTTGACCGATGGATTGAATCTATGTCGGAGGCTGATTATATTTGTGTTCTTGATACAGGTTCTACAGACGGAACTTACGAACGATTGAAAGAATCCGGGATAATAACCAAGCAAAAAATAATAAAACCGTGGAGATTTGATGTCGCGCGGAATGAATCAATGAAACTTATTCCTACTGATACCGGTATTTGTATATGTACTGATCTTGATGAACTCTTTGAACCCGGGTGGCGCAAACTTTTTGATATGTATTGGACGGACAATACAAAACAGGCGTCTTATCGTTACACTTGGAATTTTAATCCTGACGGCTCAGAAGGACATGTGTTTTACTCTGAGAAGGCTCACAGTTACGGGGAGTTTTGCTGGACGCATCCGGTTCATGAAGTCCTTTCTTATACCGGTAGCGAACCTTTGATTAAAAGAGTTGTTCCCGGTGTGCAACTTAATCATTATGCCGATGAAACGAAACCGAGAAGTCAGTATTTACCGCTCCTTGAAATGTCGGTTAGAGAGGCTCCTGATGATGACAGAAATATGCATTACCTCGGAAGGGAATATATGTTTTACAGGCAGTGGGACAAATGCATTGAAACATTGGAGCGACATTTAAATATGCCGAGAGCCGTGTGGAAGGATGAACGGTGTGCTTCGATGCGGTTTATAAGCCGGGCGTTGATGGCAAAGGGTGACGAAAAAGAAGCTTTTAATTGGCTTTTGAAAGCAATAGCAGAGGCGCCTCATTTGCGCGAACCTTATATGGAGGCGGCAAACTTAATGTACAAACAAAAAAATTGGTACGGAGTAATATTTTTCTGTGAACAAGCGTTAAAAGTTACAGAGAAGAACCTTTCATACATATGCGAACCGTTTGCTTGGGGAAGCAGGGTATATGATTTGCTTGCGATAGCTTACTATCAAACAAAAAATTATGAAAAATCTCTTGAAAATGCCCGGAAGGCGTATGAAAAAGAACCAGGCGATATAAGGTTGAAGGAAAACCTATCTTTAATAGAAAAACTGTACAAAAACGATTGAAAACTCTTGGGAAATATCGGTAATATTGTTTGATTTTTAAATGCGATTGCGGTATACTCTAAAAAATAAAAATATTGGAGGAAGTTATCGCTATGATTATAAATCCGAGTTTCTACGAGAGAGAAGGAAACGGCGAAAAAGGCTACGATCTTTTCTCAAGATTGTTAAAAGACAGAATTATATTATTGTTTAATGAGATAAATGATGACCTTGCATGTACTGTCATTTCACAGTTGCTTTACTTGGAGGCCGTTGATCCGGATAAGGATATTACCATTTATATAAATTCTCCGGGCGGTTCTGTGTCAGCAGGTTTTGGTATTTATGACACGATAAAGCACCTTAAGTGTGACGTTAATACAGTCTGCGTCGGTATGGCAGCCAGTATGGGTGCATTTTTGCTTGCCGCAGGTACAAAGGGTAAGCGCTCTGCACTTGAGAACAGCCAGATTATGATACATCAGGTTCTCGGCGGTGTAGAAGGTCAGGCATCTGATATGGAGATTGAGGCTCGTCATATGCTCCGTATAAAAGATCGTCTTAATACTATTCTTGCACAGAATACAGGTAAAGATGTTGAGACAGTTACCCAGGATACAGAGAGAAATAACTGGATGTTTGCTGAAGAAGCGAAAGAGTACGGACTCATTGATAATGTTATTAATGATAGAAAATAATGATTCTGAAACCACGCCTGAAAACGTGGTTTTTCTTTTAATGATAAACGGATAGCAGAGGGCATAACATGATAGACTTGGGATGGTTGCAGAATTTTGTAGACCGACATCAGAATGACGAAACATATTTTCCTGTGGTGTCGCTGTTTTATGAGTTGATATGGGCAAATAATTACTATATTGACCAGGATGAAACAGAATGGATACGACTACACGGAGAGGATTATTTTAAATATTATCCATCGAAGACTGAAGCGTTATACAGAAAATGTCATAATGTGTATCGTAAGTTTCAGTATCCGGAGATACAGGATATTTTTGAAGAAGTTGAAGCGGTTTTTATTGATAAGTTTCCGTCCAGATGGGCTGATGTATATATGGAGTTGGAATCTGAACGTCTGAAAAATGTGCCTAAACCTAGTAGTGATGGTACCACGTACCATGAATATATACCGAATCCTCCGTTTAAAACAAGTATGGTGGATTGGCGAACCAACAAACCGGTCTACCTGCAAGACGGTAATTATGTGGATGAAAACGGTGAACATATCTCATTTGTTTATATAGACTAAGGAAATTTAGGTTACACTGGATGGTGGCAATTAATGATAAACATTTTTACGGCATCAAATGACAAGTATTATCCGCGACTTAAGGTTTTTACCGATTCTTTGCTGAAAAAAAATCGGGGAGACTTTAGTATTACTGTTCTTTACTCGTCATTAAGTGACGAAAATATAAAAAAATATGAGCAGTTTGCGAAAAAGAATAATTTTGAATGCAGATTCATAAAGGCGGATAATTCAAGACTTAAGGGATATAAGCTTATTCATCAGATTACAGAAGAAACATATTACAGATTTATGTTTTTGGACATATTTCCCGATGAGGATAGGGCTGTATGGATGGATATAGATACAGTCGTAATGGATTCTTTGAAACCGTTCTATGAGATGGATTTCGCTGATAACTATGTAATTGCTTGTCCGGGCAATAACGAGAAGAAACATTTAGAGAGACTCGGGCTTGATACCGGCGGATGTTATTTTAATGCCGGTGTGATTTTGTTTAATCTTAAGAAAATACGTAATGACTTTGAAAAAAATTTTCTTTTCGATACTTATGAAAAGAATGAAGATAAAATTTGGTTTTCCGATCAGGATGTTATGAACATTGCTTTTGCAGGAAAGATAAAAAGAATTGATGACAGAAAATACAATTATATTGTTATGTCAGAACAAAAAATTGATTGGGAAAAATACCGCGATATAAAGAAAAATGTTGCGGTTATACACTACGTAAGACATATAAAACCATGGCAGATATATTTTGACGGAAAAATAAAATATATATATCTGAAAGCAATGGTGAAGAGTTATCCGTTCAATGCGTTATTTACTGCAATTGCCGGAGAATTATACAGATTTAAACCGAACAAGAAAACTTTGAACAATTCTGAAAGGTAACGGTGGAGAATTGATGCACGATAATTATAACGTTTATAAGGATGAAAATAATAATACGGTTATCGGTAAGTATGTTTCCGAAAATACGACTGTTACATTCAGCGGGAAAGATAATGTTTTGTTTTGCGAAGGCGTGCATTTTTTGAATTCGCGTATAAGATTTACGGGCGATAATTCGGTTATGTATTTTGATGAAAATAATAGTCCGATTTCGATAGATGCGCGAACCGGATATGATTCGGTAATATACTTCGGAAAAAACAACTATGTGAATCCTAAAGAGAGGCTTACTCTCTATGCAACGGAAAGAAAACATATAGTTATCGGTGATGAGTGTCTTTTTTCCTTCGATGTGTATTTATATACTTCCGATCCTCATCTTATATATGATCTTAACAGAAAGCGTGTAAATTCTGCTAAAAGTATAGTTGTGGGAGAACATGTGTGGATAGGGCAGAATTCTTTGATACTTAAAGGCAGTCATATAGGTTCGGGAAGTGTTATAGGCGGAGGCAGCGTGGTTCCGGGTAAGAAAGTAAAATCAAACTGTGTATATGCCGGAAATCCTGTACGTAGGGTAAAGTCTGATATATATTTTTACGATCTTGCCGCACATAATTTTGATGCGGCGCGAGAAGAGCGTTTCGTTGAAGACAGAAAAGGATTGAATGAAAAGTATATGTATAAAAAAGATTGTACCGTTCTTGCGGAAAACTTTGTTGATGAACTGTTTGACGGAACGGAATCTTCTATAATCAAACTTGAAAAAATCAGAAAGGAGCTTTCTGATAATGTTGCCCGGAACAGATTCTATATCGAATGACAAAAAAAATATAAGTGTGTCGGAATTTGTTCGGCTTTCTGAAATAGGAACAAAGTTTTTGCTTGTAGGTGTCACCGAAGAAAGCCGCACAGCATATTCCTTAATGGTACAGAAAGGTATCGGCGATAAGCTTACCCTTTGGGTTGAGAAAAAATATAATTTTTTCAGTCTTTGCGGTTTTCCGATAGCGTCGTGTGAAAAAGTGCCTGAATATAATTTTGATGCTGTGGTAGTATCCGGAAAAAGAAATATCGGTTATTACAAAAGACTTGCAGAATCTTACAATATTGCCGGCATTGATACATATATGCTTTACAATGATATAGGCGCAGATAGTGTCACCAATTGCGTGCCTTGGAACAACATAAAATACACGGATGAGGTTATTTGTGACGAGGAACTTTTGCTGTATGATCCTCACGAGTTTTTAAGTGAGAGTCGTTTCGATATAGTTATTCGTTACATGGCAGGAATGGAGATATTAAGCGGAGCGCGTGACATAGGTGTTGATATGTATATAAAGCTTTCGGCATCGATGAATGATTTTTCCGAGCATGTAAGACCGTATACGACATGTTCTTATTTTTCGGATTATGGCGGTAAAAAAGGGGAAGAAGAATTCATTGGCAGCTTCAGAAAATTACTTCTTTCGATGAAAGAAAATGGTTTTGATAAGAGACACTTTGTACCGCTTTCAGAGTCGGGAGGAATTATAAACGGCACCCACAGGATTGCGGCGGCACTTATATGCGGGGAAAAAGTTTATGCGAAAAAGTATGTCGGATTCGGAGATCCTTTTTTGACTTTTGATGAGAATGATTTTAAAAGACTTGATTACAGTGAAAAAGAAATAGATAGTATAAAAGAAACTTATTATAAAATGAAGAAAGGTACTTAAAAATGAAGAGTTTTAAGACAATCTTTTGTGTATTGCTTTCTGTGCTGGTTTTTGCTTCAATGTTTGGTTGCACCGTTGTAAAAGAGAAGCAAGAAGAAAAAAAAACTGTAACGGACCTTGGCGGAAATACTGTAGATATTCCTTTGGGAGAAATCTATGCGACCGCAAATTCCGGTTGGATTACAAGCCAGGTAGTAATGCTTGCCGGTGCAGAACGTATAAAAATTGCTCCTGCTTCTTTTGAAAGCGGACATACAGACAGATTTGCGGAACTTTTTACGGGAACGGATGATATAAAACTTACCGACGGTGATAAAGTTTCGGCAGAAGAAATGCTTGCTGCCGGCGTAAATGTTTTTTTTGCGTCCAATCAGGCGGAGGCTGATACTTATACAAATGCAGGTCTTGTAAGCATTGTTATGAACTATGACACCACAGAAAATCTTGCCAGAAGTTTTGTGCTTATCGGTGAAATTTTCGGCGGAGAGGCCCTTGTAAGAGGTCGGAAAATCTCTGATAGCATCATAAATGCTGAAAAGACAGCGAAAGCAAATGCTGAAAAGAATACGAGTACTCCGACCGTTTACTGCATTGCAGCTACGACACAGACAACGCCGTATCAGACGCAAGGAGAAGAAACTTTTGCAAATAAACTTTTTGCAATGTGCGGCGCAAAACAGATTACTTCCGGCAAGGGAATGTATGTAAACGTAAATGCGGAATTATTGATGCAAAGTAATCCTGATTATATTGTTATCGACGGATATCTTGCAGAGCAGGCTTACACAGAGCTTGTAAATGATCCTGTTCTCAAAAATCTTACTGCTGTAAAAGAGAATAAGATTATTTATTCTCCCATAGGCATACTTCGTCCTTGTTTAAGACCCGGTGCTGAGACATCTATAGGTATTTTGTGGCTTTCGGAAATGTTTGCGCAGAATGCAACTCAAGATATTGACATTGTTAATTATTCAATTGATTTGTACAAGGATATATTCGGTTGGGAGATAAGTGAAACCGAAGTTAAGAAAATGCTTTTTATTAAGGATTAAATATGCTTTTTAACAAACGAAAAAATATAGTTTTTGTTTCTTTAATAATTTTAATAATATTGACTGCTGCGATTTCTCTGTGTATAGGTAACTTCAAAATAACTCCTAGTGATTTGTTTCAATACGTGTCAGCCAAGATTTCAGGAAGCGAATATGATTCAAGTACAGAAGCAGTTTTGCTGAATATAAGGTTGGTCAGAGTTGTTGCGGCAATGGTGTGCGGTGCGGCACTTGCCGTGTCGGGTGCTGTTTATCAAACCGTGTTTTCAAACAATATGGTTTCTCCTGATTTGCTCGGTGTAAGCAGTTCCGCAGCATGCGGTGCATCTGTTGCCATTGTCTTGGGACTTTCTGCGCGTATGAATTTTGTTGTTGCTTTTTTGTTCAGTATAGGTGCGTTTGCGCTCACGGGAATTGTGTCAAAAATTCTGAAACGCCGCGACAGTTTACTTCTTTCGGGAATCATAGTTGCAGGATTTGCAAGAAGCGGTCTGGGACTTTTAAAATATCTTGCGGATTCTGAAAACGGTCAGCTTGAAAGTATTGTATACTGGGAGCTTGGTTCGCTTGCAAAGGTTTCGTGGGAAGATATCTATATAATTGTTCCGTTTATAATTGTAATTATTGCAGGTTTGTATGTTATGCGTTGGCACATAGGTGCTCTTGTTTTCGGTGAGCAGGCAAATCTTCTTGGTGTCAGGGTGAAAGTTGAGAAAATGACGGCAGTTGTGCTTTCGTCGTTGCTTGTTGCTTTGACTACTGCTGTTTGCGGCGTGATAAGCTGGATTAGTTTGATAATTCCGCTTGCGTCATCAGAACTTACAAAGAGCGGAAGCATAGTTGATAATCTTAGCATATCCGCTATGCTCGGAGCATTGTTTTTACTTGTGTCTGATGATATAGCAAGAGCAGCCACAACATCGGAGATTCCCATATCTATTATGACGGGTGCAGCGGGATTGATAGTTTTTTGCGTGTGTATTATCTCGGGAAAGGCGGAAAAAGCAAAATGAAAGCACTTTCGGTAGATAAACTCA
The DNA here is from genome assembly GCA_015069195.1 of Oscillospiraceae bacterium. GTDB lineage: Bacteria > Bacillota > Clostridia > UBA1212 > UBA1212 > SIG423. Next base: position 49,075 of record SVJA01000001.1, on the reverse strand, counting down.
GTTTTTCATACAACAAAAAAGAATCGCTTCTCGATAATATTTCATTCGAACTCGAAGAGGGAAGAATTCTTTGCATACTTGGTCCTAACGGTAGCGGAAAAACAACATTGATACATGAGATATTGTATCCGGGGAAAAAGAATGCTTCGAAAATAGAATTATTCGGAGAAAAAGTTTGTGATATACCGTACAGTGATGTTTCTAAATCAATCGGATATGTGCCGCAACAGATTGTTCCGGTCAATGTTTCTGTTATACAGACGGTTGTAATGGGTAGAACTCCTTATAAAAAGAAATTATTTTCAAAGTTTTCTCCGGATGATTATATCGTCGCGTATGATGCTCTCGAACAGATGGGTATAAAGCATCTTGCCGAGAAAACACTCGAGTGTCTTTCCGGCGGAGAAGTCCAGCGAGTGTTTATTGCGCAATCTATAGTGAAAAATGCAAAACTATATGTGTTTGATGAGCCGATGGCGGCACTTGACCCTGAGTATCAGACAGAATTTTTGCGATTGATAAAATGGCTTTCGGAAAATGGTAAAACAGTGATATTTACAACACATAATCCTAATCACTTGTTTGCATTACAGGATGCCGAAGCTGCCCTTATTGATACAAATCACAAACTTCATCGGTTTGCTGCGGTATCGGATGAGTTGCTTACAAAAACGGAAGAAATATACAATTATTCAATGACGGTAAAATTTGATGAGAACGGCAGAGCTTTTGCAGTTTTTGATATGAAAGAAAGTGGTATTTGATGAACTATTACATAGCAGACTTACATTTTGGCTTCGAAAGAGTTTTAGTGATAGACAAACTTGATGTTGAAAGTGTCGAAAAAAGAAATAAGCTGGTTGTTGCACGATGGAACAGTGTAGTTAAGGATGATGACGATGTGTATATAGCCGGAGATATTATGTGGGAGACTGCGACTCAGGATAAGGCATTTGAAATCGTAAAGCAGTTAAACGGCAGGAAACATCTTGCTGTCGGGAATCATGATAAAATGACTTCCGATGAATTTAAAACATGTTTTATTTCTATAGAAGGTTTCTATGATATTATTGATAACGGAAAACCTGTTTTTGTGTCACATTATCCTATTATGTTTTATCCTCATCAACATCGTGGAGGGTATATGGTTTACGGACATGTGCACAAATCACACGAGTATCATCATATATTGAAGTGGTCTGATGAACTTTACTGTGAAGGTATTACATCAAATATGTTCAATGTCGGTTGTATGTTAAAGGGTATAGATTTTACCCCCAGAACACTTGATGAATTGATAAAAATAAGAGAGGAAAACAGAGTTTGAATATTCTGATAACCGTAAATTCTGCTTTTGCAAGGCAGTCGGTAGTCTTGATAAAATCAATATTATGTCACAATCCGGATGTCCGTATATATGTTTTATATTGTGACCTTAAAGAAAATGAAATTTTGTTGCTTAAAGATTTTTGCATGGCAGAAGGTACCGAGATTACTTTTTTGAAAGCCGAAAAAGATATTTTATCGGGATTGAGAACAGCGGAGCCTTTTTCGTGTGAAGTCTATCTGCGTTTATTTGCTCATTTATATCTTCCGGAAGATGTTGAAAAAATTTTATATCTTGATACCGATATTATTTGTAACGGCAGTCTGAAAGACTTTTATGATACTGATTTGAAAGAGTATTCTTTGCTCGCGTGTGCAAGAGACGATGCCTTTTGCAATGCTGATTTTTTAAGAGAAAATTGGGATAAAAAGGATGCTTTGCGAGGAAAATACTTTAACAGCGGTGTTTTGCTTTTGAACTGCAAAAAGATGCGTGCAATTTTCCCGGATACGGAGTGTTTGCAAAAGTTTATACAGTCTGCCGGAATAGATTATCTTTTTGATCAAGGTTTACTGAATTACATTTATGCAAAAAATTCAATACTGATAACGTCTTCGGTTTACAATTTCCGGTTAGGATATTATCTAAAAAATTGTCCCGATGTGCTTGGAAATATAAGAATGGACGATGTAAAACTAATTCATTATTCCGGAGAAATTACTCCGTATAAACCATGGGATTTATGCTTTACGGATGATGAAATTGAAAAATATGAACTTACAGCAGGTAATGCGGAATACCAAGTTTTGTTTTCTGTTCGCAGGGAAATAAATGAAAACGCGAAAATCTGGTGGGAATATGCAGCGAACACTCCGGTATATGAAGAATTACTTTCTGAGATGACAGTGAAAAAAGAATGGTTTAAAAGAGGAATTTCCGGCTTTTTAAAGCGATTATCGGTATTGTAAAACCGAAACAATAATGATATTATATGCATTGATAATTTTTTTAATGTGAGGGATTATTATGGCATTATATGATACAAAAATAGAGCCGGGCAACATAAAGCGTATCGGCGTTATGACATCAGGCGGAGATGCTCCGGGTATGAATACAGCTCTTCGTGCGGTTGTAAGAGCGGGACTTCACTACGGATACCAGATGTTCGGTATAAAGAAAGGTTACGAAGGTCTTTTGGCTGGTGAGATTTATGAGATGGACAGACATGACGTATCTTTCATCATGAACAGAGGCGGTACTATTCTCCAGACTGCCAGATGTAAAGAGTTTGAAACTCCCGAGGGAGTACAGAGAGCGGTTACAATTGCTAAAGTTTTCAAACTTGATGCGATTGTTGTAATCGGCGGTGACGGATCGTTTAAAGGTGCGAGAGAACTTGCCAAGGCAGGTATTCCGGTAGTAGGTATTCCCGGAACTATCGATAATGATATCGGTTGTACAGACTATACAATCGGTTATGATACAGCACTTAATACTGTTATCGACGCTATCGATAAAATAAAAGATACTGCTTGTTCACATGAGCGTTGCAGCGTTATCGAAGTTATGGGCCGTGATGCCGGATACATCGCTATAAACAGTGCTATTTCTGACGGCGCAGAAGTTTGCATACTTCCGGAAAAGTCATTTGATATAAATGAGGATATTATAAAGCCTGTTATCGCTTGCCGTAACAAAGGTAAGAGACACTTTGTGGTAATCATTGCAGAGGGCGTGGGCGGTACAATGCACATCGCAGAGCAGATTAAGAACATCACAGGTATTGTTACAACAGCGACAATCCTCGGACATATCCAGAGAGGCGGAAGTCCTTCATCAAGAGACCGTGTGACAGCGAGCCTTATGGGACTTAAAGCAATTGAGACACTTCACGCAGGTGATATAAATAAAGTTATTGCTTTGCGCGGTATGGACTATGTGGCACTTGATATTGACGAAGCTATAAATACTAAGAAGCATCTTGACGAAGATATGATTCGTGCAAACAAGATTCTTTCACTTTGATTGTTTTAACCGCCGCAGACTAAAAGCCTGCGGCGGTATTTTGTTTAAAATCGGGATTGAACCTATATGAATACAAAATTCGAAAAAATACTTGAATTTGATGTTATTAAGAAAAAACTTGAAGAACACGCATCGTGTGAGCTTTCCAAAAAGACTATCAGAGAGCTTTCTCCGAGTTCTGATTTCATTCAGGTGCAGACAGCTCTAGATGAGACCGATGCTGCCGTAAATCTGATACTCAGAAAAGGGCAGGCACCTCTCGGTGGTGTAAAGGATGTCAGACACAGCCTTTTGCGTGCATCGGCAGGCGGCATGCTCAGCTTTGCTGAAATTCTTGCGGTAGGAGGTCTTTTAAAGGCTTGCCGCAGGACGCTTGACTATGTTTCTGAAACGGAAGAGCCGGAGGCACAACGCGATGTTGTTATAAAAATGATAAATGAACTTACGGATGACTATGCTTTTGAAAACAGAATTTTCCGTTCTGTTCTTTCCGAAGAGGAAATGTCGGATGATGCGAGTCCGGCTCTTCGTAGCATAAGAAGGCAGATTGTTGACAGACAGACCGCGATAAAAGCAAAATTAAATGACGTTCTCCATTCTCAAAAATATTCCAAAGCGATGCAGGAAAGTCTTGTTACTATGCGTGGCGGCAGATATTGTATTCCGATAAAAGTTGAGTATAAGTCGGAGTTTCCGGGTTTGGTACACGATATGTCGTCATCGGGACAGACTGTTTTTGTAGAGCCTGCTTTTGTTGTCGAGTTAAATAATAAAATTCGTGAACTTCAGGCGGAAGAAAAAAAAGAGATAGAGCGAATAACACTTGAACTTTCCGAAGGAATAGGTAGCAGACGATTCACATTGGAAGAAAATCTGAAAATTATAACAAAAGTAGATTTCACTTTTGCGAAAGCACGTCTTGCGCTTGATATGAAAGCTCAGAAACCGATCGTAAATACAACGGGTATCATAAGAATTATAAAGGGCAGACATCCGCTTATTGACAAACACAAGGTTGTTCCGATCGATGTAAGCATCGGAGAGGACTATACAACGCTTGTTATAACAGGTCCGAACACGGGCGGCAAAACGGTATCGCTCAAAACCGTGGGACTTTTTACTGCAATGATGCAGTCGGGTCTTTTGGTGCCTGCCGAGTTCGGTACTGAACTATCGGTATATGATGAAATATACGCTGATATAGGTGACGAGCAGAGCATTGCGCAGAGCCTCAGTACGTTTTCATCGCATATGAAAACAATTGTCGATATATTGAATTCTTATCGCGGCAGAGTTCTGGTGCTGTTTGATGAGCTCGGTGCAGGTACGGATCCTGCGGAGGGTGCGGCACTTGCTATGGCGATACTCGAATGTGTACACCAGATGGGTGCTACAACTGTTGCGACAACCCACTATAGTGAATTGAAAGTATTCACCGCGACTACACCCGGATTTGAAAATGCGTGTTGTGAGTTTGATGTGGAATCATTGCAACCGACATATAAACTTCTTACGGGTATTCCGGGAAAGAGTAATGCGTTTGCTATCTCGGAGAAACTCGGTCTTGATAAGGTTATTGTTGACAGGGCAAAGGAGTTTTTGTCACAGGAAGATTTGCGTTTTGAGGATATGCTTGTCGGTATAGAAAAGAGCCGTTCTGAAATTGATGCACAAAAGGCAGAAATAGAAGCATTGCATGCAGAGGCGGCAAGACTTCGTGACGAAGTAAAAAAACAACAGGAGTCTTTTACTGAGCAGAAAAACAAAATTATAACAAAGGCTCGTGAAGAAGCCCGTGATATTCTCAAAAAAGCCAAAGATGAGTCGGATAAGATTTTGATACAAATGCGAAAAGATGTGCTTTCCGGTACTCATGATGCATTAAAAAGCGCAGAGGCGTCGGGCAGGGCTATATCAAAACTTCAAAGCGATACAGACGGTTTATTGTACAGTTCTTACGGTAAAAATCAAGATCCTACAAAACCGCCGAAGACGGTTGAGGAGGGTCAATCGGTAAAGATAGTAAGTATAAACGGTGAAGGTGTTGTTCTGAAAGCTCCTGACAAAAACGGAAGCGTCTATGTGCAGGCAGGTATTATGAAGATTTATGTACCGCTTTCCGATTTGCGGATTATGAAGGACAACGGAAAAGACGTGTTTGCCGAAAGACCGAAGGTTGCCGGAAGTCGTCTGATGAAAGGTGCTGAGGTCAAAACAGAAATCGATATCCGCGGACACAATATAGATGAGGCGGAACTTGTTTTGGATAAATATATTGATGATGCCGTGCTTGCTCATATGAAAAGAATAAGTATCATACACGGAAAGGGTACCGGTGTGTTACGTAAAGGTGTCCATGAATTTCTAAAACGTGATAAACGAGTAAAATCATTCAGAATAGGTGAGTTCGGCGAGGGTGATGCGGGCGTTACGGTCGCAGAACTTAAATAATAAAAAATGGTTGATTTTTTACACTTTTAGTGTATACTTCTAATATCCAATAATATTTTAGGAGGACTACAAAATGAAAAAGATTTTAGCTTTGGTTTTGGTTGTTTGCCTTGCACTCGGCTGTTTTGTTGGCTGTAAGAAAGACAAAGATACAAAGGCGACAAAGAAACCTACAACTACTACATCAGCTCCTGCTACTACAGCACCTGCTGAGGACGTTACTCCCAGTGAAGATCCTGCTGTTGATCCGACAGAAGAACCTTCAGCTGATCCGACAGAAGAGCCTGCTCCTACAGATGGTGAAGGCGATACTACTGTTGATCCGACAGAAGAGCCTGCTCCCGCAGGTGATTGGGAAATGCCTGATAACTCCGGTATTGATTGCTATGCTTTCGATTTCAGAAACGGTGATATTGCTATGTCTGAGTGGGCAGAGGGATATTCTTATTTGTTGACTGGTTCCGGTTCAATAAATGAAGCAGAATTTTACGGTGTAGATCCTGACGGTGCAAATCCCGGTTATTTGGCTATGGATATTTTGGGAACAGACTCATATTTCTATTTCTATTCAAATGCTGATACAGGTGAGAACATTGATTTTGATTTGCAGGACTATCCTTTCATGAAGATTGTTATGAAGAACAAAACTTCTGACGGTGGTTTCGAGTTGTTTGTTTGGGATGCAAGTCCTAACGGACTGGATGCTTCCGATGTTATCACATTCGGTGGTATTTCTTCCAATGACAAAGAGTTCAAGACTTATTGCTATGATTTGAGAAAGAGCGGTGCTTCTAACGGTAATTTGACAGTTACTCCTGCTAGCGATCTTGATCGTTTTGTAGGTGCTTTCCGTTTTGACGGTCCTGCTGCTGCTGACGATTCTGAGCCTAGCGTTGAGATTCAGTACATCGGTTTCTTCAAGACTGCTGCTGATGCACAGGCTTACAAATAATATATAAGCATTACAAATCTTTTGATTTACAGATTGCCCGACGGTTGATTTTCAACCGTCGGGTTTTATGTTAATAAATCGTGAATATAATATTGGATCTGTATTGACTTTTTAATATCTGTTGCTTTTTGTCATTGTAATGTTGTATAATCTTAGTACATAAATCACTAGGAGGATTATACTATGAAAAAGATTTTAGCTTTGATTTTGGTTATATGTCTTGCACTCGGCTGTTTTGCCGGTTGCGGTGGCAAGAAAAATAATAAAGCTACAAAGAAACCTACAACTACTACATCAGCTCCAGCTACCACAGCTCCTGCAGGGTCAGAGCTTCCTGTAGAGTCAGAGCTCCCCGAGGAGTCAGAGCTTCCTGAGGAATCAGAACTTCCTGAAGAGTCAGCTACTCCCGAAGAGTCAGCTACTCCCGAAGAATCCGAGACGCCCGATGAGCCGGAGACCCCCGAAGAGCCTGCAGGTGATTGGGAGATGCCGGATAACTCTGATATAGATTGCCTTGATATAGATTTCAGAAACGGTTCTATTTCTTACGTAGAAGGTGAATTGTATTCTGAGGGTTATTTCCATATACAGGCCGGTTGGAATGACAGAAGCAATACTGAAATTACTGTTATTGATCCGGATGGTTCAAAACCGGGATATGCCACTTTCGATATTACAGGCAGCGATCCGTTTGTGTATTTGTATGATTTAGGTGGAGAAGAAAATGGTGCAGGTCCTTATTCTGCAGCTCTTCAGGATTATCCTATCTTTAAGATTGTTATGAAAAACAATACTGCGGATTCTATGTTCCAGTTGTTCTTGTTTGAACAGGGTGGTCACGTTACCGGTAGTGATACAGTCGATATAAGAGGTATTTCTTCAAATGATACTGAATTCAAGACTTACTATATTGACCTTAGAGCAAAAGGCGCTTCAAATACTTTACAAGTAACACCGTCAACAAAATTGGACAGAGATTTCTCTGCTGTCAGATTTGACCTTCCTGATGTAGATGGATCATTTGATATCCAGTATATGGGATTCTTTACATCACTTGATGAAGCTAAGGCTTACAAATAATATATAGAATAAAAAAATTGTATTACTTGACCCGACGGTTGATTTCAATCGTCGGGTTTTGCTTTATAATTTTAAACGTTTATGATATAATAAAAGATAATAAAAACTGTTCTTTTGAAAGGATTGCAAAAAACTATGGCAAATCACAAATCGGGTTTTGTAACGGTAGTCGGAAGACCTAATGTCGGAAAGTCGACTTTGATAAATCATCTGTTGGGAGAAAAAATTGCGATTACTTCTCCGAAACCGCAGACTACCAGAAATAATATGCGTGCGATTATAACCGAGAAGGATTATCAGATAATTTTTATTGATACTCCCGGCATACACAAACCGAAAAATAAACTCGGTGATTTTATGGTACAGGCTGCAACATCGACTTTCAGTGAAGTGGATGTTGTTATGTATCTTTATGATGTTACAAACAAAGAAATTCCGCAGAGTGATTTGAAAATTATAGAAGAGATAAAGGCCACACGTAACAGTAAGACAAAGGTTTTCCTTGTTATCACAAAAATGGATTTGGTTGCAAAAGAACAGGCTCTTGAAATTATTGCCAAGATGTCCGAACTTATGGAGTTTGACGAGATAATTCCTATTTCTGCAGTAAAGAAAGACGGCACGGATATAATACTTAAAACTTTGGTAGATGCACTTCCCGAAGGTCCTGCATATTTTTCAGAGGATATATTGACCGATACAAATGTGCGTGAAATTACCAGAGAAATTATTCGTGAGAAAATACTTCTTTTCACAAATGACGAAGTTCCTCATGGAGTTGGTATAGAGATTGTTTCGTTTAAAGAAGCTAAATTTACAGGAAAGGCTTGCACCATAGAGGCAAATATTTATTGCGAAAAGAGTACTCACAAAACGATACTTATCGGTAAGCAGGGTGCGATGTTGAAGAAAATAGGTACTGCCGCAAGACATGATATAGAGAAACTTATCGGTGGTAAGGTGAATCTGCAGCTTTGGATAAAAGTAAAGCCCGATTGGAGAAACAGTCCGTCGATGCTCAAAGAACTAGGTTTCAAAAATGATTAAATGATATGGAAATTGTACATGTAAAAGCGATTGTGCTCAGAGAAGCACAATTTCGTGAAAATGATAAAATGCTGACATGCTTTTCCGATAAGCTCGGTAAAATTTCTGTATCTGTGCGTGGTGCTAAAAAAATAGGTGGTAGATTCACCGCTGTTGCACAGGTTTTTTGCTACAGCGATATGGAGCTTTATAGAGGAAAGGGCGACATATATACATTAAAAGATGCACAGCTTATAGAGTCATTCTACGGACTCCGAGAAGATTTGGACAGACTTACTATAGCGGGAAAAATATTAAAACTTGCGGCAAGAGTAACACAGGAAAATCTCGAAGACGAAGAGAGTCTCAGGCTTTTGCTTAATTCTCTGTTTTATCTGAGCAAAGGTTTGATGTCCGAAGAACTTATTTATTGTATTTACCGTATGCGACTTGTATCTATACAGGGTTATTTTCCGAACGTTACTTACAAATTCATCGGAACCGAGCAGGCTGTAGAACATATATGCGAGGTGCCGCTCGAAAAACTTTTTGCTTTTTCTGTGTCGGATGATGTAGTGAAAGAACTTGACAGTGTTTGTGAGAAATTAATTGCCGAAATGACAGAGGGAGTATAAATGTCGTTTAGAAAATGTATTATTAAAATATTGATATTTGTATTAGCACTTGTTCTGATGAGTTTTTTCACGGCTTGTGATTTCGGTAAAAGTAAATCGTGGGAATATAACTCAGAAGTAAATGTAGATGCCGCAGAAAAATACACTGCATTTACAGGTGTAAGAAATGAAAATTCGTCAGATGTTTTACCGAAACTTATAGAGCCTTTTCGCGTGATAGACGTCTCTGCATGGCAAGAGGATGTTGATTTTAAGGCGGTAAAAGAGAGCGGTGTAAAAGGTGTAATCCTGAGGCTTGCCCGTTACAATATGGAGAAGGATGGATACTTTGATATAAACTACACCAAAGCAAAACAAAACGGTCTTCTGGTCGGTTGTTATTACTTTATGGGTGCGCAGAGTATCGAGGAGTCATATGAGGAAGCGCAAAAGGTCATAAGACTCCTTGACGAGAAAAAATATGAGCTCGAACTTCCTGTGTTTTATGATGTAGAGGACGAACACGGCTCCGAACCGGGAAATATAACGATGCTTGATAACCAGCTCCTTACCGATATGGTAAAAACTTTCTGTGATACGTTGATCGAAAACGGTTACTACTCTGGTTATTACTGCAATCTCAAATTTGCCAGAACGGAACTTTTTCCGGTACAACTTACAAAATATCCTTTTTGGGTTGCAAGATGGAGCGATAATAACGCATGCGTTTTTCCGTATCTCGTGTGGCAGTATTCCGCAACCGGAAATGTGCCCGGCGTAGAGGGTGATTGTGATATGGACTTATGTTTTGCGGATTTTGAAACATACATAAGAGAGAACGGATATAATAATTTAAAGAAATAATTCGGAGGTAGATTTTATGGCAGAGCAACCGATAAATAAATGTGTAAAGGATTTCAAAGCAAACGATTTTGTTGTAGGTTATTTTTATATCAGAATTTCTGAAATGAAGCAGACTGCGACAAACAGCCGATATATGAATTTTACACTGTCCGATAAAACGGGCGATATAAATGCTAAACTGTGGGACGGAGACGAGGATAATGCAAAAAGATATCCTGCAGGCATCATAGTAAAGGCTCAGGGTCACATAGTGGAGTGGCAGGGTCAGATCCAGTTTAAGATTGAAAGAATAAGAAAGACTATTTCCGATGATAATGTTTCGATAGAGGACTTTGTGCCGTCTGCTCCCGTGAGCGCTGAATCGATGCTTTCATACGTCGAGAACGTTGCTTCAAATATAGAAGATGTTGATTACCAGGCTATCGTTCTGACGTTGATAGATGTGTACAGAGAAAAGCTTTTATTTTTCCCTGCGGCAAAGAGCAACCACCATGCCGTCAGAGGAGGTCTTTTGTACCACGTATCTACTATGCTCAAGGCTGCAGAAGCGCTTATAAGCGTATACAATGATTTCTTGAATAAAGATTTGCTTTATGCAGGTGTAATTTTGCACGATATCGGGAAAATAGAGGAAATGACTACAGGAGATTCTGGTCTTGTAGAGGAATATTCTGTTGCAGGTACGCTTCTCGGACATATTTCACAGGGAATGATGATCATAGGTAAATATGCTGAAATGCTTAACATAAACAAAGAAAAGGCACTTATGCTCCAGCATATGATACTTTCTCACCACTATTTACCGGAATACGGAAGCCCGAAATATCCGCATTTCCCCGAGGCTGAGCTTTTGCATTACCTCGATATACTTGATGCAAGAATGTACGATATGAAGAAAATAGTGCAGGGATTGGAACCGGGTACTTTCAGTGAAAGACAACGTTCGCTTGATAACAGAGCTATTTACAAACCTTTGTATGAGAACGGCGAGGATTTTGCTGAGTAATAATTGATTATAAAAATCTTTTCAGGTGATTTGTTTTGGCAACATTAAAGATTGTAACCGGCAGGGCCGGAACGGGAAAAAGCAGCTATTGCATAGAGCAAATGGCAGAATACATAAAGAATCGCAGCGGTGACATCGGAGGCGCCCCTGCGTATCTTATCGTGCCCGAACAGTTTGCCGTAAATTCCGAAAAAAGACTTATGACTGAAGCTTGTTTGCCCGGTCTTATGATAGATGAGGTGTTAAGTTTCAAAAGAGCGGCTTGTCGTGTTCTAGGTCGCCTGGGCGGTCTGAAGTACGAATTGCTTTCACCGTCCGGGAAGATAATGATATTGACGCAGGCTGTTAGAAATTTATCTTCGGAGCTTGAGTTTTACGGTGGCTATGCTACAAAGCCGAGAGGAATGGAATCACTGCTGTCTTTGATAGACGAGTTTGGCAGATATGGTGCTACGTCTGAAAAGCTTACAGAGATTGCCGGAAAAGAAGATACTGATAATTTACTTAAAATAAAACTTTCCGACATTTCGAAAATTTACAGCGAGTACAGAAAACTTACCGAGGGTAAATTCTACGACAGCGAGACACTTTACAGAGATTTTATAAAAGAATTACCGGGCGATGTGATGTTCAAAAATTCTCACGTCTGGATAGACGGGTTCAATGGCTTTACGGCACAGGAGTTTGAGATAATAGCAGTTCTTCTGACTGTCTGTGAAGCGATGTGCATAAGCTTATGTGCAGACCAGGAAGACAGAAATCTTTTTGATAACTCAAACGGCACGTACAGAAAACTGAAAATGCTTGCCGAAAATATCGGTGTCAAACCGGAGACAATGATTCTTTGTGACGGTGATGTTATTCCGCCGCGTTTTAAAAATAATAAATATTTGGCTCACCTGGAAAAAAATTACGGTAAATATCCTCTCGTAAAATTGTATGGCAGTGACACACGCATTACGGTGTGCGAGTGTCAGAACAGGTACTATGAGGCTGAAGAAGTTGCTTTGCGCATAAAAAAACTTGTTTCGGAAGGGTATTCTTACGGAGACATTGTTGTGGTTGCGGGTAGCAACGATATATATAAAAACATCATCGGTGCGGCTCTTACATCGAAAGGGATTCCTTATTTTATCGACGAAAAGCGACAGATTTCGTCGCATCCGCTTGTAAGATATACGGTGGGTTTGATGGAACTTATTTCGTCAAATTGGAGCTATATTTCCGTATTTAATTTTTTAAAGACCGGCTTGTACGAAAAGAATATGTCCGTTGTGGATATTCTCGAAAATATTGTTCTGGCAAAGGGTATAAAAGGCCGATCCGGTGTAAAAGGCTGGTCGAAATTTGTCGAAAAGTGTAAAGCTGAAATTGCAGAGGCATCCGCAAAAGGACATTCATACAGGGATAATATAGCTGCTGATGTGCTTGCAGTAAAGCTTTTCAATGATATTGAAACTTTCCGCGAAAAGATAAAACTTTGTAAATCGGTATCGGATTGTTGCGACGAAATAATAAATTTTTTGGTTAAAAATGATGTGTATGAAAGCGTTTCCGAAAAAGCTGCAGAACTCAGAAAAGAAGGTCGTCTGGATTCGGCGGATGAGTATTCACGTATATGGAATATAGTTCTCGAAGTTTTAAATCAGGCGGATATGTTTTTGGGAGACAAAGAGATTCGCGGAGTAAACATAAAATCTCAATACATAGCGGATATTCTGGCAAACGGTTTTGCTCAGTACAGAGCAGGATTTATACCTCATTCGGGTGAATGTGTACAGGTCGGTACCCCTGAACGTTCCAAAAGCTTGAATCCTAAAGTTATGATACTGCTAGGCGCGAACGAGGGTGTCTTCCCGTCAACGATAAAAGATAACGGTCTGCTGACTGACTCCGACAGAGAAATGCTTCTGCGCGGCGGTGTAGAGCTTTCCGACGATAACAAAAAACGCGCGCTGTATGCAGACTTCGTGATGTACACGGTATTGACGACGCCGTCCGAAAAAATGATTATGACATACGCGATTGCTTCGTCATCAGGCGATGCATTGAGACCGTCTTCTGCGGTAAGAAAAATATTGAGTATGTTCCCGGATGTTTCAGTGGAAGTTTGCAATACTGATTTTATTAAAAAGAGCCGCGGAGAAAAAAATACCGGTAGTCGTGATTTCTTCGAATCCGATACCTCGATCTCAGGTGATATTGCCGAAAAAGTGCTTGGATTTGAATCTGACAAAGCGGTGCTTTCGGTATCCAGATTGAATACCTACAACGGATGTCCGTACTCGTATTTATTGCAGTATTGTTTCAGATTAAAGCCTCGAAAAGAGTTTAAGATTGAGGCGACCGATACAGGTACATTGCAACACGGATTGATAGAAAATGCATTTCGTGAAATAACTGACGGTAATGCTTCGGTGGGTCCGATGAGTTACGAGGAATGTTCCGATGTTGTAGATAGTGTGTTTGACAAAGTTATGGAGCAGATCGGCGAAGTAAACGATACATTCTGCGGAAGCGAAAGAAATCTTTATCTGACTTCGCGTGTAAAAGATATTGCTAAAAAAGAGTTGAAAAATCTGGTCGGTCAGCTTGCCCACAATCATCTGAAGCCTGTGCTGTTCGAAGCAAATTACGGAGAAGGTAAGGACTGTATAATGCCTCCGGTCGAAGTAGAGTGCAATGACGGATTCAAAGTTTTGGTGGGCGGTAAGATTGACAGAATTGACGCCGGCTTGCTCAAAACTTCCGAAGAGGAAGATGCAAAAGTGTATTTCCGCGTAATTGATTATAAGAGCTCGCAAAAGGATATAAGCCTGTCGGACATAGTAAACGGAAAAGAATTGCAGTTAATAGTATATATTGCTGCTGCAGAAGCAGGTCTCGATAAACTGCCTGCATTTAACGGTCGAAAAACGGAGCCAGCATCGGCTTTCTATTACGGCTTTGAAAAGTCTAATATCGAACTCGAAAAGCGCCATACGGGCGAAATAGATGCGTTGGATAAGGAACATTATATGTCCGGACTCTTCCTTGCAAAAGAAAATGCAATGGAAGCGTTGCACGGTGGCGTTTACAAAGTGACTTCAAACAGTGTAAAAAACAAAAATGCCGTACCTCCGGGAGGTTTTGAAAAACTTGTCGGAGAGGCTAAAAGAAATATTGCTGAAACAGCGGATTCTATGCGAGCGGGTGAATTCCCTGCAAAACCTTTTGCTGAAAGAGGTAATGTCGGCACTTGCAGTTATTGTGATTTCAAATCGGTTTGTCGTATAAATACTTCAAATCCGAAAAATGTAAGATTCCCCGAAGTAGTTTCACCGGAAGACTTCTGGAGCAAAAATTCTGACAAAGATAATTGAAAATTCATTCATTAAAAAATGTCGCCCGGGACCGTACGGTCCCGGGCGACTCAATAATAATCGTTAAATTATTTCATAAAACCTTTTGATTTAATAAAGTCTGACAAGACTTTTGCTCCTGTTACGTGAGCTGCTGCTGACGGATGCCCGTTACCGCCTGCTGTATTAGCTGTGAACTTAAGCATATAGATACCTGCTGACTCTCCGCCGAGTGCATCTATGGCCGTTTTAGTATGCTCGTTGTAGTCTGCTCTCATAGAGTTATATACCCATACAATCGGAACATCTTTGTAAATCGCACGAACCTGACCGATAAGTGTTTTAACATCATTTATATAGGTTGTAGTGTTTGATTTGTGTGTCGCATCGTTTGTACCGAGGTTGATAACGACTACATTTGCCTGTCTGTCAGAAGTGTATTTTTTTGTAGTATTTCGATACCAGCAAGTGTAGGGATAAACCTGAGGCATAGTCTCTGTCTGGTATCCTTTTGTAACACCGATGCCATCAACTGATACGATGGAGTAGTCAGCTTTGAGAGTTTCTGCTGCAAGGAATGCATAAGCCGATGTAGCATCAAAGCTTGACGGATTACCGTTTTTTTCAAGAATTCCGTGACCGGATGTGATACTGTCACCGATAACTTCCATGTAGTATTTCTGCTGAGCAGGTGCTTCCTTCGCCAATGTGCCGTTCATAGTAATAGACTGAATAGTGAACTTAGCATGTTTTACAAAAGTCTGCTTAAGGAATCTGAATGTATGTTCGCCGGCTTTAAGATTTGTTGCGATTGTTACTTCTTTTGTTCCGGAAGTCGATACCTGAACTCTGTTAGTTTGCTTAACTCCGTCGATATACACTGAGAAATATCCGCAGTTGTGCTGGCCGCCGTCACCTTTTATTTTGAGTTTTACAGTGCCTTTACAGTCTGCTTTGAATTCGATACCACTGGCTGACCAGTCACAAGATACATAGTTACCTACCATTGTAGTACGACCGACAAGCTTTATCGATGAAAGATTAGGCTTTATTGTGTATGTGTTTTTAGCATACGGATCGGGCGTAGGCGTAGGAGCTACCGTAGGTGTAGGCTTAGCTGTCTGTGTAGCTGTGGGCTTTGTTGTAGCTGTTGCCTTTGCTGTCTCTGTGGGAGCAACTGTCGGAGCCTTTGTAGCTTCTTCTGTAGCTTCGACTGTCTCTGTAGGAAGTACAGTTTCTGTAATAACAGGCGCATCGGTAGGATCGTTTTTCGGCTTATCCTCCCCGCAAGAGCAAAGAAGGAGAACCAGTACTAACATTACCGACAGGATTTTAACAAATTTACTTTTCATAATCGTTTTCCTCTCATTTGATTTTAAAGCATAATTTTTATTATTTTACAATTTTATATCATTACTTGCAATAAAGAATTTACCAAAGAGCTTCTTCATATAAAAGATATCACGGCTTCCGCAAAGTTCTCTTACGGAATGCATTGAAAGCATAGCTGCACCCATATCAATGGAAAGCGCTGAAAATTCAGCCGCAAGAACAGGTCCAATGGTGTGTCCTGAACGCATATCACTGTGGTTAGCAAATTCCTGACAAGGTACTTCGGCTTTTTTGCAAAGTCTTTTGAAGTATGCAGCGCCTTTGGGTGTGCTTGAATACGATTGGTTTGCTGATGTTTTCAAAACCACGCCGTCATTCATTCGGATCTGCATATCGGGATCGCTTTTTCCGGGGTAAGCCGGATGAACTGCATGTGCCATATCAGCGGAAAAAATAACCGAATTTGCCAATGCTGCACGTGACTCTCCGTGGGTAAGTCCCATACATTCACAAACTCTTTCCAAAACTGCCGTTGCAAATTTGCTTTCTGCACCGCTTGCGGTTTTGGAACCGCATTCTTCGTTATCAAATGCAAATGCCGCAAAGCATCCGGATGTTTCATTTAATTCTTCACTCGTGGGAATGCTGTCAAAAATTGAATAAACCATTGCAAGGTCGTCAAGTCTGCCTGCCGATAAAAATTCGTCATCCGTGCCGGTAAAGCAAGCCGGCTGTGCTTCATATGGCATAAGGTCAAAACTCAAAATTTCTTGTTCTTTTATACCGCAAAGGGTTGCAATAAATTTTGTGAAGCTTTTTTCTTTGCCTTGTGTGAGCACCGGTGAAAGTTCGTTCTGAACGGTGAACTTAGCATTTTCGTTTATATCTCTTACCATATGAATAGCTGCACTCGGAATTATCATACAAGGTTTCTTTGTATCAATATCAATTGCTTTTTCTTTGCCGTTAACTTCTGCATATACACGACCTGCAAGTGCTAAAGGTCTGTCAAGCCATGTATGGAGAATCATTCCTCCGTAAGTTTCAACCGAAATCCTCTCATACCCGCTGTCAATTTTAGAACCGCAAGGCTTTATTTTAAAGCAAGGTGAGTCGGTATGTGCCGCAGCAATTGCGAATCCGTTTTTCAAAGTTTTCTTATTTACTGAAAAAGCACAAAGTGCATTTCCGTGAATAACATAGTAGAGCGTGTTTTCTTTTACATCCGACATCTCGGTAAAAGAGAGTTTTTTTGCGCCTTTTTCTGTGAGTATGCGCTCTGTTTCCGATACCGCGTGATAGGGCGTAGGCGATCGGTCAATAAATTCTGCCAGACCTTGTGCTGCCTGCATAATTTCATTCAAGTTTTCCTGCATAAGTCAAACCTCCCGTGCAGTAAGTTAAGTGTTAGGTGTATTATATATAGTTTTCGGGAATATTACCATACACAATTAAAATAATTATCGAACATGGCATTTTATGTGAAAACGGCAGTAAAAAACTTGCATTTAAACGTATGCTTGTTATATAATGATGTGTGCTTTTAAGAATATTAAATCAGTATTTGATAAATATTTTGATTGCAATATAAATTTTTATAAAAGAGGTAGAGTTTTATGGCAAAAGTTACTTTCAGAGAAGAACGTTGCAAGGGCTGCAAACTTTGTGTTGATGTGTGCCCGAAAAAAATCGTTACCATCAAAGAAGATACGCTTAATCAGAGCGGATTTCATCCTGCCGGTGTTTATGAGATGGACAAGTGCATAGGCTGTGCATTCTGCGCAACTATGTGTCCTGACTGTGTAATCACGGTAGAGCGTTAATCAAGGCAGAAAGGCGGAATCAGATCATGGGTGAAAAAATATTAATGAAAGGCAATGAAGTCATTGCCGAGGCAGCACTCAGAGCAGGCTGCAGACATTATTTCGGATATCCTATCACTCCTCAGACAGAGGTTGCTCACTATATGGCAAAGAAGATGGAGCAGATAGGCGGCGTATTCGTACAGGCGGAGAGCGAGGTTGCGGCTATAAATATGGTTTACGGCTCAGCCAGCACAGGTGCAAGAGTTATGACATCTTCATCGAGCCCCGGAATCAGTTTGAAGCAGGAGGGTATTTCCTATTCTGCAGGTGCAGAACTTCCGATGGTTATTATCGACATCGTAAGATGCGGCCCCGGACTCGGTGGTATTCTTCCGGCGCAGTGCGACTATTTCCAGATGGTTAAGGGCGGCGGACACGGTGACTACAATCTTATCGTACTTGCTCCCTGTAGTGTTCAGGAAATGTATGAGCTCGTTGTTGATGCGTTCAATATTGCAGATACATACAGAAACCCCGTTGTAGTAATGGGTGACGGTTATCTCGGTCAGATGATGGAGGCTGTAGAGTTCAGAGACGAAGAGCCTATCGTAAAGGTTGAGAAGCCTTGGGCTACGTGCGGTTCTAAGCTTGAGCGTCCGCACAACACAACAACATCTATCTACATTGACCCGGATGTTCTTGAGGCTCACAACAACAAGCTTCAGGCAAAATACCGTGAAGTTGAGAAAAACGAGACTCGTGTAGAAGAGTACAATTGCGAAGGTGCAGATGTTATCGTAACTGCTTACGGTACAGTTGCACGTATCGTAAAGAACGTAATAAAGGAAGCTGAAAAAGAAGGCATAAAGGTCGGTCTTATCAGACCTATCACACTTTGGCCGTTCCCGTCGGCATCATACGAGAAATATGCTGACAAGGTAAAAGGTTTCCTTTGCGTAGAGATGAGTACAGGTCAGATGATAGAGGACGTAAAGCTTGCTGTTAACGGCAAAAACACCGTTGACTTCTACGGAAGAACAGGCGGTAACGTTCCCACACAGGCAGCTATCCTCGAAGAAGTTCGCAAGATTGCTGCGAAGAAATAATTAGGAGGTATTGAAGAATGGAAACAGTATTTAAAAGACCTCACGGACTTACAGACAAAGCATTTCACTACTGCCCGGGTTGTACACACGGTATCGTACACAGACTCGTTGCAGAAGTTATGGACGAACTCGGTATCGAGGGCGATACAGTAGGTATAGCATCAGTCGGTTGTACTTACAACAGCTACGATTACTTTAACTGCGATATGATACAGGCTGCACACGGAAGAGCTCCGGCTGTTGCAACAGGTGCAAAGCGTTCACTCCCCGGAAAATATGTATTCACATATCAGGGTGACGGTGACCTCGCTGCTATCGGTACTGCCGAAATCGTACACGCAGCTACAAGAGGAGAAAAGATTACAACAATCTTTGTAAACAACGCTATCTACGGTATGACTTCAGGTCAGATGGCTCCGACTACACTTGTAGGTCAGGTCACAACAACAACTCCTTTCGGAAGAAAGCCCGAACTCCACGGTTACCCCGTAAGAGTTTCAGAGATGCTCTCCACACTCGAAGGTGCTGTATATGTTGAGCGTGTTGCGGTAAACAACGTTCAGAATATCAAAAAAGCAAAAGCTGCTATAAAGAAAGCTTTCCAGGTACAGATGGCGGGACTCGGATTCTCAATCGTAGAAGTTCTCTCAATCTGCCCGACAAACTGGGGTATGACACCTCAGAATTCACTCAAATGGCTCGAAGAGAACATGATGGATCACTATCCTCTCGGAAACTTCAAAGGAAAGGACTTGGAGGTGTAATATGATGGAACAGATTATTTTAGCAGGCTTCGGCGGACAGGGTATCCTGTCAATGGGTAAATTCATCGCATACGCAGGTCTTGAAGAGGGTAAAAATGTTTCATGGCTTCCTTCATACGGCCCGGAAATGCGTGGCGGTACAGCAAACTGTAACGTTATCGTTGCTGAAGAAGAGGTAGGTTCTCCTATCATCGGTAAGGCTTCAGTTCTTATCGTTATGAACCAGCCTTCACTCGAAAAGTTTGAAAGTGTAGTAGAAGATGGCGGTATCATAATTTATGACAGCAGTCTCGTTCCGGTAAAACCCGCAAGAGAGGACATAAAGGCTTTCGGTATCCCTGCCACAACAATGGCATACGAGCTCGGAAACGCAACTTTCGCCGGAATTATCCTTCTCGGTAAGCTTCTCGGTGAAACAAATGTAGTATCAGAAGAGAACTTCGAAAAGGCTCTCACAAAGATTCTTCCTCCGAAAAAACACTTCCTCATTCCCGAGGAAATGAAAGCTCTTGCAATGGGAAGAGATTATTAATGATTTTTGAAACAGTTTAAAACAAAAGGACCCGCAAGTGTTTTGCTTGCGGGTCCTTTTCAAACTCTTGCAACGTCAGGTGCTGTGTGATATGATTTTCCATGCAGATCGAATGTCTGTTAAGAACTAATCCGGAGTATTATTTTGAAAAAAACAGAACTCAAAAACAAAAGATTACAGATGATTGCCGATAGTATGACGGATTGCAAAAAGTTTGCCGATATCGGTACGGATCATGCGTGGCTTCCGATATATATGGTTTCGAATGGTTTTTCGGAGAGGGCTATTGCCTGTGATATCAGAAAAGGTCCCATATCTGTGGCCCGGAAGAATATTTCAGAGTACGGACTTGCCGGATTGATTGAGACGCGCCTCGGTTCGGGACTTTCGGTGCTTTCGACGAGAGATGCACTTGATGCCGTTGTTATTGCCGGTATGGGCGGAATGTTGATTGCCGAAATCATTGATTGCGACAAAGAACTTGCACAGAGTTTACCAAGGATGTATCTTCAGCCAAACACTTGTGAGCCGGAACTTCGTGAGTATCTTTTCAAAAATGGTTATGAGATTGTTGACGAGCAGGCACAACAGGACGGTAGGCACACTTATCTGATGATAAAATGCCACTATAATCCGTTTCCAAAACAGAT
The DNA here is from genome assembly GCA_015069195.1 of Oscillospiraceae bacterium. Taxonomy (GTDB): domain Bacteria; phylum Bacillota; class Clostridia; order UBA1212; family UBA1212; genus SIG423. The sequence goes on along the minus strand of SVJA01000001.1, from coordinate 28,200 downwards.
AACAAATTCTCCGGATGATTCCGTTGAGAAGCAAATTCGCTTTATTTTAGGCGATATAATGCCTGTTAGACGAAATAACAGAGATAAATTGTATTTTGCAAAGTTAAAGACCAAAACCGAAAGGATTTTGGCAGGCCTTGATTCGTCGGAGAAAACAAATGAAGAGCGAATATTGCGCCGTGAGGTATATGAAAGACTTGCCGTGCGACTTGATGAACTTATGAAATAAAAGGAGTTCCTTGATTATGAAAGTAAAAGAAATTATTGAAATTATGAATACCATTGCACCGCCTGACCTTGCGTTGTCATTTGATCACGTAGGACTTATGACAGGCTCTGCAAAGAATGATGTGAGCAAGATTCTTGTGTGCCTCGATCTTGACGGAAGGGTTCTTGCCGAAGCTGAAAAGCTTGGTTGCGATATAGTGATAACACACCATCCGCTTATATTCCATCCGGCTGAGGATCTGACAGAAGATAACGTGCGCGGAAGGCTTCTTTGCAGAATAGTTCGTATGGGATTAAATGTCTTTTCTGCACATACAAATCTTGATTTTACAGCTGGCGGAGTAAATGATGCTTTGGCAGAAAAAATCGGTTTGATAAATGTCACAGCTACACCTGACGGGTTTCACCGTTACGGAGTGCTTCCTGAAAGTGTTTCCTTTAAGACTTTTGCGGCACTTGCAGATGAAAGTCTTTCTGCGGAAGGCGTGAAATGTGTTGTTCCGGATGCATTTGACATCGAAAAGAAAATCAGCAAGGTAGGCGTGTCGTGCGGATCTTATGACGGAGAAGTTGAGTGGATTTACGAAAACGGTATCGATGTACTTGTGACCGGCGAAGTAAAACATTCTGCTGCGGTAGACCTTTCAATGGAGAACTTCGCAACAATATCGGCAGGCCATTACCCGACAGAGTTATGGGGTGCAGAGGCACTGTGCAAAAGATTGCAAAATATGATAGGCGATAAAATTGAAATTGTTATGAGCAAAGCGGGAAAGAATCCGCTACAGAGAATTTAGATTTATCAAAGAGATTTTCCAATTCTTTACCATTGACACTATTTATTGTGTTGTGTAATATATTTTCATAAGGGCGATACCATAATGGTATGCTCCTTGTGTGTAAATTTTAAGAAGTAGCTGCGATCGTTATCGGGTTTGAGCACAGTCACTTTTCGTGTTTTTTATGTAATAAATAGAAAATAATATCGAATATACATAGAAGTACAATACGAAGTATTTCATATTTCTCCATAAGCGACACCTCCTTTCGGTCAACTGCTTTTGGGAAAAACAGAATGACACACAAGGAGCGTAACTGCTACCATTATGGTATGCCCACGGGTCATAACCCGCATGAAAATGCTAACAAATATGGACTTTATTGTAAATGATTGATGGGATATTTCCCGACAAATGCTGCTATAAACGTGAAAAACGTTTGTATATAGCCTTTTTCACAAAAAAAATAAAACATCCAGGTCTGTAATTATTTCCCGGATATGTGTGTGGTCTATGGATAAATTCATAGATTTTTTATAAAAAAGCGACAGCAACCACAAAAAGTAGGTTACTGCCGCTTTGTTTGCATAAGGTATATATAATTTTCGCAAAAACAATTTTATTTTTTCTTTGTTATAGCTTTAACAATCGAATATATACCGGGTGAGAAAATAAGATTGATTATAAATTCGAATATGAAGTTAATTCCCGCACAACCGATGATGAGGAAGTAGAGGAATGTTGTACCTTCTGCGACAAAATTAGTGCTGATTACATCTTTTAAGAAGAGCGCACCGAAGATAAAAAGACCTGTATTTATTACAGGTGCTGCTGCACTGGCAACAAAGGTAGCGACGTAAGAGTTTTTCTTAGATACTAATTGATAAAGCCAGGCTGAACCGAGTCCGGCGAGAGTGCCTTTGCCGAGGCATATGAGTGCTGTGATAACAGGACTGTTTGTGAAGAGTATATGTGTGAACGGGTCTGTTCCGGTGATACCAGCAATGAGTGTTATCAATCCGAAAAGTGCACCTAAGAAGGCGCCCCCGGACTTTCCTACGAAAATACCGCCGAGTACTATCGGAATGAGTACGAAGCTTAAGTTTACTGTACCAACGCGGAATACAGAACCGAAGAGCTGAAGAACAATAACGAGGGCTGTAAGTACAGCCGTGATTGTAAGTTTTAATGTTAAATCGTGAATTTGTTTTTTATTCATGGTAAACCTCCTGTTTGCCTTTAGAATGGCTTCCTTTAATTTGAAACTTTGAAAAATACTTTATTTTGTTGTCTTTGTGTTTTTCTTATAAAGAATATAAAGACCTTTGAGCATAAGATACTCGTCATAAACGATGTCGTGTTTGCATACGTTGCAGATTTCTTTTGCAAGACCGCCGGTTGCGACTATGGTGCATTTCTGTCCGAGTTCTTCTTCCATACGGTCAACAATGCCGTCAATCATACCTGCATTGCCGTAAATAAGACCTGACTGCATACAACTGATTGTGTTTGTTCCGATGACTTTTTTAGGCGGAATAAGTGCAATGTGCGGAAGCTGTGCCGTTTTGTCTGCCAAGGCGTCGATAGAGATTTTGACGCCGGGAATGATAGCTCCGCCAATCATTTCGTTGTTTTCGGTAACTGCTGAAATCGTTGTAGCCGTTCCCATATCGATTACTATGCAGGGCTTTTCGTAAAGAGCTGCCGCTGCAACGCTGTCAACCAAAAGGTCGCTTCCGAGCTGTGCCGGATCATCGATTTTAATATTTATACCCGTTTTCATTCCGGGACCGACAATCATAGGTGCAATGCCCGTGAGAATTTTGACCGATTCGTTTAAAATTGTTGTGATATGCGGAACAACCGATGAAATGATGACACCTTCGATATCCTGAACTGAGAAACCACGGATATCAAGTATCTCTCTGATGCTGACTGCGTACTCGTCTGCCGTACGCTTTGTGTTGGTAGATACTCTGGCAACGAACTGCAAAGCATCCTCTTTGTAGCCGCCGAGAACAATATTACTGTTACCGACGTCGATAGTGAAAATCATATAAATACCTCCTGCTGCCGTTTCTTAATCATATAGAATACAGCGCAAGTGCAATATACATCAAATTTGATTTTAAAGCAAGTTGTTATTGAAAAAGAAACCCGGTATAGCGTATAATTCAAGTGTTACAGAATGTTTTAAGAGGTTTAACCGAATTGGCTGATATAGATTTTACAGAAAAAAACAAATATAGTGATTACGGCAATCTGAAAGATTCAAAACCGTTTTCTCCGTCTGCGTCCATTTTTGATGATAAAAAGAAAACCAGGAAGTGGATAATCGTCGTTGTTGCGGTGTTGCTTATTATATGTATTATTGCTTGGATTGTAAGTATTGCCCGGTGTAACAGCATCATAAAGATTACAAATGTTGTTGTACAACACGAAGATATTCCCGCGTCTTTCTCCGGTTACAGGATTTTACAGATAAGTGATCTGAATGGTAAAGAGTATGGTGACAGACAGTCCGAACTTATATCTTTGATAAAAGGTATAGACTACGATATGATACTTCTGACAGGCGATTATCACGGTGATGACAAAGATGATCCGTGGGCCGTGCTGGACTTGCTTGACGGTCTTAAAACCGATAAGCCTGTTTATTATGTTTTAGGTGAAGAGGATGTTCCGCCGCGAAAGTCTGCTGACGATGACTGGATGATGTGTATATCACCTGATGAAGATTTACAGATTGTTACCGAACTTGAATCCAGAGGCGTTCTTCCTGTTTATCCTGCACAGAGAATTGAATCGGAAGCCGGTGAATATATATACCTTACCGGAATAAAGAACAGCGGCACTTTGAAAGGCTTTGATTTTGAAGCAGAGAGTGAGTTCAGTATATGCGTGACACATAAGCCTGTTGACTATAATGTTGATGCACGACTTAAGGATGTTAACACAAGAATTATTACCGAGATTGATTATGATCTGAATATAGCAGGACATACGCTCGGCGGACAGTATAAAATTCCGATACTCGGCACCGTGTATACAGGTGATTACGGTATTTTTCCTCAGGAAAGCCAGGTTTACGGTCTGAGTAAAGATTCGGGTGGCAGATATAGATATATCACTTCCGGTCTTGGCGTGAAATCAGGATTTCGCATGGGTATAAGTCCCGAACTTGCAGTTATAGAACTGAAGGCTGTGGGTAAGTAATATGAAAAGAAGTCTTTGCAATATTTATAAAACTATTTTATTCATAACAGTTGTTTCTCTTTTTTGTTCTGTTTTAAGCGGTTGCCGTTTTGTATTTCCGGGCAGTACAGAAAAAACGGAGGATAGTGTGACTATGACTGATAACAACGATATTTTGCCGACGGGAGAAACTGAGAAAACAGAAGTGCCGGAGGCTACTCCGATACAAACTGAAAAAACAAGTGAAGATGCTCTCAAGTGGATAGATCGATACAAAGATGAGGGAAATGACGGAGACAAAGTTTTGATGTCTTCGGATGATATTAAAAAATTTAATTCGGATACGGCAACACGTTCTGATGCGATAACCGATATTATGAATGTGCCGAATTCATTAAATGGCAGTGATGTACGCACAATGATAGAAAAAATGGGTGTTGTATCACTTCCTAAATATGACAAGAATAATAATGAGATAACCGAAACGACACTTGAAGGAATTCTCGAAAACAGAAATCTTTCTGCGCTTGTTGATAAAGAAATAAATGTAAAACTCGGAATAATTGTCCAGCGTACTGCACTTCGCAGTTTGCCTACGGAAACTCCTTTCTTTTCCGATCCGGGTAAACAGTATTATGACAGAATACAGGAAACCGAGGTTGTTGTCGGAAGCGGTGTGTGGGTGCTCCACGAAAGTGAAAACGGTGAATACTGCTTTGTGCAGACGTTTAACTACTCAGGTTGGGTAGCATCTAAGCATATAGCGATTGCTGCATCCTATGCTGAATGGAAAGCTTTTGCTTCCCCTGAGAGGTTTGCTGTGGTAAAAGATTCTTTATATACAACGAAAGAGTCTTACACAAAACTTGATATGGGTGTGAAGTTACCGATTGCAGATGTGAGTTACGACGGTTATAAAGTAAAACTTCCGGGAAGAAATCCTGACGGTACTCTTTATTACGATTACATAACACTGGGTAGAGATATTGCTTGCGAAGGATATTTGCCATATACAATGAATAATTTCTGCAAACAGGCATTCAAATATGAAGGATTCATGTACGGCTGGGGAGGTTCTTATGACAGTGTCGATTGCTCCGGTTTTGTCAGTGCGGTTATGAGAGTGTTCGGATTTGAACTTCCGAGAAACGTGAGCCAGCAGAGAAATATAGTCGGTGAGATTATACAAGTTGAGGGTACAGGTCGTGAGAATGTAGAAAAAGTTCTGGACGGAATAAATGTTCCTGCGGCTGTATACAAACCCGGACATGTGATGCTTTATTTAGGTAAAAATGATGGTTCATATTATGTTATTCATTCTCCTGAGGGCGGCAGAGTAGTATGCGAAGAAATTCTTGACACCTCTGCAACTAATCTTATGAGTATAAATCTTTTTAAATAATTTTACGGAGAATTTTATTTCGAGCAAAGTGGTTTTGTACGAATGGAATGGCGGTTCGAAATGTTGATTTGTTGCTATAAAAAGTTGCAATTATGCTTCTGTAAAGAGGGAACTGCTTCGTTGAAAAATTCGATAAAATTGCTATGTTCCTTATTGTGCTAATAAAAAAAGAGAGAATTCATTTTAGCGGAGCTAAACCGGAATTCTCTCTTTTTTTATTATTATATTAAGAGTAATACCCTCATTACATCAAGTATATTGATTTTGCCGTCGGTGTTTATGTCAGCAATGATTGTCTGGTAGTCATCGAGTTTTCTCTTCCCGGAGATACCGCTGTAGATGATTGCGGCATCCTGTATGTCGAGTTCGGCGTTGCCGTTTACATCACCAAGTATGTCTTCTACAACTTCGAGCCCTTCTGCTGTGTCTATTCTGTATGTGAATCTGTTGTTTGGTGCAGATTCGCCGTAGCCGTAGAGGTTCATAAAGTCACCGTTTAAATCGACACCGTCTATCCATTTGAAGTTTATTACAGGAAGATTTGTGCCGGTGATGCCGATCAATGTCTTCGGTATTGAAATTACGAGCGTGTCCCCGTCAATTATGTAATCTGCCGTGCCTACGGTTGTGAAGGTCCAGCTATTGTTTACGAATGCTTCAATAGTCACTTTAGAGGATGTCGGCGTTGTCCTGTTGATTATAAAGTCAAAGGTTTCCCAAGCATTATTTCCTCCGCCGTCTATGCTGAGCAGCAAGTTCATCCAGTTATTGTCTGTGTATGGTGTCAGTTCATTTTCTGTTTGCACCATAAAGTACAAGTTGTCGGAGTCGTACGCGAATTTTGAATGAACGATGTCATTGCGGACTGCGTCGGCTGTGTAGTACATATCGCCGTAGCCGTTACTGTTACGGCCTTCCTCACTATCGTTGTAGTCGTCGTACGATGTTGAAATGTTGTGCCATGCATCTGCGCCGGATGAAAGTTTTATCGATTTTTTTGAGACTGTTTCATTGGTGGAAGACGTTCCTTTGAATCGACGCACATTTTCAACGAGCTGATAATAATAGTAGTCTTTGAGTACACCGCTTGAAGGTTCAATGTCTCGGCTGTATTCCGGTGAGAATTGGTCGGGGAATGCGTTGATTGTGCCGCCCCATTCTTCGTGTCTGCCTGCAACCCATTCGTTCCAGCCTGTAACGAATATGAAGTCAGGGTCGACAGAAATTGCATAGTCCCACTGTTGCTGGAAATTAAGACCGTAGAACATTGAATTTTCAGTATCGGAATCTACCGTAACTATTTCACCGGCTTTTTTAAAAGAGTAGGAGTAATAATCTTTTGTGTAGCTTCTGCCGTGAATACCTTCTATGGGGCTGTTCATCGCAACCAATTGCGTGTCAGTAGAGTTTTGTGCAACCGAAACCGTTACCTGTTCAACCGTTCCGTTATATCTGATGCCGTGTTTCGTCTGCGGATAGTTTGCACACCAGCCCCAATAATCAGTTGAATCATAGGTGTCGTCTGAAAAGTACGAACCTACATTTCTTCTGAATGTGAAGAAATTTTTGATGGCATAGTATTTTTCTGTGCTTATAGCATAGTCGCTTACATCGAGTGCTTCGGGATGTGCCATGATGAGCGGTTTGCCTTCCCAATAGAACCAGAGATCGCTGTAAAGGTTTTGACTGTAAATATTGTCGTATAGTTGTATTAATTGGTATTTTGAGTTGGAATTTCCGGAAAAGTTAAGCATAAAGGCAATCTGAGGAACATCAATACCGTCATATTTTGCTTCTTCAAAAACTTCGAAAAGAACAGTATATGCGCTTTCCCAAAGGTAAGTGCCGTTTGTGCAATCAAAAATTATCACATCTATATCCGCATCTGCCAGAAGCTCCGCTTGGCGTCGCAGAACATACTTGTCGCTTGATTTGTAAAATCCGAAAATCGGTTCGTCCCAAAAATACGGAGTGCCGGCCGGTGTGTTTTCCCACGCAAAATGGCTGAAATCATTTACCGCTTCGGGATATTGTTCAACGATTTTAGACGCAATGCGCGGTTTTGATGCAATAAAATTGTCATGCCACGTCCAGAAAAACATTCCGACAAATTTTTCCTGGCGCTTTGAAACATCACTTGAAAGTTCTCTGCCGAGTCCGTCTACGGCATCCCAGTTTCCGGGGTTGACATCAACTGAAACTTTGTTTGCAAAGAAGTTTTCGATATTGTTTGACGAGGTTGTAATATATCCATGCAGACTTCCTTTCGAGAGAGTTCCGTTTCGATAAAAATCAATTTTGTCATGTTCTGACGGATAGTACCATACACCTACCATATTGTCGGTGGGGTTGGGATTAGTGATTGCTAACATGTAGTTTCCTGCGGGCACTTCCGCGAAAGACAAAGTAAGAGCATCGTTGTCTTTGAAATTTTCAAAAGTTTGTGTAGCAACAGGTGTGGAACGTACGGTTTTTGTGTAGCCTGATTGCCATTCGTACATAGCAAAATACAGGCTGCCGATGTTGTCGTTCCAGCTCGGACAGTGGATTGTAATTGATGAAAAAGATTCGTTGGTACGAAATCTTATAGCAACGGAATCTCCGCGCGAAATTGAAATAGGTGAGTGATCATTAGCAGAGGCATAAACATCATCAGCAACGGAAACATTATTGGTCGTTGCAAAACTTTTCAATGTATGCAATCTGTCTGATATTGTCGCAAAATCAGTCAATGTCAATATGTAGGTTGTCACAAATATAATAAACACCAACGGCGCAATGAATTTTTTGCAGAATTTCATAAGATTTTCCTCGTGTGTAATCTATGTAGAATATATCCCAAAACAAACTGAATATATTAAAACATTTAACACAGACGATTGTCAATAAAATAAAAGGGGGCGTGATGCCCCCGGAAAAATTACAAAATCAATTTTTGCTTAAGATAACGACCGTCGCAATCGCTGTTTCCTTTATATGAGAAAGACTGATGTCCATAGACTCGATACCGAGCTTTTCTGCTGCTTCAAGAGCTTTGTCGTGGAGCACAAGGTACGGCTCTCCTGTTTCGCGCTTTGCGACTTCTATCATATTAAACATAATACCGTCGGAAAAACCTTTGCCGATAGCTTTTACAAATGCTTCTTTTGCAGCAAAACGAGCAGCGAATCTCTCGAAGCTGTTGACTGCTGATACGCAGTACGCCGCTTCTGATTTTGTATAAACTCTTTCAATAAAGTGCTTTCCCGAATTGGAAATGCTGTTTTTTATTCTTGATACTTCAACTATGTCAACGCCTGTGTGAATAACCATAAAAACCTCGTAAAATATTTATTACGAAAAGTTTAGATTATTTAATGTGCCATGTCAAGTTTTGGTTTGTCTGCGGAAGCATTTTCCAATCTGAGAATTTCTGTTGCGCGAAGAGCTGCGCGATCCTTTTTTGCAGCGTAATCAAGTCGTTTGTATCGAAGGCCGTTGTCCTCGGAATTAAGTTGCTCCGTTGCAATTATTCTGGCACAACGTGTGTTTAATGAACTTTTGAGTGAATCGATTTTGTCTTTTATATTACCGCCAGATGCTGTCTCATAAGAATTACCGATGCTTTGTATCTGTTCGCGGAGAATGACAAGTTTACTCTGGGAACGCATTGTTTGGAGTTCGTAAAGTTTTGTATTCATATCATTTTCAAATTGCTTGAAATCATCGCGTATTCTGATGGCTTCATTTACCGCTGCGTCATAAAGCTGTTTTCTGTCATCGTAGAGCTTTTCGAATTCTTCCTCGCGCATAAGAAGTTCGACGAGTAATTCTTTGTTGTTTTCTTTTACTGCAAGCTGAATTTTGCGCCTTGTGTCTGACAGCCTTTTTTCAGCATCCCTCATATCGATTTTTACTGTTTCTGCCCATGTCTGAACTTCAATCAATTGCTTTTGAGCTTCTTTTTTACATTTTTTGATTTGACTTTCTGTGTCGGCTATCAGGTACTCCGGATTTTTTTCTTCTGTCTTTGTTGTAAATGATTCAAAGAAACCGTTTATAACCGATTTCAATCTTCTGAAAATTCCCAAAACAAACACCACCGTGTCAGAACTATGTTTAATAGTATTCTTTTACTTTTGGTTGTATGCAACGGCGGCAAGTCCGTTTTTGTTTATATTGTCAGCTTCCGGAATTCAAATCTTTGGCTCTCCTGATAAGCGAGTTGTATTTGACTTCAAAAGCCTTGATCATATATGCGTAGTATGAAATCATATCTTTGTCAGATGCGTCATTAAAGTGCAGATTAGCAAGTTCAATTTGCTCCTTCGTCTCCCTTATTTCCCTGCGCAGATAATCCGCTTCGCATTCGGGCGGCTTGGAAAATTTTTTACTGATACCGTTTTTTACGGTTGCAATAAGTTCGGTTGCCTTCATAAAATCACCCCGTGAAATGTTTATATAGTAAAGTATTGCCTTTACACAGAAAAAGTTATTCATAATAAAGACAACTTATTACTATTTGTTTGACTTAAAAGCCTCGTTGTGATAGTATAATCACATAATTTTGAATTATCTTGGAGGTTGATGGATATGAAACACATCAAAACTTTAGAAACTCGTGATTTGTGCAAGAGTGCAAAAAACGGCGGATGCGGCGAGTGCCAGACTTCCTGCCAGTCAGCTTGCAAGACAAGCTGCGGTGTTGCTAACCAGGCTTGCGAAAACGCTAAGGCGAAGTAATAAATCACTATATTGCTATAAAATGCCGCCTTTTTGAAAAAAGGCGGCATTTTTACGGTATAAACATCGATGAATTGAGGAAATAAGAATTATGATACATAGATATAAAATGGGCGGGCAGAATATTGTACTTGATATAAATTCGGGTTCTGTCCATGCAGTAGACGAGATTGCGTATGAGATGATCGGAATGTACGAGGATTATAGCCGCGAAGAGATAATCGCTGCGATGCTCGAAAAGTTTGGCGATACCGAAGGTGTGACGCAAGATGAACTTTCCGAATGTTATGATCAGATAGGTGAGCTTAAAGCTTGCGGAAAATTATTTAAAGAAGACACACACAGACATCTTGCAGGCGAACTTAAAGAGAGAAGTGCAAATGTCGTAAAGGCGCTGTGCCTTCATATAGCGCATACCTGTAATCTCAACTGTTCTTACTGCTTTGCAAGTCAGGGAAAATATTCCGGTGAAAGAGGTCTTATGAGCTTCGAAGTCGGTAAGAGAGCACTTGACTTTTTGATTGAGAATTCCGGCAGCAGAAGAAACTTAGAAGTTGACTTCTTCGGCGGAGAACCGCTTATGAATTTTGACGTGGTAAAGAAACTCGTAGAGTATGCGCGTTCTGTTGAAAAGGCGGCAGGAAAGAATTTCAGATTTACTCTTACCACAAACGGTGTTTTGATAGATGATGATGTTATCGACTTTGCTAACCGTGAAATGAGTAATGTTGTTTTGAGTCTTGACGGCAGAAAAGAAGTTCATGACAGATTCCGTGTTGACTATGCCGGCAACGGCAGCTGGGAGCGTATTGTTCCTAAATTCCAACAGCTTGTATCGGCACGCGGCGGTAAAAATTACTATATGCGCGGTACATTCACACACGCAAATCCCGACTTTCTTAAAGATATAGAAAAAATGCTTGAGCTCGGTTTCAAAGAGCTCAGTATGGAGCCTGTCGTTTGCCCTCCGGATGATCCCTCTGCTCTTACAGAAGACGATATGGCTATCGTAAAAGAGCAGTACGAAAAGCTTGCGGAACTTATGCTCAAAAAATATCGCGAAGGCGATCCTTTTACTTTCTATCACTATATGATAGACCTCACAGGCGGCCCTTGTATATATAAGCGTCTTTCCGGTTGCGGTTCCGGTACAGAGTATATGGCAGTTACCCCTTGGGGTGACCTTTATCCCTGTCACCAATTCGTAGGAGATGAAAAGTTCCGCTTGGGTGACATCTGGATGGGTGTTACAAACAAAGAGATTCAAAATGAATTTGCTTCGTGCAATGTTTACGCTAGAGAAGAGTGTAACGATTGCTGGGCAAAGCTTTATTGCTCCGGCGGTTGTGCGGCAAACTCATATCACGCCACAGGTTCTGTTAAAGGCATTTATTTTCAGGGCTGTGAGTTGTTCAAAAAGCGTATGGAATGTGCAATATATCTTGAAGTATCAAAGGCTCTCGGAGAGGATTAAATGAATTCAAAGACACCGATATGTGATTTTGTAAAAGAGTACATTGATAGTGAAACTGTTCGACTTCATATGCCCGGTCACAAGGGTGTGTCTTTTGTCGGCCCTGAAAGCTTTGATATAACTGAAATTGACGGTGCGGATGTACTTTATGATACAACTGCGGTTCCTGGCTGCGACGTTTCAAACGGGATAATACGCCGTAGCGAAAAAATAACATCGGATTTGTTCGGAAGCGGAGCAACACTTTTTTCAACGGAAGGGTCGTCACTTTGTATTCGTGCAATGCTTTTTATGACAAGTCAATACGCCGCATTGCACGGCAAAAATAATTGTATTGTCGCGCCGCGTAATTCGCACAAAACATTTGTCACAGCCGCGGCGCTCCTTGATATTGATGTTAAATGGATATTTTCAACCGGTGGGAATATACTGTCGTATGATTTTGATTTGAACGAACTTGACCGAGTTCTTGCAGAAGTTAAGCCGGTTGCACTTTATATAACAAGCCCTGACTATCTGGGAAATGTTGCTGATATAGAAGAAATAAGTCGTGTATGTAAGAGTCGCGGAGTTTTGCTTCTTGTCGATAATGCACACGGTGCATATCTTAAATTTTTGCCGAAGTCTTTGCATCCTATAGACTTAGGTGCTGACTTATGTTGTGATTCTGCTCATAAGACTTTGCCGGCGCTTACGGGAGCTGCATATTTGCATATTTCAAAAAATGCGGATGAATTCTTTGTAAAAAATGCTTCTTTTGCGATGTCAATGTTTGCTTCTACAAGTCCTTCGTATCTTATATTGCAATCTCTTGATTTGATGAATGAATATCTTTCTGATAAATTTTCTTCGGCACTTTCGGAAACAATAGAGCGTGTTAAAATTTTGAAGGAATTTCTTGATTCAAAAGGGTATGAAACGGTCGGGTGTGAGCCGCTGAAACTTACTTTAAAAACTAAGCCTTACGGATACAGAGGAAATGATTTTGCCGATATTTTAAAAAGTAAAAATATTGTTTGTGAATTTTCGGATCCCGATTTTGTTGTAATGATGTTTACACCGCAAATCAGCGTTGAAAGTATTGATTATTTGACGAATGTATTTGCAGAAATTAACAAAAAGCCCGGTATTTGTGATCAAATACCGAGATTGTGTGTGCCAAAGGTTTGCATGAGCTTGAAACAGGCAGTTATGGCGCCTTTTGAAATAGTTTCGGTAAAAGAGTCTGTCGGTAGAATATCGGCTGCTCCGAGCGTAAATTGCCCCCCTGCCGTGCCTGTAGTAGTGTGCGGAGAGGTTATAGATGAAAGTGCTGTAAAATGTTTTGAATATTACGGTATTGAGACGGTTGCGGTGGTTAAATAGAGTTTAATCTTTCTTCTAAAGCTTCGTCTATCGGGAAATCGTTCGGGATAATTCCGAAAAGTGAATAAGCAATTTCAATTTTTTCTTCTACTGTCAATTCTTTTTCAGTCATACGCCGGTGTCTCCTTTTCTATTTAGTATAAAAATTTTATACGCCTTTATCAAGTGAAAAAATAATTGCTCGATTTTTAATAATAATGTATCATTGTCGGAGTAAATCAGTTAACAGAAAAATCATACGGAGTGATTTTATATATGAAAAAATTTGTGTCAAAAAGATTGTGCGCAATGCTTGTTTTGATTGCAATGCTTGCGACTTTTATGTGTCCGTTTACAGTGTCCGCAGAAGGCAGTTTTAAGGTTATATTTGACGGAAACGGCGGTCTTTGTGTAACGGAAAGTCTTATGACAAAGGATGATGGTACCATTGATACATTGCCTGCTGCTACGCGTCCGGGATATATTTTCGGCGGTTGGCACATTGATCCGGAAGAGCCGAGTTGGGTTAATGATACGTACGTTTTTGATGAGAATACCACAGTATTTGCACATTGGACAAAGATGGAGAAGCCTACCATAAAAAGTCCGGATAAAGATATTACCGTTACGGCTGATTTAGGAAAGCCTTTGAAGTTTTCAATTGATGTAGATTTTGCCGAAGAGATAACATGGTTTTTAAATAAAAATGACGGAAGTGACATTATAAAGATTGAAGATCCTTTTTTTACAACCGTTACAATAGATAAGGTGACTAAAGATTATGAAGGCTATGTATATTACTGCGAAATCCGTAATTCCGTGATGGCGGATGACGAGCCGTCTGTACTGAGCCCTGCGTTTACAATTGATGTAAACGGTGTTAATAAAGATTATTCACTTCCGGAGCCGGAGCCGGTAGAAAACGGATTAAAAGATTGGGTTGTCATTCTGATTATTTTCGGTGCCGTGATTCTTTTGTCTGTAGCGGGTGCGTTTATTGTGTCCAAAACTGATAAGTTAAATAAGAAAAAGAAAAAATAGAATTAATTTCTGAAACATTGCCAGCCTTTAACAACACCGCAAGCGATTTTTTCTCCTGCGTTTCCTGCAGGTTGTGATGTGAAATCATCAGTGTCGGAATGGATGATTACAGTTTTGCAAAGTATTTCATTTACAGTAAATCGGTCTGTAAGAAACATGCTGAAAGCATAACCTTTGTTCCCAAACAGCGGCGGCAGATCTCCTGCATGGCGTGGGTGGGGGCAACTATACGGATTATAATGGACACCGGACTTCGGAAACGGAGTTTCGGTGTTTTTGTTTTCTTCACACGAATTTCCGTCGTGAATATGAAATGCGAAAATATTTTTTTTACATTTGTCAGAGCAATAGGGCAGTCCGAATATTTCTGCTGCGACAAGTGTTCCTTTTTTTGTCTGGTAAAAGTTTACGCAACCACGGATTTCGGGATAGTTCTGTGAACCTTTGATTTGTGCAATCGCAGTAGGTTTTTGCTTTAATGAGTTGAACATAATAACACGCCCTTTGTACTTGGTAGTATTATTATATTTTGTATTTTACGGATGTGTGATTTGGCAATCAAAAAGCCACCTGCTAATAGCAGATGGCTTCAAAAGTGACTCCTAGGGGAATCGAACCCCTGTTTTCGCCGTGAGAGGGCGACGTCTTAGCCTCTTGACCAAGGAGCCGTATGAAATTTTAAGTGTCGATTCTCAACGACAGCTTTGACATTATAACCTATGTATTGTAAAATATCAACAACAAATTTCATAAATTTTGAAAAATTTTTTCCAGAGGTTTTTACATTGAATTTACCGATAGAATTTGAAAAAAATATGATATCGTTGCTCGGCGAAAGTGAGTTTGAAAAGTATAAAGCGGTTCTTGATGAAGAGCGTTATTACGGTATGAGAGCCAATACTCTTAAAATATCAGTTGATGACTTCAAGAGTATTGCTCGCGATAAGCTCGGAGCATATGACGATGTTCCGTGGTGCGTGGAAGGTTTATATTATAAAGGCAGTTTTCCCGGCAGACATCCGTATTATCATGCAGGACTTTTCTATATACAGGAGCCGAGTGCAATGTATCCGGCATCATCTTTAAGACCTACACCGGGAGAGAGAGTTCTTGATATTTGCGCAGCTCCGGGAGGAAAGACTACGCATCTTGCGGCAAGCCTTTCGGGTGAAGGTATATTGGTTTCGAATGACATCAGCGAAGAACGTGTAAAGGCATTGGTTAAAAACGTCGAACTTACCGGTGCTAAAAATGTAATTATTACAAATGAAACTCCCGAAAAACTTGCGGAAAGTTTTCCTGAATGGTTTGATAAAATATTGGTTGATGCTCCTTGCTCCGGTGAGGGAATGTTCCGTAAGGACGAGGAAGCCGTTAAAAGCTGGGAAAATTTCAAATCTCAAAAGTGCCGTGATATGCAGGACGGAATTTTGGAAAGCGTTCATAAGATGTTAAAGCCTGGTGGAATGTTGCTTTATTCTACTTGTACTTTTTCACCGCTCGAAAACGAGCAGACTGTTTCTGCGTTTATGGAAAAATACGGTTGTTATGAAACTGTTCCGCTTGATAAATGTGCAGGTATTGCAGATGCTGTTCCTGCTTGGTGTGATAGCGGAGAGGCGTATCATCTTGAGAATGCCGCAAGACTCTGGCCGCACAAAATAAAAGGTGAGGGACACTTTACGGTATTGCTTAAAAAGATGGGTGAGCCTGATGTTGAAAGTTTTTCTGCAGATTCTACCGCTGATGATTATACTGAGAGCCGTTCAAAGAAGAAAAAGAAGGACAAGTCTCGTGACTATGGCAAGTCTAAGAGCTACAAAAAAATTCAGGGAATTCCGGATTCTGTAAAAGCTTTTTATAAGAAAAATATGCAAAGTGAGCCGTGGGAAGGCAGTTATTTTATAATGGGTACGAATATGTATTATCTTCCCGAAGAACCACCAGTGCTTGACGGCCTGAAAATAGCCCGTGCAGGCGTTTTTGTGGGTTCGGTAGAATATGAAGAAGCGTTAAAACCCTCGCATCCGTTTGCAATGGCATTAAAGGCTTCTGATTTCAAATCTGTAATCAACTTTGATGCAGACGGCGATGATATTCAAAGATACCTTAAAGGTGAAACTCTGTCATTCTTTGCAGATACTTCTAATGCGACAAAAAACGGCGAGGATTGCGAAATATCAGCGCTTCCCGACGGATATGCTGCCGTATGTGTTGACGGATATATAGTAGGTCTCGGAAAAATGCAGGGCGGAGTAATGAAAAATCTCTATCCGAAGGGCTGGAGGCGTATGCGTTGAGAGTTGATAAATTTCTTTCAAATATGGGCTGCGGCTCACGAAAAGATATAAAGCATTTTGTGAAAATCGGTGCCGTTTCGGTGAACGGAAAACCTTGCAAAGACTCGGGACAGAATGTTGACGAAAATTCGGACATTGTGACGCTTTTCGGCGAAACTGTTGTGTATAAAGAATTTGCATATCTTATGATGAACAAACCGCAGGGCGTAATTTCTGCGACGGAAGATTTTCGTGGAGCAACGGTTGCGACAGAGCTTGTCGGTGAGGACTTTAATTTTTACGACTTATCGCCTGCCGGAAGGCTTGACATAGACACCGAAGGCTTTTTGCTTCTGACGAATGACGGCAAATTTATTCACGACATCATCACTCCGTCACGCCATGTGGATAAAGTGTATTACTGTGAGGCGGACGGCGAAATAGAGGAGTCGGATTTTGCGGCATTTGAAAAAGGATTGACACTTGCTGACGGTTTTAAATGTATGCCGGCAAAACTTGAAATGATTGAGAGCGGAAACGGCAGATGCAAGGCAAGAGTTACTATTTGCGAAGGTAAATTCCATCAGGTAAAAAGAATGTTCCTTGCACGTGGCAAAGAAATAACTTATTTAAAGCGAATTTCAATCGGCGGTGTAGCACTTGACGAAAGCCTTGCACCGGGCGAGTACCGCGAGCTTACAGCTGACGAATTAAATATTTTAAAAAAGGAAAATGACTGATGAACAAGAAAAACATTGATAAAGTATCACTCTTTTTGTACGGAATCTGCGGAAGACTTTCCGAAAGCGCGGAATATTTTGATTGCATAGAGGTTGCATTTAATGCAGGAATGAAGAAATTCAATCTCAAAGCGGTTTTGCAGGATGAAAAGCTTGCGTTTATATACAACGGCGAACGTTATTCTCTTGACGGTAACGGTTTTTCCGCATTTATCTGCAAGGAACTTGAAAATTACGACGGAATGGATCTTGAATACAAAGAACGCGGCAAAATCATTTCGATAGTTGCCGATGCAAAAGGTGTTACATCAAGCACAAAAAATCAAGCTGTTAAGAATGATGAGGCAAAGGTTTCTGCAAACCACACCGGAACATCTTCTATGCTGAACCGTGAATATTATATAAAGCCGAACGAAGCGCAGGAGCTTCTCAAGGTCATCGGCATCATGGGGCAGAACGGCAAGGTCAAGAATGACAAAATTCGTAAATACAACCAGATAGATCATTTCATAGAGCTTATTCATCCGCTTCTGGTGTCACTTTGCCAGAATAAGCGCCCGATAAATATAATCGATTGTGCATGCGGAAAATCGTATCTTTCATTCGTGTTGAATTATTATATAAAAGAAGTTCTCGGACACAAGTGTAATTTCACCGGCCTTGACTACAACAGCATCGTAATTGCTGACTCAAAGGAGATGGCAAAAGAACTTCGTTATAATAACATGGAGTTCATCGAAACCGATATAATGAAATACACTCCCGACAAGCAGTACGACTTGCTTCTTACACTTCATGCGTGTGATGTTGCAACGGACTATGCACTTAATTTTGCAATGAATAACAAAGTAAAATCTATCGTATGTGTTCCGTGCTGTCACCGTGAAATGAATTCGCAGTATAATTTGAACGGTTTTGAATCGGTTATGAAGCACGGTGCATTGAAATCAAGAATTGCGGCATGTCTGACAGACGGTATGCGAGCAATGTACTTAGAGTCGCAAGGATACGATGTTTCGGTTGTCGAATACGTTTCACCTCTTGACACTCCGAAAAATATAATGATAAAAGCAGAAAAGAAGTCCGGCGAAAATATGGACAAAGTAATGGATTTCTACAACCTTTGTGGTGAGCTGGGTGTAGAGCTGAGTATTGGTAAGTAAAAATAAAGAGACTTGAATTTTATGGAGAAAATAAAATTCAAGTCTCTTTTATTTTTACTTTAGAGTGTATTTGCGGGATAAGGCTGAGGTGGAAAATAAATTTAACACTTCTCTTTTTTGATTTTAGTGGGTTTAGATGCTTAGCTCAGTTTTCCTGCATTTCCATATCCCAAAGTTCACCTATAGATTTGAAATTATCCGGAAACCAATAAACTGATGTGTTTTCATAGTATCCGCTTTCGTATCTGCTGTCGATACTGTGCCATTTTACTATCTTGTAAGTTAATGCAGAGTATTCTTTTGTACCGCCGTCTTTGTACATACCTGATGGCAGCGGAACAAATAGAATAAGTAAAATTAAAAGTATTATAGAAATTGTTATGATTAGTTTTTTCATAGGGAATGTCTCCTTTTTGTACAAAACGCAGTGTATAATCTATATACACTGCGTTTTAATACGAATCTTACTCGCCAACCGTCTTAAACTCGATATCCCAAGTTGTGCCTGCGGAGCTGTCCATCATAATGATTCCTTTTGCAGAAAGTCTTTCGCGGATAGCGTCTGCTTCTGCGTAGTTCTTATCAGCTTTTGCAGCGGCACGGAGTGCAATCTCAGCTTCGATTTCATCAGTAGTGATACCTACTGCTTTGATATACTTTGCTTTCATAGCTTCAACAAAATCTGCCGGGTTCTGCTCAAAGAGTCCGAGAACTTCTCCGTGACGGCGAACTGCTTTTGTGAGTTTTGCAATCTTTTTAGCATTTTCTTCGCGAACATTCTTTTTGCACTTCAAGAGGCTGTTGCCGTACTTAAAGAGCGGGAAGAGATCTGCCAAAACTGCGGAAGTGTTGAAGTTGTCGTCCATATTCTGTACGAATTTTTCTTCGATAGCGTCGATGATTTCGTCTGCCGGGCTGTCTTTTCCGTCAAATCCTTCGCAGAATGCATCCATATTGAGAAGTGAGCTGTAGAAGTAGTACATGTGCTTTTCTGCAATGGTGAATGTGTTGTCATTTATGTCAAGGTTTGAAGAGTAGTGGTTTGAAAGCATTACGTATCTAATGACGTCGGGGTTGTAGATTGCTACAGCTTCGCGGATTGTCATAGAGTTTCCGAGTGACTTACTCATTTTCTGACCGTTTACTGTGATAAGACCGTTGTGGATCCAGTATCTTGCGAACGGCTTGCCTGTGAGGGCTTCGCTCTGTGCAATTTCGTTTTCGTGGTGGGGGAATATAAGGTCTCTGCCGCCGCCGTGAATGTCAAATGTTTCACCGAGAGTGTCGATACTCATTGCAGAGCACTCGATGTGCCAGCCGGGACGTCCTTCGCCCCAAGGTGATGTCCATGAAATTTCACCGGGTTTTGCAGATTTCCAGAGAGCAAAGTCAAGGTCGTTTCTCTTTCCGGGGGCAATCTCTTTTCTGACGCCTTTTCTGAGGTCTTCTACGGTCTTATTTGACAATTTTCCGTAATCTTTGAAACTCAATACGTCAAAGAAAACATCGCCGTTTTCGGTCGGATAAGCGTGTCCTTTTTTAATGAGTCCGTCTACGAATGCAATGATTTTGTCGATGTATTCTGTTGCTTTAGGCTTTTTGTCAGCATCTCTTACGCCGATAGCGTGTAAATCTTCTTCAGCCTCTGCAATTTTAATCTTTGAATATTCGATAGCGTTTACACCCTCGCTGTTTGCTCTTGCGATAATTTTGTCATCAACGTCGGTGTAGTTTCTTACATAAGTAACATCGTATCCTTTGTAGCGGAGATAGCGGCTGATAACGTCATAAACTATCGCCTGGAGTGCGTGACCTATGTGGCAAGCGTCGTATACTGTGATACCGCAAGCGTACATATTTACCTTACCCTCGTTAAGTGGGATGAATTCTTCTTTTTTACCTGTAAGTGAGTTATATATTTTCATAAAATCAACCGTCCTTTATCAATCAAATATAAAATGATCCATAAGTCTGAATCCGATTTCTTTGTAGATACCTGTAGATGTTGCGTAAACCTCATCGTAAACTGCATCTGCCTTTTCTTCACAACCGTCGTTTCTGCTGTCGTAAATCATATACGGAACAGGTTCGTGTGTGTGAGTACGAATTGCAAGCGGAGTGGGGTGATCGGGCATTATAAGGATCTTGAAATCCTCTCCGGAAGCTTTGAGTGCTTCGTATATCGGTTTAACAACTTTGTTGTCGATAATCTCAATAGACTTTTTCTTGTTTTCTATCTCATGTCTGTGCCCGCACTCGTCGGGAGCTTCCATATGGAGATAAACAAAATCACCTTTGTTTGTCAGGTAATCGATAGCAGCTTGTGCTTTGCCGTCAAAGTTTGTCTTTATGTTACCTGTGACATCCGGAACTTTTATTACTTCCATATCTGCACACATACCGAGACCCATTACAAGGTCAACTGCTGAGATGACAGCGCCTTTTAAGTTGTACTTTTTCTCGAAATTGCTGAGACCGGGTTTTCTGCCTTCGCCCCAAGGCCAGATTGAGTTTGCAGTATTGAGTCCTTTTGCGCGGCGAGCTTCGTTTATCGGGTGGTGAAGGAGCAAGTCATAACTTTTCTTCATATAGTCGATAAGGAACTTTCCGTCTTCGCCTGCCGGCATATATTCTTCTATACATCGTCCTGTAATGTCGTGCGGCGGTGTACAGCCGAGTACAACCTTTCCGGGCATATCAGCGATGATACAATGTCTGTAGCTTACGCCGGGGTAGAATTTCATATCGGGTGTTCCGAGTTTTTCGTCAATATATTCCATAAGGACTTTTGACTCAGCTGTGGAAATTTCATCGGAGCTGTAGTCAACCATTGTTTTCTTTTCGTATTCTTCCTCATCTTCGGAGAGGTGAACGACATTACATCTGATAGCGAGGTCATCGTCTTTCATTGTGATACCCATGCTGACTGCCTCAAGCGGTGAACGGCCTGTGTAGTACACATCGGGATCGTATCCCATAACAGACATATTTGCGATATCGCTTCCGGGTGGCTTTAAATGGTCGGGAACAGTCTTTACAAGACCGATTTCGCTTTTCTTTGCGAGAGTATCTATCATAGGTTTATTAGCTGCGGTAAGGGGAGTTTTGTTTCCGAGTTCTTCTACCGGATAATCTGCCATACCGTCGCCCAAAATTACTATATATTTCATAAGTTTTCCTCCAAATCTATTTTATTCTTCTGTTTTATTTTCATTTACACCGTCAATTTCTCTTTGATGGCTGTCAAGTAACTGCTGCAAACTGATGCCGTAAGTTTTTGCAATGTCAAGCGCAAAACTCTTTCCCTGAGGCGGCATCGGTGTGATTTTGTAAGTTCGTTTAGAACCTGCGTACTTCTTTATGCCTTCTTCTGTCATAACTTCCATATCGGAGTCTGTGTCAACTCCCGCAACAAGGCTCATCATATCACTGAGGCCGTCTTCTTTATTAAGCTCCGGAATATCCTCTGCAAGCTCGTGAATGTGAGTAGCAAATATCGCTCTGCTTCCGATTTTTCTGAGGTATCTCATAATCTCGGTGGCAATAACATAACATTCCTGATGGCTTGTACTTGAAAGCGACTCGTTCATAAGAATAAGGCTGTATTTCGAGAGTTTCGGAAGTATCTGTTCAAGTCTGATACATTCCTCGCCGAGGCGACCTTCACTGATGGAATTTTTCTCAAGCTCAGGGAAGTGTGTGTATACATTGTCACAAGGGCTTATGCGACCGCTTGTGCCTGCGACGGGAAGTCCTGCCTGGAACATAATCTGTGTGAGACCGAGTGCTCTTGTGAATGTTGTTTTACCGCCTTGGTTAGCACCTGTAAGAATACCGATTCTGCCTGACATATCATCCATATCAACATCATTTGTAACGACAACTTTATCAAGTATTTCAAGTCCTGTGTCGTAGATGAGTCTTATAACAAAGCTGACATCGTAAATGTCTTTCATATTGAAAACTCGTTCGTCAACCGGTGCAGGCTCGGGGAAACACATCGGAAGTCCGGCATCCTTGAGCATTTTGTAAAGGTGACTGCCGCCTGTGTAGAAATAAATCTCAGGTAACAACTCAAACAAAAACGATGCATTTATTTTTTCGAACTTCTGGAGAGAGTTTGCAAGATGTTTGAATGTATCGCCCATAACATAGGTCAAATCTCTCATAATAGCCGCATCAAGTGAACCTGACGCATTATCTTTAAGTATCGAATAGAATGTACCCATTCCGAAATACTTTTCGTCATTTTTTGAAGTTCCGAAAATCGAGGAGAGTACCGATTTCTTTTTGAAAGGCTTCTCGTCAATCGAAAGAAGTATCGCCTCTGTTGGTCTGAGCTCGTTATCAAGGTTTATTCCGATAGTCACACTTGAAGCGGACTGGAGTCTTGCGCTAAGCTCGGGTATCATTCTGAGAAGTTCATCATAAGCCGGATCATTTACAATGCCGTTCAAAAGTTCCTGCAAATTTTTTATACCTTCGGAGTCAAACTGTCTGCCGCTCTGACAGAACAATCTGTGAAGAATAGTAACGCACTTTACATAAACTTTCAGAAGTTCCACACGCCATGCAGCTTTACGCGCACCGTCGTCCTGTGTGGTGTTTGTCTTTTCCATACGTTGGAGAAGTAACACTTCCGGAAGAAGCTCTGTGTTACAAACTGTCTCTATCTCGGGATAGCGTATAAAGTCCTTCATGATATCCTGGCGGTATTTTATAACATCCGCGTCAAAGACCATATCCATAAGGCGGTCGCTGATATACTTTTTGTACTCGCTGCGAATCTGCATACCCTCTGTAATCATGTTTTCATTCATATCACGCTGGAGTATGTCCTGATTGTAAAGATGCAAGCTGTTGTGCTTCGTTTTGAACTCGTGGTCTCTGCCTTTTTCGTAGTCTTTCCAAAGCAAACTGAAAGTATATTTTTTGTCTATCATAAAGGTTCACTTCCTTTTGTATGCATATATAGAAATTTTACCATAAATCAAAGGGAATTCCAATATATTTTAATCGGTTTTGAGCGATTGAATGAATAAAATATGACAGCGCTGCCCTTTGCGGTGAGCAAAGGGCAGCGCTGTCATAAGGACGATATAAATTTGTCAAAAATAATCGTTATTCCACTTCTACAACACCGTTTTCTTTGACAGTGATTTTCATACCGTCTTTGACATAATTTAAAAATTCGTCACCGAGAGAGTCGATTACGGGCATTGATACGTTTTCTACCCATACGTCTGCCAGAACGGCGCCTGCTGCGGCAAGTGAGTCAATGTGGTTTGCAAAGAGCATACATGCAGGGTTCCTTTCCATTGCACAAGCGCAGTAGAGTACGAGGCCACCGGTTGTTGAGCCTATTGTCTGGGGAAGGCAGAGTGCCTTGCCGATAAGGGGCTTTCCGTGGAGTTCTTCGTTGTTCTGGTCGCCGCATTTTACTTCTTTGTCGCCGAACTGCAGAGCCATCTGAAATGAAGCAAGTGTATTGAAACCTTGTTTTGTAACTACTGCCTCTGCCGTTACTCCTCCGGGAGTTATTACTCTTCCTTGAAACTGTTTCATATTCATTTACCTCCGCCTGTTATTATGTTAAGTATTTCTCCGTCAGTGTAGTATTTTGCACTTGTGTAGGTGCGGAGTTTGTTTGACGAAGTGATTACCGGCATCTTTTTGCAAAGTGGGTTATTCATATACATAAGAGGACAGATGTATGATGTGATTACGCCTGTTGCTTTAAGTCTTGCGGCATATTCTGTCTTTTCGAATGCTTCGAGGACTTTCGGTGCTGCAGTAAATACTGTGGGCATTGTGATTTTCTTAAGATTGTTTTTCTTAAGTTCTGCTTCAATATTGTCTGTCCAATCTTTTAACTGCTGGAGTGAAAGGTGAGGGCAGCCGACAAAGCAAAGCTTCGGTTTGGCATCGGGATTTTTCCAGATTACAGGATAGTTTTTTTGTACTCTTTCAAGTTCTGCATCATCGATGATGTATTCTTTTGCACCTTCTGCGATTAACTTTTCTCCGAGTTCTACTGCTTCTGGTGTAAGGTTTTCGATGTGGTAAAGTCCTACTGCGCCGTTTGACGCTGTTGCCGCACCGAAGTCTTTGAGGTAGGAACAAGTCGAATCGTTAAGTTCTGTGCCTATCCATTTATCAAGGCCGACTACATACGGAACGTCTTCCATTACTTTCATACCGATTGCAGAGCCGAGGAGCTGTGCTTCGGGCTTTTTGGTTGTGTTTATTTTTACAACCCAGGTTGCCTTTCTGCCTTCGTCTGTGAGGAGTCCGAAGTAGGGTACATATCCTACGATAGAACCCATAATGTCGATGATACCGGAGTTTCTGTTACATCTTGCACCGAGTACGGAGTTTGCGTAAACTACGGCACTTGATTCTGCCCATGAAAGAATTTCGCCTTTCTTAGGTTTGTTTCCGACTTCGTCCATATAGCAGGTACAAGTGAAAGCGTTTTCGTCCATGAGGCCGAGTTCTTTTAATTGCTTTTCGTAAAAGTCCTGCTTTGTATACATAAACTTATTGAACACAAAGTTTTGCAATATATTTGCGGGAACATTTTTGTCAAGCGGTCTTGGGTCTACCGAGAATTTTTGTTCTGACGAAACTCCTGCATCAAGGAGTTGTTGCATAAGGTCGTATACGGGTGCCATTACTTTGAGTCCGAACGATGTTACCAAGTGATTGTATTTTGAAGTTATCGGAACAAGTTTTTCTGCTTCGAATGCATCGCCGTACATAACAAGTGTCTTCATAACTTTGGCAAGCGTTTCGCCTTTTGCACCGTCAAGGATTGCCTGCTGTTCTTGTGTTAAAATCATTTATCTTCTTCCTTTCGATTAAATTTTCATAGCGACATCCCATGCGCCCCAGATAACGGTACGAAGGTTTCCTACCTGTGATGCGTCACCGATTACGTGAACGTTTCTTCCTTTTGAAACGAGCGGAGCAGGGTTGTAGCCAACCGACATAATGACGGAGTCTGCATCAATTTTAAATACTTTTCCGTCTTTGTCTTTAACCATTACACCACCATCTACGATTTCGCAAAGTGCTGTTTCGAGATGTACGGGAACTTTATTTGTCTTGAAGAAATCACGGAGATAACTTGTGTTTGCAAGGCAAATTCCTTTTGTTGTAACGAGGTCATCCTGCATTTCAACGATTGTCGGCTTCTTGCCTTGGAGATAAAGCTCGTATGCGATTTCACAACCTGTAAGACCACCACCGATGATTGTGACATTTTCTCCGACTTCTTTTGTTCCGAGAAGGAAGTCAATGGCTTCGATTGTATTTTCAATGCCTTTTACAGGTATTCTTTTTGCTTTTGCACCTGTTGCAACGATGATTTCGTCAGCTCCGAGTGATTTAACATCAGTAACTTCGGTATTCATTTTCACATCGATAGGATACTTTGCAATTTCTCTGATGTACCAAGCAATAAGGTCTCTGTCTTTTTCTTTAAATGAAGGAGCCGCCGCTGCAATAAATACGCCGCCGAGTTTGTCGGATTTCTCGTAAAGAGTTACTTTGTGACCGCGCTTTGCACAAACGATAGCCGCTTCCATACCGCCGATACCACCGCCGATAATTGCAACATTCTTTACTTTCTTTGCAGTGGTAATGCTGTATTTTTTAGACTGCATTGTTTCGGGGTTAAGGGCGCAACGTGAAAGTCCCATCGTGTCGGTGAGGTCCTGTGTATTTGCGTGACCTTTTGATGATGAGAAGTTAAAGCAACCGCTGTGACAACAGATACAAGGCTTTATATCTTCAATTCTGTCTTCGATAAGTTTTGTTATCCACTCAGGGTCAACAAGGAACTGACGGGCAATACCTACACCGTCGATTTTGCCTTCTTTAACCGCATCTGCACCCACTTCGGGATCCATTCTTCCGGCACAAACCACAGGAATGTCAACGAATTTCTTTATGTGAGCAACATCGTCGAGGTTACAGTTTTCGGGCATATACATCGGCGGATGTGACCAATACCAAGAGTCATAAGTTCCGTTATCCGCGTTAAGCATATCGTATCCTGCATCCTGAAGATATTTTGCCGCCTTTTCGGACTCTTCCATATTTCTGCCGACTTCGGTGTAATCCTCTCCGGGCATAGCACCTTCGCAGAATCCTTTTAATTTAGACTCAACGGAGTAGCGGAGTGATACGGGATAATCTTCACCGCAAGATTCTTTTATAGCTTTTACGATCTCTGCTGCAAATCTGTAACGGTTTTCAAAACTTCCGCCGTAATCGTCTGTACGTTTGTTGAAAAATTCTATTGCAAACTGATCGAGCAAATATCCTTCATGCACTGCGTGAACTTCAACTCCGTCAACTCCTGCATCACGGCAAAGCTTTGCTGTTTTTGCAAAGGCCTCGATGATTTCGTGAATCTGTTCGACAGTCATTTCGGGGCAAATTATGTCGTGTGCCCAGCGTGAAGGTTGCGGACTCGGGCTTGCGAGCTCGTGTGATGTGTCGATGATAGGTTTTATAATCGCACGCGTGAATTTGTTTTTGTGGAGCGGTGCAACAAGCTCCGTGATAGCCCACGAACGTCCCATACCGGCTGTGAGCTGTACAAAAAGTTTTGCACCTGTCTTATGGATTTCGTCCATAAACTCTTTGAGTTCTTCGAACATTTTCGGATTTTGCCAGAGCCATTTTCCCCAGAAAGTATCACGAAGAGGAGCAATGCCGGGAATTATAAGTCCGACATTATTATTTGCTCTCTTTAAGAAAAGTTTTGCTGCCTCTTTGTCAAAATGACAGCCGCCGAGCTCAAACCAACCAAACAGCGATGTACCGCCCATAGGGCACATAACTATGCGGTTCTTGATTTCGACGTTACCGATTTTCCAAGGCGTAAAAAGTGCCTCGTATTTAGAATCAAGTTTGTCCATACAATCGTTCCTTTCGTTGAAATATGTATTTATTATTTTGATAAACTATAAAAACTTTTGTTGAGCGGTCAACTAATTATACTACGGATTTAACTGTTTGTAAAATAGCATAAAATTGGGGGATTGTAAATTGTGGCAGGGTGAAAATATGATGTGGGTATAGTTCGTGGAGCAGAGGCATGTGTTAAGTGTAAACTAAAAGGACTGAGTCCGGTACAATACCGTATTCAGTCCCAAAGAGTTGCTTAATAAAATGTCTAACGTTTGGAGGTCAATTCAAATTTCACATCGCTTTTTTATATATTAGTTTCAGTTTTTCGCGTATTCTTTTTAAATTTTAACAATGGAATTAATGACCATGATTCACACCAAGCAAAAAGAATTAAACTATATATGTAGGTTTCACCTTCCGTACATTTTGGCAAAAGATAGAACAGTGTTATGACCGCAGAATTGTAAAGCGTAAAAATAAATTTTCGTTTTTCTTTTAATAAAACTTTTTTGCCATATATAAAGCAGTATATTGGAATAAGCACACCGATAAATAAAATTAATGCAAAAAGTAATATGACAATACCGCCTAAATCAGCGTCTTGTTGTTCGAGAAAAAATGAAAGCTGCAAAAATGCCGAAAAAATCACAATTGAAAAAATAAAAGGAAAAATGTATTTTTTAATTTTTGAAGACATTAAATCACCACCGTTGTTATATTATAGCACAATGCCCACAAAAGTAAATTTAATCAGAATTAATATCCTTGAATAGTTTGTAGAATAGAGGAATGTGTTATAATAGGACAAAAGTTGAAAAAACCGCATAAACACTAGGGTTTTCGCTGATTTTTGTCCAACTCAATTTGCACAAATCCTTGGGTAAATCGACTTTTTAGACCAAAAGAAAGCG